>JAMOTA010000001.1 GCA_027068435.1 Sulfurovum sp.
GCCCTAGAGCAGATACAAGCAGGAAAGGGTAAAAGAGAAGCGATGTTAGAGTCTATCAAAATCCGTACAAGACCTGTACTCATGACAGCCATCGCAGTCTCAGCAGGTATGCTTCCTGTTGCACAAGGTGCAGCCATAGGACTAGAGAGATTAGCACCTCTAGGTGCTGTAGCTATAGGTGGGCTTATCGTAGGAACATTTATGACTTTAGTTTTTATCCCTGTAGTGTTTATATGGTTAGTCAATGAAGAGAGTGTAAGAGAAATGTAAATTCATACTCACTTCATACATAGTTGATATACTAGTAAAAATCAACATGGAGTGTAATATAATGAAAAATAACTATTTAAAAAGTTTAATAGTTCTGGTTTCCTTTTTTACTATTTTTATAATAGTAGGCTGTGGTGGAGATAGTAACAACAATGGCAGTGGAAACCGTAATGGCAATTCTAAAGCATTAGTAGAAGATGCAATCAATGCACCGATGTCAACACTCAGCCAAGCACTTAAAGACTCTATCACTTACATGTATAGTGAAGAGGGCTTAGCTTATGATGTATATACAAATATCTATAAAATTCAAGAAGTCCAACAACTTCAAAATATAGCACAAAACTCAGAAATAAAACATATAGATGCCGTCAATGAGTTGGCTATAAAGTATGACCTCAATATGACACAGTACCCAGATACAGAAGTCTCTTATAGCATAGATAACATAGGCGATGGTACGTACCCTGTAGATACAGTACAGTATCTCTATAACCTACTTTACAGTAAAGGAACACAATCAGAAAAAGATGCTTTAGAAGTAGGGTGTATGGTAGAAGTGGTTGATATTACAGACTTAGATAAATATATGGAACTTGCAGAGAGTTCAAATGCAAGTGATGTTTTAGATATTTTTGATTTCTTACGTAATGGAAGTTATAAGCACTATTGGGCTTTTGATCAAGGGCTTAAAGATATGGGTATAGCAGATGGATGTTGTTCTGTAGATGATGCTTTAGGGTATAATTTCTGTCATCCAGAGTACCCACAAACAGAACAAGGTGGAGGGCATAACTAAAGTTTTGCCCTCTTAACTTATAAACTTAAAACATATCATCATAATGCTCTTCATCATAGTGTTGTGTTTTAGGCTTAGGGGCTATTTTAGGTTTAGGTGTAGGTTTCACATAAGGCTTTTTCTTAATGTTAAATAGCTCTTGAATAGAGTGATTTTTTAAATGCTCTATTGGCTTTTCATCTACAGCTTTTTCATTTACAACATTTTCATATATAGAGTTTTCTCCCAAAGATATATCTTCATTTTCTCTCTCTACTTCTATAGGAATTATCGGTTGAATCTTTTCTGTTAGGTTACTGTCTGGTATCAAATAGTTAAGGTCAACTAGTGTATGTACGATATGTTTAAAGGTAGGTACAGCAGACTGTGAAGCAAAGTATTTTCTATATTTCTTGGCTTTAATGACTAAAACACCAATAGTATATTTATTACCCTTTTTATCATTGGCAAAACCATAAAAACTACTGTGGTATTCATGAATATATCGTCCATGTTTAGCAATATGTGCAGTTCCTGTTTTCCCTCCTATCTCCAGACCAGCATACTGTGCTTTAGTTCCTGTACCACGTTTGACTACTTCTAAAAGAATATCATGCATTTCATTTGCTGCTTCTTTACTTACAGCTTGCATATCGCCTATTTTAGGTTCTAAGGTATAGTGTCTTCCTTTTGCATCTTGTAGATAATTGACAATTCTTGGTGTGACTGCTATACCGTCATTATTAAAAGCACTGTAGGCTTTAAAGAGTTGAGCAAAGGTAACAAGCATACCATAACCATAAGAGCTGTTAGCACGGTGCATTTTATGTCTAAGTTTACGAAGAGATTTGATACTTCCTGGAAGGTCACGAGAGAGGTCAATTCCAGTCTTTTGAGCAAGACCAAACTTTAATAAACCATCTCTAAACTCTTTACCTGTAAGCCTCCATGAAACTTGAGAACTCCCTATATTTGAAGAGTGGACAATAATATCCGTAGCTGTAAGTGATGCATATTTATGGTCATCTGTAATGGTGCGTTTCTGCCCTATTTTAAATCTACCGTTGTGGGTATTGAACCATGTATTTGGGGTAATAACTTTATGCTCTAAAGCAATAGCCATAGTAAGAGGTTTAATAACAGAACCTGCTTCATGTGGGTACTCTGAAAACTTTGGATTTAGTGCAGCGATATCTTTTTGTTTTATATTTTCAGGATCATAACGTTCTGTACTAGCCAAACTGAGTACCTTGCCTGTTTGACTCTCCATAACCCCAACTATAATCTCTTGTGCATCGATACTCTCTTTCATCTGATCTATCATCAGTTCAACTCTACGTTGAAAATCTAGGGAGATATTTAAGTGCAGATCCATACCATCTATACGTTGAATTTTCATACTATTTTTGTCATGTATGACATTACCTGCTACATCTCTCTTACCCTTAAAATAACCATTTTTCTTAGAGGTGATATGCTTTTCATAATGACGTTCAAGACCTTTCATACCCTCAGGTCTTGAGTATTTACCATCGCATTTATCTCCAACGTATCCAAGAATAGGACTTAAAATATCTTTAAGAGGAAATCTTCTACTTTCACCATTTTCTATAATATCTAAGCCAAAAAGAACATCAATACCTTTGCGATTTTTTACCCATTGAAATATACCTAATCTTCGTAATTTGTAGGCCAATGATTTAAGTTGCATTGCTGATTTAGAGCTAATATTATTGGAAAGTGTGATATTACCTTTAATCTCTTTTCCATTTTTTTTAAATTTTTTTAATATCTCCTCTTCGGTAATTCCGCTGTAAATACTAAAAAGTTTTACAAAGACCTCTTTTTTATTTTGAGGAATACTTGCCCCACAGATAATAGCTTTATAGGTTTTTTCTGAACGACTAAGTGTGTAGTTATCTGCGGAGATAATGCTACCACGAAATGAGCGGTCATGTATAGTGGAGCTATAACTTGGGATACGTCTATCTGAAGTTATCGTTTTAAAGATAGAAAATAAAAATAGTATAACAGCAATAACTAAGAAAATAAAAAGAAGCTTTACCTTCTTTTCTCTCTGATTTGGGGTTTTAGTTTGCATTTTTTATGTAGTATTCCTCATTTAATTTTCCTCATTTTATACAAATTTATCTATAAATTGGATAAAATACTTTTTAATATGAAGTTTAAACCAAAATATGAAAGGTTAAAAATATAAGATGATAGATAAAACACTTTTTTTTGCAGTAATGACACTCTTAACACTTTCATTGATTATGAGTTATTCTCTCTCCACTTATACGGTACTCTATTTTAATTTTTCTGATTTGCATTTCTTTATGAGACAGAGTGTAGCTGTTGTCTTGGGGTTAATTGTAATGATTATATTGAGTAAACTAGACCCTGATACATGGTTTGTAAAAGCAGGTTTTGTTCTTTTTATACTCTTTTTTATTTTGATGATAGTGATGCAGTTTTTACCAGACTCTTTAGTTAAAGCAGTAGGAGGGGCAAAAAGGTGGATACAGTTAGGTTCTGCATCTATTGCACCAGTGGAGTTTTTTAAAGTAGGATTTGTCTTTTTCCTCTCATGGAGCCTTTCACGAAAACTACAAAATAAACACAGTATGACTTTTAAAGAAGAGATACGAACATTTTCTCCTTATTTGGGGATGTTCCTCTTTATTGTTCTTCTTATTGCCATTGTCCAAAAAGATTTGGGGCAGGTTGTTGTTTTAGGTGGTACGTTAGTAGTACTGTTTTTGTTTGCAGGGAGTTCATTAAAGTTCTTTTTTACACTTATAGCTGCGGCATTTGTAGCTTTTGTAGGACTTATCTTTGTTGCACCTCACCGTTTGGCACGGATAAAGAGTTGGTGGGGAACAGTACAAGATAACATACTCTCCATATTCCCCTTTGAATCACTCCAAAATCTTCGTATTGAAGCAGTAAAAGAGCCGTATCAGATATCAAACTCTTTAAATGCCATACACAACGGTGGATTTATAGGAGAGGGTTTAGGTAATGGACAGTTTAAATTAGGCTATCTCTCTGAAGTACATACAGATTTTATTCTAGCGGGTATTTCAGAAGAGTTAGGGTATTTAGGGTTAGTGTTTGTCTCCTTTACACTTATGCTTATAGTCTATCGTATCTTTCTTGTTGCAGCTAAAGTAAAAACACCACTTTATTACCTTTTTAGTATAGGTGTTGGACTATTAATCGCTTTTGCTTTTATTTTAAATGCGTATGGTATTTCAGGTATTACACCTATTAAAGGTATAGCTGTACCATTTTTAAGTTATGGTGGATCACATATTTTAGCTTCATGTATTAGCATAGGATTTGTGTTGATGATTTCAAAAAAAGTACCAAGAGACAGTAAAGGAAGAGTTATATGAGTATCGTAATGACAGGAGGAGGTACAGGTGGACACCTCGCTATTATAAAAGCAGTAAAAGAGCATCTCAAAGGTGAAGAACTTATCTACATAGGCTCTACACAAGGTCAAGACAAACAGTGGTTTGAATCAGATGAGGATTTTACACAAAAGTATTTTTTTGAAACACGTGGGGTAGTAAATCAAGGGGCTTTAGGTAAAATAAAATCACTTTTTATGCTTTTTAAAGCCACACTAAAAGCGATAAAACTTTTAAAAAAGTACCAAGTAAAAGTAGTCTTCTCTGTAGGAGGGTTCTCCTCCGCAGCTACAGCATTTGCAGCAAAGATACTACATATACCATTGGTTATACATGAACAAAATGCAGCATTGGGTTCACTCAATAAAATGTTAAAACCATACGCTACAGCGTTTATAAGTTCGTATCTTGAAGAGAGTCCTATTAAAGCGTATCCTATTAAAAATGTATTTTTTGAGAATGCACGTATCCGTCATAATGTGAAAACTATTATTTTCTTAGGTGGCTCACAAGGTGCATTAGCTATCAATAATCTAGCATTAGAGATGGCAACAGAGCTTCAAAAAAGAGGGATAAAGATTATTCATCAAGCAGGTGAAAAAAATATAGCTAAGGTAGAAGAAGCCTATAAACAGTTAAATATTGAAGCAGAAGTCTTTGGATTTACAACAAAACTTGCAGAGTATATGAAAAAATCAGATTTAGCTATTGCAAGAGCAGGGGCTTCTACACTTTGGGAACTCTCTGCCTCAGCTGTTCCTACACTTTACATACCATACCCTTATGCTGCAAGCGACCATCAGTACTTTAATGCACAATTCTTAGTCAAAAAAGAGTTAGCATGGCTTATGAGAGAAGATGAGATAGACAAAGAGAAAGTTTACGCATTACTTACGCATAACTTAGAGAAGATGAGTCAAGGACTTATGGATATTGTAGAAACAGAGGGAAGTCAAAAAATAGCTATGCTTTTAAAAAAGATGATATAATCTTTATATCAAAATAAAATTACTACATAAGGATAATTGATGAAAAAGATAATACTTGGACTACTTACATTGGGAACGATAGGTACGATGACACTTCATGCTTACAGTGATGCAGACAGAATACAAGATATGCAAATGATGGAAATGTCAATGGCTAAAATACAAAAAGGTATTTTGTATAATAATAAAGAGATGGTTTCTAAAGGGGTGAACAAGCTCAAAGAGACAGCAACTAAGGTTGAAATTTCTAAAAAAGATGATATGGATTATAGTGCTAAGTTTTCTAAAAAACAGTCAGATAATATTATGAAGTTTGCAGATAAAGTACAAAGTGAGATGTCAGCAGGGCATAAACATGGTGCTACCGCTAACTATACTAAAGTACTTAATCAATGTGTCTCTTGTCACAATAAAATAAGAAAATGGAATTAGTTATTGTAAAAAATCTTTAGGATACACAATTTTAAACAATTTATTGGTTATACTCTATAATAAACTTTAAGGGGTATAAAATGATAAAAAAATTAATGACAATAGCCTTTTCTATAGTGGCAGTATTAGCACTAAGTGGATGTGGGGGAAGTGATGATTACTATTATGATGATGATTTAACAACACTATTTTTAATAGATCAAGATGGACGCTCTTATGGTGGTATTCCTTATATTTGTGAGTCTATGAGAAATTGGGATAATACTCGTCCTAATGGAGAATTTTCATTCTATCCTGGAGAAGAGTGTGAATTTAATTTTGATGGACTTAATGGTACAGACTATGGTGATAGAAGTGATTATATTTATATTGTAGATTATACAGATAATGGGAAAAATCGTATTCCTTATGAATGTGAGCTTTTTAATGCAGGTAATATAAATAGTACTTATGGTGATGAGTATTCGGATGGAACTTTTGATTATGATTATGATGATGCTTGTGTTTTCTACTTTTAGGCGCTTTTTAAAATTAATATAAGCATCAGTGAGAAATAAATGACACTACCTAAAAAGATTATGATAGTTGAAGATGAGGTCATTACACAAAGATATTTGAGAGATATTTTAGAACAAAAAAATGTAGAAACTATAGAGTGTGTAGATAATAGCGTAGATACATTACATCTGCTTCAAACAGATAGATATGAGATGATTTTGATGGATATTAATATTAAAGGTAATATAGATGGTATCTCTTTAGCTAAAGAGATACTAAAAACCTATCAAATACCTATTATATTTATTACTGCTTATACAGATGAAAAAACGTTAGATGAAGTGTTAGAGTTGTCTCCTTATGGTTTTATCTCAAAGCCATTTACTTCAAAAGAGATTATTATTGCTCTACAAATTGCTTATAAAAGATTTTTAATTTATAAAGCATCAATAGAGAAGAACAATGATAGCACAAATAATATAGTGATAACAGAGCTTTACACTTTCTCTCTATCTATATCTACACTTTACGATAATAAAGAAGTCGTAAAATTAAGTGCAAGACAACATAAACTTTTAGAAATTTTAGTGAAAAATTTAAATCATACTGTTTTATTTGATGATATACACAGATATATATGGGAAACTGAAACCATATCAAACTCTACACTGCGTACTCTAGTTTATAGTATAAGAAAACAACTACCCGAACTTCCTCTTTGTTCCTATAGTAAACAAGGATACTATTTAAAAGTTGATTAGAACCTTTGTCATTTTATAATTTTTTAAATGACTTTCTAATATAATAGATATATAAGGAGTTCAAAATGACACATAAAATAACATTAACAGCTACAAGTATAGTATTAAGTACATTGCTACTAACAGGATGTGGAGGGGGATCTAGTAATAGTGATTCTACTGATGAGACTACAAAAGTAACAGGACAATTTATAGATACTTATGTAGAGGGGTTAAACTACACATGTTCATCAGGAACAGAGGGTGTAACTAACAGTGAAGGTGAATATACTTGTAATGCAGGAGATACTGTAGAGTTTTCTCTTGGAGAGTATGTACTTGGTAGTGCAACAGCCTCTTCGGGCATAGTAACACCTGCTACACTTTACCCAGAAGATGAAGATGCTGCACTAAATGTAGCACAACTACTTCAAACATTAGATACCGATAGTGATGATGGCATTATTAGTATCCCAGAGGATTTTTCTGACTTAGATGAAGTAACAGTAACACCAGAAGATGATGCATTTGATGAGACAATGGAAGAGGAGTTAGATAAACCTCTTGTAAGTGAAACAGATGCACAAGAGCATATGGATGATGCATTATCTTCTAACCTTACAGCTTTACTTTCTGGAAAAACGCTTTACACTACTATCTATACACGAATGGGTACATTGGAGAGTTGGACATTTAATGAAAGTGTAACTACATCTGTATGGACAGAGCTAGTAGGTGGCAGTGAAACAGGAACAGGTAGTGTTACGATTGATGACATGACTATAACTTTTTCTGAAGAAGATGAAAATTCTATTGTAGTAGTAACAGAAATACAAGAAGATTATATGTTAATAAGAGTGAATGGTGCAGAACTACAAAGACTCTATTTTGATGAAGCTAAAGCTAGAGCTTATTTTCTATCTTCAGGTAGTATTATCCCTATAAAAACGATTAGTAGTAGTGCCGACTGGGATAATGTAGCCGTTATCCATACAGATTCATCTGATAGTATTGCAATGAGTGGGCTAGATATAAAACAAATCAAAATGGCAGAAGATGCTAATAATCTCTATTTACAATTTGAAAGAGCAGGATTAGATTTCCCTTCAAGTGCTGAGTATTATTATAATTATTGGGTCTATTTTAAAGCAGGTGATGCTACTTTTAGCATAGAGAATTTTCATGATGATGAGGGTAATGTTTACTATAGAGTCTATAAAGGTATAGGGTATGATGGTGGAGGACAAGTATACGAGACTGTAAGCAGTGCAAATGTAAGCTCTGTAAACCTAGAGATGGTTGTTCCCAAATCACTTAATGTCATCGACCCAACAGCCGCTTACCATGTAACGGTGTTTACCCATGGTTTCTTAAAAGAAAATCCTTCATCTTCCTCAGATATTTTAGGAGAGTCAGAAGATGATGCTTTTGAAGTGAAGTTCAATACAGATATATCTACACCCGATAATCCAGATACAGACCTAATAACACTACTTTCAGGAAAAACGCTTTATACTACTATTTATGACAGAATTAAAAGTTTAGAGAGTTGGGAGTTCTCTTCTGACATGACAACATCGACATGGATAGAAATGGTAGATGGAGGATGTAGTGGAAATGGAAATATAAATGTAGATGGTATGACACTCACTGTTACGGCTACTTCTGATAGTTGTGATGCTAGTGAGATAGGTGAAGTAGATACTATTACAGTAACAGATGTAAAAGCAGACTATATACTTGTTTCTGTAGGCGATACTGCTCCACAAAGACTTTATTTTGATGAGGAAAAAGCAAGAGATTTCTTTTTAGTAGATGCTGTGAAGAATTATTTTACAGGTCAAACAAGATATTTTGCCAATGAAAATGGTGGTACAGGTGTAAGAACATATAATACTGATGGAACTTACAGTGGTACAGTAGGTGGATCAGAAGTAGGTGGAACCTACAGTATAGATGGTGATTCTATGACACTTCTTAACACTATAGGAGATCGTAATTTAGTCTTTACTCATATGGGTTATGATTATGATGGAGAAAAATTTTCTTTAAATATAAGCAATGCAGATGGAACTACAGGATCTGTAATCACATATCAATATCGTAGTGCCTCAGATAGAGATGCTGCAAGTGAACAAATACAATAAGCATTTATAAAGAAGAAAAAGAGACTAACACCCTCTTTTTCTTTGAACTACTAATGTAGTTTAAAATAGGGGGGCTAAACTAGTCTAGCCCCAAAATATAAAAATTATTGTAACCCAAAAACCCTCTCCAAAAACCAAACTGTAGCCACAACCCCAATACCATAAGCCACAGCCATTTTAATCTGATAGGTGTACTCTTTAAATACCTTTCTACCTAGCCATATAATAGCCAAAACTATAGAGATAAATAGCAACTGTCCTATCTCCACCCCAACATTAAAAAAGATGAGAGAGGGGACTATTTCTGTTTGGGGTAAGCCTATCTCTTTGAGTGCTCCCGCAAAACCTAAACCGTGGATAAGTCCAAAACCAAAGGCTATGATCCACGGGTATTTTTTACTTAAATGTATTTTTCCTCTCATTGCATAAACTATTTCTGCCGCTACAAAAATGATAGAGAGTGCTATAGTTGCTTCTACGGCTTTGCTCGATAGATGTATTAGATCTAATGAGGCTAACATTAGGGTGATGGTATGTGCTAAGGTAAAGGCTGTGATAGTCCAGATAAGTACTCTGATATTACCCACAAGTAGCAAAAGAGCCAAAACAAAAAGAAGATGGTCAAAACCATTTAATATATGCTCCACTCCCAATATAAAATAGGTTGAAACTAGATTTATAAAACCACTTATATGTGTGAGTTGAAAGTGTGGGGACTCTGGTAGGACTCTTATGAACTCTGTCTCTTTATCTAAATAGTGTGAACGAACCAATACATCTGATGAGGTGGTCTCTAATCCCTTTATGGTAATAGTTTGACCTATTAGCCCTTTTGGCTCTTCTATGGTGTATCTCTCTATGATGGAGCTATTTGTATTTGAAATTTTTTTGACCCCTACTATTTTGACACTTTTAGGAAATAGTATATCTAGCTTTAGAGTGCTTTTTGCCTCTCCTTGGCTTGGTCGTTTCCACAATACTCTATAGCTTGTTTCACTCTGTTGGGTTAGTTCTAAAAATGCTGGTCGTATCTCATCGGCTATGATTGATTGGGTAAAGAGTAGAAAAATCAAAAATCGTATCATTTTGGCTCTTCTACTTTGATGATATATTGTGATTTCAACTCTTTGTAGAACTCTTCTAAAGCTCTTTTTTGTGCATCTACTCTAAAATCTCGTCTTAATACTCTATTTATCTCTTCTAATGTAGCTATATGTGATGGAGTCTTTTTATCTATTATTACTAAATGCTCTCCATAGCCTGATTTTATGTGGCTTTGCCAACTGTGTAGAGGTAGAGTATCTAACTTTTTAGCAAATTTTTCTCCCAACACTCTTGCTATTTGGGCTGTAGTTGCACTCTTAAATTGATTATCTATCATCATACTATCACCCAACTCTCCATAGAGATTGTCTAAATCTTTGTTTTTAAGCTCTGCTATAAAATTATCTATATCTTGATGTTTATCTGGGTTGATATAGATATGTCTAAAGCTATAAATAGGTGATATAGTGTATCTATCTTTATGTTTATCCAAGTATGCTTGAAGCTCTTTAGTACTAGGTTCAATAGCAGCTATGGAGTCATTTAACATAAACTCTATTTTTTGCTGTACACGGCGTTTGATAATGCTATCATCTTCTAAAAGCCCCATATTCACACCGTGAGTAAAGGCTAAATTTTCTTTGATTTGATTATCTATGAGTGCTTTTAACTCCTCTTTAGATGGCTCTCTCTGTCTTGTTTTGGTAAATTGTGCTGTGAGTTGCTCTACCTTACCTTTTGTTATAACAATTTGAGGGGAGGTTGTGGTGTCGTTGTTAGATAGATATATAAATAGTAGTGAGCCTACTACCAAAAAATGTAGTAGAGGCTCTTGAAGTATTCGTTTTAACAAGGGTATCCTTATTTACTTACTTCATAATCTTTAGGAAATACCGGCTTCTCTTTAGGTAAACCACCATCACTTACGTCAAACCCTGGATCAAATGCTGTTTTACCTTGTGGTCCCATAAATGATCGTTGCTCTTTGAACCATAAACTTGTTTTTTGTTCTTTTGCATAGGCAACTAAACGTGCTTCAAGTTCATCTACAACTTTTGGAAACTCTTTTGCAAGATTTACTTTTTCGTATGGGTCTTTTGACAAATCAAATAACTCTGTCTTCCCTGGTAATATTGCCATTTTAACAAGCTTCCATTTACCTTTTATAATAGAACCTCTATATATCTCTGCATTGATAAGTAATTCTTCATGTGGAGAGGCTTCTCCTTTTGTTAAAGTATTCCAAATGTCTTTCCCATCAAAAGGTTTTTTTGCATCACCATGACCATCGGCAAGTTTCAAGAAAGTAGGCATAATATCTACAATATGTAAAGTTTCATTGTTAATGCCTGGTTTCAGTTTAGCAGGCCAGTTCATAATAGCAGGGACACGAACACCTCCTTCATAAAGGGTTGTTTTCCCATCTCTGAACTTACCATTTGATGCTGGTGGGGTTACAGATGCACCTGTTCCTGGGGCACTTACTGATCCTGCCAATTTACCACCATTGTCTGAAGCAAAGAAGATGAGTGTATTGTCACGAATACCTTTCTTCTCAAGTGCTTCAACGATGCGTCCTACCTGTACATCTAGCTCAGTAATCATCGCTGCATAAATTTGTTTTGTTTTATCTTTAAAAATATCTTCATAGGCTTCTGCTCCACCTTTAGGTGCCTGATAAGGAGAGTGTGCGGCTAATGCTGCAAAATAAAGGAACAGTGGTTTATTTGGGTCTTGCTCTTCAATGAGTTTTATCGCTTCATCACCAATCTGTGTCGTATGATACCCCTCTTCTTTGAGAAATGTACCGTTACGCTGCCAATCAATAATGCCACCACGGTCTTTAGTGAAATAATCTACTTCACCAACCAAGTTTCCATAATAGTGATCAAAACCACGATTTTGTGGCCAATATTTTTTATCTGCATGACCTAAGTGCCATTTACCAACCATTGCCGTCTTGTATCCTGACTCTTTAAGTGCTTGAGGTAAAGTAGTTTCATCTGTTGGCAATCCATATTTATGTCCTGGGAAAATAACAAAAGATTGTAAACCTGTTCTCATAGGGTATCGCCCTGTCAATAGTGCTGCACGTGCTGGAGTACACATAGGCATTGCATAAAATGATTCGAGTTGCACTCCTTCTTTGGCAAGTGTATCGATGTTTGGTGTTTTTATCTTACTGCCTCGGTATCCAAGGTCAGCATTACCAAGGTCATCTACCAAAATAATGATAATATTAGGTTTCTTTTCTATAGTATTAGCCTTATCCTTGGCATGTAGTGTAGATGCAAGAAAAAGCATACATGTAAATAGTGCGATATTAAGTCTTAGTTTCATTCTTAATTCCTTTTTATTTTAATTTTTTTTGTTGGCGTAAACCAAATTGGTGATGTCCAAGCTCTCTCTTGAATAATAGCAGGAACATCTTTTAAGAGTGGAAGCTTATTTCTTACAGCATCATATGTACTCCATCTCGGTGTGGGTATCTCTAGTACACGGGCATAGTAAAGTGTCGGCAGTGTCGCATCAAACTCTGTGTCGGTAAAAGAACCCATAAGCATAGGACTTCCTATGGCATTGGTATATTTAGCCGTTTTAAGATCAACTGTATTTCCTACTTTAGGTAGCTTACCATTTTTATCTATACTTCTTTTGTCAGACCATGTCACATTGATAATTTTCTCTTGTTGTTTTCCATCTTTATCTACCCAACCCTTGATGATTTGTATACGGTCAAGGTTAGCGCCATCAGCATCTTTTTGTGCCCATACAGTAAAAGTTGGTGCTTTTTTGAGTCCTACAATGGTTTCTCCCATAGCTACACCATTTTTATAGCCATCTTCAACCATTTTCTTAGCATCACTTGGGTTTTTAGCTAAGTTTTCACCTGCAAAAAGACGTACTTTTATTCTGGTACCCGAAGTTGCAAATATCTCTCTATTATAAAAAGCATCCCATATGGCTCCACGCGTGTTCTTCTCAGCCCAAACTCCCGTAAGTGAACCTGGATTTTCATCTTTTGCCATCATCCATGAAGGAAGCTCACCTTCTCTTCTCATTTTTACACTAGAGTCTGCCGAACCATGAGAGCCTATAAAGTTATCTTCTGATACATCTCCCATGGTACTATTATGGGTATCTGTTCCCCCATTAAAACCAAGTTTAAAAGGATTAACACCATACTTTGTCTGATATTTTAACCCTTCTATAACAGCCCAGCGTACATAGTTTTCTTTTTTTGGTGTTCTCTCGGAATAATTTTTTATACTAGGAGCATTTTCAAAGTCTGCCATTTCATCATTTGGCCAAAAACCTTTAGTCACTTCTGAATTACCTTTGGCTTGCATAATCTCTATAGAACGCTCAAAATGACTTCTTAAATAAAAGTATCGTTCATCAAAAGCTCTACCATCTGGGTATGTTTTTGGAAACATCAAGCCTTTTCCTGCATTTGAGTTATGAGGAATTGCCAGAAGTTTTGAACCTTTTTTTTCTTGTTGTTCCATCCACTCCCAAAGCTTTGTCTCATCAGTTGATTCAATAGCAGAAAAAGGTTGCTCAGGAACATTCATATCTCTAAATAAGATATTTCTATGAAGGTTTCCACCTTTTACTACCGATGAATACTCATAGGCAGCAAAAGTAGTAAATTTACCAGGTTCATAATGCTCTTTTGCCGCATCTATAGCCATCTTCCAAGCACTCTGTGTAGTTTTTGCTCCTGCGTAGTACGAAGGATGTGTGGGACCATCTTTTCCCCTTTGATTGATGGAAAATTTACCATACCATTTCAACTGCTCTTCGTATGTTTTGGCATTTCTCAACTCTTGTAAATCTTTAGAGTCATAACCAGGTGCTCCTGGAGTTATGGCAGAGTAAGACTCTCCTATGTATTCAGCATGGTCAGTCACTGCTGCAAAATCAAGAGGTCGCCCTATGGAATGTTTTTGCCCAGCAACGCTCATAACCTCACCTTTGGCAAACCTATAGGCATCATCAGGTACACGAATACCTGTGGCTGTCATACCAAACAGTGCATCAAGTGAAAGTCCTGTATGGGTGTGTATTTCTCCAAAATAAGCATTTTTAAGAGGGTTACTTGGCACATGCTTCTCCAAGGATGCAAGTTTATCTGCATCTGTTTGTGCTAAAAGTTGCGTTGAGAGTGCCAAGGTAGCAATAATTGATAGTTTAACAATATGTGATTTATTAAGTGTTTTTATATCATGTCCTTTTTAAAATTTAGGAAACAAAAACTTTGCAGTAATTGTAAATGTATCTTTAGATGTTGGAGCCAATAATCCATTTCCAAGTTTGACTTCATCTGCAAAATTATGTTGGTATTGTGTAGAAATATTTACAGGTAAATTCCCAAACTTTACAAGTTTTCCTACTTGCAACGCTATAGGTAAAGAAACCCATTGGGAAGAACTCCAGTCATAAATGAATTGCATATCACCACCACCAACATTCCAACCTCCACCGATTGAATAATTAACTATAGGTTGAAAAGAACTCATTCTGCTATAGTCACGCCCATCATCTCCTGCTATGCGAAAAAGGTTTTGGTTAAAAAGACCTATATTCACACCTTTGGCAAGGGTATTATTGACAAATCCTACTGCAGGACCTACACTCCATTGTTTATTACCCTCAGCAAAAGGCACAGCCGCCACAATTCCAACACCAAAGCGTCCCCAAGATGCAGGGTAGAGAGCCATATCAAAGAGTGTCATATCTTCAAAGCCTGACTCTCCTGATGGACTTTTTGTTGTGTAGGGTTGTGTGACTCTTAGTATATGTTTGGTTTTACCCCAAGTATATGGATAAGCAGCACGCAATGAAATACTATTTCCTGTTTCACTTTCTGGGGTATTATAAAAATCCGATATATAGCTATCAATAACTTGTACTGCCATAAGTGAAGCTGTAGGGTCATTTGCTCTTTGTGATAGCTCTGAATTTGTATCTGCGTATGTGTTTGTTAGCACAGCAGAAAGACAAGCCAAAGCTAAAAGTGTTTTATTTTTCAAAATTTATCCTTATTAAAACTTGATAACATACTTTAACCAAAAAGTATCACCATCAAGTCGTTTTTCATTTTTAACATCTTTAATATATTTCATTTCAAAGACATATTTTCCTGTTTTATCTATCCATGAGACTACAGGCCCTACACCAGCTGCTTCAGCTCTAAAATCACCTAGTGTTGCCCCAGAACCACTATCATCGGTAATTTGTTTATACCAATACCCACTCACACCAACACCTGAAATACCACCTAACCATGGAAAATGCTGAGCGAGTGTACCGTCGAAGTGTATCTGTGTTCCCGACTTGTAGTTGGTTGCATCATTTTTTTCATTAAAATCTACACCCAAAAAGAGAGAAGCTTCACGACCATTCTCTTGACCAAAATAGACGATACCTATGGTGGGTTCAACCGTCCAAAAGTTTTTTCCTGTGTTAATATATCTACCGTATTTGTAAGAACCTGTAGGTGCATAGAACCCCAATCTGGCATTGATGTTTAAATCTTTATTTACATTGTAGTTCACCATGAGTGGCATAAGTACTATATCCCCTAAGGCTGTTCTGTCTCCTTCCTTATGGAAAAACCTTGTTCCATGAAAATTCAAATCTCCCGAGAGATCAAAATGAAGTACAGAAAGTGTTGAAGACATAGCAAACTGCCACTTGTCTCCCCAGCCCATATCCCAGTCAGGTGCCCATAAAACAGTTAATCCAAGTGCGTTGATAGTTGCATCAGGTTGGGCTAACAAGCCTCCTGAACCTTTAGGGAATGCAATAGTAGAAGAAGCTTTATAATTTAGGTAATTTAAACGTGTAATAAAAGTGGGTTCTGAAGGTACACCATCAATAAATGATGACATAGACCCTGGCATATAATGCCCACTGCCTCCCTCTTCTGCTACTGCAAAGGTAGAGAGTAGTATAAATATAGATAGTATGAGTGTATTTTTATTATTTGGCACTATAAATTCCTTTAAAAGATATATAATTTAATATTGTAACATATAACATATAACATATAACATATAACATATAACATATAAATTTATGGGGCTAGACTAGTTTAATTTTAGAAAAATATTAGATGGAAGTTCTACGAAAATCTAACTAAATTTAGCTTTAAAGAGTAGGGCTATATATTTAAATTTGTGTTATAATCAAAAAAAATATTTGTCACTAAAATTTTAAATAAAAAGAGATTTATGCTAAAAAATACAATAATACTATTAATCTTATCCATAGAGATATTCGCCCAAAGCACTCCAAAGTATGTGGGGGATAAAGTTTGTAAATCTTGCCATCAAAAAGAGTTTAACGAGTGGGAGGGTTCTCATCACGATATGGCTATGAAGTTGCCAACCTCTAAAACTGTGGTGGGGGATTTTAACAGTAGTTCGTTTGAGCTAAATGGTGTGAGAAGCTCTTTTTATAAGAGAGATGATAAGTTTTATATTAAGACAGATGGAGAAGATGGTAAGCTTCATGAGTTTGAGGTGGCTTATACTTTTGGTATCTATCCACTACAGCAGTATCTGCTAAAGTTTCCAAATGGGAAGTATCAAATACCTGATATTGCGTGGGATGCTAGGGCTAAAAAAGATGGTGGGCAGAGATGGTATCATATACATCAAAATGAGGTTATAAAGTCTGGAGATGTACTTCACTGGAGTGGACCTAACCTAAATTGGAACTATATGTGTGCAGATTGTCATAGTACGAATTTAAAGAAAAATTATAACGCTAAAACTAAAGAGTATCATACCACTTTTGATAGTATAAATGTATCGTGTGAAGCATGTCATGCTCCTGCCTCTAACCATATTTTATGGACAAAAGATAATAATATATCAAACAGAGGTTTTAGTAGCCATATATCTAAAACTAATGAGATAGAAACTTGTGCCAAATGCCACTCTCGGCGTTCACAGTTAGATGATAACTTTGTAGCAGGAGACAGATTTGATGACCACTACTTAGCGGCACAGTTAGAAGAGAGTCTCTATTTTGCAGATGGTAAGATAGAAGATGAAGTTTATGTTTATGACTCATTTATTCAGAGTAAAATGTATGCCAATGGTGTAACTTGTAGTGATTGCCATAATCCTCACTCTCTAAAGCGTAAAAAGGCAGGAGATGGAGTATGTTTTGGGTGTCATACAGAGGAGAAGTACACAGCCTCATTACATCATAAACACCAAAAAGGGAGCGTTGGGGCTTCTTGTGTGAGTTGTCATATGCCTCCACGGTTATATATGGGAGTTGATAGCAGAAATGACCATAGTTTCCGTATTCCACGACCTGATATATCGGTAGATATGCCAGAAATTCCAAACGCTTGTAATCTATGCCACAAAGATAAAAGTGCTAAATGGTCTGCTGATCATATGAAAAAGTGGTATGGTAAAACTCCCAAAGGTAAGCAAAATTTTGCTCATCAACTCCAATCACTCAGAACAAATCAAAAAGAAGCACCAAAAGATCTGTATAGTGTCTTAATGTCTGACGCTCCTGATATTGCCAAAGCTACGGTTACAAAATATTTAGGAAATTACCCCTCAAAACAGACATATACTACTACTCTACAACTTCTAAAACATAATGACTCACAAATAAGAAGAAGTGCATTACAATCATTAGAAAAATTTCCTCCAGAGCTTAGGATTAAAAAAGTGTTTGAAATGTTGAGTGATGAGTCTAAAATTGTACGAATGGAAGCCACTAGACAATTATCATCTTTCTCTACCAAAGATTTAGATAAGCACTATAAAGATATATTAGAAAAAGCGTTTAAAGAGTATGAAGAGATACTACTGTATAACGCAGAACGCCCAGAGTATCAGCTATCGTTAGCAATATTTTACTCAAATAGAAAGATGAATGAAAAGGCTATAAAAGCTTATAAGGAGGCTATAAATCTACAATCACAATTTGTACCAACCTATATAAACTATAGTAATTTATTATTAAGTAAAGGAAAGAGCAAAGAGGCTTTAGAAATTTTACAACAAGGTATAAAATCCGTACCAAATATAGCTATACTCCACCACTCTTTAGGGCTTTGGTATGTACGTAATAAGCAGAATGATTTAGCCATAAAAGAGCTAAAAAGAGCTGTAGAGCTAGATAGTAATAATGCAAGATTTAGTTATGTGTATGCTGTAGCAATTGCTAAAAATGATATGAAGAGTGCTATAGTGATATTGGAAAATATTTATAAAAAGCATACAGGAAATAAAGAGATAGTAGCAGGGCTTAGATATTATTATAATGAGATAGGTAATACAGCTAAGAGTGTGGAGTATAATAAGAAATTGGATGATTTAGAGGGTGTGAGATTATATCCTTTAAATATTTCTAATATATGATAAGAGATAGCTAAATAACTCTATATGCCATTTTCTACGAGAGTGTAAACCTACTTGCAAGGCTTACAAATCAAAAGACAAATTGGCAAATGCACCTTCGACACTTAGTGAACTCTTATAGCGACTAGCAAGTACTCTTACTTCTTTAGTCTGCATGTCACAGATAGCAATGCGAAAGCTCATGCCCATTTGTGGTTCAACGATGCAGATGATTTTTCCATCGTATTCTCGTGTTGCGTGTATGATGCCTTGTAGTTTTGAGAAAAAGTATTTCGGGTAACTAAGCGGTGTAATTTCCACAATCTTAATCTGCTCATCTTTTTTAAGGCTATCTAGTATAAGCTGTGCATCTTCCATACTCTCAAACTGCACACACCAATCATCAAAAATCTTATTGAAATGTTTTAGATCTTCATCTAAAAAACCTCCAACAAGAGATTGTAAAGCAAAAATTTTCATTTGGATTGTCCTCTACTATTAAAACTATTTAGTACCTTGAGTGTAGCAAGTTTAATCTCTTCAAAACTCAAGTTAATAGGTTGTTCTTCATCAAGATAAACCACTTCATCATCTTTAGGCTCTTCTCTATTTTCTACAAATTTATACAAACTATCCATAGTTTCTAATTTATATCTAGTCTCAATTATTATTTCTATAATCTCATCAACAGTTAAAATGTTTTCTTCTAAGATGACTTTAAAATCAAAAAGGTCTCTTGATTTATTTCTCGATAGTAAGGCTATTAGTTTGAGCTTTGCTATTGACTTAACATCCAATATCTTTAGTGTCCCTTCTAAATATATAGAAGCTTTTGCACTTTTTAGTATCTTAATTTGTAGAGGCGTAGAGGCTCTAAAAAATTCTAACTTCACACCATCAAGATTAAATTTTAACATATACTCATCTGGAACTAAACCCGCCATACGCAAAGCAACAGCATTTTCATCTCTTAGCTTTATGCCACCTATACTCGTTACCATAGAGATAATCTCTCTATGAGATAAACGTTCTATAGAGATGATATCTATATCTTCAGAAATTCTATGATCCAAATAATAAGCCAACGCCGTACCACCTATAAAATAGAGTCCTGCATCATTATTAAATATCTCAAGCGACTTAATACGTTCTAATGCTTTCTTAACGCTAACAGTCATTTATCATACCTAGTATCTCAAGGAACGCAGGGTTTCTATCATATCTACCCTCTAGTGCTATCTCCAAGCCTTTTATGTTTAAAAATCCTTGTGCATACATCTCTTTATACTTGAGAATGAGTTCTCTCTTCACCCTGTTTCGTCCAAAGTTTAAACATAGTGTTCGTATGTCTTGAGGCTCCATAGTGGCAAGATAGTTTCTAATGACGGCCGACACACTTTGGGTACTTGGTTTTGATGTTTGCCAAAAAGCATTAAAAGTGTAATCATTATGGTTAAATTTAACATTAACTTCATTGTCAAATGTAGCGTAAGTAGCCATCCCCCTATCGTCTTCAAGGTATAAACGATAAAACTTCTTTGTACTAGTCTTAGCAATTATATTTTGGCTACGCTGTAAGGTTTTTTTAATCGTTTCTTGACTAGCTACATCATCAAAAATTTTGGCACTATACTCTTCATTATAATTCAAAGTATTAATTCTATTTCTTATTTTTTGAGCTTGTGTCATAGTAATACTTTTATTTTAAGTATACTCTAAAATGTCCCGTTTGTCAAACAATAGAGCTTGTTGAATGTGTAAAGTTTGCTTACTTCTCCATTCTCTTGGTTATCTCATTGTAAACGGCATTATCCTCTCTCTTACCTACAGAGAGTACCATCACGACAATCTTCTCATCTATCACCTCGTACGCAAGTCTAAATCCAGAACTACGTAACTTTATCTTATAAACATTTGGAAAACCACTCAATTTTGAATGTAGCACATGAGGGGTAATAAGTCTTTCTTGAAGCTTTTTATGAAACTGTAGCTTAATGCTATGGTCAAGCTTTTTCCACTCTTTTAGAGCTTTGGGTTTAAACTCAAGAGAGTAGCTCATCTAACTCTACCTTTATACCTTCATTACCATCGTTAAGTCTCTCTCTCACTTGCTGTGCTAGCTGATAGTCATCTATAATGTCCAGCATCTTCTCATACAAAGCACTAGGCACTAGGTACGCACTAGGTTTGTTGTGGTTAAGTATGGCTACAGCTTCTCCACCTGCTTCCTCTATGAGAGAAGAAGGACTCTTTTTAAGCTCAGAGATACTAGCAGAGTAGTTCGATAAAATCTGTGTCATAATAAATATCCTTTTAAGTACTTAAATTAGTATTATATTAGCTACTTTTTATGATTTTGTCAAATTGTTTGTTATGTATTTTAGTAAATTTTGTAGTCGAATCTTTCGACCACAAAAGTTTAATTTCTCTTGTAGGGTGGGTTTAAAACCCACCACGTAAGGAACACTCTATGCAGTCATATTTTGCCGTAAGGGTTAAAAAAGTATAGTATTACAAAGCTCATTTTTTCTTAATTCAGGAATTACTAATTTGACTCAATAAATAACTTTTTACATTTTTAAGTTTCTTTTTATACCACCATCTCCACCCAAAATAACAACAACTATACCTACTAAAATATTGAAGTTATTAAGTAAATATGCATACTTGACCAGACCTAAAATTAATGTTAGAGCCATACTAATGAATAGAAAAATATTATTTTGTCTTGATTTATTTGTATCTCTAATAATATTATTACATAATTCATACTCTTTTTCCAATGATTCTTTATTTTTAATATTTGTAATATCTATACCTAAAATTTCTAAACTAGCTTTTTTTATATCCACAATTATTTCTTGTTATATTTATTGTCTAAAGTGATGCTAATACTGTGCTTCAAACTCCACACTTCTCAAACCCTTACGGCAAAAGTGTGACAGTAGTATGTATTTCAGACCCACCCTACAATACTCTTTCAATTTAAAAGCTTTAAATCTTTCACTATCTCAATCCCCCTTAACCCCATCAAACATATCCTTCATAGTAGTTATTCTCTGGCTTTATAAACCCCATTATCTTCTCATCAGTCTTCTGAGTGTCTTGTACTATGTTATCTAATTTTTTAAATATCTCTTTAAACTGTTTATCATTTTTACGTTCAAGTTCCATGATTTTCTTGGCTAAGGTATTGTAATGTTTACTAAACTCTCTTAATTTCTTAAATGTTCGTATAATCTCGATATTCACTTCAATAGCAATATCAGATTTCAATACAGCTGCAAGCATATAGATACCCTCTTCTGTAAAAACATAAGGATTTACAGTTGAATGTTTAAGCATTTTAAAGCGGTCACAGTTTGTGACCAGTTCATTTTTTTCTTTATCATTGACTTGAAATAAAAAATCACTTGGAAATCTTTTACTATTTCTTTTTACTGCTTGGTTAAGTACTTTTGTTTCTACATGATATAGCTCTGCCAAATCTCTATCTAACATAACTTGTTGACTACGTAAAGTTAAAATTTTACTACTTATTTCTCCTTGAAGAACCAATTCATTCATCACAACTCCTATTGTTATTTGTCTATTATAATCAAGAAAACGATAATAATTTAAAAATATGGCAAATTGTCATACTTTTAAGTTTATAGGGGAGATTGCCGTAAGGAGGGGGGGTAAAAAGTTTGTATGTAATGCTTTTACCTTGAGTAGATACATGACCTTAAAGTTTTGTATCGTTTTTCTTTAAATGATAAGATTAATTGGTTTTTTATATCATAAAAGTGTTATTTTTTGATAAGATAATAGCTTGTTTCTTATCATTTATTTCTCTTGTAGGGTGGGTTTTAACCCACCACATAAGGCAATAGGTATACAATCATACTATTGCCGTAAGGGCTAGATAGTTAGAAGTTATGGTTATCACCTGATCCTATATTTAGTAAAATCCAAACCATCATTTGGCGTGTGACACGGTCACACCTACGAAAGCATATTATTCATGGCTTGTTCTAAATCCTTTTTCATCAATGCCATAATAAAAAAAGTTTCTTCCTTTGTCTTTGCTTCATTCATGGTATTAGCAAATTCTTGGGCTCTTTTTGAACTATCTAAAGATAAATTTTCTGCATATTTTGGTAAAAAACGATGTAATCCACAAATTAAAACTGTTTCTATACCTTTGGGTGTATTTCCAACATATATTTTACTATCAGCTAAACGACCAATATGCTCATCATAAACATCAAAATGAGGATGAACAATAATATAGTCTTTACTATTTTTAGGAAAAGTTTTTCTTTTTTTATTTACTAAAACATGCTTATTTTTTTTTGTTCCATTACAATCTTTACAAGCAATAACCAAATTTTCTTCTTCAAACAAAAATTTAGGATATGGACTTTTAGGAATAATATGTTCAATATCCCAAGCCATACCATGAGTAACAATAATTTTCTGTTTACAATAGACACAAGTATAATCTTGTACTACTAGATAATGCTGTTTAATATGTTTCTTTAATTTCTTAATATCAGCATCTTTTTTATCCCAATAATCTCCTGATTTACTTGTTTCATCTAAATCAGTATAAGCTTTAACTGTATCTTGTAATTCTCCCTCATACTCCACAGCTTTTAATAGCATTACTTCAACTCCTTTTTAACACTTTCAACCATTCGGATTAACTCTTTTACAGGGTCTTCATCATCTATGACATCTTTTAGAGCAAGTATCTCTTCTATTTTTGGACTAGCCAATTCCTCTTGACCTTTGCCTTCTGCTATGAGTGTAATAAGAGAGATAAGCTCTCTTGTCAAATACTCATTTTTATATCCAGGAGATTTAAAAACATGTGCTAATTGAAAATCAATTGATTTATTATTTAAACTTGAAGCTTCTATAAGGTTCCCATTATTCATAGTCATAACATAGCAATTTTGATTTTCTAGTTTTGAAATAATTTGAGGAGAATGTGTTGCAATCAAAAAATGACACCCCTTATAATCTTTAAATGTATGTGTAATAAGTTCTATATATTTTTCTTGCCAACTAGGATGAAGACATATCTCAGGTTCATCAATGCAAATTAATGAACCATTTTGTATTTTACTTGCTATGCCAAGTATACTCATGATAACACTTTGTTCTCCAGAACTTGCTTCACTGATTAATTGTGGTTCATCTCTGTCTTTTTTTTGAAGGACAACCTTTTTAAGTTTTAAAATTCCAGAATCTAACATAAATAATAAATTATCTTTAATTTGTATCAACTCATGACTCCAAACTAATCCTTCCTTAGTAAGTTGTAAATTAAATTCTCTTAAAGGACGTGGCTGTAGATCTTGCATTTTGAATAAAATATCTAATGCATGATCAATATTATTATTTGTTAAACTATCTTTGTCATTTTCAAAAAAGAATCTATAAAATCTTCTTTTAGGTTGATTATTTAAAAGGGTTACAAATAACTCTTTTATATCCTGATGGGTGTCATTAGCCAAAGACTCATTATATTTTCTTATCAGAGTACGCCATTCTGGTTCAATTTCAAATGTTAAATCAAAAATTTCTGAATATCCTAAATAATTTAATACATTTATTAACTCATGTATTCGATTTGAATCATTCAATATGGATTCAATTAAAGAATATACAATTTTTGACATATATGACCTACTGAAATCTTGACTATATAAACCTTTTAATCCTAAATAACTATAATATTCATTTTCTTCTTCCCTTCTAAGAGAAAATGGAAACTTATCAAATGGACTTATTGATACAGCTATGATATTAGTAGGACTATATTTAATAGAAAGATGAGTTAATTCAGAATCTATTATAAATTCGTTTATAATAGATTCTAACAATCGACTTTTTCCAGTTCCATTTTTATCAACTATTGTTGTGAAAATATTTTTTGATTTAATATTATTATTTATACAAGGTGCTAAATTAAACACCTTCCCTTTATCTTTATACTGATATAATATTTATCTATCCTTTTTTGATTTTACTCATGTAACCAATTTAACATATCAATTACTTCTATACTCTTGACAACATCACAATTCCTCTATCCTCTTGGAGATAATCTTAATCCCCCTCAACCCCATCAAACATATCCTTCATAGTAGGATTTCCACGCGTCAATTTCTTAATAGTCAAGTCATCCGCCTTGTTGTTTGCTAAGCGTAAGTTATTTTCCGATGACAGCAAGGCATCTTTGGTCTTTTGTAGGTGGGTGATGGTTTTGTCTATCTCGTCTATGGCAGTTTTAAATTTGCGACTTGCTAAGTCGTAGTTTCTGGCAAAGCCAGTCTTGAAAGCATTGATTTTTTCTTCAAAATTGGTAATGTCTATGTTTTGATTTCTCATCATGTTCAGCTCTGCTTTGTACTCCATGGAGTTCATCGCTGCATTTCTAAGTAGAGTGATGATAGGGATGAAAAACTGCGGACGTACCACGTACATCTTGGGGTATTTGTAAGAGACATCTACTATGCCTGTGTTGTAAAATTCGTTGTCAGACTCTAGGAGCGAAACTAAAACGGCGTATTCACACCCTTTGTTGATGCGGTCTTTGTCTAGCTTGGCAAAGAAGTCTTCATTTCTTTTTTTGGTGCTGGTTTCATCGTTTTCATTTTTCATCTCAAACATAATAGAGATGATTTCATTGCCTTCTTCGTCATTTTCTTTGAAAATGTAGTCACCCTTGGTACCCCCACGAGAGTCATTGTCTTTTTCAAAATAGGCATTTTGAAAGCCAGTAGCCCGTAGCTTATTAAACTCCACTTCACAGTGTTGTTCTAGGGTTTCTCCTACCATTTTGGTTGAGAGTTTTTGTTTGAAGTTTCTTAGACGTTCTATCTCGTCATCTTTCATTTTGATGGTCTCTTCTTTGACCACAAGTTGGGTTCTAAACCTCTCTGCAATAGACTTTTCGAGTAACTCTTTTTCTCTCTCTTCTATCTCTAAATCATGTTTAAGGTCATCACGCTCTTTTTCTATGCTTTTGGTCGCTTCTGAGAGTTCTAGCTTTTTTTGTGTTTCTGCATGGCTAATCTGAGATTTCATCTGAGCAAGTTCTGTGTCGTTTTTGGCTTGGAGTTCTAAGAGTTCTCTCTCTTTTTGGGCTAACTCTTTTTCTAAAGCAGATTTTACATTGGCTTCTGCAAGCTTCACAGCACTCTCTTTTTCAGCCTCTTTTGTTTTGAGGTCATGCAAGAGTGCATCACGCTCTTTTTCTATGTTTTCAAGAGCATCTGAAATTTCTAGTTTTTTCTTTGTTTCTGCATTTTGTATTTTAGATGCCATCTGCGAGAGTTCTAACTCTTTGGCTGAAAGTTGTTCGGTGAGTTCTCTGTCTTTTTGGGCAAGTTCTTTCTGCAAAGAAGCCCTAAGGTCAGAAACGGCTAGTTTAACAGCACTCTCTTTCTCTTTTTGAGCGAGGTCAAGTCTGGTGGCCAACTCCTCTTCAAACTGATGGTCACGCACTTGTTTCACAATATCTGCAAATCCTGCTTCATCTACTTTAAAAGCCTTATGACAATTTGGACAAATAATTTCATTCATTTTCATTCCTTTTTATTACTATCTATTATACATGTTAGCTATTCTTTTAGCTTTTGTCAACTCTAAAGTTATCTCATCTTATCTTCGTTATGCTACAATAGTTCCTATTTAACTATAAGGAGTGTAAATTATGGAAAATCTTTATAATCTTATCATCGTTGGTGGTGGACCAGGTGGCATTGCTTCTGCTGTTGAGGGTTCACTTTTTGGCATGAAAAAAGTACTTTTTATCGAAAAGGGAGACAACCACTCTCAAACCATACGTCAGTACTACAAAGACGCTAAACGAGTTGACAAAGACTGGCAAGGTCAAACAGTAGAGATGGAGGGTAATGTTGAGTTTTATGATGGTACAAAAGAGAGTACTTTAGAGTACTTTGACAAGCTCCTTGACCATGACTCCATAGACACACTCTTTAACTGTGAAGTGGACAGAGTCACTAAAGATGATGATGGGCTTTTTACCGTGGTTACTCCACAAGGTTACTTTCAGAGTAAAAATGTCATAGTCTCCATAGGTAGAATGGGCAAACCAAACAAACCCTCTTATAAGATTCCCGCTTCCATTAAAAATCTTGTCAACTATAACCCTTATGATTGCCGTGGACATGAGAAAATCCTAGTAGTAGGTGGTGGCGACTCAGCAGTAGAGTACGCATGTCAACTCAGCACCATAAACAACGTAACCCTAGTTTACAGAAGAGATAGCTTCTCCAAAATAAACGACATCAACCAAGAGATGGTAGAACGCTACGACCAAGAAGAGCAACTAAGAGTTAGATATAGCACAGACATAGAGTCACTAGAAAATGCAGAGGGCAAAGTAAAAGTAAACTACACCCACGGCTTCTCCACCATTTACGATAGAGTCATTTTCGCCTTAGGTGGCACTACCCCTGTTGACTTCTTCACAAAGTCAAACATGAACCTAGACGAAAACAATATGCCCATCATAAATGAGAAATATGAGACAAGCGTAAAAGGTCTATACATAGCAGGTGACATAGTCTATGCAAAAGGAGGCTCCATAGCCATGGCAATAAACCACGCCTATGAGATACTAAAAGACATTATGGGAGAAGATGGAGGGGTAGGGTAGTATCTCTCTTTTAGGGGGTATTTAGCCTCTTGTCTCTCCCAACAGTTTAATCGCTCTGTAGATTTGGCTAGAGAGAAGTACCTTAAATCTTTTGCTAAATCTCATATATTACAAGATACTATCTATGTCTAATAGGAGAAGTGAGAGGGACATGTTGTTGATTTGTAAAATATATTTTTCTTACATACCAAGCTTTAATTTAAATAGTATGATATAATAGTATTTAAAAGTAGTAGGATAACAGATGATAACAATAACTTCAAGTGACGTAGTCAAAAAACCATCATATATAACAAACCCACAAGAGATTACTTTTGTGGAGGATGCAAAAAAACATATTAAGAAAAGTGTTGTTTTACCCTATGCTCTTTATGAAAGGGTAAGAGAACAGATAGAAGATGAACTTTACCTTTTTGAAAATAAAAAAGCCTTATCGCAGACGCATTATGATGAATTTTTAGAGATAGAAGAGTCTTTTGCAGAGGAATTTTCAAAATGAAAAGAGGTGAAATTTACTTGACTAATTTTGGTAAAAAATACCATAGTGAATTTGGTAAAGTACGACCAGCACTTGTTATTCAAAATGATATTGCAAATAGAAACATAAACAAGGTGGCTTTTAAAGGAGTAACACTCATACCTTTAAGTACACAAATATCGGGTGGAAGTCTTAGGTTGACCATAGAGGCTAGAGATAAACTACAACAAAAAAGTGAAGTATGTATCAATGAACTTTGTACTTTAGATATAAGTAGATTAAATTTGGAAAATTGTTTAACTGTATTGACAAAGAGTGAATTAAAAGAGGTAGAGAGTAAACTACAAAAGCATCTAGGTATTTAGTTTTAGCTAACAGATGAAGTAAAAGGGAAAGTGAATTTTTGATTTAATGAAAAATATGGCTAAAAGTAGAGTGTTGTATATTGACGACACCCTGCTTTAATTAAATGATTTAAAATATTAACTTTATTTTAAAATTGATTATATTCTGCTCTATATGAGTACAAAGAACTAGCCTAACTTAAATAAAATCTAAACAAACTTGTACTCTTTACCTCACAATAACCACATTTTAGATAAAATATCTCCAATTTATACAACATTATTTCAGGACAATTTTATCATGGATATTAGAAAAGCATATTTAGATTTTTTTCAAGCTAGGGGGCATCAGCTTATCGCCTCTTCTGCACTCGTACCAGACGATGCTACATTGATGTTTACTAACGCAGGCATGGTACAGTTTAAGAACATTTTTACGGGGGATGCACCTATCCCTGCAATACCTCGTGCAACGAGTTCTCAAACATGTTTAAGAGCAGGGGGAAAGCATAATGACCTTGACAATGTTGGGTACACAGCACGTCACCATACACTCTTTGAAATGTTGGGTAACTTCTCTTTTGCAGATTACTTTAAAGAAGAGGCTATTGCGTATGCATGGGAGTTTCTTACTAGTGAGAAATACTTAAACCTTCCTATAGAGAAACTTTGGGTAACGGTACATGACTCAGATGATGAAGCTGAAGAGATGTGGAGTAAGCATATTGCAAAAGAGAGAATAGTTCGTTTTGGTGATGCAGACAACTTCTGGCAGATGGGTGATACAGGTCCTTGTGGTCCATGTTCTGAAATCTTTTATGACCAAGGTGGAGAGAACTTTAACACTCCTGAAGACAAAATGGGTGGAGAGGGTGATAGATTTTTAGAAATCTGGAATTTGGTATTTATGCAGTACTTTAGAGATGAAACGGGCACACTTAACCCACTTCCAAAACCAAGTATAGACACAGGTATGGGGCTAGAGCGTGTGGTTGCTATTAAAGAGGGACAGACGAACAACTATCACTCTTCACTTTTCATGCCATTTTTAAACAAAATAGGTGAACTTATAGGTACACCTTATGATTTTGATGCTAAAAACTCTGCCTCTTATAGAGTTATAGCAGACCACTTACGTTCTTGTTCTTTCTTGTTAGCACAAGGGGTAAACTTTGACAAAGAGGGGCGTGGGTATGTCCTTAGACGTATTATGCGTCGTGCTATTCGTCATGGGTATCTATTGGGGTTACGTGAGCCATTTATGTATAAGCTTGTAGATACTTTAGTAGAGTTAATGGGTGGACAATATGATTATCTAAAATCTAAAGCAGAAGCGATAAAAACCTCTATGAAACTAGAAGAAGAGCGTTTCTTTATGACGATAGAAGCGGGAATAAAACTTTTTAATGAAGAGCTTAAAAATACAAGCGATGTATTTGATGGTGAAGTAGCATTTAAACTTTACGATACCTATGGTTTTCCTCTTGATCTTACTGAAGATATGCTTCGTGAAAAAGAGATAAAGCTTGATATGAATGCCTTTAATGCAAAGATGGATGCACAAAAAGCACAGTCTAAAGCAGGTTGGAAAGGTACAGGTGACGCTGCAACTACTGGTGACTTTAAAGCACTTAAAGAGAAGTTTAACCTCAATGAATTTGTAGGGTATGAGACTACAGCAGCTTCAGTAAAAGTGTTAGCACTTTTAGATGAAGAGTTTAAAGAGACAGAGAGTATAGATGGTAAAGGTTGGGTACTACTTGACAAGACACCATTTTATGCAGAGTCTGGAGGACAAACTGGAGATAGTGGCTCTTTAGGTAATGCAAAAGTCTTAGATACTAAAAAGTTTTTAGATATGAATTTATCTGAAGTAGAAGGTAAACTTTCTGTGGGTGATGAGCTAGAAGCTGTAGTAGATACAAGCCGTGCAGAGATAGAGAAACATCACTCTGCTACACACTTGCTACACGCGGCACTTAGAGAGCTTTTAGGTGAGCATATCTCTCAAGCGGGTTCACTCAATGATGATAAGAGATTACGTTTTGACTTCTCTCATCCTCAAGCGATGACAGCAGATGAGGTAGCACGTGTAGAAGCATGGGTCAATGATAAAATCAGTAGAGCTATCCCTTCTGTTACAAAAGTGATGAGCATAGAAGAGGCTAAAAATTCTGGTGCTATGGCACTTTTTGGTGAGAAGTATGGTGATGAAGTAAGAGTAGTAAGTATGGGTGATGCCTCTACTGAACTGTGTGGTGGAACACACGTCTCTAACGTTTCACAAATAGGACTCTTTATGATTACAAAAGAGTCTGGTGTAAGTGCAGGAGTTAGACGTATAGAAGCAGTATGTGGTAACGCTACAGTTGAGGCAGTTACTGCTTTAAGAACAGAGTTAATACAAATCAAAACGGAACTAAAAAATACCAATCCACTCGCAGGAATAGCTAAACTCAAAGAGCAAGTAAAAACACTCAAAGGTGAACTTACTTCAGCAATGAGTGCAAACCAAAAAGAGTTAAGTGCGGTAGAGATAAATGGTATAAATGTTATCGTCGAAGAAGTAGAGAGTGGAGATATTAAATCGATGATAGATGAGTTGAAGAACAAGTACGACAACATAGCCGTGATGCTTTTCATGAAAAAGGGTGACAAAGTTATGCTTGCGGCTGGTTCTAAAAATACACCTGTTAAAGCAGGAGATTGGATAAAGTCTATCGCACCTATTGTAGGTGGTGGTGGAGGAGGTCGTCCTGACTTCGCACAAGCAGGTGGAAAAGATGCCTCGAAGATTACAACAGCACTTGAAGAGGCTAAAGTCTATTTAAGTGATGTTTTAGAGGGTGGAAACTAAGCGTGTTAAAAACTCTATAGATAGGAATACCATGATACACCTTGCTTCAAATTCTGAAAGTCGTGCATTACTGTTAGGTAAATTTGATATTGATTTTGTGCAGAAATCTCCAGAGTATGATGAAGATCAGATTAGAACAACAGTGGCTAAAAATTTTGTTTACACGGCAAGCAAAGGTAAATTGGAAGCCGCGTTACGTGAGTTTGGACTAGAGATACCTCTACTTTGTGCTGATACAGTTATCTCTGCTTCTGATGGGACTATTTTACGAAAAGCCAAGAGTAAAGAAGAAGCAAGAGAGATTTTAAATATACAAAGTGGCTCTACTATCTCTATTATCTCCTCTTTACACTACAAGTCAAAGCAGATAGCATTTTCTGACATCTCTACTACACATTACCATTTTGATACATTTGACAAAGATGACTTAGAGGCGTATTTGGAGAGTGGACTTTGGCAAGGTAAGGCTGGTGGATGTATGGTAGAGGGGTTTTGTAAAAAGTATATTTTATCTGTAGATGGCTATGAGAGTACAGCTATGGGGTTGCAGGTTGAGATACTTTTACCATGGTTAAGTAAAGAGGTTAAATAGATGTATGAAAATGAACTAAAAGCACTTAAAAAAGCTGGACGCTTTAGAGAGCGTAAACTTTTTGATGATAGATTAGATGATTTAGCCTCTAACGACTATTTAGGACTCTCAACCAATAAAAAACAGTTTAAAAAAGCAGTAAAATTAGTCAATGAGTATCACGTTTTAAGTTCTAAAGCTTCCATGCTAGTCAATGGTTATCACCCTATACATAGGATGTTTGAGATGACTATGGCTAAGTACAATGGTTTTGCAGAGGGCTTAGTAGTAGGTTCAGGTTTTTTAGCCAATATGTCACTCATAGAAGCTTTAGTACGTAAAAGTGATGTACTTTTTATGGATGAAGAGTACCATGCAAGTGGAGTAATGGCTTCACAACTTTTAGGTGAGAGAGTGGTTACTTTTGCACACAATGATGTAGAAGATTTAAGGATGAAGCTTCAAGAGCATCCTGCTAAAAGACAGATTATAGCCGTAGAGGGTGTTTACTCCATGAGTGGTGAGTTATGTAAAAAAGCCATATTTGACATAGCAGATGAAGTACACGCACTGCTCATAGTAGATGAAGCACACAGTGCAGGTGTACTAGGACATACCTTGCTAGGGATTTTTGAACACTATGGTATATCTATAAATGATAGACATATTAAGATGGGGACTTTAGGTAAAGCCTATGGCTCTTATGGTGCATATATCTTGGCATCTAAAACAGTCATCAGTTTTTTAGAAAACAGAGCAAAGCCTATTATCTACTCAACTGCACCCTCTGTTTTTGATACGGCATTGGCTTTAGTCAATATAGAGTATATACAGAAAAAAGCAAAAAAGTTTAAGAGTGCTATTGTAGAGAGACAAGCTATGGTAAAGAAACTTTTAGAGGTAGAGTGTGAGAGTCTTATCGTGCCTATGGTTATGCCTAACAATGAAGAGACTATTTTTATACAAAAAGGTTTGATGTCTCAAGGCTATTTAGTTGGTGCAATTCGTCAACCAACGGTAGATAAGCCTATCATGAGAGTGATTTTAAATTTAAATGTATCAGTAGAGAAGATAAGACACGTGTTGGCACTAATTAGGCATAACACGGTACAATAGTAAACTCAAAAGGATAAAGGTAATATGTGTTTAATAGTTTAATCAAAGGTTCAATAATCCTCATCATGCTATTTGCAATAGCACTTACTGCTGCATTTATTTATGCTTATGAAGAGATATCATTAGATGCAGATAAACTCATAAACTATAAACCTGAAACCTCCTCTATTATCTTAGATAGAAACGGAGTGAAACTAGCCTATGTTTCTAAAAAACAGCATCGTCTTTATGCACGCTATGATGAACTTCCAAGCCAGCTGGTTGAGGGACTCATCGCTATGGAAGATACAAAGTTTTTTGAACACAATGGTGTAAATCCTGATGCTATATTAAGAGCGATTGTTAAAGATATACAAGCAGGTAGTTTTGTAGAGGGTGGAAGTACACTTACACAACAGCTTATTAAAAATAAAATACTTAGCAATGAAAAAAAACTAGCACGTAAAATAAAAGAGGCGATACTAGCACTTAAGATAGAACATGAGTTGAGTAAAGAAGATATTATTGAGCGTTATCTTAATGAAATATCGTATGGTAATAACTACTTTGGTGTAAAAACAGCAGCCAATGGCTATTTTCATAAAGAGCTTCATGAGCTTACACTCAAAGAGTCAGCTATATTAGTTGCCTTACCTAATGCACCTAGTTATTATAACCCTTTAAGACACTATAAACGTGCATTAAATCGTGCAAATAATGTACTATATCGTATGAAGAGTATTGGCTGGTTGTCTCAAGATAATTATTTAAAAGCAGTGAAAGAGTCACCTAAAGTCTATAGAACATCCATTACCCAAAATATAGCACCTTATATTGTAGATGAAGTCTTAAGACGTTTTAAAGGACGTCTTGGTGATATTCGTACAGGTGGATATAAAATCTACACGACTATAGATATGAAACAACAAGCTATAGCTAGAGATGCTGTTGCTTTTTCTTATAAGAAGGCGTTAAAAAAATACAAAGAGAATGCAAAAACCTCTACACTTAACACGGCATTTGTTGCAGTAGAGAGTAAGACGGGTGATATTTTGGCTATGGTAGGTGGAGCTGACTATAAAAGGAGTGCCTTTAACCGTGCAACACAATCTGTAAGACAACCTGGTTCTGCATTTAAACCATTTATCTATCAGACAGCTTTAGACATGGGCTATAACCCTGCAAGCCCTCTTACTGATTTAGCAAGAACATTTCAATACTACTATAAAGGTAAACCAAAAATTTGGGCACCTAAAAACTATGAAAGAGATTTTAAAGGGTTTATCTCTCTACGAGAGGCTTTAGTTCATTCACGTAACCTTGCAACTATTAATCTAGTATCTGATTTAGGTGTTAGCACGATTCGTAAAAGGTTAGCATTTTTAGATGTTCCTCATATTCCTAAAGATATGTCTATTGCTTTAGGAAACCTTGGTTTAAGTCCTCTAAAAATGGCACAAATATTTTCAGTTTTTGCAAATAGCGGTCATATGATAGAGCCTAGGTTAGTAAGTAAAATAGTCTCTTTAGAGGGAGCAGTTATCTATGAGACACGTCCTAAAGAGATAGCAGATTTTACTACGCCAGAACAAGCTTATCTTATGACAGATATTTTGAAAGATGTAGTAAAAAGAGGTACAGGTAGAAATGCAAGAGTTAAAGGAATAGAACTCGCAGGTAAGACAGGTACAACAAATAACAGTGTAGATGCATGGTTTTGTGGATACTCTCCAACTATTGAAGTGATCTCATGGTTTGGACGTGACAATAATAGACCCATAGGAAAAAGAGGTGCTACAGGTGGAGGGCTTGCTGCTCCTGCTTTTGCTTACTACTATAAAAATCTTATTAAACTCTACCCAGATACAAAACGAACTTTTGACATACCTCAAGGTGTATTTAGAGGGAAGTATCAAGGTAAGAGTGAAATATACACAATACACTCTCCTTTACCAGTGGTAGGTAAACCTCAAACAGATGAGATAGTAGATAATGAAACAGAAGAGATTACTCCTGAAAAAGAGATAGGATTAGCTGAAACGATAGATATAGATGCGTATGAAAAAGAAGAAGTTGAAGAGGAGAATGACCCTTTGCATCCTAAAAGAAATGTACCTAAAAGACCAGTATCTGAAGATAGTGGAGAGTTGTTTTAATATCTGATACAATATAACTAAGCTTAATTAGATGAAATAATATAGTATAAATTTTTTGTATGGAGGAGTAAAGAGAGTAGGTTTTCGAGCCGAAGCCCGAAAAGTTTTAACAAGAGTAAGTTGTTTTAAACTCAAATCCTGTAGGTCTAGCTTCATCAGGGTGAACTTGACTTTCGAACATATATAGTCTATATGTATTTATAAATTCATCAGACATAACTGGTCTAAGGAACTCAAAGTCACCACGAAGACCTTCAAGTGCTTCTCTAAGTGTACGAGGCATTTGAGGGATATTTCTCTCTTTGATCTCATCAAGTGTTAACTCAAACAAATCAATATCCATTGGTCCAACAGGTACATCTTGATTTTTAATACCATCAAGTCCTGCAAGCATAAGTACTGCGAAACATAGGTAAGGACAAGCAGAAGAGTCTGGGAATCTAGTCTCAATTCTCGTAGCATACTCACCAGCACCATAAGGGATACGACAAGCAGCGGATCTGTTTTGGCTAGAGTAAGTCAAGATAGATGGTGCTTCAAATCCTGGAACAAGTCTTTTGTATGAGTTTGTACTTGGGTTTGTAAAGGCAGAAACAGCGTGTGCATGTCTAAATACACCACCAAGGTATTGAAGTGCTGTTTTAGAAAGGTTTGCATATGCACCCTCTTCATAGAATGTATTTTTACCTTCTTTCCAGATTGACTGATGAACATGCATACCGTTACCATTGTCACCATAAAGTGGCTTAGGCATAAACGTTGCTGTTTTACCGTTAAGGTGTGCTACCATTTTAACAACATATTTGTACTTTTGTACATTATCTGCAGCTTCAATCATATTCCCATATTTGATACCAATCTCACCTTGTGCCATTGCAACTTCATGGTGTCCAAGCATCACTTCAAGACCTACTTCTTCAAGAAGAAGCATCATTTCAGCACGTAGATCAACCATAGTATCTATAGGCATTACTGGGAAGTAACCACCTTTAAGTCCTGGTCTGTGACCCATGTTACCATAATCACCCATATCTGTAGAGTCATTCCAGTTACCTTCTTCAGAATCTACTCTGTAACCTGTTTGGTTTATACCTGACCAGATTCGAACATCATCAAAGATAAAGAATTCATTTTCAGGACCAAAGAATGCATCATCACCAGCACCAGACTCTTCCATATATTTCAGTGTCTTTTTAGCAATTGATCTTGGACATCTCTCATAGAGTTCATTCTTATAGATATCATAAACATCACAAATAACAATAATTGTACTGTCTGCTGTGAACGGATCCATAAATGCAGTTCCAACATCTGGCTTAAGTAGCATATCTGATTTCTCAATTGGTTGCCAATTCTCAATTGAAGAACCATCAAATGGAACACCATTGTCTATCATAGATGCCTCAACCGCAGACATACGGTAAGAAATATGGTGCCACGTCCCTTTAATATCTGTAAATCTGAAATCTACAAACTCAACCTCATTTTCTTCACAATATTTATAAAACTCTTCTGTGTTATTTACGAATTTACCCATTGTTTCTCCTAAAATTTTAATTTATCTATTTATTATAGCCATTAAAAAATTAGTACTATGATGATTTATGCCTAAAAAGTAACCATTTCTTTATCTCTATCTTGAAAAGTAACAGCTTTTGTGTATCCAACTTTTTTTGCAAGTGCTATAACCTCTTCATAGGCATAGCCCACTTGTGTTACTGAGTGTGCATCAGAGCCAAAAGTGATAGGTATATCTAAAGCATAAGCCTCTTCAAGTAAAGAGAGTGAAGGGTAAATCTCACCGATGGGTTTTCGTAGTCCCGCAGCATTTAACTCTAGTACCATGTTGGACTTCTTAATGGCTAAAAGAACCTCTTTGGCAAGTACTCTAACATCTTGTTTTGGTAGGTATTTAAACACCTTAATCAAATCTAAATGCCCAACTATATCAAATTTACCAGAGTTTACCATCGCTTCAGTTGCTTCAAAATAGGCTTTCCAAATATCATCTATATTTTTCTCTTTCCATCCTCCTATAAACTCTGGATTATCAAAACTCCATTTGTCTATGAAGTGAACAGAGCCTATAAGATAGTCAACTTTAGCTGAAAGTACACGCTCATCCATGTGGTTTGGAAGATAGTCAACCTCATAGCCTAGAAGTATCTTTATCTTATCTTTATAGCGTACTTTGGCACTCTTTATCTCCTCTACATAGGCTTGCATTTCATGAAAACCTAAACGGTAATGTGGGTCGAAATCCATAGGTGCATGTTCAGAAAAACCATAAATATCTATGCCTAACTCTATGGCTCTTTGTATGTACTCATCTACAGTACCCTCTGCATGGTTACATCGTGTGGTATGGTTATGTAAGTCTATTCTTGTTGTAGTTTTCATAGGTAGATTTTAACATAAAAACTGCTTTTTACTACTAATAGGGTAAAATAAGCTCAATAATTGATGATAGATATATCCCAAGAGCATTTTGTTAGACTATCTATGAAAATGCAGATACTTTAGGAAAAAAATGAATAACATAAACAAAGTAGAACTTTTAGCACCAGCTGGTAATTTAGAAAAGATGAAGATAGCTTTAAACTATGGTGCTGATGCTGTATATGGGGGGACAAGTACTTTCTCTTTGCGTATTCGTTCAGGTAAAGAGTTTGACATGGACTCTTATGCAGAGGGTATAGTATATGCTCATGCAAGAGGTAAAAAAGTATACTCCACAGTCAATTCATTTCCTTTTAACTCTCAAATAAAGCTGTATGAAAACCATATAGCAAAAATAGCAGAACTTAAGCCAGATGCACTGATAGTTTCTTCTCCTGGTGTGGTAAAAGTAGCAGCTAAGATAGCACCAAATATACCTATCCACCTCTCAACACAAGCCAATGTAATGAATGCGATGGATGCAGAAGTCTATTATGATTTAGGTGTAGAACGTATTATCGTTGCACGTGAGATTAGTTTAAAAGATTGTGAAGCAATTAAAAACCATTTACCAAAGCTTGAACTAGAGATTTTTGTACATGGTTCTATGTGTTTTGCTTACTCTGGACGCTGTCTTATCTCAGCACTTCAAACAGGGCGTGTACCTAACCGTGGAAGTTGTGCAAATGACTGTCGTTTTCCTTACGAAATCTATGCACATAACCCAGAGAGTGGGACTACTTTTAGACTCGATGAAGAAGAGGATATCGGTACATACATCATGAATGCTAAAGATATGAATATGGCTTCACATGTAGATGAGATTTTAAAATCAGGTGTGATAGACTCTTTAAAAATAGAAGGGCGTACAAAATCTCCTTACTATGCAGGGGTAGTAACTAAAGCGTATCGTCACGCGATAGATGACTATTATGTAGGAGATTTTGATGCTAAACGTTATCAAAAAGAGCTCAATACTACACAAAACCGTGGTTTTACAGATGCTTACTTAACAAGCCGTCCTTTTGAAAAAAATGACACAGAATCAAAAGCTTTCTCTATACAGTACGGAACACATCAAGTTGCAGGACTTGTAGGTGAAAATGGTTTAACATGGAGATGTAAAGACAAAACGTGTGTAGGTGACAGTGTAGAGATAGTACTACCAGTAGGTGCAACTGTAGATTTGGTAGATAACGACGTAGGAAAAATAGATGAGATAGCAGGGCAATACTGGCTGACATTTAAGAAAATAGTCTCTACTTCTGGTAAAGAATTTGAGTGTATCCATAGTGGAGATTTAAACGATATTAAACTACCAACTACACTACCAGGATATACGATTTTAAGACGTAAGATAGATGAAGCATTAGAGAAAAAAGGGTTGACAGAGAGCTCAACCCCTGCTAAGCAAGAACAAAACCATAAATAAATTAAATTAATAAAAAAGGAATTAAAATGAAATTTGTATCCATCGTAATGGGATCTAAAAGTGACTATACCATCATGTCTGAGTGTGCAGAGACACTAAAGAAGTTTGGTGTACCGTATGAGCTTATTATCTCTTCAGCACATAGAAGTCCTGAGAGAACAAAAACATACATGAAAGAGGCAGAAGCTAAAGGTGCACAAGTGTTCATAGCAGCAGCAGGAATGGCAGCACACTTAGCTGGAGCATTAGCAGCGAGTACAACTAAACCAATTTTAGGTGTACCTATGGAGTCAGGACCACTTAAAGGTGAAGATGCACTTCTAAGTACTGTTATGATGCCAGCAGGTATGCCTGTAGGAACACTTGCCATCGGTAAAGCAGGAGCAGTCAACGCTGCATATTTAGCTATACAGATAATGGCACTTCAAGATGATGAACTTAAAATTAAACTACAAGAAGACCGCGTAAGCAAAGCTAAAAAAGTAGAGCTAGACTCTTCTGAGATAGAAACAATACTGTAAGTAAAAAGGCAAACCATGGAACTCCAGTTAAAAAACATAGGCATGATAAAAGAAGCAAACGTCAAGATAGACGGTCTTACTGTTATAGCTGGAGAGAATGATACTGGAAAGAGTACGGTAGGGAAGGCACTAGTCCTTTATTTAAAATATTTTATACAATTAAAAAAAATATCTCTACTTGATAAAGAATCAGAGGTATTTAATGGATTAAAGAAAAATTTTATATCTTCTAATTTATTAGTAGATATACTTTTTTCTAAACAATTAAGTAAGAAGGGTTATATTGAATTAATTCTTGATAAAAAGTCTTTAAAGCTTGATATTATTGATAATAAAATAATTTATGATAATTTTTTAGAAAATGGTTTAGAATCAGTTGATATATATTTTCCTATAATGATTGAATCACCATTAGTATGGAATTTTAATAAATTTTTAAATCAAATTTCATTAATACAAAGTAGACTTTCTAGTTTTGGTGATAATATTGAGATGGAAACACCTTTTTTAATAGGTGATATCCATTTCAAACTTTTAACTAAGAATCAAAATAAAAGTAATAATTATTATATAGAAAAAAATATTATTGATATTATAAATGGTAGTTTTACACAAGATGATTTAGGTAATTTCTTTTTTATGAGAGGAAAAGATAGAATAGAATTAATTAATACAGCTACAGGTATTAAAGCCTTTGGGATTTTACAAGTTTTATCTCAAAATAACTATTTAAATAAAGAGACAGTTCTTATTTTAGATGAACCTGAAGTACATTTACACCCAAAATGGCAACTAGAAATGGCTAAAGTCATTGTTGAACTTGTGAAAAATGGAGTTCAGATAGTTGTTAATTCTCATAGTCCTTATATGATAGAAGCTTTAAAGAGATATAGTGAAGTTGAAAATATAGAAAGTAAAACTAACTTTTATTTGGCAGAAGATGGGTATATTAAGCAGATAGAAAATAGTAATCCTTTAACATTAGAGAAAACTTTTGAAAAGTTATCCGAACCATTTGATATTTTTGATGAAATGGATAGTAAAAGATTACAAAATGGCTGATGCTTCATCTATTTTTTTATCAGAATTTAAATCTTTTAGTTCTACTTTAAAAGAAGTTAGTTTTGATAAAGATAATAAAGTATATTTATGTAAAGATGAAACACAAAATGCTTATGATTTTGATGAAATAATCAAAAAACAATATCCTTTAAAACAACCAGCTTCTTATGATGCTTTAGTTATTGATAATAAAAATATATATTGTATAGAGTTTAAAAATCAAAAATCAAATGTTATTAAAAAAGATACAAAACAAATACATAAAAAATTGACCAATGGTTATGAAGCTCTAAAAGAGATATTTAGTACTTATAATATAGGAATGAAAGAGTATCATTTTATATATTGTGTAGCGTATCAAAATAATAGAGATAAATGGAGAAGAAGAATTGAAAGAAATAAAATTCAATTTGGACTAGAAGAGTATAAAGGACAATATTTTGATGAAATCTATACTAATGATATTGAATTTTTTACCCACGAATATAAAAAACACTTTTACAAGGAATTAAAATGCTAACATTTAGTCAAATACTACTAAAACTACAACAATACTGGGCAGAGCAGGGGTGTAATATTGTACAGCCTTATGATATACCATCGGGGGCAGGGACATTTCATCCTGCTACGCTGTTAAAGAGTCTTGACTCTAAGCCTTGGTCTGCTGCTTATGTTGCACCTTGTAGAAGACCTACAGATGGACGATATGGAGAAAATCCTAACAGACTAGGCTCTTACTATCAGTTTCAAGCACTTATAAAACCAAGTCCAGACAACATTCAAGAGTTATACCTAAAATCTTTAGAGTATTTAGGTCTTGATTTGTCTCAGCATGACATACGCTTTGTAGAAGATAACTGGGAGTCTCCAACTCTTGGAGCTTGGGGGCTTGGTTGGGAAGTTTGGCTTGATGGTATGGAAGTGACTCAATTTACCTACTTTCAACAAGTAGGAGGCATAGCATGTGACCCTGTGGCTGTTGAGATTACTTACGGTACAGAGAGACTAGCTATGTATTTGCAAGGTGTTGAGAGCATTTTTGACATCGTTTGGAACAAAAATGGTGATGAGGTAACGACTTACGCAGATGTACATAAAGAGAGTGAGTATGAGTTCTCTAAGTACCACTTTGAAGTAGCAAATGTAGAAAACCTCTTTCAACACTTTGAAGATGCGTCAAATGAGTGTAAAGTATGTTTAGAAAAGGGCTTACCTCTACCTGCTTACGATCAGTGTATGCTAGCATCACACGCATTTAATATACTTGACGCTAGAAAAGCCATCTCTCAAGCTCAACGTCAAAATTATATTCTAAAAGTAAGAGAGCTTTCTATTGGGTGTGCTCAGCTATATAAGGCTCAAGAAGAAGAGCGTAACAAAAGAGTGCAAGGTTAACTTATGGAAGAGGCATTAGAGCTAAGTCATTATAGCTATCAAAACTATTTAGATATAGATAAAAATAGTAAAGAGAGAGTTGAACTTATATTTGGTGATATATATATGATGGCAGGAGCAAGTGCTTCTCATCAAGATGCAGTGGGTAATATTTTTTTTATACTTAAAAGCATATCTAAATCCAAAGAAAAATGCTTACCACGTATTGCTCCTTTTGATTTGAAACTTAAAAATGAAAATAGCGTATCGGTAGTTCAACCTGATGTGATGCTTTTTTGCGAAGATGAGCAAATACCTTGTGCAGTCTTTGAAGTTCTCTCTCCCTCAACAGCACATAAAGATAAAACAGTTAAAAAAGAACTTTATGAACAAAGTGGTATTAAAGAGTATTTTTTAGTCAATGTAGAGTTTAAGATTATTGATAAGTTTGTATTGATAGATGGAAAATACTTCTATGTTAACGCTTATGGAGAAGATGAAGAGATGGAAATCTTGTGTTTAGATAGTGTGATTGTTGTGAGTGAAATTTTTGAGTAAAAAGTATAGGAAATAAAATATGAAATTACAAGAAATCTATAATCACTTAAACAAAATAAGTCCTTTTGAACTCCAAGAAAAATGGGATAACTCTGGGCTTATTGTGGGTGAAATGGAGCGTGAGGCTTCTCAAATTGTTCTCTCTTTAGATGTAGATTTGGAGATGATAGAAGAGGCGAAAGAGGGTACGCTTTTTGTGGTGCATCATCCATTGATTTTTGGAAAGATGACACAGCTTGATTTTGCGAAGTATCCTGCAAACTTGATAGAGATGATGATACTTAAAAAACAATCACTCATTGCTATGCATACGAACTTTGACCAAACACATCTCAATAAATATGTTTTTGAAAAAGTTTTAGGTTTTAAAATGCAAGGAGAAAAATCTTTTCTTTGTACAACTTCTGGAGAGTGGACATATAAAGTACTACTTAACCTGATAAAAGAGAAGTTAAATCTACCCACACTTAAAGTAGTAGGTAAAAAAGAGAAGATAAAATCTATAGCACTCTGTACGGGTTCAGGGGCTTCACTTATGGATGATGTTAAGGCTGATTGCTTCTTAACTGGTGATATTAAATATCATGATGCGATGAAAGCGATGAGTGAAGATTTGATGATGGTAGATATCGGACATTATGAGAGTGAGAAGTTTTTTGCAGAAATACTGATAGATGAATTGAAAGTTTTACCTATTTTGGCTATAATTGCGAATTCTAAAAACCCATTTTATATTGAAACAGATAAAATAGGTTAAAATATCTTGTAGAACTGCTACAAGAACACCCTTAAACTCCAAAAGGATAGAGATTGAACAAACACTTAAATGAGCTTATAGAGCTTGCAAAAAATGACCAAGCGATAGATAGCTATAACCCACAACTTGAAGCAGCAGATAAAAAATTAGCAAGAGTACAAAAAAAGATTGATTCAGCTCAAAATGAGCTTGATAGTTTAACTTCTAGTATAGAAGATAACAATGGTAAAGTAAAAAGTTTTGACGAACAACTTACTTTACTTAATGAGCAACTTACTTTAAATGCAAAAAAACTTAAAGAAATCTCAACGGAAAAAGAGATGAAAGCACTCTCTTTAGAAGAAGATATAGCTAAAGAGAAGATGACTTTTGCCAATGAAGAGATAGAGAGACTTCAAGGTATCAATGCAACAAAAACTGAACTTCTTGAAGAAGCGAGTGAAAAAGTAGCTACTTTAACTGAAAACTTTAATGTTATCAATAAAGAGGTTACTGCAGAAAAAGCTATAATCGAAAAAAGTAAAGGTGAACTTTTTGTAAAAAGAGAAGAGCTTAGTAGAAACTTAGAGCAAAAAGTACTCTCATTTTATGAGAAGATTCGTATCTGGGCAGGAAACACAGCAGTAGTACCAGTAAAAAAACAAGCATGTTATGGATGTTACATGAAACTAAATGATAAAACATACTCAGAAGTGATTAAAGCAGATGAAATCTGTAACTGTCCTCACTGTGGGCGTATTATGTATATAGAACCAGTAACTGCTGAAAACGATTAAATGATTTGCTATGGAGAAAATTTTCTTTTTTCTCTATAGTTTTTTCTCTTTTGTTATTTATATAATAGCTCTCCCTTTTCTACTACTCTACGCCTTAAAAACAAAATATAGATACTCTATTCCCTCTCGTTTTTTCTTATGGAATAACAGTTCTTTACGTGCAAATGGTATCTGGTTTCACTCTTGTAGTTTTGGTGAAGCAAAAGCGATAAAACCTTTAGTAGATGCATTGCCTAGTGAATGTTTGCGTATGAGTACTACAACACATACAGGTTTTAAAGCTATACATGAGTACACTAAAGAGAGTAGATATCTACCTTTTGAATCTTTACTCTTTTTTTGGTTAAAGCAACAAAAGGTGTTGGTAGTTATGGAGGCAGAGTTTTGGTATCTGCTTTTTGCTTTGGCTAAAAGTAGAGGTGCAAAAACGTTACTTATCAATGCACGGATGAGTGATAGATCTTTTCCTAAATACCAAAAGATAGCTTGGCTCTATAGACATATATTTAAACACATAGATGAAGTGTATGCACAAACTGCACTAGATAAAGAGCGTTTAGAGTCGTTGGGTGCAAACAATGTAGTAGTAACTGGCAATATAAAACTATACAGTTTACCCAAGGTGACTGAGCATTTAGTAAATCCATCAGGGTTAATAGTTTGTGGAGCTAGTACACATGAAAATGAAGAAGAGATCATTTTAGAAGCATTTGAAGCATTAAGAAAAGAGGAAAAAGAGGTTAAACTTCTACTTGTACCTAGGCATCCAGAACGCTTTGATGCAGTGGTTAAAATGGTAGAAGATTTTAGTAGGGAGCATCATCTTACTATGCAGAGGTACTCTAGTAATAGTGTGATGCAGAGTGATATTGTAGTTGTAGATGTTTTGGGTGTGTTGGTAAATATGTATTCTATTAGTGATATAGTTATTTTAGGTGGTGCATTTGAACCTATAGGTGGACACAACGCAGCAGAAGCTGCACAGTTTGGATGTAAGATTATTTCAGGTAAACACTATTTTAATCAAAAAGATATTTTTGATGCGATAGAGGGTATTACAATAGTAGAAGCCTCCAATCTCTCAAGAAGAGTTTTACAACATGGCTTGATTAAACCAGCAAAGATTAAAAGTAAGAGTGATATCTCTATGATAATAGAGAGTTTAAAAAGTACTCTATAAGAGTAGATTGATTAGAAAAGAAGGAAAACAATGGCAACAGATAAAGCATATAAAGTATTGGCAATACAGCAGGGTATATCAAATAAAAAAGCAAAAGACCTTATTGATAAGGGATTGGTTTTTGTTGAAGATAAAAAGGTTAAGATAGCAAGAGCAGAGATAAATGTAGAGACGTTTTTTCGTATTGAGTATCCTGAAAAGATAGAGATACTTTATCAAGATGAAGATATTATCGCTATCAATAAACCTGCACAAGTAGATAGTTATGATATTCAAGATGCCATAGATGGTGCAGAGCTACTACATAGACTTGACCGTGATACTTCAGGAGTACTACTTCTTGGCAAGAATAAAGCCTTTATAGAACGTGCAATTAAAGAGTTTAAAAACCGTAATGTAGAGAAACACTATGTTGCATGGATAGAGGGTGTACTTTATGAAAAAGTAGAGATAGATGAACCTATATTTACTATCAAAAAAGGTAAAGCTTTCTCTATGATAGATACAGTACGTGGAAAAAAAGCACATACAATAGTCAAACCCGAAGAGTTACAAGGAAAAAAGTCTAAAGTACATATAGAGATTACGACAGGAAGAACCCACCAGATACGTGTACACCTTTCAAGTATAGGGTATCCTATCGTTGGAGATGAACAGTATGGAAGTAGAACACAGTCAAAGCGTGTGTTACTACACTCTTTAAAAATGAAGATTTTAGACTATGAATTTAATGCAAAAGAACCAGCAGATATAGCAAAATATAAGTAGTTTGTGTGAGTTGTAAATGCATTTAAGCCCAAATAGGGTAAAATCGCATCAATAGATAATGAGAAAATAGAGGGAAATTATGTTTGATACTTTAACAGATAGTTTTAAAAATGCCATAGGAAAGATTCGTTTTCATGATGATGACAAAGCACTTAAAAAAGCAACGACTGAACTAAAAAAGTCACTACTTAAAGCCGATGTACATCACAAAGTTGTAAAGGAGCTTATTGCTACTGTTGAGGTAGAGACAAAGAAGTATGGTGTAGGAAAAGAGAACTTCCTAAAAGCTCTACAAGATAAGCTTACAGATATTCTTACTGTAGAGGGTGCAGCTAAAGGCTTTACTTTTGCATCTAAGCCTCCAACAGTAGTGTTGATGATAGGTTTACAAGGATCTGGTAAAACTACAACCACAGGTAAACTAGCTTACTTCCTTAAAGAGCAAAAAAAGAAAAAAGTACTAGTCATCGCAGCAGATTTACAAAGATTAGCAGCGGTTGAACAGTTGAGACAAATTACAGCAGGCATAGAGGTAGAACTTGTTGCAGATGAGAGTGCTACCCCTGAGCAGATAGTAAAACGTGGGCTTAAAAAAGCTGAAGATGAGCTTTATGATGTAGTACTTATCGATACAGCTGGACGTTTAGCTATAGATGATGAGTTGATGGATGAGTTGGCTCAAATTAAAAAAATAGCCAATCCTGATGAACTCTTCTATGTTGCAGATGCGATGACAGGACAAGATGCAGTACGAACAGCACAAACTTTTAAAGATAAAATAGGCATTACAGGTGTTGTTTTATCTAAGTTTGATGGTGACTCAAAGGGTGGGGTTGCACTAGGACTTACACAACAAGTAGGTGTTCCACTTCGTTTCATCGGTGCTGGGGAGAAGATGCCTGACTTAGAGCAGTTTATCTCAGATAGAATCGTAAGCAGACTTATGGGTGCAGGAGATGTTGAGTCTTTAGCAGAAAGAGCGGCTGCGGTTATTGACCCTAAAGAGGCAAAAAGATTTACACAGAAGATTAAAAAAGGTCAATTTAACTTCAACGACTTCTTATCTCAGATGGAGCAGATGAAAAAGCTAGGAAGTATGAAGTCTGTTATGGGGATGATACCTGGTATGGGTGGTATGGCTAAACAGTTAGGTGACATGGATTTAGAGAACTCTGATGAGATTAAGATGATTAAAGCTATGGTCTCTTCTATGACAGAAAAAGAGAGAGAAAACCCAGATTTACTAAACAATACCCGAAAAAGACGTTTGGCAGTAGGTTCAGGCTTGAGTCAAATGCAAGTCAATCGTCAACTTAAACAGTTTAAAAATGCTGCAAAGATGGCAAAAAAGATGTCAACTAAGGGTGGTATGAAACAGATGCAAGACATGATGGCACAGATGCAAGGTGGTGGTATGGCTGGTATCCCTCGTTAACACTTGCTTCAATTTCTAAACAAAATAAGATAACTTTTTTATCTATAAAGATTTAAATGATATACTTAAGTATATAATTTAAAAGGATGATAAAATGAAAAAGTTAATAGGTTTGTTTCTTTCAGGTGTAGCAGTAATAGCATTAAGTGGTTGTAGCAGTGATAGCTCTACTGGTGATAGCTCTACTGGAGGAGATAATGAAATTTCTTCTGTAGATGTTTTAGATTTGCAAGATGGATATCAAATCAATGGTTATAATGATGCGGGTCAAGATGTAATCTTAGAGTACTGTGATAATACTTATTCATATTTTACTGGTCCAGGTGCATTTAGTGGAACTTTTGCTATTGGAAATACTGATGATGAGATAAATGCAAGAATTAATATGTTTGATGATGATGGTGGAAGCTATAGGATAGATACAGAAGATGGTTACCTAAGAGTGGATGAAGAGTATGATATTTTAGAACAAGGTGATGAGATAATTGTTGAATCTATTGTGGAAATTTCTTGTTAATTTTCTTAATGCTCCTTTGAGATAACTCTCAAAGGAGATAATCTAAAATATTTAATAAAAATTTTATACAAATTATGGTAAAATTGCGTTTCAAAAAGAATTTTACAGTATTGATGAGTGCTTTAGTCATTAAAAAGTAGTTGTCAGTACTTTATTCGGTAATGTGTAGCTCTTCCTCGGGTTACCATTGAATACATGAAAAAACAAAGGATATAATATGACAATGATTAGAATGACAAGAATGGGTAGAAAAAAGAAACCATTTTATAGAATCGTAGTAACAGACAGTAGAAAAAGAAGAGATGGTGGTTGGATTGAAGTAATTGGTCACTATAATCCAGTATCTGTAAACAAAGAGCTTACTCTTGACGAAGAAAGATTGAACTACTGGACTAGCGTTGGTGCTCAAATGAGTCCAACTGTTAAAAGAATTTCTGGTAGAAAATAGTTTTAATGGTTAAAGATTTTTTACTCTCATATACCAAACTTTTGGTAAACAGTCCTGAAGATATTACTATAGAAATATCTGAGATTGATGAGGGGTTTGATGAGATTACCATCTTTGCTAATAGTGAAGATATCGGTAAACTTATCGGAAAAGATGGAAGAATGATTAACTCTATTAAAACAGTCATCTCTGGCTGTAAAGCAAAAGGCGGTAAAAATTACCGCGTTAATGTAAAAGCTTCAAAGTAACTATATGTCTAAAGATGATGCAATTATAGCTCAAATAGGGCGTACAATAGGACTTTGGGGTGATCTTAAATTTCACTTATATACTGACTTTCCAGAACAATTTAAAATAGGTAATAGCTATCAAAGTAATCGTGGTGAACTAACCATTGCCGATATAAACTTTACACGTGGTATTATCCGTTTTATTGGTCATGAGAGTATTGACTCTGCAAAAAAACTTACCAACATTAAATTATTTTCCAATGAACAACAGACTAAAAAGAATTGTGACCTTAAAGAGGGTGAGCATTTTTGGTTTGATGTTATAGGTTCTAAAATAATGCAAGATGGTGAAGAGCTTGGGTTAGTTGAAGATATTCAACGTATGGGTGATACAGATTATTTAATCATAAAAACAGAGAATAAACTGCAAGAGGCAGGCTTGCCTAAGAGCTTTTTAGTTCCTTATATAGACCGTTATGTATTGCGTTCAGATACAGAAGAAAAAGTTGTTTATGTTCAGGATGCTAAAGATATACTCCAAGCAAGTTAGTAGTCTTATGCAGTTCTCTTTTGTAACACTTTTCCCTAACCTTATCAAAGGGTATTTCTCTGAAAGTATCTTAAAGCGTGCAATAGAAGATAAGAAGATTTTTATAGACTTCTTTAATCCACGTGATTTTACTACAGATAAACATAACCGTGTTGATGCACCGATGGTAGGTGGTGGAGCAGGTATGCTTATGACACCACAACCTTTGACAGATACACTAAAAAGTATTAAAGAGTGTTCACCTCATGCTCATATTGTATTTCTTTCTCCTGTAGCTAAAACATTTAACCAAAATGATGCAAAACGTTTAGCAGGTAAAGAGCATATAGTCTTTGTAAGTGGACGTTATGAAGGGATAGATGAACGCGTAATAGAAGCATATGCAGATGAGTTATTTTCTATTGGTGATTTTATCTTGACAGGTGGAGAGTTAGCAAGTATGGTTATATGCGATGCAATCGCTAGAAACGTAGATGCTGTCCTTGGAAATAGTGATTCCTTAAGTGTAGAGAGTTTTGAGTCTTCACTTCTGGAAGCTCCATCTTTTACTAAACCTAAAAATTATGAAGAAAATAAAGTTGTTTCAGAATTCTTAAAGGGTAATCATAGTAAAATCACGGACTTAAAAAGAGGGTTGGCTTTGTGTAAAACAAAGTATTTTCGCCCAGACTTATACAAAAAGGTATAACATGAGAAATAAATATATTGAAAGCTTTGAAAAAGCACAATTAGCTGATAATAATGTTCCTGATTTTAGAGCAGGTGATACAGTAAGAGTAGCTGTGAGAATTAAAGAGGGTGAAAAAGAGAGAGTTCAGAACTTTGAAGGTCTTTGTATCGCTATTAGAGGTCAAGGAACTGGTAGAACATTCATGGTAAGAAAAATGGGTGCTAACTCTGTTGGTGTTGAGAGAATTTTTCCACTTTACTCTGCTTCAATTGAAAGTATTACACTACTTAGAAGAGGTAGAGTTAGAAGAGCTAAACTATTCTACCTTAGAGAACTTAAAGGTAAAGCTGCAAGAATTAAAGAACTTAGAAGAAAATAATCTTTTTCTGCTTTATCGTGCAACTTGTGAAGGTTTATTCCTTCACAACACTCTACTAAACTACTTCGTACTATACAATTCAAACTTTTAAACACAAATACTCAATATCGCAATTAAATTGCTATAATACCTTAAAATTATTTAGGATATCACATTATGTTACATGCCATTAAAAATAGACTTATTTCACTACTACAACTACTTCTTGTTATACTATATGTTATTTTTGAAGAGCTTATATGGGAGGGAGTTGCAAAGCCCATTTATGAATTTATCCACTCTCTTAAAATGCTTCAAAAGGTAGAGAGAAAGTTACAAAGCGTTAATGCTTCTGTTATTTTAGTGATTTTTCTACTACTGCTTATAGTTGTAGAGGCATTTGGTATCTATGCGGGGATGCTATTTGTAAGTGGTCAAGTGCTACTAGGGTTAACTCTATACATCGCCAAAATACCCATAGCAGCATTTACCTTTTGGCTCTTTAGGGTCACAGAAGATAAGCTCATGGAGTTTAACTGGTTTAAGTGGCTCTATGAGCTTATTATGAAGGGTATTGCATGGTTGAAATCCTTAGAGATTTATATAAAGGGTATGAAGCGTTTAGTTATTATAAAAAGTGACGTAAAAGCCACTGTAAAAACGCTTAAAGAGAGGTACTTTTCAAAAGAGAGTCCTTTTATCACAAAGTTAAAGTATCTTTATAAAACCATAAAAGCATCACTTAAAAAGCCATAAATGATGAAAAACAGATCTCCTTGGTTATGGCTCATTCCTTTTGTTTTAGTGGTAGTAACAGTTCTACTTTTTAGTATGGAGCAGAGTCGTACATTTGTTATTGCACTATTTTTTCGAGCTTTGTTCTTTATAAAAAAGAATATTGTGATGATACTGTCTGCTTTTTTTCTTGTAAAAGGTAAATTTATCTTAACACTTTTTGTAAAAAAGATTGCACTTCTCTCTGCTACAGGCTTGAGTAAACGGTATTTAATAGAAAAGGTAATCAACCATAATCTTAAAATCCATTTTTTAGATCATATTAGTGATGATATTAAGCATCTAATGGCTTATGTGAAAAAGAACTTTCAAAACTTTCCTATTGTTAAACAACTTTTTGCAGGGTTTACTTTCTTAGCCTCTTTGGGTTTTGTAGGAAAGTTTATGGGCGGAATGTTAGCGATGAAAGTCTTTATCGCTAAGATATGGAGTTTCTTATTGGCTATCTTTTTAAAAGTTGGAACAACAGTTTTTTACTTTTTTACAGACTTTCTTTGGGGAAGTTGGATAGCACCTATTGTTGAAGTATTTATCTTCTCTTGGTTACTAGAGTGGATGGAGAAGATACCACTACTTAAAAGAGGATTAAACTATATATATACACTATTTCACGCTACATTTGAAACTATAGAGTATTATTTAGAAAAAGTATTTCATATTCCTGCAAGAAGCTTTTTTAAGTTTTTAACAGTTCAGAGTAAAAAGATTATCTATAAGTTTATAGGTTATGAGAGAGTCTCTTCATGGTATAGACTTAAAGAGATGCATAAATTAGAGTTAAATAAACATGCACTACTTGTACAGAAGAGAGAAGATCGTAGAACATTAAAAAAGAGATTCTATATCTCTCCTAGAGAAAAACTTAAAGCCAAACGAGAAAAGAGAGGTGCTTAGTACTCTCTACTCTTCATAGCTTGTTTAGCTTCTCTGTCTAGGGTTTTAGCTTTCATGTCAGCACGTTTGTCATGAAGCTGTTTACCTTTAGCTATAGCAATGCTTATCTTTGCATAGTTACGCTCATTAAAGTAAATCATCAAGGGTACAACAGTGAGACCATCTTTATGTATTTTAAGATGTAGCTTCTCTAACTGTTTTTTATGTAATAAAAGTTTTCTAGGACTTCTTGTCTCTGGAGTATAGTGTTTATGTGCAGTTTCAAGATGTGCTATGTGTGCATTCATAATGTGAAGTTCACCTTTGATGAAACGACAAAATGCATCTGCAAGGTTGGCACGTTTTGCACGAAGTGCTTTTACCTCTGCACCAGAAAGTACTATGCCAGCTTCAAACTTTTCAAGTATCTCATAATCATGTCTAGCTTTTTTATTTTGTGCAACGATATTGATAGCCAAATCATTCCTTTGTTCTATAGTTTGTAGAATTATATCATATAATTCACTATGGATAATATAGAAACCACTCTCTTAGAGATACTTTACCAAGATAGCGATATTATTGTTATCAATAAACCCTCAGGACTGTTAGTCCATAAGTCACCCATAGATAGACATGAGAGAGCTTTTGCTTTACAGATGCTACGTGACCAGATAGGGCAATATGTTTACCCCATACACCGTTTAGATAAGCCCACTTCAGGTGTGTTGGTTTTTGCACTCAACAAAGAGATGGCACAAAAGTTGTCTCTTCTTTTTCGTTTAGGAGATGTGGCAAAAGCTTACATCGCTGTGGTGCGTGGGTATGTTGAAGATGATGCACTCATAGACTACCCATTAAAGCAGATGCTAGATACCAAAGAGCAGAAGAGGCTAGGAGTTACAAAAGAGGCACAAGAGGCTCAAACTTACTATAAAGCTTTAGCAACAGTAGAACTCCCTTACCCTGTAAGCCGTTACCCAGTGGCACGTTATTCGTTAGTGAAACTTTTACCTAAAACAGGAAGAAAACATCAACTAAGACGACATATGAAACATATCTTTCATCCTATAGTAGGAGATACAAAACATGGAAGAGGTGAACACAATATACTTTTTCGTAAAAAGCTTGACTCACATAGATTGCTTTTACACGCTTTTGGTATCTCATTTATACATCCTCTTACTAAGGAGTTCCTTCAGATAGAAGCCCCCTTAGATATGACTATGCATAGACTTTTTATAGAGTTTGGATGGAGTGAGGTAAAATATACATTTGAAGATGATGAAAAATAGTAGTGAAGAGAAGCAAATAGCTTCTCTTTTAAAGATTAGATTTTAATAGGCTTTAAGTACATTATTAATCTGAGCATACGCAGTAATAGGGGTAGTTTCAAAATATTTTAACTTATGTTTCTTTGCAAAGTCTCTTGTCATCTCTTGTACTTTTAAGAGGTTAAAACGTGGTGCTTTTGGGAATAGATGGTGTTCTATTTGTGTATTGAGTCCACCATAGAACCAGTGTATAAATGCTCCACCTGTTAATGAACGGCTTGTTCTCATTTGAAGTTCCATCCATGATAGCTCTTTACCCTCTTCTTCTACAAAGCTTTCACACCCTAAATGGTTGGTAATAAAGCCAAAAGAGAGCCAAGGAGAAAGTGTAAAGTTTACCGTAAGTGCTACAATAAGTGTATTCACACCACCAATTTGATAAATAAGTGTTCCCCATACAATAGGCCAATGCATAAGCATAAGTGCAAACTCACCCCAAAGTTTACGTTTGATAACAAAACTATATGATTGAGCAATGAATGCAGGGAACATAAAGAACTGAGCTCCCCAGAAAATAATGAATTTATATTTTTTTATAAAAGGGTTATTTCCTTTTCTTTTAGTAAATGCACGGTCAAGAGCAAGAATATCTTCATCTTTCTCTTCGATGTTACAGTATGTGTGGTGGTTGATGTTGTGTTTAAAGTCCCACCATGAAGAGGAGTTACTAAGTATAAAAGCTGAAAAAGGGTAAGAGAGCTTTTTAGAGAGTGATTTACTTTTAAAGTACTGTGTATGCAAAATATCGTGAGATACAAATACTGCACGTGTCATCACTAAAGTAAGAAAAAGACCCAATAAAATAGGGTTCCACATAGGAGCAGTGGTTAAGATAATACCCATACACAGAAGTATGGCAATCATCTCTATACTACCACGTACAGGTACACGATCTAGTAAACCTTCTTTACGTACATCTGCTTTAAGTTCATCAAAAATATCTGGGTATGGAGTCGTTGTCGTCATAAAACACCTCTTTTAAAATTTATAGTTTTTATTATAACTTTTATTTATTAAGGTAATGTAAAAGAGTGTATCATATAACTATATATGAATTACAATCCCTATTTTAGTTTAAAAAACGTACTTCCACTTCCTGAAAAGAACCAATCTTTTGTATCTAGTTTCTCTAACTCTGGGTAAGCTACAAGAGCAGCAGGGTAGAGGTCATTGAGTGCTATGGGGTCTGGAACTAGATTCAAGATAGTTTTTGAGTCTAGCTGATCCCACCCAAAGAATGATGTAGGGTTAATGTGTTGAAGTAGGTATTTGTTAAATGTTTTATAGACCACTGAAGTGTCACAAGCGATATGTGGTGTGAAAAGTTCTAGCTCTAAAGGAGGCTCTTCAAAAGGTTTAACAATCTCTCCAAAACCTGATACATTAGCAGAGTTATAGTTGTAAACAAAAAATGGTACATCAGCACCAACTAGACTTCCTATTTTGGCTAAAGTATCTGGGTCTAGTTCTAAGTGACACACATCATTTACTAAACGCATAAAAGCAGCAGCATCAGAACTTCCTCCACCTAGTCCTGCTTGACTAGGGATGTTTTTTGTTACAAGCACTTTATGTTCTTTAAAGAACGATACTAATTCTTGACTTTGTGTATGCTCTTGGAGTGCTGTGTATGCTTTGTGTATGGTGTTTGATTCTAAAGAGATGTTATCACACCCCTCTATCGTAAAAGTTTCAGAGTTTGAGGGTTCAAAACTGATAATATCATAAAGATGGTTGACCTTTACAAACCTTGAGAGTAGGGTATGATAACCCTCTTTTTGACCCTTGATTTTTAAAAATATATTGACTTTTGCGTAAGCTTTGATAGTGTGCATGATGTACCTTAAGATTAAAATAATACGTTATAGTTTAAATTATAGCATAATAGCTTTAGTAACCAATAATTGAATTTTTGTTATACTCCCGTAAAATATAAGCGTTATACATAGGTAAAATATGAGAGAAAACTATACATTTACAAGCCTCTTCATGCAAGTAAAGAGCCAAAAAAAAGATTTTTGGTTGAGTAGCTTGTATGGGCTGTGTGTTACGCTGTTACTTCTACCTATCCCACTACTACTTCCCCTACTTATAGATGAAGTGTTACTTCACAATGAAGGAAAACTCACAGAGTTTATCAGCACATACTTTGATACGAAAGAGGTGGCTATTTATGTCTTATTGGTACTGGTTGTGGTACTGTTTTTACGTATATCTGCATACTTTTTTAGTAATAAAAAAACATTTTATACCATTAAAATCACCCAAAACATTGCTTACAGTTTACGTCAACGTATTTTAAAACATTTAGAACGAGTCTCTATCTCAGAGTATGAGAGTTTAAAATCAGGAGGTATCTCCTCTAAAATGGTGCAAGATGTAGGAAGTATTAGTCTAATGGTAGGGCAGTTTGTTAGTGTGCTTTTAAGTGCATCTTTCATGATAATAGGTATTGTTATTGTCATGCTATGGATGAATTGGATGTTGGCACTTTTAGTTTTTATCTTAAATCCATTCTTCTTAGCTTTTGCTAAAATCTTAGGACGAAGAACAGCAAAGTTGTTTCGCTCTCAACATGAGGCGTATGATATGTATCATGAACTTCTAACAGAGACACTTGAACTTTTTATACAAGTACGTGCTAGTAACCAAGAGAGAAATCTCTTTGGTCGCTTAAAGCAACATGCCAAAGAGATAGAGCGTGCTTCTTTAGAGTATGGATACAAAGCAGCATCGGCTAAAAATGCTTCTACACTACTAACCAATACAGTTGTAGATATTTTTCGTGCTTTAGGCATCATGGCAGTGGCGTATTCAGATTTGAGTATCGGTATGATGATTGCATTTTTATTTTACCTCTCTACTTTGGTTTCGCCTACTCAACAGCTTATAGGTTTAGTAATGGCGTACCAAAATACAAAACCTGCTTTAGAACGTATCAACCATCTTCTCTCTTTAGAGCATGAACCTAGCTACTTACCTAAACATAATCCATTTGAACATAGAGAGAGTTGCTCTGTTACACTTAAAGATGTATCGTTCTCTTATACAAAAGGTAAGCAAGTGTTACACCATGTAAACATAGAGGCAAAAGAGGGGCAAAAGATAGCACTGGTAGGGGAGAGTGGAAGTGGAAAGAGTACATTAGCTCAGATATTAGTAGGTCTCTACACACCCCAAAAAGGAAGCATAACATACGCAGATACACCCATCGAGCAGATAGGCTTAGGAGTTGTACGTGACCATGTCTCACTCATGCTACAACAAGTACTCTTTTTTGATGATACTATCGCTATGAATCTAACTTTAGGGAAAAATAGAAGTGATGAAGCACTCTACCAAGTGTTAGAAGTGGCACAACTTAAAGCTTTTGTTATAGGCTTAGATGAAGGGCTTCAGACACGTATGGGTAAAAATGGCATACGCCTCTCTGGTGGTCAGCGTCAACGTCTAGCTATTGCAAGACTTATACTCTCCCACCCAAAAGTGGTTATCTTCGATGAAGCTACCTCTGCACTTGATAATGAAACAGAGTTTAAACTCTATGAAACACTACTCCCTTTTTTGAAAAACAGAACCACTATTATTATCGCTCATCGTACGACTACTATTAAACAAGCTGATTATATCTATCTTATGGAAAATGGACGTGTAAAAGCAGAAGGCTCTTATGCGATGCTTTTTGCTAAAGGGTTGTTAAAAGAGGATTTTGATGTCTAAAACAGTTTTAAAAATAAAAAAATTTATAGCATTACCACATAGAGAAAAAATCTTTTTTTTTGAAGCCATACTCATTTTGGGTATGATGCGTATAGCTATCTTACTCTTTAGTTTTAAGTTTTTAAGTCGTAAACTTCATCTCGTTACTACGCATACGAAACCCACAAAAGTCACTGATTTTGAGTTAGAGATAGCAGTAGCCATAGGTAAAAGCATAGAAAAATCAGCACAACATACCCCATGGGAAAGTGCTTGTTTAGTCAAAGCCTTTACGGCATATAAGATGCTAAAAAAACGTGGTATCTCGGGGCGTTTTTATATAGGTGTAAACAAAGATAAGCAAAAAAAAAGCGAGATAAAATCTCACGCATGGACAGACTGTAACCAAACCATACTTACAGGAAAAAGTGGACATGAAATGTATATGGTGCTTTCTATTTATCAGTGGTAACGTATATTATCTAAAATGATATTGTGTACGGTTACTCTTAGGTTAAGACAAAATAAGATAAAATAAGATAAAGGGGTTCCCCCATAATATTAGATAAAAGGAAGAGAAATGATAGAAGAAAAAACAACCGTAGAAGAGACATTAAAAAAAAGTTACTCACAACCAGAATTACAAATTGTAGGAAAAATGAATCGTATTATTAAAAAAGATGCATCAGATATAGATGGTGGTACTTTTGCGAATGATGCTGAGCCTTCTTAAAATAGTAGAGCTATAATTATTTCAAGTATAAAAGAGATTTATTCTAAAGTTGCACTTTATAACAAAGAGCATTTAGTAAAAAAATTAGATATAAAAAGTAATGAATATAAGAGCAATCAACTCCTTGCTCTAGCCTATGAAAAATGGGGAAAATCTCTTTTTACTCAGTTAGATGGCGACTATGCATTTGCATTTTATATAAGTAACACAGACTCCTACTTTGCCGCGCGTGATCCTCTAGGGATTAAGGCACTCTATTATGTAAAAACCTCCTTAGGATACAAATTTTCTTCAAGTGTATCAGAACTTCTTAACTTACAAGATGTATCTAAAAAGCCCAATATCGATGCCATGAAAAGTATGTTAAAAAGCCGTGAAGTAGCATATGAAGAGACGATGTATGATGGCATCTTTCGAGTACCTCCAGGCTATTTTATACGTATCCAAAATGACAAACTAGAACATATACGCTACTGGTACCCAGAAAAAATAAAAAGAGATTATGATATTACTCCAAAAGAAGCTAGTCAAAAGCTCCAATATCTCTTAACCAAAGCCATAGATAAACGTATCGATACATTAAAACAGAGTGCTTTTGAAGTAAGTGGGGGGTTGGACTCTTCGTCTATTGTTTCACTGTTAGCACAAAAAGTAGATGCATCTAACATAGAGAGTTACTCTATGCAACTTGATGGGTTAAAGTGTGATGAGAGTGAATATGTTGATAGTATCATAGAAAAATATGGTATTAGTCATAAAAAAGTTTCATGTGAAAAGTTAGATTATTATAAAAAGTACAGACTTAGTGAACTTTATGCTATAAGCAGTGATTGGCCTATTGTAGTTACATCTGCTAACGGTCTAGAGATGTTTTATCGTATGCAATTAGATAAAAAAAATATGATTATTACTGGTCAAGGTGGTGATGAACTCTTTGGACGTAATGAATATGGCTTTTATGAACTTTTTATTAGAGGTCAATTTATGAGTCTTTATAAAGAGTTAAACGTGTTAAAAAGACCTTTTAATGCGATAAAAAGATATATTATTAAACCATTACTTGGAGTTAAAATATTATCTTTATTTAGAAAAATTTTAAAAAAAGAGAAATTTTCTAGCATTAAACTTAAAAGCAAAATAGTAAATTTTACAGATAAAATTGGTGTATCTAATCTTGCTTTAAAAAGAGACATAGATCTTCTTAGTTCTGTGCAACATATTACCATAGCAGACTCTAATTTTCTACATCCTATAGAGTCAAATTTTAATGTAGAGTTTCGTCATCCATTTTACGATTTAGAACTTGTAGAATTCTCACTCTCTTTGCCTCCTGCATTTAAATATACAGAGGGTAAAAGTAAATGGATATTTAGGG
>JAMOTA010000002.1 GCA_027068435.1 Sulfurovum sp.
ACAACATAATCTTAAATGTTGAGTTAGAGTTTGAGCATGGTGGTGTTGAAGCTGGAGTGTTGTTTTTGTTGAAAATTGACCCACTTTTTTCACGAAAAGTGACCCACCAAATATAGGTTAAAATAGTAGCATAGTTTTAAGTAGATTCCTCCTCATTTTCAAATTTAACATCATTCTTCTTCTGTTTTTGACCAAATAACTCTTTCATTCTATAGCTTGGACCATTTATTAAAAATGGATAAGCATGATGCAATAACCTATCAAGTATAGCACTAGCAATTACTTCATCTCCAAATACATCTGTCCACTCTTCAAACGGTTTGTTTGAAGTGATGATGGTTGAGCTTTTTTCATATCTTTTAGAAATAAGCCTAAAAAAGAGTGAAGCAGACTCTTTTTGAATATCAAGATAACCTATTTCATCAATTATCAATAACTCAATCCTTGAAGCTCTTTCAAGGTAATCAGCTAATGTGTTACTCTGTCTTGCAGCTATGAGTTCATTTGTAAGCTCTTCTGCTGTGGTAAACTTCACTCTTCGTCTTTGTTTAGTAGCTTCAAGACCTATGGCAACCGCAAGATGTGTTTTACCAACACCTGGAGCTCCTACGAAAAGTATATTTTTGGCATTATCTAAAAAACTTAATGTTGATAACTCTTTTAAAAGTTTCTCATCAATGTTAGGCTGAAAAGAGAAGTCAAACATCTCCATAGTAGCAATATAAGGAAATCCTGCTTTTTTAATTTTAGCATTAACACTTCTATCCACTCTATCAATAATTTGTTGTTGGAGCAGCTTATAAAGATACTCCTGATATGATATTTTTGTCTTAGTAGCATCCATTGCCATATTCTCATAGTTATCTGCTACTGATGATAATGTGAGGAGTTTACAATAACTCTCTATATTGGCACTCATCGATCCATTCTCTAGTTGTATTGGTCCTGTTTTTCTCATAACTTATAGTCCTGTAAATTTCGCTTAACATCTCCCTTGGGAAGATTAATATTAAAGAGATTAATCTCATTCTCTTTTACTTTGGCTTGCTGTGTGATATAACCTTTAATGATGGCGGCATTAAAAAGATTGAGTGTAAAACACTCTTCCATCGCCACTATGCAGTCCTCATCAGAGTAGTACTCAAATAAATTTGCTATTTTATGCAAATGACTTGCTGGATTAATTCTTTTTTGCACTTTTACATTTTGGATAAAATTATCAAGGTTTGTGTAAACTGTAAATCTTGTCTTAAGTCTTGATACTGATACAGCAATTGAATCAAACTGCTCTGTTCTATACCCTTTAAAATGCTCTTTGTTTAAAATTACTTCACCTTTTAGTAAAGAAATACTATGAGATGCAATCAATTTATTTCTTGATGAAAATATCTGCAGTGTTGTTCCATAAAGTATTTTTAGCCACACCTCTTTAGATGCAAAGTAGTGAGGAACTGAATATTTATTGCTTTTATAAGAGATGAGGCAATCAAGAGTTACTTTCCTAAACTCTTCTTTAAAGCCTACATATCTTCTTATCTCTCCAGTTACCTTGTCAATAGGTAGAGGATTAAGTGATAGCAGTTCTTTTTGCTCAAACATGACTTTAGTAATCTCTTTGGTTGTTCCGTGTAACAGCAGATTTGTATCATCTTGAAACTTTTTTAATCTATCTTGTAAATCAGCAAAGTCTCTAAATTCATTGCCCATTATGAAGTGATTCTCAAGATAATCAAATGGTTTTTCAACCTTACCTTTACTCCAAGGATGCCCTGGAATACTCCTTGTTGGTTTAACACCGTAGAATCCACAGAAGTGCATAAAGCGTTTGTTCCAGATAAGATTATCACGAGAAGCATTATCTATAAATACTTTTGCATTATCAACCTGTATTCGTTCACACACTCCACCAAATAGATGATAGCTCTCTTCAAGAGCATTAAGTACATCACTCTGTGTAATACTGAGTGTTACTCCAAAGAATTTATATCTGCTATAGCCTAAGATAGTTTGATGGATATAGATTTTCACAAGTTCATTACTAATTGGTACTGTATAGTGTGCCCAATCAAATTGCATCTGTTCGCCTGGTGCTGTCTCATATGATTTAAAAGCATTTGGATTATTTCTTGAGAGTTCATCTGATAGAGGTCGTAACTCATTTCGTATATATGCGTATAGTGCATATTGACTTCCCTGATACCCTTTAGATTGTATATCTTTAAGTATTCGAGATGCTTTTAGTTTTTTTGTTAAAAACGACTCTTTAATAAAACCCTCAAAGGGTGCTATTTGCTCATTTATTTGAGCACCTCGTTTATACTTTGGTGCCTCATCACTTTTTAAAGCTTTTTTAACAGTATTTCTACTGATACCTAATAGCTCTGCTATTTTTCTTGTTCCAAGCTTTGGGTTTTTAGCTCTTATATTTTTTATACTTACCCAATCTTCCATTCTTATCACTCCTCTTTCCTTCTATTGTTTTTTCACAATAAAAGTGTAGTTTATTTACTACAGAGGTGGGTCAAAAGTTTTCAAAAAAGTGGGTCAATATTTTTCAAAAAAAACAAATGCCATCTAAAGTATCCGATGATGCTAAAAAGATTTATAAACTTATGGAGGTTTCTGTTACAACTAGACCATCTATCTTAAAATAATCAACTCAATGTAGTGCCTAAAATAAAATTGAAACCTCGTAATATAGGCGTTTCTTTGGAATTCGTGTCCTAAGTCAGGAGATATAAAACAGTCT
>JAMOTA010000003.1 GCA_027068435.1 Sulfurovum sp.
AGTGTAAAAAAGATAAGTATAACTGCTACTGAGATGGCACCTATCATTCTTCCCGCTGCTGCTTTAAACTGTTTTACATCTCCTATCTGTTCAAGCTCAACACCTTGAGGTAACTTTAACCCCTCAAGCTCTTTCTCAAAACTTGCCATTATGTGTGAGATAGCACCTTTTTCTCTGTTACCATACACTTCTAATGTATATTCAAGTCCTTCTCTAGTGATACTACTTGGCTCTTTTGTAAATGATAGAGTTGCAAATGTATTGAGGGGTACTTTACCTTTAGGTGTAACAATAAGCATCGTTAAGATAGTCTCAAAGTTATCTATCTGTTTTTTAGGTAACCATACTCTTACAGTATAGTCCATACTGTTATCTTTTGCATAGGTTGCTACAGGTGCTCCACGTAAAGCTAGTTGCAGTTGTCCTACTATATCTGAACGTTTAAGTCCATAACGTAGTGCTTCTGCTTCATTGATATTGAGATTGTAGACTACTTTATCCATATCCCAAGAGATAGAAGTTGAGACGATACCTTGAGTATTTTCTAATGCTTTTTTTACTGCTTCTCCTGAGCTTTGCAGTAAATTTAAATCTGAAGAGCTTAACTTTGCATCAACACTTGCTCTTATGCTAGACATTGCTGACGAACCTGCTGGAGCAATATCTAAATACTTCACATGAGGGATTTGTGCAATCTCTTTACGTAACGCTCTAGCTATTTGCCAAATGTCTATCTCTCTACTGTATCTGTCTACATAAGTAGCAATAACAAAAAGATGATCTGTTCCTGAACCAGAACCAATACTTAGTACTCCTGCTTCAGAACCTATGCTTCCTGAGATACGCAATAACTCTGCTTGTTTTTGTATAATCTTAGTAACACGCTTCATAATCTCTTCACTCTTCTCTATAGGCAAGTTTGCATCGGTGGTAATTTGTATATTTACCCCACCTGTATCCATAGGAGGCATAAGCTCTTGTCCTACTGTAGGCATAACAGCTTTTACAGAGATAGCAAACATTACGAGTAAAACCACAACGGAGACAAAACCTAAAAGCTTAGATGATGTAATAGCTTTTACGATAGAAGCAAAGAAGCTATGTGTCATCTCATTTGCACGTGAGATAAGTGAATGAAAAGCACTCTCTACCTTTAGTAAAAGAGGATTTTGAATAGACAAGATATAAAGTGACAACAGAGGCACTGCAACAATAGAGATAATATAAGAGGCAGTTAAAGCTAAAAGTAATGTACTAACAAGTGGAGCAAAAATCGTTTGAGGGTAACCTCCTACAAATAGCATAGGAGAGAGTGCTATCATCGTAGTAACTGTACCAGAGAAGTCTGCAAACATAATCTCCTTCGTTCCCTCTACTACCGCGTCATTTATATTTTTACCCAACTCTTTATAGTGGCGTTCGATATTTTCCATGACAACCACCGTGTCATCAAGAAGTAAACCTAAGGCTAAGATAATAGCCGTAAGTGTAATAACGTTAAAATCTATGCCAAACAGACGCATTAAAGCGATAGTTGAAGCATACACTAAAGGGATAGTCACAAGTACTATTAAGATTTGACGGAAACTTGCTAAGAAAAGAAAAACAACTATCGTAGACATGATAATCGCATCTCTTAATGCTTCAAACATATTTACCGTGCTTTGCTCTATCGTCTCTTTTTGTGTATCACTTACTTCAAAGTTAATGTTAGGGTATTGTCTTTTAAATTCACCAATAAGTATTTCAACTTTTTTAATCGTTTGAATCACATCTGAAGAGACAGAGCGTTGGATAGAGAGTGCTATAGCTGCTTTACCATTACCATAATAGAGTGCAGAGTTTTCATAATGCCCAAAATATATCTCTGCAACATCTGAAAGTTTTACTTCAGGAGTTAACATGAGTGATTTGAGTGTTGATACTTGATCTCTTTTACCTTGTGATTTTAGTAGATAACGTCTCTCTTCATTACTTACAAATCCTACTGCATACTCATTATTATTTTTTTGAATCACTGCTATTACTTCAGACAAAGATAGCTGATAGCTATCTAGTTTTTCTTTATCTACAATAATCTGTAACTCTTTTTCATAACCACCAAAGATATCTACATTAGCTACACCTTGGGTTTTTAGTAGTTTATGTTTAATGTTACTAGAGGCTAAGTCACGTATATCGGTTAGACTCAGTGCAGTACCCTCTTTAGGTGACATGGCAACCACCACTACAGGAGCTGTTGCCTCTGTAATCTTGATAATTTGTGGCTCTTTAATATCTTTAGGAAGTTTTGCACGTATTTTAGAGAGTGCATTGGTTACATCATTGACAGCAGTATCTATATTTTTACTATATTCAAACTCTGCTTTAATCACAGTCACTTCATCTATGGTAGTAGAGTAAGCACGGCGTATCTCATCTAAAGCATACAGCTCCTCTTCTACAGGTACAGCAATGTTACTAGCCATTGTCTTAGCAGATGCTCCAGGTTCAACGATAACCAATGCAACTTCAGGGTAGTTTGAGTTTGGAAAAAGGTTTCTCTGCATTTTGTTGTAACCCGTAATACCAGTTAAGACAAAAAGTGCTAAAAAAGCTAAGATTATATGTGGCTTTTTTAAAACTTTTTCTATCAAAGAGTTTGATAGTTTACTCATCTCTCACTCCTTTGAGTTCTTTCACCGTTTGTACATTCTTATACGCAGTAAGTTGTGCTAACTTTACTTCCGATGCTTTTGCAACAGAAGAGGTAGGACAAGGAGAGATAAGTACATTATACCCATCTTGCATCTGTACATCTACACGCATGGTAGTAAATTTACCTTCCACGTAACGCATAACAAATGTTCCCTCTTTTTTATGTAAAAGTGTATCATTGGGAACCACACACCCTTTAAGCTCTTTGGTTAACACTTCTATATTAACAAAACTGCCTATAGGTAATGTTACAACTTTACTTAAGCTAATCTCTGCACGGACTAAACCATTTTGTGCTGTAGGATAGATAGACTTAATATAACCTACTTGTTTCTCATTTATAAAAATATCTTGCTCTTTTTTAATCACGCTATTTGGTTGAGAGGCGTAAGAGAAGAGTAACTTTTTCTGACCATTACTCATACTCAAAATCGCTTTACCTGCAACTGCTAAGTCACCTTTATGAAGAGATATACTATCTATCTCTCCATCAAAAGGAGCAACGATATTTAAATAAGTACTCTGATGTTTAAGCTGAACTATCTTCTCTTCAGTACTCTTATAGAGAGCATTTTTCATCTGTAGGGTTACGCTAGATATCTCTAGTTTCTCTTTAGCTAACCCTCCTACCTTGTAGAGTTTTTTATTTCTCATATAGATGTTTTTAGCTATTTTTGCATCTGCTATTTGTGTGAGGAGTGTCACTTTAAGTGCCTCTAAACTTGAGAGAAGTTCAGTATTGTCTATGCGTACAAGGGTTTCACCTTTTTTTACTTTTTGTGCCTCTTCAACAAGAACTTCTTCTACATAACCTGCCAGTTTTGTAGAGAGTTTAATACTCTTATCTGACACTACTTGTGCCAAATAGGAGACTCTATTTTGCATAACTTTCTCTTTAGGATTCACCACAGTTACAGTTAATGATGCTGCATTAGGTAGTGATTCATTCGCTATTTCTGTTTTTCTTTTTTGCAAAAGTCCTTTTGCACTGATAAGAATTCCTATAACAACAACCACACTTAAAATAATCTTTATCTTACTCATAACTTAACCTTTTTAATGATATTCTTTATTAAACTTTAACGCTTTGAAGATGGCTTAATACCTCTTTCTAATAGATAATCTAAATAGTAAATACTTTTTTTATAGTTATATCTACTCTCTATCAACTTAGCTTGAGAGAGCTGTCTCATACTCTTTGCTAAGAGTAAATCATTTAAGGTAGCTGCATCCTCTTCATAACGTACTTTTTCTATGGTTTCACTCTTTTTACTTAAGCGAAGTTGGGTAGCATTTCCTAGATACTCAGCATAACTCTGTTTGACCTGTTCTATCCCTTGTGTAATAAGTTTACGTAGATCTAAAAGCATTTGTTCTCTTTTAAAAGTTGCTTCCATTTTGGCTATTTTGGCTTGTTGTACACCCAAATCTCTTTTACCAAAATCTAAGATATTCCATTTAACATTAACCCCTACTTGCCAAAGTGTCTCATCGTCCCATTCATTTGTTGCGACATCTTCACCAAAATTCTTACCGACATAACTAGAGAGGTTTACTTGAGGTAACTGTGTAGCTTTACTTTTAGCTATCTGTTTTTCTGCTTTAGCCAATGCCATATTTTCTATCTTAACCTTAGATAAACTTGATGCTTTTGCATAAAGTCTGTTTACAGAGTATCGAGGTTTTTTTACTTTTATGCGTAAAGATTTTAATTTACCTACACGCTTACCTACCAATGCAGAGAGTGTTGCTTTGGTTATGGCTATATGACTAGAGAGTATCTCTTGTTGTGTTTGTGAAGCTTGTGAATTTGCTTGAGCTTTAAACAAATCTATCTTTGCTTTTTTACCTAACTCAACTTCATAAGCTATCTGCTTTGTAAGTTTTTTAAGTGCTTTAGTGTAAGATTTCTGTGCTTTAAGCATCTCTTTTTGTGCTAAAACTGACAAATAAAGAGAACGAATATTATAGACTAACTGCTCTTTTGTTAACTTTGCTTTTGCCACAGACATCTGCTTAGCGATACCCTCTATCTCTATCTGTCTTGTTTGAGAAAAGCCTGTAAAAAGAGGAACATTATAAGCGATACCCGTAGAGAAAATACTCTCTACGGTTGTTACAGGCTTTCCAGACCCTATAACCGTTGGAGTTAAAGGAACTAGTGTACGAGAGATGTTATAGCGTGTCACATCTCCAACAAAATCAAATGAACCATACTGTTGTACTTTGCTCTCTTGTGATTTTAAGTTTGCTAACTCTATTTGTGTTTGACTCTGTTTAGCGACACTGCTATGTTTCATTGCGTACCCTACAAGTCCATCTAGTGTACTACTACAAAGAGGAAGGGTCAACAAAAGTATAGAAAAAATACGTATCATACATGCTCCTAAATTTATAAAAATATAGGATACACTATCAATATAAATTTAAAGTGAATTCCTCAATATCTTAGTTGACATCTGCTCATTCTCTTTACTAAGACTTTAGCTACTTCTACTTTTGCATCAACAATTACACTAATATCTAAATCTTTTAATTTCTCTTGTTCTCTAAGTGAAGTCACTTTTACAATAAGATTTACATCTTTAGTATGTGTTAAAACGGCTTCACATATAAGTCTTTTTTTCTCCATATTGTCCAAAGTAACGATAACCGCTGCTGCATTTTCTGTATGTATAGCATTTAAGATAGACGTTTTAGACATATCCCCAAGGTAAGCTTCTAAATTACTATTTAATGCCTCTTTTACATGTTTAGGGGAGTTATCTATGATAATGTATTGGGCATCTATTTTATCTAGCTCTTTAGTAACAGATTTACCTACTACACTATAGCCACAAACAATAACATGATTTTTTTTTGTTTGAAGTGCAGACATATCTGCTATAACATCTTTTTTCCCACTAACAGTTTCGATAATAATACCAATCTTAGAGATAAAAAATGGCGTCACTACCATAGAGAAGATAACCACTAAAACCAAAAGTTGTGCTAATTCATTATCTAAGAGTCCACCCATACTTGCCAATGCAAAAATAACAAAAGAGAACTCTCCTACTTGAGAGAGTGCCAGTGCTGTTTTAAGTGATCTTCTGTGTGTAGAAGTAAGTCTAAGTAGCAGATACATAATCAAACTTTTTAAGATAAATACTGCCATAAAGATTTCAACAATCAAAAAGATATTCTCAATAAAAACAATCATATCTACTTTCATCCCCACAACAATAAAGAATGTACCTAAAAGTAAATCTTTAAATGGTGCAATATCTGATTCTACTTTATAATGATACTTCGTTTCTGCAATAATCATACCTGCAACAAAAGCCCCTAAAGAGTAGGTAAAACCCATAGCATGCGCAAGTAAAGAGGCTGAGACAACAATAAAAAGTACTGAACCCATAAAGAGTTCATCTAGTTCTGAAGAAGCAGAAAAATGCAGTAACCATGTCATCAGCCGTTTCCCTACAACAAAAAGCAGTCCTATCACCACTACTGCACTTATAAATGTATGCATAACAATAGTTAAAACACTCTCATTAGCTTCAGTAGTTAGAAATCCTATTAAGATTAAGATAGGAATAACGGCTATATCTTGAAAGACTAAAATACCTGTAGAGAGTTGCCCATAAGGCTTGTAAATCTCTTTAGAACTTTTGAGGTAACTTAGCACTACAGCTGTAGAGGAGAGGGAAAAAGCCAAAGCGATAATCAAAGAGGTCTCTGCATCAAAATTAAATCCATAATAGGTAATAAGATAGACAGAAATAGTCGTAAAGAGTACTTGCATAAAACCATTTAAAAATATCTCTTTTTTCATGCTACCCATTTTAGAGAGTGAAATCTCAAGACCTATGGTAAACATTAAAAATACAATACCAAATTCTCCTATCATCTCTAAAATATGAGAGTCACCTACATGCCTTAAATCAAAAGCATAGACGATAATAGTTCCAGTAAATAGATAACCAATAATTTTAGAGACGCCAATCTTTTTTAAAAATATATTGAGAACAATTGATATACCTAAAGTAATAATTACATATAAAAGTGCATTTTCCATAAATCTCTTTTTGTTGTATTATAACATTATAGGTTCATGTTTAATTCATTTTGGTATATTATTATGGTTAAAACTAAAGGATACATAGATGAAATTTAACACTAGATTACTAACATTAGGAGTGGTTCTTACTTTTAGCTCTTCTGCAATAGCAAATGAGACAGCAGAAAGTCTTTTTGATACAAAATGTTCCATATGTCATAGTAAAAGCAGACCTAGTGATATGTCTAAAGTTCTTGCACCTGCACTCATGGGTATTATGAGACATATTAAGATGAGCTATCCTAAAAAAGATGACGCTGTAAAATTTATGGTAGATTATGTACTTGAACCTAGCAAAGAAAAAGCAATTTGTATGCCTCAAAAAATAGAAAAATTTGGATTAATGCCTTCTCAAAAAGAAAATGTTAGCAAAGATGAACTTACACAAATCTCCTCTTGGATGTTTGACAACTTTCCATCTACAAACTTTAGAGGTATGGGGCATGGAAATAATAAGGTAATAAGATAAAATGACACAAACGATACTTCTACTTGAAGATGATATACAGCTAAGTGACACTATCAAACAGTTTTTAACATTTCAAAAATATGAAGTACTCTGTGCATATGATGGGTTACAAGCAGAAGATTTTATGTATGAGAGGCATATAGATTTATTACTTTTAGATGTAAAAGTACCACATTTAAGTGGTTTTGAATTTTTAAAAGAGATACGTGAAAATGGTAAAGAGACACCTGCTATCTTTATTACCTCTTTAAATAGTGTTAAAGATGTTACAGAAGGTTTTGAGAGTGGATGCGATGATTATATTCGTAAACCCTTTGCCCTTAAAGAGCTACTAGTAAGAGTTGAATCTCTACTAAAACGCAGTTATGGAACCCATGAAGATAAGATAGCTCTTGGAGACAATTTAATCTTTGATACAAAATCACTTCTACTTACTAGAGACAATGCAATAGTCTCACTAAAAACAAAAGAACTCAAACTCTTAGCACTTTTTTTACAACAGTCTAATGAGCTTTTGGAGTATGAAAATATTTTTGAGACACTATGGGATTATGGAGAAGAGCCTAGTGCTGGTTCATTACGTACCTATATTAAAACCCTCCGTGCTACCATAGGTAAAGAAAAAATAGAGACTGTTAAAAATATAGGCTATCGGTTTGTTAAATAGTGAAAAAAGAAGTCTTATACGTTTTTTAGTTATCTATTTAGGTTCAACATTTTTACTATTTTCTTTAGCATCTTGGACTTTTTATATCTCCTCTAAACACCATTTATATGACAAGCAAAGAGAGCAACTTGAGTATCAAGCTGAAAATATTAAATCTAAATTGAGACATTTACATACAACTTTTGATAAAACACTCTATTATCCACAAATAAAAACATTTAATTCTGCAATATTTGACTTAGATAAAAAGTATATTTTTGGTAGTTTTAAAGAGAAACCCTACCTTAACAAAATGGGTCACTACAGTAACAATAACCACATGTATTATATCTCAAAACTTGAACCATACTATTTAGGTGCAGCTTATTTAATGGTATCCATACCTATAGATAAAAAACCTATCGTATCACTACAAAGAAATATTATTTGGTTTATGTTAGGTGCAGGTATTATTTTTAGTATATTAGGTTATTTTTTAGGTAAACTTTTCATTGCTCCTATGCGTGATTCTATCAATAAGATGAATAATTTTATACAAGATACAACACATGAACTCAACACACCCATTAGTACTATTTTAGCCAATATTGAACTGATAGAGGCCTATGGTATGTATGAAAAAAGTGAAGAGTTAAAACGCATTGAAATTGCTTCTAAGACACTTAGTCGTATTTATGAAGATTTAACTTATCTTAATTTAAATCATGAGTATTATAGAGAGATTGAAGAGATTAATATTAGTAAAATGATAGAAGAAAGAGTAGTCTATTTCTCTGCTATGGCACAAAATAGAGGGTTAAATATACTTTTAGAACTTCTCCCTAATAAAACACTAAATATAGATAGAAATGATGCTGTTCGCCTGATAGATAACTTACTCTCTAATGCCATAAAATATAACAAAACAAAAGGGAACCTAACTGTAAAACTCACAGATACATCACTGAGTGTAATAGATACAGGTATAGGCATTGCAAAGAAAGATTTAAATGATATATTGAAACGTTTTAAACGAGCAAATAAGAGTGAAGGTGGATTTGGCATAGGACTTGATATTATTAATCAGGTAGTAAACTCTTATGCTTTTCATTTAGATATAACCTCCAAACTTCATGTAGGTACAAAGGTAGAGATAACATGGTAAAAATAGTACTTATAAGCACTTTTTTGTGTATGACCACTTACGCACAAACACTAAATAAAGAGAATCATACCTCTTTAGAAGAATCATGTCTCTCTTGTCATAAAAAGCAACAGATTCCTAACCAACTCATTTATAGAAGATACCTCATTAAATACAGTACAACTACACAAATCAGAGAAGCTATCTTTACCTATTTAAAAAATCCTCAGATTAAATATACTATTATGCCCTCACAATTTTTCTTAAAATTTCCTATGAAAAAAGCAATAAATATAGAAGATAAGAAATTAAAAATTCTTGTAAATGAGTATTTAGATAAGTTTGATGTAAAGAAGATGTTAGTCTTACCCAAGAGGTAAGACTAATTTATATAACCTTTTATGGTTGTCTTGGTTGAGATTTTGTAGGTGTAAATACAAAACTATCATCACCTAGCTGTCCATATTCATTATTACCCCATGCATAAAGCTTATTCCCACTATTTATAGCAAGCATGTGTGAATAACCTACTGAGATAGTTGACCAATCTGTACCAACTTCTATTTTGGTAGGTTCATGTTTATCTTCTTTTGTTCTATCACCTAGCTGACCATAATAATTGTATCCCCAAGTATAAAGTTCATTAGAATTATTAATAGCACTACTAATTCTTTCCCCCGCAGAAATACTTACCCAATTACTTTCACTTCCTATTGAAGTAGGTATATCTCTATTATCTGTTGTTCCATCACCTAATCCTCCATGACCATTTAACCCCCATGCATACAATTTATTGTCTGTATTAAGTGCAAGACTATGATATCTTCCAGCAGCAACTGTTAACCAGGTAATAGTATCTGATATAAGGATAGGCTCATCTTTATTATCTGTTGTTCCATTACCTAATTGACCATAATTATTTCTTCCCCAAGCATACATATCACCAAGATCATTAATAGCATAACTAGAAGTACCACCAGCAGAAACAACTGTCCAATTTGTTGCAGTTCCTACCTGTACAGGAGTTTTTTTATTATCAGTACCTCCAATACCTAATTGACCATAATTATTTCTTCCCCAAGCATATAACTCTCCTGAAGTAGTAATACCAAGCGTAAAATAATCTCCTGTAGAAATCATATTCCAAGCTTGACCTGATATTTCTACAGGTTCATCTTTACTTGTAGTTGTATTATCACCTAACTGACCATAACTATTCTGCCCCCAGGCATAAAGTGCTCCTTCATTGTCAATTGCACAACTAAAGTTTTTTCCTGAAGATGTCATTGTCCAATCTGTTGAATTACCAATTCTCATAGGTATATCTTCATTACCTTCTGTTCCTATACCTAATTGTCCATGTCCATTTAGTCCCCAAGCATATAGTTCACCATCTTCATTAATGGCAACACTATGATTATCACCTCCAGAAACAGCACTCCAATTAATATTATTTTCTATATTTAATGGTGTATCACTAGATGCAAAAAGACCATTTCCTAATTCTCCATATGGGTTACTTCCCCAGGTAAAAAGTTCACCTACGTTATTAATAGAAAGTGTATGGTTATATCCAGCAAAAATAGTTGTTAAATTACTATCATTAGCAATTAATTTAGGCTCATTTTGATCAATAGTTGTTCCATCACCTAATTGTCCAAATTGGTTATTGCCCCATGCATATAGATTATTTTCCGTATTAAGAGCAAAACTAGAAGTATCTCCAGCTGAAATATTAGACCAATTTGTACTACTTCCTATTTGTGTAGGTGTATTTTTATTATCTGTAGTTCCATCACCTAATTGACCATTGTAATTATGCCCCCATGCGTAAAGTTCACCATCATCACTAATAGCAAGATTAAAATAATTTCCTGCAGAAACTATAGTCCAATCTATTCCACTTCCTACATTTGTTGGTTCATCTCTATCCGTAGTTGTACCATCACCTAATTGTCCAATAATATTCCATCCCCAAGTGTAAAGCTCTTTTGCACTGTTTATAGCTGTACTGTGCTTTGCTCCTGCAGATACTATTTTCCAATCACTTGAGCTACCTATTTTAATAGGCTCACTGCTATTGGTTGTTGTTCCATCACCTAACTGACCATTGGCATTAAGCCCCCATGCATATAATTCTCCTATGCTACTAATTGCAAGAGTATGATATCTACCTGCTGATGCAGTAGTCCAATTTATATCTGTACCTATCTGCACAGGAGTATTCCTATTAAGCGTTGTAGTATCTCCTAATTTTCCCTCTTTATTATTACCCCATGCCCAGAGTTCCCCCAAGGTATTAATCGCTAGATTATGATTAAATCCAGCAGTAACCATACGCCAATTATTATCACTCCCTATTTGTACTGGTACATTTATTTTATCAACAGTTGTTCCATCTCCTAACTGTCCACTATCATTACTCCCCCATGACCATAATGTACCATTACTTTTAATACCTATACTATAAGCACTTTCATCATAACCAGGTTCTCCATTAGAACCTCCTGCGAAAACTTGCTTCCAATACAGAGAAATAAGAGTTACTGTAATATCTAAAGTATTTTCACCATCAGTTATCGTTAATACCCCTGTGTCTGTTAAATTAGTTTCTGTATTTTTATGATAGCTGATTACATTCCCAGCAACTGTAAATTCACCATACGTACCTTGAGTTTTAACTATAGCAGTAAGTGTATCCCCATCTAAATCATTTGCCATAGAAAGTGCAACCCAATCTCCATCTACTATAGACATATTAACATCTAATGTTAAGTTAAAGTCAGATGCGGTAGGAATAGTTTTCACATTAATTACTTGTTCAATAGTACTACTATTACCTTCCTCATTAGTTGCTAAAATAGTTAAGCTGTAACGTATTGTTCTCTCTCCACTTAATGTATTAGCAAGAGTAATTTCTCCATTTTCATCTATACTGAAATCATTATCCGTATTACCATTAGTTATAGTAAAGCTATCTGTAGTATTTTCATCACTATTCATACCATTAACCACTATTTTTGTTACTACAACTCCTACTTCACTTTCTTCAATAATATCTACTTCCGATGTTGTTGCTAACACAGGAACATTATCTACAATATTGGTTACTGTCACACTAAAGCTAACTGTTGAAGAGTCTCCTGCATCATTGGTTGCTTTTACTGTTAAGTTATATGAAGTTGTTGTCTCATAGTCTAAAGCATTCACAGTAGTAATTACACCCGTTGAACTTATTGCAAAGTCTCCGTTTGTATTACCTGAGGTAATTGCATAACTTGTAACTGTATTTTCATCATCATTTGAACCATCAGTAGTTACTGTTGTTATTGTTGTATCTGCTGTAGCTACATCTTCTGCAAATGTCTCATTTGCTGGTGTATTTAACACAGGAACATTATCTACAACATTGGTTACTGTCACACTAAAGCTAACTGTTGAAGAGTCTCCTGCATCATTGGTTGCTTTTACTGTTAAGTTATATGAAGTTGTTGTCTCATAGTCTAAAGCATTCACAGTAGTAATTACACCCGTT
>JAMOTA010000004.1 GCA_027068435.1 Sulfurovum sp.
TCCATTACTTTTATGATGAAGCTCTGATGGTCTAATGTTATGACAACCATAGAATGGAGCAATATTCAAGTGACTAAGTGGTACAGTAACTTTATCTTTAATATTTTCTAATCCATACTCATCTATTAGTGTATAGAGGAAGTGTTTTATCTCAGATGTTCCTTTGTACTCTAGTCCTACTTCTGCAAGTTTTTCATTGACTCTGGCTTTGAGTTTAGGGTCACTATCTAGGGCATGTTTTGTCATAGCAGAGTTAAGTTGACACGTATTACAGATAGTAATCATCGTTAAACCTAGTTTCTCTGCATAACAGATATTTCTTGCATTAAGAACGTGTGCTAAAAACTCATCGAAGTCTTGTAGGTGACTCGCACCACAACAACTTGCCTCTTCTAAGATAATAATCTCAATTCCTAACTTATCAGCTACTGCTAGAGTAGATGAAAGTAACTCAGGTGTAGATTGTTTTGCTGTACATCCTGTAAATAATGCGTATTTTAATTTGCTCATCTTTTCTCCTTATAGCTTGTTTGTCATTGAGATATCAATTAGTTTTTGAACCTCGTCTAAGTTTTTAATCTTTGGCATACTATCAATAAATGGCACACCATCTTGCCAATGGATTTTTCCTGCTTTCATCATTTTGACAGCTGTTTTTAAGTGTTTATACATACCTAAATAACCCTCAGAGTAGACAACGATATCTGCTTCATCAAGGAAACCATGTTTTCTAATACTTCTTACGAAACCTTCAGCATGACGCGTAGCGATGTTACTTTTTGCAATACCACGTTCAAACTGCAAGTTATGAAGTTTAGTGATTTTTTCTATAGGATTGATCTCTTTTGGACATGCTTCTGCACACTCAAAACATTTTACACAGTCCCAAACACCTTGACCACCTTGGAATGTAAGCTCAAGTCTCTCATCTCCAGCTGTATCTCTTGTATCTACACTAAATCTGTAAGCAGCTACAAATGCAGCTGGTCCGAAATAGTCTTCATTGACTTCAAGTGCAGGACAAGCATAATGACAAGCACCACACTGGATACATAAATCTGCATCTAAGATTTTATCGAACTCTTCAATACTCTGTTTTGACTCATGCTCAGGACGTGGATCAATATCTGCAACAACATAAGGCTTAATCGCAGCATGTTTGTCCCAAAAATCTTTTTTGTCAATAATCATATCTTTCATTGCACGTTTTTTACTTTGTGGCTCAAAAACAAGTTCATTGTTAAAGAGGTTAAGTAGCTCCATTGCGTTCTCTTTACAAGCAAGAACCGACTTTCCATTTACCTTAATAGCACAAGCCCCACAGATACCGTGACGGCAAGAACGTCTATAAGAGAATGAACCATCATGTTCCCATTTGATTCTATTGAGAAGGTCAAGTACTAACTCATCTTTTCCTACTTCCATCGTATAGTTTTTATAGTATGGAAGATAGTCTGTCTCAGCATTAAATCTGAACGCTTTAAGCGTTACTTTTCTTTTATCACTCATTATGACCTCCTTAATATGTTCTTTCTTTTGGCTCAAACTTACCAAGCACTACTTCACCCCATTCGTGAGTCATATTGAACTCTTTGTCCATGTACGCGTATGTATGCTTGAGGTAGTTTTTATCATCTCTAGTAGGGAAATCTTCTCTGTAGTGACCACCACGACTCTCTTCTCTGTTCAATGCACCATCAACGATAAATTTAGAAAATTCTAACATATGACCTAACTCTATAGCTTCTTGAAGGTCTGTGTTAAATGTGTTAGATTTGTCATCAATACGGATATGGTTAAATCTTTCTAATAGATTATCAATCAATGTGATTTGTTCTTCCAGTGACTCTTTTGTTCTAAATACACCAGCATTTTTAGTCATACCATCTTGAAGTTCAACTCTTAATGTAGGTACACGCTCTGTACCATTAGAAGTTTTAAGCTTGTGCATCTCTGCTAGCATAGTATCTGCATCAGATACAGTGGCTTTTCGTAGTTCAATGTTACCTTCTTGAAGCTCTTTAACCATGTTCTCACCTGCATGACGACCAAAGAGTAGGGCTTCAAGTACAGAGTTCGCACCTAAACGGTTTGCACCATGAACAGAGACACAAGAACACTCACCAGCAGCGTAGAAACCTTCTACAAACTCTGTAGGGCTTTTACGTACTTGACAGTTAATGTTAGTTGGGATACCACCCATTGAGTAGTGAGCAGTTGCTGAAATATGGATAGCCTCTTTAAGCATATCTTGACCTTGGAATGCAATAGCAAGTTCACGAAGTTCAGGAAGTCTTGTAAGAATAATCTCAGGATCTAAGTGAGTCAAGTCGATATTTACAGATTGACCATCTTTACCAACACCTCTACCTTGACGTACCTCTTCCATAATCGCACGACTTACAACGTCACGTGATGCAAGTTCCATCGCGTTTGGTGCATATTTTTCCATAAAACGCTCACCAAGTGAGTTAAATAGTCTACCACCTTCTCCACGAGCTGCTTCTGAGATAAGTACTCCTGAACCACCTAACCCACTTGGGTGAAACTGTACAAACTCCATATCTTCAAGTGGAAGACCATGACGTGCTACTATAGAGAGTGAATCTCCTGTATTTGCGTGTGCATTTGAGTTAAATCTGTATGCTCTTCCATGTCCACCTGTTGCAAACATGGTTACTTTTGCATTAAAGATAGCTGGTTTTGAGTTACGTATGTCATAAGCTGCAACACCAGATACTTTTCCATCTTTGTAAAGAAGATCTGCTGCATACCATTCGTCATATACTTCTATACCTGCTCTGTGTGCTTGTTCGTAAATAGCTTGAAGTACTGCAAGACCTGTTCTATCTTTTGCGTAACATGCTCTAGGTTTAGATTGTCCACCAAAAGGTCTTATGGCAATATCTCCTTTTTCATCTCTTGAAAAAACAGCCCCCATTCTCTCAGCCCATCTGATAGTCTCTGGTGCTTTTGTACACATAAGCTCAACACAGTCTTGGTCAGCAAGGTAGTCAGACCCTTTTACTGTATCAAACTCATGAAGCTCTGTAGAATCATCTGGATGAAGTGCAGCGTTTATCCCGCCTTGTGCAGCTCCTGAGTGAGATCTTAATGGGTGAAGTTTTGTAATGATTGCTGTTTTCATGCCAGCTTCAGTCAGCTCTTTTGCTGCTGCTAAACCAGCTAAACCAGCACCAACGATTACCGCGTCGTATTCGTAGATTTTAACATCTGGGTTCGTACTCATAATAGATACATCCTTAATATTGCAATTTGCATTAATTATATCTATTTATGCATTAATTTTAGTTATGAAAGGAGATGATTTTTTAGGAGAATTTAAATGTGTTACGGTTTATGTTTTAAAAATAGTTTATAAAATGAAGGTGAGCTAAGAGAAGAGAGCAGATACGCTCTCTTCTCTTAGGCTTCTACTGTTACTGCTTCTAAAAGAAATGTTTCAGCAGAGATGAGTTGCATATCTATCTCTCTTCCGATAGTCACTTCCATAGCGGTGAAGTGCTTTTTACACATCTCATAGACTTCATTCTCTTCTATAATAAATATCTCAACACCAGAGTCTAACGCATCTAGTAAGGTAGTAGCTACTTTTTTATAGGCTAACTCTTTGTTATCTTGAAGAAGAGAAAAACCTGAAAGTTTATTACTTCTAGCAAAAGTCACTACAGTAGCATCTGCTTGAGCTATCTGGTCATGCATATACTCTACTTTTTCATTGACACTACATGCATAGTAACCAATTTTTTTGTTTACAAAAGTAAAAGACTCTTCTTCACTCTTTTCATTTTTACTAAAACGTGCAGTAAGTTTTTCCATAAAAGAGCTTACATTAGAAGTGTGTGTTACCATCTCTTTAAGTTCGGCTATAGCCTTGCTATGGTCTTGTTCATGAAAAAAGTTGTTTTCATATTCGCAATCGAGTAAACTACTATGAGGATGAGTAATAGCATAAAGTATCTCCTCTTTGTATTCTGAACCGTTGGCTATCATTTTATGTGCTAGAAGCAAAATAGCATCACCTATGTAAGAGTGTTCAAATTTTTCTGTCTCAGATGCATAATGTACTGCATAAAGAGTTTCATAATACGCTAAGTCCTCTTCAGTTGCATAAGGTGCTAGGAGTTCATACGTTTGCATAAAATCATCATCATTTATAACAAGACCATTGTTAGAGCGAAAAGTATTTAGAGGGTCTATCTTCAACTCTGTTCCTAGTTTAGCTACGACATCACTCATAAGCTCTTCACCATTAAGAACTAAGTCATTTATCTTAAAGAAAAGTTTTTCACTAGGGTAGGTAAAATTTTCATTTTTCTCTTTTATAAAAGTTAAAACATCTCTACTTTTCATCTCATTATTTAGTTCTATTCTAAATTGTTTATAGTAAGGTAGGTAATCAGTTTTTGCATTAAAAAAGAATGCTTTTATTTCTAATATAGGTTGCATTATAGTGTTCCTTAAAGGTTATTGCGATTATTATAGCTTATGTTTAGTATGCTTCCTTAATCTTCTTAGTAGCAAAAAGTAAATAGAATACTATTTGTTACAATTCTTCCAAGAATAGATTTAAATATAGGAGCGTAGCCCATGAAACAGATATTTTTCATTTTAATTTTTCTAACCAAAGGTATTTTTGCTTCATTAGTAGTAGGAGAAAATCTTCCAAATATCACACTTAATGATCAGTATAAAAAGTCGCATACACTAACTAAAACAGATAAATTACTTATCATGACTTTTGAAAAATCTACAGCATTATCAGTAACTAAATACTTCAACAAGCAACCTGCATCTTTTTTAGTAAAACATAAAGCCAAATACATCACTGATGTAAGTAGTGTACCTACTTTTCTTTTTAATACCTTCGCCTTAGATAAAATGCAAAAGTTTCCATTTACGGTATTGCTTATTCAAGATGATTTTGGAAAAAAGTTCCATCAAAAAGAAGATAAAATTACGATATACAAGTTAAATAATCATAAAATCAAAGAGATACTTTTTGTATCACCTAAAGATTTCTTTAAAGTTTTCGAATAAATACAACTTTTAAATAGTCACCTTCTTTAAAGTTTTCATGGACTCTAAAGTCTTTAGGAAGTGTAAAAGTCTCTTCTACTTTATATGTACCATTTAAGGCTTTAAATGCTTTAGAAATAAACTCTTTAAACTTTTTCATATCGAAGTTAGAAGCATTTGTAGAGGCGATAATAATCCCATTTTTATGGGTAATTTGAATAGCCTCTTTTAAAAGATTTACATAATCTTTTCCTGCTGAAAAAGTATGTTTTTTAGATCTTGCAAAACTAGGAGGGTCAAGTACAACTATATCAAAAGATAGTTTTTTTCTTACAGCATATTTAAAGTAGTTAAATACATCTTCAACGATAATCTCTTGTGCTTTTAAGTCTATATTATTGACATTAAACTGCTCTTGTGTTTTACTACGACTTCTGTTTGCTAAATCTACAGAGATAGTCTTTGTAGCACCACCTAGTGCAGCAAAGATTGAAAAAGCTCCTGTATAAGAGAAGGTATTGAGTACTGTTTTACCTTTTGCGTAAGTGTCACGAATGGTTTTGCGTACATCTTTTTGATCTAAAAAAACACCAACCATTGCACCATCGTCTAAATGAATAGCAAAATTAACACTGTTTTCTTTTACTATTAAAGGAGAGGGAGCTTTTGTTCCACAGATAAAATCTTCTGCATCATCAAGATATTTTCCTTTAGAGTCAAATCTTTTTTTCTGATAAATCCCCTTATACTCAACGGAGCTTTTAAGTGCTTCTAAAATAAGATTCTTAAAGGTATAGATACCCATGCTATACCATGTAAATAAGTAGTAGCCGTCAAAATAATCTATGGTTAATCCACCTATACCATCGCCCTCGCCATTAAAAAGTCTAAAAGCTGTAGTACTTTTATCGGTATAAAAAGTTTTTCTATATTTTATAGCTGTATTAATTTTATGCTTAAAATACTCTACATCTATTTTAGATAATTTTTGTGAGGTAAGTATCCAGCCGTACCCTTTATTTTGTTTTCCATGGTACCCTTTAGCAATAAATCTTTTTTTGCTATCTTGCAGATGTAGTATCATCCCCTCTTCGGTGACTCTACTCCAATCTACTATAGACTCTTTGGAGATAAGTGGGTATCCATTTTGATACGCTTTAGTATATTCTGGTTTGATAGTTAAGTTAATTTCTTTATGCATAGTAGAATTATAGTATAAAACTTTGATAAAATACACTTTTATTTTAGGAGTAAGTGACAATGACAAATATTATTATTACAGGGTGTTCATCAGGTATCGGCTTAGAGACAGCAAAATACCTTAAACTACAAGGTATTACCGTATATCCTACAGCTAGAGATACGCAAGATGTTAGTATGTTAAAATCTATAGGGTTTGAACATGCCATGAAGCTAGATGTAACAAAACCTCATGAGATAAGTAGTGTGATTGCTAAAGTACTAGAGATAGAGGGGAAAATAGATGTATGGTTTAATAATGCAGGCTTTGGACAACCAGGAGCCATGGAAGATATTACAACTCAAACATTAAAAGCCCAATTTGAAACCAATGTTTTTGGTTTACATGAGTGTACAAGACAAATTATTCCTGTTATGAGAGAGCAGGGGTATGGTAAAATTATTCAGCATAGTTCTGTGCTTGGTATTATCTCACTGTTTGGACGAGGGGCGTATAATGCCAGCAAATACGCGATAGAAGGACTGACAGACACTTTAAGACTAGAATTAAAAGATACGCATATCTATCCTGTTTTACTAAATACAGGTCCTATTAGTAGTAACTTTCGTAAAACTGCGGTAAAAAAGCTTCAAGAAAATGTAGATGTGAAGCACTCTATATTTAGTCAAAGATATAAAAATAGCATTGAAGGTACACAGAAAAAAGTACCCTTTAATGAAGGTGCAGACTCTGTGGCAAAAGTAGTACATAAAATCATAATAGCAAAAAAACCAAAACCAAGATACTACATTACCAAAGCTACCTATCTACTAGGGACTATAAAAAGGGTAGTTAGTACCTCTATTTTAGATAGATTACTTATGAAGATAGGATAAGTTTAAAAGAGCTTATTAGGAGAGTTATAAGCACATCTAAGCTATAGTATCTGAAATATTTTTGAAGGATACGTACGTTTATGGATAAAATTAAAATAGGTGTAATCACCACAAGTGATAGAGCTAGTCAAGGGATATATGAAGATATTTCAGGTGTAGCAATAATGGACACTATGAAAGAGTATCTTCTTAATGAGTGTGAGTATGTGTATCGATGTATTCCTGATGAACAGAGTCTTATAGAGACAACACTTGTACAACTCTCTCGTGATGAAAACTGTGACCTTATAGTCACTACAGGTGGGACTGGTCCTGCTATGAGAGATGTCACAACAGAGGCAACTGAAAACGTATGTCAGAAGTTACTTCCAGGGTTTGGGGAGCAGATGAGAGCAGTGAGTTTACAGTATGTACCTACAGCCATTCTTTCACGTCAAACAGCAGGTATTTGTAATGGTTCACTTATTATAAACCTTCCTGGTAAACCTAAGTCTATTCGTGAGTGTTTAGATGCCGTTTTTCCTGCTGTTCCATACTGTATAGACCTTATAGGTGGTAGTTTTATGGAATCAGATGAAACAGTGATTAAAATCTTCAGACCCAAAGCAAAATAGGACAATACTAAATAATATGAATATAGAATTTATTGAAAATAAACTCGGCGAAGTGATTAAAGAGTTGGAAAAAGAAGTAATGTCTATTTTGATGGATGAAAGCCTAGATAAAGGACAGACAAACTTACGCATGAAGCCTTTAGCTTCAACCAAACAGATACTTGAAAACGCTCTTGATAGTATCAAGATGGTAGATAAACTTAACCAAGAGGATTTAGCAAAATGATAAAATTTTCTCTACTCTTCTTGTGGGGTACAGTAGGTGCTTTTGCAGCAGATGGTACAGCTACCTTTTTTCTTTTAGGATTTATAGTTTTTCTTATAGGACTTTTCTTTTGGGGAGTATATAAAGCTATTAAGACACAAAAAAGTAGCTATATGTTTGCTATGCTACCTTTTATTTTATTTTTAGTATGGATGTTTTTTATCTAATAAATTTATCTATTCAAATAATAAAATTTATCAAAAATTAAGATATAAGATAATAAGTAGTTATTTTTATGATTTAATATATTTTTCTCTTTATCTGAAGTTTTACTCTTTATACTTTAGTACATTAACTAAAGGAACAACTATGAGAACAAATATTACGTCAACACTTTTAAGTGCATCTCTTGCATTTACACTATTGAGCATTTCATCTTTTGCAAATGAAAAAAGCCATTGGGGATACACAGGTCATGAAGGTCCTGCATCTTGGGGAGAACTTTCACCAAAATACAAAACATGTGGTATAGGTAAAAATCAATCTCCTATAAATATCACTACTTCATTAGATGCAAAACTAGACGCTATAGCTCCTTCATATACCACTGCATCTAACAGCATTGTGAACAATGGACATACAATACAAGTAAACATAGATGGAGGAAGTACTTTAACAGTAGATGGTATGACGTTTGAGTTAAAACAGTTTCATTTTCATACACCAAGTGAAAACCATATAGAGGGTAAATCTTTTCCACTAGAAGCACACTTTGTACACCTAGACAAAGAGGGGAACATCGCTGTTTTAGCTCTTATGTTTGAAGAGGGAGAAGAGAACAAAGAATTAGCTAAAGTATGGGCTAAAATACCAAAAGAGGCTCATGAAAAAAGTGCTTTAGTACTTACAGACATTTTTAAAGCGTTACTACCTGAAAACAAAGAGTATTATCGTTTCAATGGTTCTCTTACTACACCACCTTGTAGCGAAGGTGTACGTTGGCTAGTTCTTAAAACACCTGTAAGTATCTCTAAAGCACAAGTAGAAGCATTTTCACATATAATGCATCACCCAAACAACAGACCTATCCAAGCAACTAATGCAAGGCTTATTGTAAAGTAGCTTCTTTATATACCATTTAATTTTTACTGATATAATAGTCTAATTAAATAAAAAGGATAAATATGTCAGTAAAAAACGAGGTTGAATATAAAGCGATTATTTATCAAGAGGGTATGTTAGGCTCTCTGCTACTAGGCAGTGCAAAGGTTGACCCTTTAAAGCTCACAGAATTTTTAAACAAAAATGCAGCAGAGGGTTGGCGTGTAGTTACCATGGAAAAAGATATTAGGCGAATGCTTTTACTCTTTAAAAGAGAAGCCTATGTGATAGTCATGGTGAGGGATAAATAATGAAACTTGCAACTATTATCTCTTCTACTCTTTTGATCTTATGGGTTATCCTTACACTTATCGTAGTATGGACAAATGCTCTTTCTCAAACACTCTACATAAAACTCTCATTTACCATGGGTATCATCGCTATAGTCTCTATTGTTATTGCATTAGCACTACGAGAATACGCCATTGACAAGAAATTAAAGGATGATAATTATATAGATTAGAAAAGAAGCTTATTATACTCCATCATCAAAAGATGGAGTATGTGTAGGTTTATACGTTATGTGCTACTTTGTATGTAGGATCGTCTTCTTCGTAGGTACAGAAAGGTCCCGCAGAGGTGAGTGTTTTTTTACAATCTTCAGAGAGGTGTCTTAAACTAAGTTTTTTTCCAGCTTTTTTATATTTTTCAGTAATTCCATCTATAGCTTCAGCACCTGAACTATCCATTACTCTTGCATCTTTAAAATCTATAATTACAACTTCTGGATCATTTACTATATCAAACTGTTCATTAAATGAAGTAACAGAGGCAAAGAATAGAGGACCATCTAATTCATATATTTTTCTCCCTTTTTCATCTATATGTGTACTTGCAAAAATTTTGGCATGTTTCCAAGCAAATACAAGTGCAGAGATAATAATACCTGCAATAACAGCCACAGCTAAATCTTCAAGTACTGTAATAATAGTAACTACAATAAGCACAAATGCATCTGAACGAGGCATATGCATAATGCGTTTAAGAGAAGAGAACTCAAATGTCCCGATACTCACCATAAACATAATACCTACAAGTACTGCTATAGGAATAACGGCTATTACACTAGAGAAGCTTACTACAAGTATAATAAGTAGTACTGCTGCGGTAAATGAGGATAGGCGTCCTAAGCCACCTGAGGTAAAGTTGATAATAGACTGACCTATCATAGCACACCCTGCCATACCACCAAAAAATCCAGAAGTTGCATTTCCTACACCTAGAGCAATACACTCTTTGTTTCCAGAACCACGCTCTCCACCCATTTCATCCAGTACAGAAAGTGTAAGTAAAGACTCTATAAGCCCAACTAGTGCTATTATAAGAGCAGTGGGTAAGATAACAGCCATAGAGGAGAAGCTAAAGAGTTCAGCTACTGGTAGCACAAATGAAGGCATAGAGACATTTGAAAGGTCTGCTAAGTCACCTACTACTTTAGTATCTATGCCTGTAAAGAAGATTACTAAGGTAAGTATAACTATTGCGACAAGTCCCGCAGGTGCTGCTTTACTTACTTTAGGTAAGAAGTGCATTGTTGCCATAGTGATAAGTATAAGAATGTACATAATATAGTTTTCTGTAAAACTTGCACCTATAATCTCTACCCAACTGTTATACTGTCCCATATCTTTAGGTGCTAAGAAAGGGAGTTGTGCTAAAGCAATAACAATAGCCAAACCATTTACAAATCCAAAGAGGGCAGGTTGAGGCACAAGACGGATAAATTTACCCATTTTAAGAAGACCTATACTTATCTGTATCAGTCCAGCTATAATGGAAGTGAGAAGGATGTAGTTGAGTATCATCATAGACAATGCCTCTTTGTCTAAGTCTGGGTACATTTGAGATACAGAGAGTCCAAGCCCAACAAATACCACAGCTACCGCTCCAGTAGCACCAGAAATCATCCCTGGTTTACCACCAATAAGTGCAGTAATAAGACCAATAATAAAAGCTCCATAAAGCCCAACCACAGGAGAAACCCCTGCGATAAATGAAAATGCTATCGCTTCAGGTACGAGTGCAACTGCAACTAATGCCCCTGAAAGAACATCATTTTTAATGTTTTGTTTTGAATAATTTTGAATGTTAAACAAGTAAATTCCTTACATATAATAAAAGTTTGGAATTTTACCATAATTGTTTGATATGTGAGGTTATGGTGGGAGTGTAAATAATTCTGTGTCAATTAGATAAAATGTTAAACACAGAAGGATTTAAAGATGAAAATGGAAATAGACGTTACAGAGTTTGCAACACAGCTCAAAGCAGGAAAAGGTATTGG
>JAMOTA010000005.1 GCA_027068435.1 Sulfurovum sp.
TAATGAAGTTTACTTTGACTATATCAATAATTTAGGATTTAAAGGAGATAAACTGTTACAATCAGTATCGTAGCGAGGTGGAATAAGGAAAATTATTTTACTGGTCTAGAAAATGGGGAGCATTATAAGAATCAGTGCATCGTCAATTTAGAACGGGACTGTAATAAATTCTGTGTAAACCCACCTCTTATGGTATCAAGCTTTAGATAGAATCTACCTACTAAAGCTAATATCATCACTACTAAAGTCTCTTTTATAGACTATATCGTAAGACTCTGACTCTTCATCTGCACTAATGACACTTTCCCAACGCGGACTATGGTAGTATTTTACTTTGACTTGTGGTAGTTCCCCATTAATGTAGATAAACATTATTTTATCTGTAATTCTTTTACCTACTTCTACACTACCATCTGTACCAAGAACTAAATGATCTAACTGAACACCCATATTTGAGAGTGCAGATTTTGCCATAGCACCACCCATCATTTTCATCATATCATCACCACTATTTGTTCCTGCTCCACCTTCTGAGTCAAAGAGAATAACAGATAGAATCTCTTCTCTAGTTAAACTTGGTTTTGAAGAAAAACTTATATTGGGAATCTCTGGGGTACCTGTTACCCCTATAGTAATAAGATGATTTAAAGACTTATATTTAATACTTATATCTAAGATAGGCTTATTAGGATCTCCAGTAAAATAGATAAAGCTTTTACCTATTATAAACTTCTTATCTTCAAATATATAAGTTCCACCTTTAAGGATTTCAACTGAGCCTAGTACCATTAGTGTTTCAGATTTTGCTTTATTGAGCGTTAAATCTACTTTAGCTTTTATATTTATTGCATCTTTATTATAGACTAATGGCTTTTTACTTTTAATTTTAACATCTAAACTTAAACCATTCATAAAGGCACTATCTGACTCTTTTTTAATATCTTGAACAATAATAATATCACTATCTGAAGCAAAAGTTTTTTGACTCATATCATACTTTATCTTAGCTCCTAAAAGTGTAACATCACCTTGAACATCTGTCTCCCCTGCATTTAAAACTGTTTTAAGAGCTATTTTGGTATCTAAGTCTATCATCTCATGTGAAAAATGTAGGCTATCTGCTATGGTATCTATGCTACCTTTTTTTGTCAGAAGGTTATACTCTCCTACGACTTGTAAAGAGTCATTAAGCCAAATAGGAGAGATAAGTACATTTGTATCTTCTAATGAAACTTTTGAAGGCTTTGTAGCAAAAAAGTTCATTTTGTCATACGTAACTTTGTAAGATTTTAGAACTACTTCTGACTCATTTGCATTTAATACTATCTCTATGTTTTTTACCTCATGCTCTGTTTTTCTATCTACACGGTAAGTAATTTTAGGAGAGCTTAATCTAAGGTCAACTTCTTTCATCTGAGTAATATCTACAGAGAGGTCTAATGCACCCTTAACTTTGGGTAAGGACTCTAAAGTATAAATTGATTGAATGTTATCTAGTAGTGATTTTATAGAGTTCACATTACTGTTTATAACTACTTTCTCTTCTACAATACCTTGGATTTTAGTAAGTAGTTTACCCAATATCAATTGACCATCTATTTCTCCACTCTCTAAGATGTATTTTACTTTTGTTTTAAGTGCTTTAGAACTTAGTCTTACATCAACATTTTTTTCATTAACTTGTGCATTTATAACCATTGGCGTAAATGCATCCCATTTTACATTTTTATCAAAACGTTTTAAAAGTGATGATTCAGGTAAAATACTTGTTACGTTAACCTCTATAGCTTTTGCATAATTTACATCTATATCTAAATTACATACATTTGAAAACACTTTAACTTTAGCCTTTAGTGGTGTAATGGCTTCAAAATCTAAAGGTATATTTATAGTGGTATGTATCTCTGTACTATTTAACTCAGCAGGAAGTGTAAGCATCTCTCTTAAAACAATCTTTTTACTTGTCTCTAAATGCAAAAGAGCTTTTTTAAAATCGTTTGAAATAAACTTCCCATTAAGTCCAGAAGAGGATATATCAACCTTAACACTACTTACATCTCCAACATAAGAGAGTAGTAAGTTATTTATAGGCTTTGTCAATTTAGCATCTATTCCTACTAACTTTTTAACCTTTACTGTACCTAAATAACTTATATTTTTATCTTTAGTAAATACATTTGTGATAGAGACATCTTTAGCAAAAGGAGTTGAAACCATTATATTAGTATCTGCTTTTATGCTACTGTTTTCTATACTATAAACTACATGGCTAAGAAGCGAGTCTATATCTAAGTTAAACTCTTTTGTTGCATTCTCTTCATTGCTGTTACTCTGTGTATCTTTAGTGACTAAGATATGCTTTGCTTTGGCTCTAATATCTGCTGTAACCTCTTCTTTCGAAGCTTTTAGGTCAATAATAATATCACCTATAGCTTCTTTTCGTAGTGGTAACTCATACAACTCAAATAACTTTTTATTTGGGGTAAGCCTTATATTTCCCTCAAAATGGTTATCTTTTATCATTCCATTTTGACTAATATTACTAAGATTGGTAAGTATATTTAATTTAACCTCTGCATTTTCTACAAGGAGATGAGTAATATCAGCTTTTAAATTAGAAATTATAAACTCGAACTTTTCTAACTCTGCAGTTTTATAGTTTCTTGCCTTTAATATGAGTTTAAACTCTTTTAAGAGTAGTTTACTAGGTATTAGTGGGTTTAGTGGCTCTTGTGTAGCATTTACTTCAGCACTAGTATTTTTATCTACTTCACTGCTATTACTATCTTTAGTTAAAAATATATGTTCTAAACTCACTGTATCTACTTCATCTACAATAAGCTTAGTAATTTCTAACCCTCCATCATCAAGAGAAGCTTCAAGCACAATATTAGTAATGTTTGTATCTACATGTAAAGAGAGAGACTCTATAGTGATACTATTAGCAGTATATTTAATATCTTCGACTTTTAAATCTGTTTTACGAATCAACACATTTTCTTCTTCAAAAGCATTTAGACTGATATATACTTTATCTATAAGTACCACTAGAGGAAAAGGTTCAGAAGTACTATTATCTTCACCTGTAGGAAAAGAAGCGATTAATGCTTTCACAACATCAACATTTATCTCTTCTACTATTAGCTCATTTATAGCTACTCTTTTATATAAAAGTTTAGAAGGATTCCACGCAAATTTTATATTTTCTACCATAAGTTGATCATCAAATTTAAGACCAGATATTTTTATTCCTGTAAATACATTTCCACTAATATCATTATAAGATATTTTATACTCTGGGGCAAATTTATCTGCCACTTTTTTAATAACCCATGAAGAGTTAAGTGCTATAACGATAAGTACGATTATTAGTACAAAAAAAGTTAAAACTTTATATAATATTTTCATCAAAATGACTGTCCTATCTGAAATGAAATTCCATATTGTGATCTATCTGCAACATTCATACCTATATCTAGTTTAAATGGTCCCATAGGTGTCATATAACGCACTCCTATACCTGCTGAACTAATGACATCTCCACTAAAATCATACGCTACACCTGTTAAAAGTGTGTTATCACTAAAAACTGCTCCATACAAATCATCCATAATAGGATAATTTACTTCAAAACTAAGGTTTGCCCATGTTGATGCACCATTGATACTATCTTCTGAGGGAGAGACAATCACACCTATCTCTCTAAAACCATAAGCACGGTTAGAGTATGCACCCCCTGCAAAAAAGTATTTAGATTCAGGAAGACTATTCTCTTTATCTTCATCTACGATACCTATTTTACCTACAGCTGAAAGGGTAGCTTTATCAAAAGAGTGTATGAGTCTTCCTTCTATTAATGTTTTATAGTAAGTACTTGACTCTTCATCTGAAAGACCAGTCTCTAAGTATGCAGAAAAATAATACCCAAATTTAGGATTTAATTTAGAATCTCTAGCATCATAAACAAAATTTACATAAGGATAAGTCAATACAAACTGACCTTCATTCACAGCATATCTTAGCTCATCACCAACTTTTAAATTATCTAAAGCTGTAATGTTAATCACCTCTGAGGCTATACCAACTCTTAAATTTGAACGTTCAGTTATATGTTCTAGATAGACTCTAAAAAAGCCTTTCTCCTCTTGAAATCCATCATACTCCAAATTTGTATAGCTTAAATCAGCACCAATACCCATATGGTAGTCATAAATTGTCATAAATATAGGACGATAAAAATTTACTACTGCAGTCTGTTCTAACCTAGACCATGCCAATTTTATATTTAATTTTTGGGCATTACCATAAAAGTTATATTTGGTTAAAGAGCTATGTACACGAGGTCCTACATAAGAGTCATACCCTAGACCTGCTTCAAAATGGTAAGGTTTACTTATCTCTTTTACTACTATATCTACAGGAACAACATTGTAAAATTTTCTATCAACTCCTATAAAAACAGAATCAAAAGCTTGTAGTCCATAGAGTGCTGCTGAAGTATCTTGAACCAATTCTGAGTTAAATCGTCTACCCTCTACGGCTCTTACTCGTGACTCTATCACTTCATCATCTATGCTCTCTGTACCTTTGACTGTTACTTTCCCAAAAGTACAGACACCCCCTTTTTTAAGAAGATAATTAATTTCAACACTATGTTTATCTAAATCAACATAAGCTTTACTCTCAAGTTCAGCAGAGCAATAACCACTTTTTAATAGTTCAGACTTTATTTTACTTTTTATAGCTATAAACTTCTTTGCTTGAAAAATTTCACCTTGATTAAAGGTGATAAATTCTTTTATATCATAATCACTTATTATCTTTATCTCTTTAATAATGACAGGTCTGTTTTCTGTAATATGCACATATACTGTAGTATTTGTCTCTTCAATGGAAAACTCTGCATCATAAAACCCTTCAGAGTTATAAAAAGCGTGTAATGTAGTATTCAATGTAGGCAGTAATTTATCTTTAATGGTAGGGTTATCTTCTTTCCAAAACTCAAACATACTTTTATTTTCTATGCTTAAAGCATCATATAAAACTGATTTATCAAAATATAATTTGTTATCTATCTCAACTTTATGTGTTGGAAGAATTATCTCTTTTACATTATCATCACCCAGAAGTGATGCATATAAAGTATTTGAACAGAAAAATATTGTCAAAAATATGATACTTTTATACATTGTACTACGCTCCAAACTTATGCATGTAAGAGTAAATCTTTTACACTCTCTAAAGGGTCTTTTCCCTCTTCTATCATCGCATATACTTCATGTGCTATTGGTAAATATATATCTCTTTTTTTAGCTATTTTTTCTAAAGATTTTGCAGTAGGTACACCTTCTGCTACTTCACCTAACTCTTCTAAAATATCATCTATTTTCTTTCCATTAGCTAAACCTAAACCTACTCTATAGTTTCGTGAAAGTGTAGAACTCGCCGTAAGAAACAAATCACCAGCACCACCTAAAGAGAGAAAGGTTTCACTCTTTGCACCAAAGGCTTCTCCAAAACGTGTCATCTCTACTAAGCCACGTGAGATAAGTGCTGCTCTTGCATTGTTACCTAAGCCTAGTCCATCACATACACCACCAGCTATTGCAATAACATTTTTGTATGCACCTGAAACTTCTGCACCCACAACATCATCATCAACATATCCCTTAATAAACTCAGGTAATGCATCCGCATATACTTTGGCTAAATTTAAATTTGTAGAGCTAATAATAAGTGCCGTAGGTAATGACTGCTTTACTTCTGCTGCGAATGAAGGACCAGAAATATATGCTAAGCGATCATCAGTTAAAAAATTACCATAGATGTCATTTAAAAAATCCCCTGTGGAAGTTTCTATACCCTTTGCTGCTACTAAAATATTTTGACCTCTATCTTCAAAATTATTTTCCATCCACTCTCTAACATATTGAGCAGGTATAGCCATCACTAAATACTCAGCATTTAAAGCTTCATCTAAAGATACAAAATTTTCTATCTCTTTTACTGTTCTTGAATGTATAACTACTTCATTTTTTTGACTATACACATGGTAAAGTGCTTGTCCCCATTTACCTGCACCTATAATGGATATTTTCATACTTATATCTCCTTTTTATTAATTAAATCTACAAAATTATTTAACATCTCTTCTTTACCAATACATACTAAAGTATCTCCACTATCTAGTTTATGATTAATACCTGTTGTGATAAACTCAAAATGATGTCCACGCTCCTCATCAATAAGTCCAACAAGCAAAACACCATATTCTGAGAGATCAATATCATCGGTCATTAATCCACTAAGAAATGATTTAGGAGGAATAATAAGCTCTCTAAAACCTATATCATTTTTATGTACAACAAATTCCTCTAAAAGTTGTGTTGCTACGGGACGGTTAAGAATATTATGAATTTTATTGGCAGAGACTTCATAGAGATCAATCACCATATTAGCACCTGCCATCTGTAATTTTTTTGTAGTATGTATAGAGTCTGAAATAGATAAAATATAACTTTTTTTAAAAAGTGAACGTAAAGATAGAGTTAAAAAAACATTTAAATGTTCATCATCCATAACACAAACTAGTTGTTTATAAGATTCAGGATTTAAAGCCATAAGTAATTCATCTTTAGTTACATCAATTTTACATGCATCAGTAAATCCTTCATCAAGAGCATTATTATAAAAATTTTCATTATTCTCTATAACTTGCACTTTAAAACCATCTTCAACTAATCCCTTAGCAATATATTTACCATGATTACCATAACCAAATAAAAGTATTTTTCTATTTTTCATTCAGATACTCCATTATATAAACTTATAAAATATTTTAAAGATATTTCTCTCCCCATTACCAATAAAATATCTCCATATTGTACTACCTCATTACGTGAAGGATTAAACATAAAAGTACTACCACGCTGTATCCCCATAAAGAGTAGTTTAGCTTTTTTAAATTCTAAATATTGTATTGTTTTTCCTATCATTATTTCACACTCATAAGCTCTTATTTCATCAACTCGTGCAATACTTTTACCTGTCAATATTGCATGTATAGCTTTATACATCGTAGGTTTTGTTATTGCAGTATGTATCATAGAATTTACTACTCTATTAGGCATTAAAATATGATTAGCTCCTGCATGTTCAAATTTGCTTACCATGTTGAAATCATTAGCTCTTGCTATAACTTTAATATTAGAAGAGATACTTTTAGCATTAAGTGTAATATAAATATTTTCTACATCACTAGAGGTAAGACATAATACTGTAATATCGCAATGATCAGTATTAAATTTACTTAATGTTTCATAGCGACTTGCATCTTCATGTATCGCATCATAACCATCTTTACGTGCTTGTTCCATACGTTCTTTAGAAATTTCCAAAATAATATAATTATCATATTCGGCACCATATTGTCTAAAAAACATCTTTGACATCTGTCCATAGCCACACACTAATAAAAATGATTTACTTTTATTAACCTGCTCAATAATACGATTCTCTTTGAGTTCACTCAATTTCTCAGAAAATGCTGAAACTATCACTGAAGTAGCAAAGGAAATCATAGCAATTCCAGAGATAATAACCAATATTGAGATTATTCTTCCTTCTTGAGTAACTGGAGAAATATCTCCATATCCTACAGTTGACATAGTCACTAATGCCCAATATAATGCATCAAAAAGGGTATTAATATTTTGATTAAACCCCTCTTCTAAAACATAAATTGCAATACCTGCTGTCATTACAATAAAAAACAGTAAAAACAGTAAAGTTAGCAATTCAAACTTTTTATTTGATAGTACTTCTGTAAATTGATTAATACTCTTAGTATAACGAAGAAGTTTTAAAACCCTAAAAAGAACAAAAATACGTAGTACTCTTAAAGGTCTATATGCAGGAAAGATAGCAAGTAAATCAATCAAAGCTGAAGGAGTAAATATATATTTAAGTTTTTCTAATAGTCCATCTTTAAAAACTTTCATTGGTGTAAATTTACGTCCTAAAAAATGTGCCTCTTTATGCTCTTTAATAATGGATTCGGTTATATTATTATAAACCCATAAACGTAAAATATATTCTATACTAAAGACAAAGGAGACAAAATAGACATCATAGATATATAACCATTTAGGTACTGGATGTTTTACCTCATAAATTAATATAAAAATAGAAGTAACAATAAGAAATATAATAGTTATATCTACATATTTTTTATAAGGATTATTAGAATTCGTAAGTATATCACGTATAAAATTTTTACTAGATTTATATCGAATAGAAGCACGCAAAAAAAGGGCAATAGATAGAAGTATCTGATTCATATTGCCCCTACTACTCTAACTCAATCTCTGTTTAAGTAATTCATTTACTTTAGATGGGTTAGCTGAACCTTTAGAAGCTTTCATAGTCTGCCCAACAAAAAAACCAAATAATTTATCTTTACCAGATTTATATTGTTCAACTTTATCTTGATTGTTTGCTAATATTTCATCAATAATAACTAAAATTGCCCCATCATCACTTACTTGAACAAGCCCAAGTTCATCTATTATAGCAAGAACATCACGATTCTCATTTTCCATCATGTAATCAAGTAACTCTTTTGCACCTTTACCTGAAATTGTTCCATCAGAAATCTTTGCAACAAGTACACCTAATGTCTTTGCATTTACAGGAGAATTTTCTATATTAAAACCTGATTTATTAAGACGCCCTAGTAGTTCAGAAGTAAGCCAAGTTACAGCTGTTTTAGCCACTGCACCATGATTTAACATCTCTTCAAAATAGTATGCTAACTCTTTATCTGAAGTAATTACATGAGCATCACTAACTTTAACTCCAAGCTCTTCTACATAACGTTTTACTTTTGCATCTGGTAGTTCAGGCATAATTTTTGCTTCTGTTACCATCTCTTCAGTAACTATAAGTGGCCGCAAATCTGGATCTGGAAAATAACGGTAATCCGCTGCTTCTTCTTTCCCTCTCATAGACTTTGTTACACCCTCATCTACATTCCAAAGGCGTGTCTCTTGGTTTACCTCTTTCTCATAAACACCATCTTCATACGCTTCTGTCTGTCGCTGTACTTCATAAGCTATAGCAGCAGCTACAAAACGAAAAGAATTTATATTTTTTATTTCTACTCTTGTACCAAACTCCTTTTGACCTTTAGGACGAATAGAAACATTGACATCACATCTAAATGAACCCTCTTGCATATTTGCATCAGAGATATCAAGATAACGTACTGTTGCATGTAGTTTTTTTAAGAATGCTACTGCTTCATCTGAATTTCTCATATCTGGATCAGATACGATTTCAAGTAGTGGTGTACCAGCACGGTTAAGGTCAACTTTAGAGTAATTACCTTCATGCATATTTTTACCTGCATCTGCTTCAAGGTGAGCTTGTGTCATACCTATACGTTTTTGAGTACCATCTTTAAGATCTATAAACAGTTCACCTTTTTGAACTATAGCTTTAGTCAATTGAGTTATTTGATACGCAGAGGGACTATCTGGATAAAAATAAGATTTTCTATCAAAATAAGAGGTGTGGTTAACATTAGCATTAATAGCATACCCCAATCTCATAGCTTTTACAGCTGCTTCTTTATTGACTACAGGTAAAGCACCAGGAAGTGCTAAACAAGTGGGACATGTATTGGAGTTTTGCTGTTGTGCAAATGAGGTGGGACATGAACAAAAAAGTTTTGTTTTAGTATTAAGTTGGACATGAACTTCAAGACCGATAACTGTTTCAAACATAGATATATTCCTTAAAAAATGGTTCTAATATAATTAAGCAATTATAGCGTTATTGCCTTATATTCTGACCTTTGTTAAAAATAGTATAAATAGTTAATTTTAGAAAAGTACCTCTTTTGAAGTAATTTATTTATTCTTACTTTGAATATAAATTTTTTCAAGTAGTTTAGTCTGTTTTTGAAGTTCATAGTATTTCTCTTTACTCGTAATAATATGTTCTAAAAGTAGTACCGATATTAATCCAGGTAATGCACCGATAAATGATGAAATAATAGCAGTAAATAGACCGTTGTGGTAAGAAGTAAGAAAAGAAGTGGCAGCACCTATAAGCATAAAAGCCCAAGCACTACCAAGAAGAAAGTTAACTACAAAACCTAAAGTATTTTCTCTAAGTCTCATAATAGTACCATTAAAACCTATAGTAGGTCTTAGTGGTCATCCTCTATTGCAATAGCACCTGCAAGATAAACATATGTAAGAATCATAAAAACAAATGTTTGTAGAAATGCCATAAAAGTAAGAAGTACAAGTGGTGCTATAGGAATAATCCATGGTGTCAACATAAGAAGTACCCATAAAAATAAATCATCACCACTAACATTACCCATAAGTCTAAATGCAAGTGAAACAATACGAGAAAGATGTGATACAAATTCAATAGGATACATTAAAAGGGACATTGCAAATTTTGCTGCTGGATGCATATCTCCAAGGTGTACAAAGTTTTTAAAGTATTTAAAAGCACCTTGTGCTTTAATACCTTCATAATTATAGTAAAAGAAAACAATCAATGCAAGAACAAGTGTTACGTTAATATTTGATGTAGGAGATTCAAATCCTGGAATAATACCAATAAGGTTATTGACCACAACAAACAGACCAATAGTTGCAACTAAAGGAAGATACTTACGAGCAGCTTCCTCTCCAACAACATCTTTACCCATAGAAATAACACCACCAAGGTACGCTTCCATAACATTTTGCGTACCATTTGGTACAGCTCTAAAACTCTTTGTAGCCATTCGTGCAATTAATAATATAATACCTGTTGTCAATATTAAGTGTGAAACAAATAACATTTGACCATGACCAAAAATAACACCTAAATACGTAAATATACCTTCCATAAAACATCCTCTTGTAATAAATTGCTATTATTATACAAGAGAACTGCTAAGTACTCGGTTAAACCCTAACTATTTAATAAGAATTAATACTTATATTTTTAATAACTTCTAAGATATAAAATTATATTCTCTCTATAGTATCTATACTTAACCCTGTAACAGTAGCTATCGTTTCATTGTCTAAAGATGATTTTTTTAAGTTTCTAGCTATTTCTAAAGCCTTACTATTCTCCCCTTCCTTAAGCCCCTTTTCACGCCCTTCTTCTCTTCCTTCTTCTCTTCCTTCCTCTCGTCCTTCCTTACGTCCCTCTTTAATCCCTGATTCCCTACCTATCTTCTTACCCCACTCTTCCCCTTCTCTCTGAGCTTTCTCAATACTACTCTTCTGCATAAAAATAAA
>JAMOTA010000006.1 GCA_027068435.1 Sulfurovum sp.
TCCCTCCAATACCTTTTCCTGCTTTGAGCTGTGTTGCAAACTCTGTAACGTCTATTTCCATTTTCATCTTTAAATCCTTCTGTGTTTAACATTTTATCTAATTGACACAGAATTATTTACACTCCCTGACGCTACCCTATTGATTCAAACCCCTCTTTTATACTTTGTACTTTATCGCTTAGGTACAAAATGACTCCTGCATTTAGCTTTGCTAATTTTAAGAACGCTTCATTTGGGTTGTTAACTAGCTCTAAAGAGGTCTCTAAAGAGATACGCTCTGTAGATCTTTTATAGTTGATACCATAATCTTTAGGATCTATTTTTATCTCCTCTACTACACCATCTTTTACAATGGTTATTGCACACTTAGAGAAAATTTCAGGTGTACCCTCATTACCTTTAATAATAACCAACTTTTTATACCGTGCTTGAAAGAGTTTGATATACTTCTCAACAAATGGTTTGTGAAATGCACCTATGATAGCAGTATCACTTTGTGTGATGTTTAGTAGCTTTTCTATGGTGTTAAATGATGAACGCAGACCAAGTTTTGCTCTTATGTCACTTAACTCATGGAGTTCTTTAAAGTAGATAGCTCTATCAAAAAAGTGCAGGTTTGAAGGTAGAGTACTCTGCTCACATACCTCTTTAAGTGTAGTCCCACCTTTAGCAGGTTGTAGCAAGTCACCATGCAGTGAAAGTTGTACATCAAACTTCTGTAAATACGCTGCTGTTAACGTAATAAGATAAGGATTTTTTACTTTACCATCATAGGGATAACCAAACTCTATGGAGTTTTGAAGAGGTGTTTGTTTGATAAACTCATCAAACACCTCTATGGAAGCTTCAAACTCCTCTAAACTCTCACCCTTGACACGCCATCCTAGTAAAAAAGCACTTATCTGTTCTGGGAGTACCTCTTTATTTAAAAAAGCTCGCATGACTATTTTCATCTCATCTTTAGTTAAATCTCTATTACGTTTAGGTCCTGTACCCACACATTTTAAGTAAGGCAGAAAGTTTGCAGTGGTCATCATTTAAAAGTCATTTAAATCAATACTTGATTTTGCATAGTTTGAGACGTTAGATTCAAAGAAATTACTCTTTACCTCATTCATCTCTTGATGTTTTGTAACAAGTTTTTGTAAATAAGTCGTTTCACTCTGTTTAAAAATAGGCCTAAGTCCTATCTTTTTTAGTCTATCATTTGCATAGTTATAAACCGTTCTTTCCATTAGCTCTTCTGTTGTCCCCATAATAGGAAACTGCTGAAGTAGGTACTTACCGTACTCTAACTCTATTTGTACAGCCTCTTCTATCATGGTGTAAGCAGAGTCGATAGTACTTGTTTGTATCTTATTCTCTTTTTGAATGGTTTTAAATATGTTGGCAAAAAGTGGTAAGTGGGTATTTAGCTCATCTCTTGCGATAAACTTTATCATATCTCTAGCTCCTGGTACTTTGTCTCCAAGTAAGTAAATGTAACTAAATCCTAAAAGAAAGTAGATACCTTCTAAGTTTACAGATGCCATAGCACTAAGTAACATCTTATCTGCTGAACCACCCTCTATGTGCCGTGCAAATTGTTCTGCTATTTTCTGATTTTTCTGGTTAAGCATATCATCATACTTGTAGAGGTTAAAGACTTCATCTGAGTTACCACAAGCATCAAGAAGTACGGCATAACTTTTAGAGTGGTTGACCTCTTGCATCATCTGTAAAGTAATAGTAGATTTAACCAAACGGTTACTCGCAAGACTTCTAAAGTCACTAAGGTACTCCTCCTGAGCAGAGTCATTAAAACTAAGTTGTGCAAAAGTCATTTTGTAAATAGATTGCTCATTAGGAGAGAGCTTGTCAAAGTTTTTTTTCTCTGTACTGGTATTGACTTCACTAGGAAACCAAGTATTGGCATTCATCAAGTCATAAATGTTACTATCCCATCGGTATTTAGATTTATTGAAGTCTACAAATCCTGTTGGATTTCCTCCATATATCTTTTCATCAAGTATCTCTTCTCCATGAGGGTTATAGTAGTGCTTTACATCCATGATATTCTCCTAAAGTCATAATGTGCTATTGTACCTTAGCTAAGGCATAAAACGGTTGATAGTTGTCAATGTTACTTCTTCTTCATCCATTTTTTAAAGGGTTGTAGAGAATCAATGTAGTCTGCTACATCTTTAAACTCTTGATCTTCTAAGGGTAGAGTAGGCATAGCATTTGCACTGTACCCAAATGTTTTAGCTAAACTGTAAGGGTCTTTGGCATAAGCTTCTATCTCTGCTTTTCTTCTGGTATAAGAGACTATATTCATATCTGGTCCTAAAGCATTACCTCCATTGACAGTATGGCATGTCGCACAGTTTGCAGCAAAGACTGCTTTTCCATTTTCTACATCGGCTACTAAAGTTGTTCCTACTAATAATGCTAGTAATACTACATGTTTCATAAGTAAATCCTTCTTTGAATTCTAATTAGGAGAAAATAACTCCTAATTAGTTATAAGAGCAATATAACCTAATTAAATGAAGAAGAAGTTGATTTAAATCATTAAATAAGACTAAATTACTCCTATTTGACGATTTGCAAACTTTTTGATACTTATCAATGGTTTAATGATGTGTTTTTATTAGTGAAAGTTATAAAAATAGAGGGGGGGTTAGTGGAGTATTTTGTGGAGTATTGATGTAGGTCGGGAGTTTTCTCTCCCCCCGACAATATCTAGTTATTTAAATAATAAATCGTTTTCTTGTAAGTATAATAAACTCAGTCACTTTCTTATCTGTGATTTCTAGTTTCTTAGCAGATTTTGGGTTTACAATGTAGTATCCAAACTGCACTACTACTATATCACCCTCTTTAATTACATCGTTATAGTTAACGGTTCGTGTCTCAAGTGCCTTAATAGAAGTATCAGAGATAATGGCATCTGCTAACCATGGCATAGATGCTTTTCCTTCAGTTCCTATGACTCTTGCAAAGTTTTCTACTTTAAGGTCTATCACTTTTCCTTCTCTCTCTATGCTAACTCTGAGTTGGTTTAGTCTTAGTGGTTGAGGAAAGAGGGTATGTGTAGCTTCATTTTTAATGTTTACTTCAAATCCATTACTGTTTTTCTTCAAAGAGAGTTTTATATACTTAGAGAGTAGTTTTGGTGTACTGTCATGTATACTTTGTCCATGAAATGCATGAGTTGAACTCTCTTTTTGGTTGGCTAAAGAACCTTGAACTTGTGGAAGGTGACATGAAACACAACTCTCTTTAGAGTCTCCTTGTTTTACTTCAAGGTCACATACTACAAACCCTTTTCCATTTTGTTTATGAGAGTGACAACCCATACATGAGTCACCGTTATAGTAGCTCTCATTACTGTAGTCTATGTCATGGTAAGGTGAACCTGTAGTTTTCTTAAACATTCCAAAGAAACTGCTCTCTTCTTTAAAGATGACTTTAGTTCCTTTAAGAACCTTATCAGCAGAGAAAAAAGTTTTTGGTTTTGTAATGAGTATATTTTTGTTTGCTTTTGTATGTTTTTCAACACTTTGTATCTTATGACACTGTTGACAAGAGATAGGCTCTGTACGTTGGATATCGTTATCTTCTAGTTTACTTTTTCCATTCATAACATCATGGTCAGAAGGCGTATGACATTTTGCACACTTGTAGTTACCTTTTGCTTTAGCAGGGTGTTTATCCCAGACGGCTTTATGTACGACATCTTTATAGATAGAGGACTTACTATGTATAGAGTTTTGATACTCAGCATATATTACTGGGTGACAGCTTTTACAAGTTGTATTTTCCAGAGTTGCGTGTGTTTGTGTTGAAGCTGCTAAGAGTAGCAACAGAGTCATCCAATTTTTCATAGGATAAGTCCTCCTTTTAATAGTTATAAGTTTAAAATTGTATCAAATAGGAGAAAAACTGTCTTGATTAAATCAAGTAGATAAGGTACTTTAGGAAGAAATTATTCAACTCTTGTTCCAAATCAACGTTTCAATATTAAAATATTGTTATTATCCCTCTATTCAATATAAGGATATATCGTTATGAAAATACTTTTTAACTCTTTTCTTCTGTCGCTACTATTATCATCTTCATTATTTGCTCAAAGTGTAAAAAAAGTAAATAGTCATAAGATGGAAGGTAAAAAAGTATTTGAAACGTATTGCTGGGGATGTCATCATCAAACAGCTATGGCATTTGGTCCCTCATTTGAAGAGATCGCTTCAAAGAGAGATACAAATGAGATAAGAGCGATGATTACTGACCCAGTAGCTGTCTCTAAGGTATTTGGATATAAACGCAATGCTATGCCTGCGTTTACAGACTTAAAACCTGAAGAGCTTGATGCTATTACTTCGTATATTGTATCTTTCAAATCAAATTATAAAATAATGGAAAATAAATAATGTTTAGACTCTCTAATTTACTAAAAACAGTTACTACAGGAAAACCTGCTAGGGTACTTGATGGCAGTATTGCTATTTGGAATTTTACTAATCGTTGTAACCTATCTTGCCTTCACTGTTACTCTAAATCAGATTTAGATGCAGTAGATACACTTACAACAGATAATATTATGGATACGCTTCCAAAGCTTAAAGCCAATGGGGTAAAGTTTCTTATTTTCTCCGGTGGAGAACCACTTACAAGAAAAGACATTTATGACATTGCAGCACGTTGTAAAGAGCTAGGTATTGTTACGTATCTTTCTACAAATGGACTCTATGTTAAGAAGAGTAATGCAGAGAAGATTTTAGATACATTTGACTACATAGGTATTAGTATCGATGGAAGTGAAAAAGTGCATGATGCTTTTCGTGGTCTTGAGGGGTCATTTAGAGAGTCTATGAAAGCAGTTGATTTATTAAACAGTTACGGAAGAACCAAAGTTGGTATAAGATTTACTATCACAAAAGATACCTATAATGATTTAGCATTTATTTTTGAACTTGCCGAAAAGCATAATATCCCTAAAGTATATATCTCTCATCTTGTTTACTCTGGTAGAGGATTAGAAAACCTTGAGATGGATTTGAGTAAAGAGCAACGTATCACAGCTGTTAATTATATCTTAGATAAAGCATTTGAATATCATGAAACTAACAAAGAGATAGAGATAGTTACAGGTAATATGGAGATGGATGCTATTTTATTTTATGATAGATTTATTGTCAAATACCCTGAATATGCAGAAGAGATGAAAACTAGACTTATCCAATGGGGTGGAAACTCAGCAGGTAGAAAGCTACTGAACATTGACAGTGAAGGATTTGTAAAACCAGATCCTTTCTTCCCTGTAAAAATAGGAAATATCTTGCATCAAGATTTTTCAGATATTTGGACAAATAAACCTACTGAGTTGTTACAAAAGTTAAGAGTGCATCCAAGAGAGTTAGGTGGTAAGTGTAAAGAGTGTACATACTTAAACATCTGTAATGGTGGATCAAGAAGTCGTGCTTATGCAATACACGGTGATATGTGGGCAGAAGATCCTTCTTGTTATTTAAGTGAAGAAAAAATTAAAGGGTCTAACTAATGGGAAAAGTATATTTAACTGGGGCTGGACCTGGAGATATTGAGTTATTAACAGTCAAAGCTCTTCGTGTAGTAAAAGAGGCAGATGTTATTATTTATGATAGATTAGCCAATCCAGACATTTTAGAAGAGGCAAAAGATGGATGTGAATTTATCTATGTTGGAAAAGAAGATTCTCATCATACTCTTCCTCAAGAGGAGATAAATGAAGTCATCTACCAAGCTGCACTTAAACATGAAAATGTAGTACGTCTTAAAGGTGGTGACCCTTTTGTATTTGGAAGAGGAGGAGAAGAGGGGATATACCTTTTTGAAAGAGGTATTAAGTTTGAATTCATTCCTGGTATTACTTCTGCTATTGCAGTTCCAGAGTATGCAGGTATCCCTGTAACGCATCGTGGTATAACGGTCTCTTTTAGAGTAGTTACAGGACATGAGTCAAGTGGGAAAGATCACTCTCAAATTCCATGGGAAAACTACAAAAGTGATGATACTATCATCTTCTTAATGGGGCTTCATCGTCTAAAAACTATTTGTAAAAAGCTAATAGAGATAGGAAAGCCAAAAGATTATCCTATCGCAGTAATAAGTCGTGGTACAAGAGCTGATGAAAAAACAGTGGTTGGTACGCTAGATGATATTTATGAACAGGCTAAAGATTTACCGACTCCAGCGTTGATAGTAGTAGGAAAAGTAGTAAAACTGAGAGAAAAACTAAGTTGGTTTGAGAATAAAGAGTAATTTGTATGTAAATTAGGATAAATTTTATCTTTTATAGAGTATAGTGGCTTACAAATAAAATTTAAAAGGTAAATCATGTTTAAACTTGAAGAGATTCCTATGTTTTCAGCACTAGGAAGTACCTATATAAAAGAGCTTCAAGACAATACACATATTAAACATTTTACTAAAGGTAGTATTGTATTTTATGAGGGAGACAAGAGTAATTACCTGCATATCTTACTAGAGGGAAGTATTAAACTCTATAAAACTTCACCTAAAGGCTCACAGATACAGATTAACCGCTTTTCAGCACCAGGGCTTATTGCAGAGTTTGCTTGTTTTGAAAAAGAGCTTTTCCCTGCAAGTTGTGAGTTTGTAACAGAGGGTACTATCGGACTTTTACACTTTGATAAACTCTATGATTACTTAAGTCAACCAGAGTTTTCCTTAGAACTTTTGAAGTCACTTACAGGAAAAATATCACTACTCTCTGCTTTAGTACATAAAGAGACCATACTCTCTTCAGAAGCAAAAGTAGCAGACTTGATGATAAAAAAAGAGCCTATATTTAACAGACTTAAAAATAATGAAATTGCTTCTATTTTAAACCTAACTCCTGAGACTTTTTCTCGTATTATGACTAAGTTCAAAAAAGAGGGTATTGTGAGTGTTTCCAAACATCAAGTCACTATTTTAAATGAAGATGCTCTTTATCAAATCATAGAGACCAATACCATGAAAGACTGTACCAACTGTATCGCTGACTTTAAAGCAAAAATAGCATATAAAGAGTAACATACAACATTAAGCTAGTATATGAACTGTACTAGCTTAAAGCATCATACCTTTAAAGAAGTACGTACTCAATAACTAGATTATACTCTTTCTTAACAAGGTGACTAAGAGAATACTTTTTATAACTATCATCTAAATATTTTTTTGCCTCTTTAAAATTAAAATCATGTGAAGATTTAAAGCCTACAATACGAAGCTTTCCATATCTACCCTCTGCAGTTTTAAACATTGCCACTGTACCTACTTTAATATCACTGTTACTTATTTTTCCATCTCTAAAAATAGGAAACTGTTGTAAATATGCTTTATCAAGAGAAGCAAAACTTTTTTTCGTGACTTCAACAGTAGCACCATTTTGAGGCATCAAATTAGTTGTTACAGCATCAACTTTTTCTAACCAAAAATCAACATTACTATCACTTCCTCCAAGTTTACCACTCTCTACATCCCAAGTGTATGTACCCAAAAGGGTGATATACTTACTGTTGCTTGATATATTTATCTGTTCTTTAACGATAGGTTTATTTTCAGAACATCCTAGTAATCCTAGTGTTATTATGGTTATTAAAATGGTTTTTTTCATGCTTTTTCCTTTTGTATTGAAATATCTATCTGTACTATTTTAACGCAGTTTGGCTTTGTGTTCTTTAATGGGAATATATACTAGATGATACGTAGTAAACAAACTTTTAATTAATTTACTAACTCTTAATTATTTAGTATCTTAGATAGCTTCTAAAAACGGTGGGAAGCCCACCATTTTTAATTAAACCTCTTTTTCCCATGCTTCAAAAGCATCATCAAAATAGACTAAGCGTTGTTTTTTAAACTCTACAGTGGAGTAGAGTTTTCCATACTCAGTAAGTCCACTCTCTTTTGCCATCTCTTCTATGAGTGTGTCACACTCCTCTTGTGTCTTTGCATGTACCATAGCAAAGAGGTTATACGGCCAGTTAGGGTAACTTGGTCTAAGGTAACAGTGACTCACAGCAGAGAACTCAGCCATCTCTTTACCTATCTCTTCCCCTTTCTCTTCAGGTACTGCCCATACAGACATTGCATTTGCACCAAAGCCAGCTTTTCTATGGTTAAGAATAGTAGCAAAACGACGCATAACACCAGATTCTTTCAGTTCATTGGCAAGTGTAAAAAATGCATCATAAGATAAGCCAAGTTTTTCTGTAGCTTCTTTAAATGGCTCTTTAACCACAGTAATATCTTTTTGTAACTCTTTAATCACTGCTATATGTTGAGGGGTAAGGGTAATCTCTTTATGGGCTAGTTTTTTAAGTTTCTCTTTTTTTGCACGTTTACCCGTTGTGTCCATCTTTACTGAAATCTTAAACATTTTAAGTGTAGGAAGTACAATACCATCTTCTGCACCCGTACGCTCTTTCAAAATCTCAATAGTCTTTTCAAGACCAAATTTAGAGTCAGGTGAAACAGCCATAGTAAACCAAATGTTATAGTCATGGTTTCTAAGGTAGTTGTGACTTACCCCTGGGTGAGCGTTAATAATCTTAGCTGCTTGGTCTATCTTATCTTCAGAGACTTTAAACGCAACAAGTGATGACTTATAGCCTAAACGTTTTGTATCAAAAATAGCAGATGTTTGTCTGATAATCTTCTCATCTTTTAGTTTCTGAACAAGAGTAAGTACCTCTTCCTCTGTAGTCTTTAGTTTTTCTGCGACAGCTTTAAAAGGTCTCTCTATCATAGGAAAGGCATTTTGCATTTCAAAAAGTAATTCATTTTCCATCTATTCATTTGCTCCATTATTTATTATTTGTTATTATATTTAACGATAGTCTATCTAAGATTGATACATATCAAAGCAATTATGATAAACTTTTGTTAAATTACAAATGAGAATTAACATAAAGGAGCAAAATGTCTTTTTTCCCTATGTATATGAATATGAAGCATTTGAAAGTTTTAGTCGTAGGTGGTGGGTATATCGCTACTGAGAAACTCGAAAAATTGGTAGATTTCACTAAAGAGATTACTGTAATAACTATCGATGTTGAAATGGAAGCGAAAATGCTTATCGAGAAACATGCTTTAACTTTGCATCAAAGAGCCTATCAAATAGGTGACATAGTTGGATTTGATATTGTTATTGTCGCAACGGATACTGTTACTTTACATAAGGAAATCTTTGAAGAGTCAAGAGGAAGTAGGGTATTGGTGAACTCTGTAGATAATACAGACTACTGTGACTTTATTTTCCCTTCCTATGTGCAAAAAGGAGATTTGACTATTGCATTTTCAACAGGAGGAGCTTCTCCAGCTTTTGCAAAGCAGATACGTCGCCATTTTGAGAAAATTATTCCAGATGGAGTAGGGGAGTTCTTGCAAAAAATGAAAAGTTTACGCTCAGAGATGCCCAAAGGTAAAGAGAGAATGAAATATTTTGATACACTAGTTGAGAAATATTTTAAAGAAAATTTCAAAGGTTAAATAAATTTGATATAAATCAAGCTTATTTTAAATATAAGTCATTACAATAGTAAAAACTAAATAGGAGATAATATGTCTGAATTAAACAGAGAAGAAATTGAGGTTATGGGTGCAACAGTTCCATTTTTTACATATACATTAGGAGAAGATCAAGTTTTTGAATTTGATACTTCAAAATGTGGACCACCAGATCCAATGGTAAATGCAATGGCAGGACTAAAACTTATAGATGCACCCAATAAAAAGTTGGCAATGATAAACCATAAAAGCCCTGGTGGACTAATAGCTAAAATAGGTGAAAATTATGATATAGATGAGCAGAAGCTTGAAGATGGTCGTGTAAAGCTTACTTTTTCTTATAAAGATGGAGAGAGTGAAAAAGCAGATCTAGCTAAAAATAGTTGTGGATAATAGACGATGACCCCTATCTCAAGAGATTTTGCTCCCCCACTTAAACTTATTGCCCCATTTTTTCGTTTTGGGGTAATCTTTTACCTACTTGCTATGTTGGCACTGCTCTTTTTTGAACCAACATTTAATTATCAGCAGATGAATGTTGCAGGATGGGTACACCTCTTCTTGCTAGGGTTTGTTATGATGGTTATTTTTGGTGCGATGGCACAGCTTATTCCTGTAGTTCTTGAAGTAGGGCATGTGGTTGTTGATGTCTATTATATCATCTTACCACTCTTAGGTGTGGGTACAACGATAATGATTTTAGGATTTTGGTTTATGCCTGCATTACTTCCGTATGGAGGACTGTTGGTTCTTGTAGCGATGCTTATCTTTGCATTTGAAAACCTTGCTACACTTAAAAAGACAGATATTAGAACACTGACAGTAAAGACGGTTGCATGGAGTAATGGTTATTTGTTACTAGGTATTCTTACTGGTTTTGCTATCGCTTTAGGGTTAACTGGAGATTTGGGTATTGATGTATCTCTTATGTTAAAAGCACATGTTTATGCCGTGATTGGTGGGTATGTAGTTTTAACAATTATTGGATTATCATTGATTCTTATTCCGATGTTTTCACTGGCTCATGGTTTTGAAGAAAAAGCTATAAACATGGCATTTAAACTGGTTATCACAGGTGTAGGTGTTGTTTTTATAGGTGCACTTATCGCGCAAGAGTGGCTCATGATGATAGGGTACACCATTAACACAGTAGGACTATTCTTTTATATGTGGCAAATATATATTATCGCAAAACTTACTGTACGTAAAGAGTTAGATGTTTGGGCAAAGTCAATGATATTTGCTTTTGCTATGTTAACACTTTCTATAATTCTAGGCTTACTCTACTTTGTAACAGGTGTAGAGAGTGTACTTCATGCTTCTGTATGGTTTATTCTTTTAGGATTTGTCTCCTCTTTTATTACGGGACATCTCTACAAAATCGTACCATTTTTAGTATGGTTTGAACGTTTTGCACCACTAGTAGGAAAAGAGAAAGTACCAATGCTTCATGAAATGTACTCAAAAGAGGGTGCAAAGATGATGTTTAACTTTACAGTAGCAGGTGTGATTTTTGGTGGTTTTGGACTACTATTTGAGAGTGACATGCTCTTTAAAGCAGGTGGAAGTTTCCTCTTTACAGGTGCTATCTTCCTCTATGTTACGATGAAAAAGATGTTGTCTTACGGTGAATAAAGTAATTTGGTGGGTAAACCCACCAAAATAAAAAAACAAATATAAAAATTAAAGGAAAGTAAATGTGCAGTATTAGTAAAGAAAATGTATTTGATGCCATCTCTACGGTAATAGATCCAGAAGTAGGGTTTAATTTAGTTGAAATGGGGCTTATCTATGATGCTATTATAGATGAATCATGTAATGTAAAAGTTATCATGACTCTCTCTACACAAGGATGTCCTTTACACCAAATGATTAAACAGTGGGTTTTTGAAGCAGTAGAACGCATAGAAGATGTAGGTACCATAGAGGTAGAAGTAGTATGGGAACCTGCATGGAACATCTCCATGGCAGATGACAATGTAAAAGAAGCATTGGGCGGTATGTAAGGTAAGTTAACCCTCAAACACCAAGAGATAAGATACTATTTCTTGGTGAATTTAATCTCCATTTTTAACTCCTCATATTTTAAGTTCATTTATCTAAATTTTAATGTGCTAACACTTATTCATGCAGAAGGAAAGTAAGTTATTCTGTCATAAGAACAGAACAGAACAGAACAGAACAGAAAACTTGCTTGAATTTTAAAGGATGAGTAATGCAACTTCAACTAGATATTAAAACTTATGAAAAGATTATCATTAAAAAATGCAAAAGTATTATATTCTTCACTAAAAAAAGACTCTTAAAAAGTATGAAAAACTCATAGATAAAAGAACAATACACTAACTACTAATAAGCAAAAATAGTAAACTATTTTGCTTGGGCGATAAGTACTCCTTCTAGGAGTTTGTTGATGTCACCATCTAAAATGGCATCTACATTGGTAAAGGGTTGGTTGGAGCGGGTGTCTTTTACTTGTTGGTAGGGTTGTAGTACGTAAGAACGTATCTGATGCCCCCATCCATTTTCAGATTTTTCTATCCCATCTATGGTAGCTTGTTTTTTAGCCATCTCATACTCAAAAAGACGTGACTTTAGCATTTTTAAAGCAGAGGCTTTGTTTTTATGCTGACTTCTGTCGTTTTGACACTGCACGATAACATTGGTAGGTATATGCGTAATACGAATAGCCGAATCGGTAGTGTTAACATGTTGTCCTCCTGCTCCTGAAGCACGGTAAGAGTCTATCCTTATATCTTTATCTTCAATCACAATGTTAATGTCATCATCTATTTCAGGAGAGACCATCACAGAAGAGAAAGAGGTATGGCGTTTTGCATTAGAGTCAAAAGGGGAGATACGTACAAGTCGATGGATGCCGTTTTCTACTTTGAGGTATCCGTAAGCATTTTCACCTTTTATCATAAATGAGACATCTTTTATACCCGCCTCTTCAGCAGGTTGATAGTCCAGTACTTCTACCTTAAAGCCACGGCGTTCTGCCCAACGTAAGTACATACGGTAGAGCATATTTGCCCAGTCTTGAGACTCTGTTCCTCCAGCTCCTGGGTGTATGGAGACGATAGCATTTGCTCCATCTTGTTCGCCGTTGAGCATCATCTGCACTTCAAGGGCATTGGTGCTTTCTTGTAAACTATTTGCATCTTCATAAAGCATTTCAAGTGTCTCTGTATCTTCTTCTGCTTTGGAGAGTTCAAAGTACTCATTGGCATCGGTTACTGCGTCAAGAGCGTTAGTGTAAGTAGCAAGTACACGCACTGTTTTTGTCTTCTCTTGAGAGATTTTTCCTGCATAACTAGCATCATTCCAAAAGTTTTGATCTTGTTGCATCTGTTCTATCTCAGCGAGTCTAGCTTCTAATATATCGGGCTTGACAATATTCTTAATATTTTCCATTTTGATTGTAAGTGTTTTAAGTAGTTCACCATATTCATAAGCATCCATAGGAAATGTTCCTTTATTCAGAGGATTCACTCTATTATTTTGATAAGATTTTATCAAAATATAGTAGAGATAGAGGTTAGTATATGGTTATTGCACGTACAATAGATGAATTAAATGAAGCAAAAAAGGTATTGAGAGGAACGATAGGTTTTGTTCCTACTATGGGAGCTTTACATCATGGGCATCTCTCTCTTATGCGTCAAGCAAAAGAGGAAAATGAGCATCTTATAGTCTCTATTTTTGTAAACCCAACACAGTTTTTAGAGGGGGAAGATTTGGAGTCTTACCCTAGAAAAGATGAAGCAGACATAAAAATATGTGAACTCTTAGAGGTCGATATACTCTTTATGCCTACCATAGAACAGATGTATGAAGCAGATGAACTCTGCATAGGTGCACCAAAGGTAAAAGGGTACATCTTAGAGGGTGAGAAGCGTCCAGGACACTTTGATGGTATGCTTCAAGTGGTTATGAAATTGCTTAACCTCTCAAGTGCAACAAAAGCGTACTTTGGTAAAAAAGATGCCCAACAGTTAGTGCTTATTACCCAAATGGTAAAAAACTACTTTATGGATGTTGAAATCATAGCATGTGAAATAGTAAGAGATGACAATGGACTAGCACTAAGCAGTCGCAATATTTATTTGAGCCAAGAGCAGATGCAAAGAGCATTGTTGTTGTCTAAGTCCCTTAAACGTGCGACTAAACTAGTAATGGCAGGAGAGCTTAATGTTAAACTTATTCAACAAGAGATGCAAACGGTTTTAAAAGGTACTGATGAGGTAGAGTATGTAGCTATCGTAGATAGAGAGTTTAACACGCTAAAAGAAGTAGAGATAGGCAATACCATCATCTTAGTAGCAGCATGGGTAGGAAAACCACGACTTATAGATAATTTGTGGATATAGAAGTTTAAACCTCTTTTCTTGCCAATGGGTGTGCTTTCATGTACTCTTGCATTTTTTTAACGCTTCCTAGTTTTGTGTAAACTTGGGTGGTTGCCATGGTGGCGTGACCTAGTAGTTCGCTTATGTCGGAGATTCTTGCTCCGTTGTTGAGTAGGTGGGTTGCGAAGGAGTGTCTGAGTTGGTGGGGGGTTACTTTGAAACCTTGTGCATTAAAAAGTTTAGTGAGTAGGTAACGTAGTTGTGCAGAGTTCATGGGTGCATTGCCTTTTTCAAAAAGGTATGTTTTGGGTTGGTAGGCTTGTTTATATTGGGTTATGAGTATATGAAGTCTCTTTAGTAAAGGTAACTCTCGTACTTTTGACCCTTTTCCTTCTACTTGTACCCAATGCTCTTTTATCATCTCTAGTTTAAGAGTACTTAACTCAGAGATACGAAGCCCCAAACCATAAAGCATACTAATAAGCAGTTTCTCTTGTAGATTGGCTTCTTCCAATACAGCAGTGATATGCTGCTCTTCTATGGGCTTAGGAAGGCTTTGCGGTACTTTTATAGACTCATCTGCTATGAGTCTAACTGTAAGGTTGCACTGATCCTCTAAGTACTTTACAAAAGAGTGTATGGCAGAGAGTTTTTTAGCAATAGTCTTTTTGTGGTTTTTAACAATAGCAAAACGAAAAGGAGTAATATCTAAAATAGTTACTCCATCCTCTTCATAGATGTTGCTTAACTCTCTCATTTGACGCAGGGCTACCTCATAGGTAACAATAGAAGTTTCAGCATACCCTCTTACTTCAAATAGATAGTCTAAAAAGTCTTCACTATAGTTTAGAAATTTCTCTTTCATAGCTAGGCTAGTTGCTCATTATTGCCAATAGTATGTTCTAGCATTTTAGCCGTGAGATACTTTTTTGCAACAGGAAGTTTCATACCCTCAAGAGAGACACTCTGTAGGTAAAAATCTACTTTTGACAAAGGTTTTGGAATGACAAATTTATCCCAACTTTTTATTTGCCAAAAGTTGTTACAAGTGTAGTTCATAACAAAAATAGGCAGTTTACTTTTAAGGGCTATACCGATGGCTCCATCACTCATACTGTGTCTAGGTCCTTTAGGTCCATCAGGTGTGATAAGCACCTCTTCACCGTTTCTAATGCGTTTAAAGGCTTTTAAGAGTACCTCTTTAGCACCTTTGTTACTAGAACCTCTTAATGGGCTTATCTGTAGTAAATTGAGAGTACCTGCGATAAGTGAACCATCAAAATGTTGAGAGATAATAGCAGAAGCTTTTTGCGTTTTATGGATATGTCTGTAGGCTTGAGGACTCATAAAAAGTTCTCCATGCCAACAGACACATACATGTTGTACTTTACTAATGGGTGTAATAAAGTGATATTTCTTAGAAGTGGTTATCCAGATAATACGCATAAGCACATAGGCTAGAGGAGGGATGAGTATCCCACCTACTTTACGTAAAACTTTTTTCATATTTAGTTAAACAAGTACACCATCAAGTGCACCCCTAGAGGTTTTAATAATTTTCACATCAAGTATTTGTCCTAGTAGCTCTTCACTGCCTTCTACAAATACCAATTTACCATCGCTACTACGCCCTGATACTCGTCCATTTGATTTTAGTTCATCAAAATAGACAGTGTGTATTTTGTCTAACTGTGCATCCATAATCTCATCTAAAATCTCTGTATGTCTTGTCTGTAGTCTAGTTAAACGTGCCCCTGAAAGGGTGTTGTCTATCTGCTTATCAAACTCAGCTGCTTCTGTATGAGGTCTTGGAGAGTACTTAAATGAAAAGAGTTGTTCAAAACGTATAATTTCAAGTACCTCTAAAGTATGGTCAAAGTCTTCATCACTCTCTCCTGGAAAACCTACGATAATATCTGTAGAGATAGTCGCTTCAGGACAGAGAGAACGAATCTTTTCACAACGATTAATAAAGTTCTCTTTACTGTAGCCACGCTTCATCTCTTTAAGTAGTTTTGTAGAACCACTTTGCAAAGGAACGTGTATCTGTTTACAAATTTTAGGATTTTTTGCAAACTCTTCTATAAAGGCATCATCCATGTGAAGAGGGTGAGGAGAGGCAAAACGTATACGCTCTAAACCCTCTATAAGAGATATTTTTTGTAAAAGTTGAGTAAAGTTACAATTCTCATCAGTTGAGCCAAAACGTCTTCCATAGTTGTTAACATTTTGACCTAAAAGCATCACCTCTTTTGCACCTGTTTTCACTGCTTTAGTAATCTCTTGTATTAAGAGTTCAGAGGGGATAGAAATTTCATCACCACGTGTTGCAGGTACGATACAGAAAGTACATGACTTGTCACACCCTATGGAGATGTTTACCATAGCTTTAAAAGGGTTTGTTCTGTAGTCTCCAAAGTTGTATGTACTCTCATCAAAGTCAGTATCTACTTCTACCGCATGTTTCTCTTCTATGACTTGTGTAATTTTAGATACATTTCTCGCACCCAATACAAAGTCAACAGAAGGGGCTCTTTTTATAATCTCTTTTCCAAGGTGACTAGCAGTGCATCCTGTTACACCTATCTTGGCAGATGGCTTTTTAAACTTGTTAAAAACACCAATTTCTGAAAATAATTTTGCCACAGGTTTTTCTCTAACAGAACAAGTATTGATAATAATAAGGTCTGCTTGAGAAAGTTCTGTAGTAAGTTCGTAGGGTTCTTTACGGTTAAGCTCTGCAATCATATGCTCACTATCGCGAACATTCATTGCACAACCTAACGTCTCTATAAATAATTTTTTCAAATAACTGCTCTTATGCTATGATATGTACTTCATAGATATATTCATTTTCATCAAGACCATATTTTACTTCACGCATATAGACGCTAAAGCCTTTTTCTTCAAAATACTCTATTAGCTCTTTTAACTCTTTATGTGAATTGTCTTTGTCAAAATAAAATATAGATTGGTTTGCCAGTTCTTCTTCTAACTTCTTTAATTCAATAGTTTTAGGTTTTGCTTTAAGTGTTGTTCTAGCAAGTTTTAATTTCATCTTATAATTCCCTTGTAAATAGTCTGTTATTATTGCTAAATATTATACTTCATTTTCAGTAAAGGTTTGATTAGATATAATTCATTCTTCAAAAACACCCCCCTCCTTGACGTTCTTAACACTGTTATGTTACCTCTTGTAGCGGTTATTATTGAAATAATTATCACTTAGGAAATTTTAATGGAAAAAATATTAGATATTATAGAAGCAATTGCACATGAAAAAAATATTTCACAAGAACATGCAATGGAAGCTTTTACAGAATCATTGGTAAAAACTGCTAAAAAATTGACATCATTTACCAGTGCTTTTGAAGTAGTTATAAATAATGATACAAAAACGTATTCTATTTTTAAAGTTATTACTGTTGTTGCAGATAATGATGATCAACTTTTGATAGAGGTTGGGAAAGAGGGCTTTAAAGAGAAGATAGAATCAGATGCATTTATGTCACTCTCTGAAGCGAAAGATTTTGATGACTCTATAGAACTTGGTGATCAACTTAAAGAGGAGTTTGTACTTGAAGAGCATGGTCGTACAGCTTCTGCTAACCTCTTTAGAGAGTTAGAATACCATATCCAAAGACGTGTAGAACAAGATTTATTTGAAAAATATAGAGAAAAAGTTGGCTCAGTTATGTTAGGTACAGTAAATCGTGTAGATGCTGATGACAATACACACGTAGAGATTGGCGAACTTAAAGGAATTATGAGCCTTAGAAACCGTATTAAAGGTGAAAAATACAAGCGTGGAGACAGTATAAGAGCATTATTACGTTATGTAAGTGTTGACCCAGAATACGGACTTTTTCTTGAACTCACACGTACTTCACCAAAGTTCTTAGAGGCACTTATGGCAAGTGAAGTTCCAGAGATTTCTGATGGTGTTGTAGAGATAACAGGAGCGGCTAGAATCCCTGGAGAGAGAGCAAAAATTGCTCTTAAAACTGAGCAGATGAATATAGATCCTATCGGTGCTGCTGTTGGAGTAAAAGGTGTTCGTATCAACGCAGTAAGTAGAGAGCTTAATAATGAAAATATTGACTGTATAGAGTTTTCTCCTATTCCTGAAGTATTTATTACTCGTGCTTTAAGTCCTGCAATAACACAGAGTATCAAAGTGATAGCAGATGAGAAAAAAGCGATTATAAATATTACTGGAGATCAAAAAGCAAAAGCTATTGGTAAATCAGGAATTAACATCCGTTTAGCATCTATGCTTACAGGCTATACTATAGAGCTTAATGAAGTTGAAGGTGTAACGGAGAGACAAGCAGATTCAACAGATAAAGGTGAAGTGGCAAAAACAACAGATACAACAGCGTTGTCAGATCTATTTAAATAAAATGTTAAAACAACGTGTAGGGTGGGTTTACCCACCAATATTAAAAATGTAACAAAAGGTGGATAAATCCACCTTACGAGAAAATAGATTTAAGCTAAAATCATTTCCGCAAAACTACTAGCATCAAGTGATGCTGACCCTACTAAAACTCCATCCACTCCAGCGATAGTTGTAATCTCTTTAATATTAGCAGGTTTAGCAGAACCCCCATAGAGTAGAGGCTTATTGTTAATAGCCTTTTTTAAAGCTCTATGTGTATTAGATATCTCTTCAATAGTTGCAGATCTTCCAGTACCAATAGCCCAAATAGGTTCATAAGCCACAATAAGATTTTTGTACCCGATGTCTATGCCTTCAAACTGTGCAAGTAGGTATTGCATAACAGCTTCAAAGCCTTTTTCGCGAATATGAAGTGGCTCACCGATACAGTAGATAATCTCAAATTCATGCTCTTGAAAGAAAGAGAATTTTTGGGCTACTTGATCTTGTGACTCTCTCATATACTCACGTCTTTCACTGTGACCTATAAGAATTGTTTTAATATCAAACTCATCAAGTTGCTCTAGTCCTATCTCTCCTGTGTATGCACCATTAGCACAAGCATAAGCATTTTGGGCACCAATTTTAAACACCCCTTCATAAATATCTAGTGCAGTAGAGGGAGGAAAAATATAGATTCTATCTTCACTTTTTTTACCAGTGATTTTATCTGTTAGTTCATTAAGATAAAGTTCAGTACTTTTACGTGTATGGTTAGTTTTAAAGTTAGCAGCATATATCATATTATAGCTCTAATGCTTCAAGACCAGGGAGTATAATACCCTCTATAAGTTTTAAACTTGCTCCACCACCTGTACTTACAAAAGTCATCTCATCTACATCACCAGCACGTTGTGCTACATCAGCAGTGTCACCACCACCTACTATAGTTGTTGCATGCGTCTCTGCAATATGGTGTGACATCATGATACTTCCTTTTGAAAACTTATCCATCTCATAAACACCCATTGGACCATTCCAGATAATTGTTTGGGCATCATTGAGTACTTCTCTAAAAAGTCTTGAACTAGCTGGTCCTGTATCTAGCCCCATCCAATCTACAGGTATCTCTTGCGATGGTAAGTATTTTACTGCTGTATTTTCAGAAAACTCTGGAGCTACAACAAAATCTACGGGAAGATAGAATTTTACTCCTAGTTTATGAGCTTTCTCCATGATGCTTCTGGCTTCATCAAGAAGGTCATCTTCTACTAAAGAGTTACCTATCTCATACCCTTGTGCTTTAAGGAATGTAAATGCCATACCCCCACCTATAATTACTTTATCTACTTTATTTACAAGATTTGTTAATGCTTGAAGTTTTCCAGATACTTTAGAACCACCTACCACTGCTACAAATGGTCTTATAGGGTTTTCCAATACTTTACCAAAAAAGTTTACCTCTTTACTCATAAGAAAACCTGCAGCTTTATGCTCTATATCAAACTCTTTAGCTATGGCATAAATAGAAGCGTGTTTTCTGTGACAAGCACCAAAAGCATCATTAATGTAGATATCTGCAAAAGAGGCTAACTCTTTAGCAAAAGCTTCATCATTTTTAGTCTCACCAGCTTCATAACGAAGATTTTCAAGAAGTAAAACATCTCCTGCTTTCATCTTTTCAGCTTTTGCTTTTGCATCAGAACCTACAACATCGTTTGCCATGAAGAGTTCATTTTTTATTTTAAGTAATGTATGTAGTCTTTTTGCAATAGGTACAAGAGAGTATTTCTCTTCATACTCTCCTGCTTCAGGTCTCTCATAGTGAGAGGCTAAGATGATTTTACAATCTCTATCTATACAGTATCTAATAGTTTGTAGAGCAGAACGTATACGTCTATCATCTGTGATATTTCCAAATTCATCTTTAGGGACATTAAAGTCACATCTTATAAATACTCTTTTACCATCAATCTCAATATCTTTTAATGTTCTCATACCTACCCTTTATTATTACTTTTTACTTACTAATAGTGCCATATCAACTAAACGACAAGAGTATCCCCACTCATTGTCATACCAAGATAGTACTTTTACCATCTTATCGCCAATAACTTGAATGGTATCCATAGCAACAACGGTGCTTAACGATTCTCCTACAAAGTCTTGAGAAACTCTAAACTCTTCATCTATACCTAAAATACCTTGATGTGAACCTTCACTAGCAGTTTTAAATGCCTCTTTTACATCATCTAAGGTTACACTTTTGTTAAGTGTTACAGTTAAATCTACCATCGATACATCAGGGGTAGGAACTCTTATGGCTTGACCATTTATTTTCCCTGCAAGACTAGGTAGTACCTTAGCGATAGCTTTTGCTGCACCTGTTGTAGTAGGTACAAGGTTTACTGCACCAGAGCGACCTTTTCTTGGGTCTTTTTTATGTTTACCATCTAAAATAGGCTGAGAAGCTGTGTAACTATGAATCGTAGTCATTAGTCCATTTTCTATGCCAAAAGCATCATCGAGTACTTTTGCAACAGGAGCTAAACCGTTAGTTGTACACGAGGCGTTTGAGACAACAGCTTGCCCTGCATACTCATTTTCATTCGCCCCTATAACAAAAGTTGCAGTATCATCTTTAGCAGGAGCAGAGAAGACTACTTTTTTTACACCATTGTCTAAGTAGGGTTGTACACTCTCTTGAGTTAAAAATGCACCCGTACACTCTAAAACAACTTCTGCCCCATACTCTGAGAAGTTAAGTTTTTTAGGGTCACGTTCTGCAAGAATTTTTGCTTTGTCATTACCTAAGTATAAGTAGCCATCGCTTACTTTTGCATCTTTACGTGTACCATGTACAGAGTCATATTTTACATTGTACTCTAACATTTCAGGTGTACCACTTGCATTTACTACTACAAGTTCTATATCATCTCTATCTGCTATGATACGTGCGACACATCTACCAATTCTACCCAATCCGTTGATTGCTACTTTTACAGCCATTTTATACCCTTATAATTAAAAAAACTCCCTAAGTGAATATAGAAGTATTTTTATGCTAAAATTACGTAATTTTACACTAAATGAGGTTATCTTTTGGTTAAAAAAGGCAAGCAAGTCGTAGCAGTGTTTGGTGGGAGTTTCGACCCTCCACACTTAGGACATCAAGATATTGTTCAAAAGGCGATGAAAAATTTAGTTATTGATAAATTACTTATCGTACCTGCATATTTGAATCCTTTTAAAACATCTTCATTGGCTTTGCCAACCCAGCGTTTAAAATGGTGTCATACACTTTTTGATGGGTTAGAAAATGTAATGGTAGCCGATTATGAGATAAAAGAGGGTAGGAGTACTACTACTTTTAAGACTATTGAATATTTTAATCATTTTTATGATGTTCAGTACCTTATTATTGGTTCAGATAATTTATCTACGTTAAAAAACTGGTATCAGTTTGAATGGCTTAATAGGCATATTGAATGGGTGATAGTTACAAGAAAAAATTATCCTGTTAATACCGAGGGCTTAAGAGCTTGGAAAATTTTACAAGTAGATAGAGAGATTAGTTCTACTCAAATTAGAGTAGATAAAACATTAAAATATATTGATAATAGAATTAAAATATCAGTAAAAGAAATTATAAAAGGACAAACCTTAATGACAATAGAAGAGAACATAGAACAGATAGTAACACTACTAGACGATAAAAAAGCAGAAGAGATAGAGGTATTTAATCTTGATGGTGCAGACTATATTGCAAAGCGTGTTGTTATAGCAAATTCACTTAATGGTAAACATACAGTAGCACTTTTTGAACACCTTAAAAAAGAGTTAAAAGGAAAATCTGATGGTATTCTTGCTTCAGATGTAAGTGATGAGTGGGCAGTAGCAGATATGGGAGATATTTTGGTTCATATTATGATACCTGAATATAGACAACGTTATTCACTTGAAGTATTTTTGTCTGAACTTGTAGAGAATCAGAAGAAAAATAAAGATATTGATCCTGCATAAAATGTAAGGTCGAAACTCTCGACTCTACATTAACTCATGCCCTGAACCTGTTAAAAACTCTAAGACTAAAAAAAGTCCTAAAGTTAACACAGGTGAAAAAATAATCCACCAATAATACTTTTCTCTAATAAGATAAAATATCAACCCACCCCAAGAGAGAACCATTAAAATAAGATGTGCCATAAAAAGTGGCATAACCTGTCGAGTAATATTACCCATAATCCCCAACGAGATAATGCCTCCAAATGTAGCTAAAGCAATAAAAAGCTTTTTTAGGTTTCTACTTCTACTGTATTGAAAAAATATAACAACAAGAGTGGTAAGCAGGGTTAAAAGTATAAAAGCTTTCATCTATAATTTATTTACAACTTTAATACCGAGTATCTCTAATCCTTGTTTAATAGTTTTAGCAGTTAAATTCGCCAACTGTAAACGACTCATTTTAGTCTCTTCATCTACACCCTCTTTTAAGATAGGGTTTTGTTCATAAAAACGCATGAAGAGTGTAGCAAGTTCATAAAGGTAGGTTGTTAACTGGTTAGGTGAAGCATCTACTGCTGCACGGTTTAGTATATCTTCAAAACGAAGTAGCATAACACTTAAACGATGTTCAAGTGCATCATTTATGAGTATCTTACCCTCTATCTTTCCATCAAAACGTCTAAAGATACTTTGAATTCTTGCATAAGCATATTGTAGGTAGAGTGATGTATTTCCTTCAAAAGAGAGCATTTTATCCCAGTTAAAGATGTAGTTTGATTCACGGTTGATAGATAAATCAGCATATTTGACAGCACCTATACCTATGGTTTTAGCTAAATCTGCGAGTTCACTCTCAGAGTAATCATCTTTATTATTGATACTCTCTTTTGCTTTAATAACAGCTTCATCAAGTAAATTGATAAGCTTAATAGTCCCGCCATCACGTGTTTTAAAAGGTTTACCCCCTTTATCCATCATGGTTCCAAAAGCAATATGCTCAAGGCTTACATCTGAAGCTACAAACTCAGCATTTTTTGCTACAGTAAAGACTTGTTTAAAGTGTCCTGCTTGTCTAGCATCTACTACATAACATATACGTTTTGCTTCAAGGGTGTTAGCTCTAAACTCAAGTGCAGCTAGGTCAGTAGTAGCATAGAGGTAACCACCATCGCCTTTTTGAACAATAACAGGGATCTCATCACCCTCTAAAAATACACATTTTGCACCATTACTCTCTTCTAAGAAGCCTCTGTTTTGTAGTGTCTCTACAACTTTTGGGAGTTGTGCATTGTAAAAACTCTCTGCACGGACATCATCACGTGTAAGTTTTACATCAAGTTTCTCATATACCTCTTCACAGTGTCCTAACGAGATGTCAATAAACTTTTGCCACAGATTTAAACAGTGTGTATCGCCACTTTGAATCTTAACAACATACTCTCTAGCTTTGTCAGCAAAAGTAGCATCTTCATCAAAACGTCCTTTTGCCTCTTTATAGAACTTCTCCAAATCTTTAAGGCTTACAGAGCCATCTTCATTTTGCTCTTCAAGGTAAGCAATAAGCATTCCAAACTGCGTACCCCAGTCTCCTATATGGTTTTGACGAATAACATCATCACCTAAAAAATGAAGAAGGTTAGCCAGTGTATCACCAATAATAGTTGAGCGTAAATGCCCCACGTGCATCTGTTTTGCCATGTTAGGACCAGAGTAATCTATAACAGCTTTAATGGGAGTCTCTTTTTTTACTATGTTTAATCTCTCATCTAAAGAGGCAACTTGACACTCTGAAGCTAACCACAAAGGGTTTAACCAAAGATTGATAAAACCAGGTCCTGCTATTTCACCTTTACTTAATGCTCCTGTAAAATCTAAATGGTTTAAAATTTCAGTTGCAATGACTCTAGGGTTTTTACCCAATTTTTTTGCCAATGCCATTGCTCCATTAAACTGATAGTCTCCAAATTCTGGTTTGGTAGCTTCAGATACACTCATAGCCTCATGTGAAATGTCAGCTTTTGTAAATGCATCTTGTATGATTTGATTGATGTGTGATTTTAATTTCATAGATTGTCCATAATATTTTCTTGGTTGAGAGAGGGAGACGTTTTAGTTTAACGTACATAAAACACTCTTATTGAGACAATAAGAGTGCAGGGTAAAAGATTAAGCGTTCTCGCTTTTTTTCTCTTCAGTTGTTTTGACTTCTGACTCATCTTTTTTAGCAAGTTCTTTAGGCTCTTCGTCCTCTTTAATCGCTTGTTTAAAGTCTTTAATACCTTTTCCCATACCTTTTGCAAGATCTGGTATTTTCTTTGCTCCAAAAAGAAGCACAACAATTGCTAAAACAATCAGTAGTTCTGGCATACTTGGCATACCCATGGTTCATCCTTTATTTACACCTAAAATCATGTAATATTTAAAATTTGAATAATTATACTTAAAATTGTTTAACCCAAGCTAATCTAACCACTGAGTGATAAATTGAGACTCATCAACTTCACTCTGTTTTAGTCTTGCTGCCTTTGCTACAATCACAAACTCTTTAGCTGCTTCATCTACAGTATCGTTGATAATAGTAAAATCATACTCTCCCACTGCATAAATCTCTTTTTTTGCATTTGTGATACGTTGGCTAATAACATTTTCATTGTCAGTACATCTTGCACGAAGACGCTCCTCTAGGTCAGAGAGTGTAGGGGGTGTGATAAATGCAGAAGTGGTAATGTCATTCATTTTTGCTCTTACTAAACGATGCCCTTGAATGTCAATATCAAAAATAACTAGTTTTCCTGCGTCAAGAGCATCTCTCACAGGTTTAAGTGACGTTCCGTAGTAGTTACCATGCACTTGAGCATACTCAAGAAAATTACCAGCTTTAATGTCCTCTTCAAAACTCTCTTTTGTGACAAAAAAATAGTCAACACCATCTTCTTCCCCTACTCTTGCAGGACGAGTGGTAGTTGAGATGGAAAAGTAATATTCTCCTATCTCTTTAGATGCAGCATGAATAATGGTACTTTTTCCTGCTCCGCTTGGACCTGAAAGAACTAAAATAGCACCTTTTTGTAATTTTTCCATCTCTATTTGTCCTTAAATTTTATTTTAATCGTAACATCGGCAAGGTTTATAAGTTTCTTAATTTTCTTCTTTTTCATCTTGGTTACTGCTTTTAAGAGTTTCTCTTCAAAGATTAATTTTCTTTTTTTCTTTTTTTCTTTTTGATCTTTGTAGTCATCGTTATTTACTGTAAGTACTTCAGATAGCTCTTGGTTGTCTAATTCTAAGAGAATTTTTATCTGGTCTATCTCTACAGTATTGAGAACAGAGGGTAACTGCTCCTCTTTCTCTACGGAATCTATTTGCTCCTCTTCTGTAGCTAGAGGGAAAATAGAAGGAGTATCAAGTTCAACTGAAGATAAGTACTTCTCTTTTTGAGACTCTTTTTCTAAAATATCTGTTATATATGTAGGAAGAAAAGGCTTTTTTACAACAATATGAAAAAGGTTATGCTCATCATTAAAAGTTTTACCTGTAGATAAAAATATTTTTGTGGTTTCTATAAGAGTATTTAAATGTTCCAATAATTCATCACTATAAGAGCCTTCATCAATAAATACTACATCATAGTTCTCTTTAGAGGCTAGGTTTATCTCTGTTACCTCTTCTAAGTAAATTTGCGTTTCATTTACACCAAGAGAGATAAGTTGAGAAACAATAGGATTATTGTTGATAAGTAAAATATGCATAAATAGCTCCAAGAAAGTAAGTATAGAAAGTAATATAATATTCTAATATAATTATGATTAGGGCTGGATTTTGGTATAAGCCTAATAACTTGAATAATTCAAAAAATTGATGTAATAAAAAATCTGTAAGGCTAAAATATAGTTTTTTATTATAACTAATGAGATAATCATCAAGTAATTTGGACTTTAAACTTTTAGTAATTCCTTGGTGTATTTTGTGAGTTTTTTAAGTTGAAAAAGACACCACCATACGATATATAAGTACCTATTCTATTTCTCTTTATTTTGATGAGCATAGATTACAATGGCGACAAATACCCCACCTTGCACCACACCCAAAATAACTTCGGAAATCACTGCCATCATTGCAGGAAGAGTTTGTGGTATCCAGTCTCCGGAACCTAGTGTTGTGAAGGTTACGGTGGAGATGTACATGGAGGTGATAAAACTGTGTTCCTGTATTATTTTCATATTCTCCTGAGCAAGTTGTGAGTTGAGGTGAAAAAGTGAAAAGACATCAAACATATTAAATAAAATGGCATAAAAAACAATCGTAATAACTGTAATTTCAAGATAGAGTAGAACAATCTGTACCAGAGCGAGATGAATATGATTTTTAGATCGGCTGAAAATATAGACTGCAGTATCCAGTACAGCAAAACGAGCCAGTACAATAAAAACAATGTTGGCAATGAACACTTCATCATGATAGCTGTCAAACCATACCATATATCGTCCTTGTAGTAACATTTCAAAAAGCAGTGGCAGCAGTATTAGTGGTAGCACAAAAAAGGTGACCTTCTCACTTTTTATAAAACGTTTTTCCCTCTGCAGAAATTTTGTCAACATGATGGCATTTCATTTTTAAGTTGTTTTTCAAAAGCTTCTGTAATAACTTCTGCCTGTACCAGACCTTCAAGAAATATTTTTCCATTAAGTACCAGTGTCGGGTCTTTAGTTACACCTTTCCCCACGGCTTTGAGCGTATTGTGTTCATAAGTGAATTTCACACTCAGTGGCAAATGCTTGATTGCACAGCTGAGGCGTTTAGAGAACTTTGCTGTTGATACCCTGTCTCCGTACAGTACGGCATGAAACAGCGGGTATTGGTGTTTGCCTTCATTAAGTATCTCCCCATGACTCATGATATGGCAGGCTTCATTCATGGGTGTTTTCTCTCCCAACTATTTGAGTCAAATTCAAACCAAATTTTTTAAAATTATCTTCAACACGGTAGCTATGATAATCTGCTCTTTCTTGGGTATTGATATATAAAGAAACATCAGCAGCATTTTGGTCACTCAATGTGTTAGCTTCTCCAAACGGCATATTTGCTTGTATCCATGTTGCACTGTTATGGAGTTTTGCCATACTTCCATCTGCACTGTATGCAAGCCACTTTCCTAATGTATCTTTACCCCAAAGTGGAGGAAAATCACCTTTGCCTTCACCATTCTCTCCATGACAGAGAAGACATTTCTTTACATATAACGCTTTACCATGCAGATAATTTTCATGGCTGGCTTTTCTTTGGAGTTTTGCAAACTTTTTGGTATTTTTTTCCCAAAGTTTCGTGATCTTTGGACTTCTTGGTCCTTTGGTATTCATCTGCATCGGCATTCCCTCGGAAAGCCATGTAATATATGCTGCCATAGCCAACCCTGCCTTGGTATTGATGACAGATTTTTGTCCATTCATGCAGCGTAAAAAACAGCCATCTATTCTGTCTTGAAGGGTGATGATTTTTTTATGCCTTTTTGAGTAGGAAGGAAATGCCGTTGCTGTACCTAAAAAAGTTCCTATGTTCTGTGTGCTACCTGTTCTACCGTCTTCCCCGGCTAGGTGACAGTTTTTGCAAGTGAGTTTGCTGTGTACCAGATTTTTTGTAAGTGGATGAGTATAGGTATGATTGATAATATCTTCACCAAGTTTTACCATTTTCCCCACTGTTCCATCTGGATAAGGGTGATTCTCTTGAGCAAAAAGCCATGAAGTGCTTATCAATAATAAACCAATACTTATCTTTTTTCTCATTTTCTCTCTCCAGATTTTTTATCAAAAATATACGCATACATCGGCACATAGATTAGCGTCAATAGCGTACCTATGAGCAGTCCACCGATAGCCACATCGGCAAGTGGACTGAGTCTTTCAAGTCCCACAGCTGTCTCCATGGCAATAGGGATCATACCTGCAATGGTGGCAAAAGCAGTCATCATCACTGGTCTGAATCTTACTGTGACACTGTCCAAAGCACTCTGGTATGGTGATTTACCGTTCTCTTTGTTCATTTGGTAGAAATCTATTAACAAAATGGCATTTTTAATGATGATTCCAAACAGAAGTAAAATACCCAAAAGACTTGGCATACAACTTGGCTTGTCAAAGAGTAGCATACCCCAACTTGCCCCTATCATGGAGAGTGGTAGTACCAGTATCATAATGAAAGCCATTCTCACTGACTTATAGATAGCAATCAAACTCATAAGTAGTACAACAACACCAAGTCCTATAGCTTTTGACATACGATTGAAACTATCACTTATTTGTGCGATATCTCCTGTTTGTGTAATTATAAACCCTTCATCTTTAACATTTTTGAGTGCTTCGAGTGTATCTTCTGTCAAGTGTGTAACGGGTCTTTTGGCTCTGTATCCATTGACATCCAGAGAGTAGAGCATATTGTTTCTCTCTATTTTTGCAAAGGTCAACTCTTTCTTGATTGATGCTATTTGGCTGAGTGGAATATCTCCCGATTTTGTGTGTATAGGCAAAAGCTTCAGCGTCTCAAGGTTTTTAGTAAATTTGTCTTTGAGGTAGATACGCACAAATTGGGTATTCATAGACTCAAGATTGGCATTGAGTGATGCTACCTGACCTTTTATAGGAATCTGCATCGCTACATTGTAAGGTGTAATACCATAACGCAGTGCTTTGTTCCTGTCAATGTCAATGACATACTCACTAAAATCTTTGTCCCAGCTTGTGGAGACAGAAGTGAGTCCTTTGACTGTTTTCATCGCCTCTTCAATTTTCTTTGAATAAGTATTTAATCCCTCAATTTGAGGAGAAGAGATACGTGTATCTACGGTTGCCTTAATGGAAGAGAGTGCTGTTGCCCCAAAGTCAAATACATCATTGCGTTTAAGCCCTTCAATGAGAGAGAGTTTGTCTCTTATCTCATTTTCAAGTTCCCATATGTTTTGTTTACGATCAAATCTGTTAACACTGTTAATGGTTATAGTTGCTTCAGTAGGCAGGTTACCACTTCCCATACTAAGTACACCTATCTCTCCTCCAAAAGCAATAGAACTTTTTGTGACCCAAGGCTGTTGCTGAAGCCAGATAAGGAACGGTTTAAGCTTCTTTTCTGCTACATCTACTGTTTCATTGGCTGAAAAAGCGATTTGTGCTTTAATGATACCAGTATCCATAGGGGGCATAGCATCTTTACCGATGGTCGGCATAACATTTTTCAAACTGAAGAGTAAAAAAGCAATAACTCCAAGGGTCAAAACAAGGCGTCTGAGTACTTTCCAACCTGAGTTTGAAAATTTGATAATACCCTCATAAGGACCCACCAGTTTTCCGATTGTATGTTCATAGAACCATTCAAAACCCTCTTCAATCTTGCTCTTTTTCACGCCATTTCTGTAAAGCCATGCTGAGAGCAGAGGAATAAAGGTAATAGAGAGAAAATAGGAGACCATAAGGGCAATAATTAGTGTTTCGATTAGAGGTTTAAATATTTTTTGAGGGAATCCGCCTACAAACATTAAGGGGAATAAAATAGCGATTGTAGCCAACGTACCCGCAAAAATAGGGCTGATGACCTCTTTGGTACCATTTTTGATAGCAGTTTGAAGATCTTCTTTTGTCTCAATGAGGTGTCTTTCTATGTTTTCCAGTACAACGACGGCATCATCGGTCAGCATTCCCAAAGCAAGGATAATCGCTGTATAGATAACAATGTTAAGCTCCCCTCCTGTCATCCAGATAATAGCAATGGTTGTGAAGAATACCATAGGAATAGAGAGACCTGCTGCAATAATCGCCCTAAAGTTCCCTAAAAAGAGCATAATGACCAAAAGTGTATAAATAATAGCATCTTTTAGGGCATCGAGCATATTATCATTGGCCTGTTCTATGAGGTCTCGTTGTGTATCAGAAATCTCAAACTGTATGTTGGGATACTTTTGTTGCAGTTTTGCCATCTCTGCACGTGCTGCTTTTGAGACATCAAGCACAGATCCTCCTGGAGCCCTTTGTATTGCCATAGCAATACTTGCTTTACCATTTCCCAAATATCCGCTGGTACGTTTTTTGTGTCCCCATTTGACTTCTGCAATATCTTTCAATCTAATATTTGGCATAATAAGAAGATTTTGAAGATCTAGAACATTGTCTTTTTCTCCATAGATCGTTACCGTATAAAAACTCTTCTCACCTTTTATAAAACCGACAGGAATATCTTTATTCTGTGCAGTAATCACTTTGCTTATCGTTTCAAAATCCACACCGTATTTTTTTGCTTTGAAAGGGTCTATTTCAACATTTATTGCACTTTCATATCCACCAAATACTTCAACATTACCTATGGTTTTGTTACTTAACAGATAGGGTTTTATAAAACTATCAGCTATTTTTCTAATCTCATCAAGAGAGAGAGTACCATTTTTTGAACTCAAGGCAATAACATCTACAGGAAGTGTAAAGTCTCCAGCTGTATAGACAGCAGGATTAAGACCTGCAGGGATTTTCGCTTTTGCAATATTCAGTGCATTGGCAACATCAACTGCTGCTTCATTTAACCCTTTTTTGTAACTAAATTCAGCAGTGACAATAGAAAAGTTTGCCACATTGACAGAACTTACATCGGTGATGAACCCCAGACGTGCCACTTCCTCTTCTATGGGTTTGGAAACTGTTGATGCAGCTACTTTTGCAGTAGCCCCTGGAACAGAGGTAATGACAACAATCTTAGGTGGGTTTGCATCAGGAAAGAGGTTTTTTGGAAGTGTGGTTAATCCCACAACACCCATAATGAAAAAACCTGCTATCAAAGAGTAAAGCAGATAGGGTCGTTTATAAAAAAAATCAAACATTTACCGCTCCTTTACTTTTTCTCTCTGATAGCATATCCACTTAGCAGTTTAAGAAGAATATCCTGTTTGGCTACAATAATCTTTTGCCCTTCCAATGTGTCAGAGATGACAACACCTTCTTGACCTTTTTTACGGATCTGTATCTCTTTGGCTACGGCTTTGCCCTCTTTTGCAAGCAGTACATAGCTTTTTCCGTTTCGGTTCAGTATGGTGTCAAACGGCAATGCTGTTCCTTCACCTTTAAAGATGACAATATCTACTTCCACTCTGTCTCCTGCTGTCAAACCTTTTGCATCTACAAAAGCTTTGTACTCATTTAGACCGTTGAAAGTACTTCTCAAGTTATTGAGTGTGTATGCTTTTTGATTGAAAATCACTGCTTGCGGTGTCATATCCTGAGGTACTCTTACCATGAGAGAGAAATCTTTATCTGCACTAATCTGCACCAAGGGTTTACCTGGCATAGTAATATCTCCTACCGCAGCAAATGATTTGGAAATAATCCCCGAAATCGGTGCGGTCAATGTAGCATAGTCTAGTTGGTTCTTCAATGCTTTGAGATTTGCATTAAGCCCAGCAAGTGCAGACTGCTCTTTTTGAAGCTGTTCAATGGATGCACCTTTGACTTTGTAGAGTGCTTTGGTACGTTTATGGCTCTTTTGGAGATTTTCAAGTGCTATCTTTGCTGCGATGATCTTTGCATTGAGATCTGTGGTATCAAGTTTAGCAACAATCTCACCTTTTGTAACACTCTCACCGCTTTTTTTTATCTCTTCTATACGTGCAGCGATTCTTGATGAAATCTTGACATCTGTTTCATTGACACTCACTGCGAGGTAAGGAAGGGTTAATGTCACATTGGAAACTTTTGGAATGATGGTCTGTACCACAATCGGATAGACCTTTGCAACGGGCTTAGATGCTTCTTGGGCTTTTTTGTTATTAACAGCTTTCATCCCTAAAATAACGAGTAGGGCTATTACTGCTAAGATTATGACTATTTTTACGATTTTTTTCATTTGACTATCTCCTTAAGATCATTTCCATAAATGACGGCAAGCTGTGCAAGGTCTTGCCACTGTTTTGCACGAATGTTGTAAAGGTTGGCCTTTGCATTAGCGAGGGCATCTTCGTAACGCAAGTACTCTTCTTGTGTTATGCTCTCGTTTTTGAGTGAAACTTTGGCAATCCTTAAAAGTTTTTTCTGCCCATTAACACTTTTTTGTGCCAGCTTTAGAGATCTTTTTAAGAGTATAAGTTCTCTGTCAAGTTGTCTTGCTTGTACGCTTAAAGAGTGTTTTGTCTGATCAAGGTTTGTTTTATCTTTCATATAATCTACTCTTGCCTGCTGGGATGCTGTACTTTTTGAACTGTCAAAAAGAGGCATAGAGAGATAAATTCCTGCTGTACCGTAATGTTCTCTGACTGAATTTCCATTGTTGTAAGCATCCGCTTGGCTGTAGGTGTAGTTTCCTTTTGTGACTATACTTGGGATAAACGCTTCATCTGCTGCCTGAACTCCTTTTCTGCTGGCTTCTACTTTTTTCTGCAAAGGTTTCAATGCAAATATTTCACCTTTTTTGACCGACCTTCGTACACGAAGCGGTACAGACTTGCGTAAGTGTACTCCTGTAAGTGTTTCAATCTTGGAAGAGAGCAAATTGATATTTTGCTCTATATTGTTCATTGCAATATCGAGTTCATTGATATTACTGTTAAGTACAAAAACTGCACTTTCTGGTACACGTCCCTCTTTTACTTTCATCTTTGTAGTCATCTCTGTCTGCTTAATGGAGCGTTTTTTTGCCTGCAGTGCTACTTTGATAGATTCAAGATATCTTAGCTGTGCAACAGAACCAACAACAACAGCTTCTCTTTGAATAAGGTTGAGTTTTCTCTTCTCTTTTGCAGCCAGATGCAAAAGCTCTGCCTTCTCTTCAAGCGTATAGATAGACTTCACAAACAGTGGCCAGGTAAAATTCACCCCCTCTCGTAAAATACCTTTACTAAAGGGCTGTCCTACACTTTGGTCTTTGACCATACCTGTGAGTTCATTAGGGGCAACAGGAAGCAGTCCTGTAGGAGAGTTTGAGATTTCATAAGCACCGTAAATATTGACCGTTGGCATCAGTTTGTCACTAACTGCCTCTCTGCCCAGTGTACTCTTTTCTACATACAGGTTATCAAGCCGATGCTCGGGTCTGTGTTGCAGGGAATTCAATAATGTAGTAATAGAAGTGGCATGTATGAATACTGGAATACTCAATACAACAAGCATACTTTTTTTTAACATGTTAAAGCCTTTATAATTTTTTTGGAAAGATTTTCAATGACATCTTCAATATTGGGGTCAATGGCCTTATCACTTTCACCTAAAACATTAAATACTCTTTTTCTGAGCATTTTCGTACTAATATAGGATGTCAATGTAGTTACAACCATCATCTGTATCATAAAAGGATTTTCACACTCAAAAATGCCTTTCTTTTTACCACTCTCTAAAATAGAAGTCAGACTTTGGAGTGTTTTAGAGAGCTCAATCACACAACTATCAGGCATGGACTTTGCATCATTGGCTATCTCTCTTGCAAATATAGCAGAGAAACAGGGGGCTTCTATGAGATAATTTCCAAATGTTTGAATATACACAGTCAGATTCTCTTTGGGGTTTTCAAGAATAGTATTTTGTTCTATAATTTTTGAAAGTTCAGAAAATCTTTTTAGTAGTACAGTTTCATAAAGAGCTGCTTTATCTTTAAAATGGTAATAAATTGCAGGTTTGCTAATATCACACACTTTGGCTATGGCTTCAAGAGATGTTGCATCATAACCATATTTTGAAAAATATTCCCCTGCTATGGCTATAATCATCTCTTTTTTGGAGAGTTTTTTATTCATGAGTACTCCTACTTACTTATCGGTAAGTAAGTATATAGTTTTAAAATTAAAATAGACTTTTAAACTAGAGGGGAAGAACAAATAATTTAATCAAATAAAAAATATGAAGAATTTATTTGTTGCTTCTAATGAAATGAATATAGGACTTGGCAAATTGCTTGATGAACTTTTTATTTCTTTATGCTTTTTAAATAATGAAACATTGAAATTTCTCCAAAGTATGGACCAAAAATATTTAAAACAGGTATAAAGTTAAAAAGTGCAGTGACAAAACTTATGACCCAGAGAGCAAATCGGTGTTCTTTGATATCTTCTTGTTCCACTTTCGCATAAACCAAAGCCGCAGCATCATAACTCATAGTATCTTTGATAAGCCACATCCATAATGCAATTTGTACTGCAATGTTCAAAACGGGAATGAAAAGTAGAGGGAACGCTATGAGTGAGACGATTATAAAGACAATACTATCTTTTACGGTATAGCTAGCTGAACGGAAAATATGGTCTCTGATTACTTCGTCTTCTTGAAAATGTCGCTCTTCCACAGAGGCTATCAGTGGTTCACTAAGCAAGCTTGTTACAAATAACATAGTCATAACAATGGCATTATATATAAGGTAAAAACCTATAAGAAATGCAATACCTTTCTCTACTGTTTCAAAAGGTAGCCAAGTAAGAAGTTGCAGGAACTGATGATAAATATAGTCTCCTTTTAAAAACCAGACTAGAGCCCAAAATATTGCAGATCCTATGGCAACAAGTATGGAAAAAGAGGTATATTTTTCCTTGGAGACATTTCGTAGAATAAGATTTCCCAAAAAAGCAAATATCAATGCAAAAGTTAATAGTACTGCCTGCAACCATAAAAATGTTGAAAGCATCCATGCTCCATTTGAGCGAACCATTGAGAATGGTACCAGTTCCAAAATACGGCTGCTAAGAGCAATCAGATGATCCCAAAGTATAATTCCTATTCCTACCCATAAGACAGAGATAAAAATTCCACTTATAAGTGCGTATTTCATTGTATTCCAATTTAGTATCTCTTTAAACCCAAATATGATTGCATGTATTGTATTTTTCATTTTACTTTTCTCCTATAAAATTTTTAATCTCATCTTCTATATGTTGAAACATCCCACTGTGTGTTTGTGTGGTGATAACTCTTTTGGTTATTAAACGAAGACCAATCTCTATCATAAATGCTAGAATAAATCCACCAGAGATAAAATATCCAACATTAGGGATATGTTTCGAAGTATAGTTGAGTGCTAAGATAATTGCTACAGTAATTGTCACTATAGCTAATATTATTAATACTTTTGATGCTTTTGTTTCTGAAATTTTAAGTAAATGTCCAATATGCACAAAGGCATGGATAAATAAAATTGAGATAGAACCAATAGCCGCAATTTCTGTCAAATCAAAAAAGAGTACAAAAGCAATTAAAATAATCGTACTAACTATCAACCCCTCACTGCTATGCCAAACATTACGTTGATAGACTTCAGGAAGTTCCCCATTTTTTGCCATCTGATAAGTGACATTGGTCACAGCATAAAGGTTGGCATTAATAGAAGATGCTGTGGAGATGAGTGCAGCAACTGCCATAATGGTAAATCCAATATGTCCAAAGGCTGGTTTTGCAGCTTCTGCTAGGGCATAATCTTGTGCCTTAATAATTTCTGCTAAAGGTAAATTACCAAACACAGCAAATGTCACAGCTACATAGAGTGCCATTACAAAGAGTATGGCAATCATCATCGCTTTGAGCATTGTTTTATCTGGATTATCCATGTCCTCAACAGTATTAGTAATGACCCTAAAACCTTCAAAAGCAAAAAAGGTTAATGCTACAGATGAAAATACATTCATCACTGGTGGTGCATCTTTAAGTGAGAGTAATGCAGGATTGATATAAAAAAATACCACTACAGTAAAAAGAATAATAATACTAAGCTTTATGATGACAATTACATTTTCACTTTTAGCGATAAGAGAACTTCCAGCAAGGTTAATAAGCATAAATAACAGTAATACTCCTACAGCATATATGTTTGCCCAAAGTGGGTTGTTAACACCAATACTCATCATCGCCGCGTAGGTGCCAAATGTTTTAGCCACCATTGCTATGGCAACCATAGCTGAAAGATAAAAAAGTACCGAAAGTGAACCAGAAAAGATACCTTTTCCATAACACTGTACCAAATACTCAACAATACCACCACGAGAAGGATATGCTATGGCTAGCTTGGCTAAAGAATAACCACTAAGCAAGGCGATAATTCCACCAAGAATAAAAGAAATCCATACGAGATTACCTGCAATAGCACCTGCTTCACCAAGAAGTACAAATATTCCTGCACCGACCATAGAACCGATACCAAGAAAGACTGCTGACCATAGACCAAAGGCTTTTGTTGAATTATTTTTCATCTTTACTTAGTTCTTCTAGTGCATTCCCTGCCATAAGTAATGCCATTCCATCAAAAAAGAGAGAGAATCCAACCAAAAGACCTATAAGGTACATAGAGGAGAATGGCCAGCTCATTACAAAGATTATTGCCATAACAAGAGAGAGAACAGCATTGATAGTCCAAAGTACCCATCCCTTGTTTGGGTAGAGTGAGGATGCCAACATGAAACCTGAAAAAGCATCCATAAAAAAGTATATAGAGAATAGCAATCCAAGTGTTGCAATGCCACCTAATGGCGAAATCAGCATATAAATTGCTACTCCTATAAGAATGATACTCTTCAACCAACCTCCAAAATCACTTTTATCTGTCACCAAAGTAAAATATCCTGCTAGTATTCCAGAAAAAAGCATAAGCCAAGAGACAAAGACGACTGTTGCAAATGATGCAAATACTGGATATAGTGCCCCTATCAATCCAAGTAGCATAAAAAGTATACCTGCTAGTCTTGCCTGTTTTTTATACTTCCCAATAAATATCATTTCTTTTGGAGATTTCCACATTGTTGCCTACCTTTATTTTATATTATTTAACTAAAGTATCTTTATATTAAAATTATAGTCTTCTTATCTTATCTTATCTTAACTCAACTTAAATAACTTTTAAGATAAATTAATAATTAATGTATTGATTAGAATTGGCGTTTATTGTATTTTTTAATTATTTAAATTTGTTTTAATCCTTTTACCATGCTGAAATTACAACGGTTTAAGAATTTTTGCTATAATAAAATAAAGTAAAAATAATAAGGAAATAAATGGTAGAATTTATGAAAAAAGCAATGGATTGGGTTTTAGAGAAAGAGGCAGATGCAGCAAGAGACTGTCATACAAAACCTGAGGATATAGATAAACAGATAGAGATGATAGAGAAGAAAAAAGAGGCTTTAGTAAAACAATATAATGATAATATTGGTGAATTAGAGCATGTTTTAAATAAATTGCATGCTATAAAAGCAGAAAGTTTAAAATGCTAGAGAACAAAAGTTTAGGATTTAAAGAGTTAGTTGCCATTGCAGTAGGTGGAATGGTCGGTGGAGGGATTTTCACGATACTTGGAATTGCTGTCTCTATTGTAGGATTTTTAGCACCTTTTGCCATTGCCTTGGGTGGGATTATTGCTTTTTTTGCAGCCTATTCCTATGTCAAGCTTGGGGTTTACTATAAAGATGAGGGGGCAACCTATGCATTTTATAAACGTACCTATCCTAACTCGCCTATGGCGGCATCATTCATAGGATGGTATACAATATTCGGCTATATCAGTACTTTGTCCCTTTATGCCTATACTTTCTCTTCTTACGGTATTAGTGGCTTTGAATTTGCAGATAATGAGATCATACGTAAAGCAGTTGCCATAGCAATTATCTGGCTCTTTGCACTTATAAATCTTTGGAGTGTCAGAGGAATGGGAAGGCTTGAAGATTTGATGGTTTACACTAAGCTTGTCATTTTATTTATTATCTCTATGGTACTTATGTACTATGGAGAAACAGATTTTCATACTTTTACGCAGACATTTGCAAAAGATTTTGAGCAAAGCAGTACTATGAATATTATTATTGTTGCTTCTGTTACTTTTGTTGCATATGAAGGTTTTCAATTGGTCATTAATGCAGTGAATGAGATGGAAAACCCTGAAAAAAATATCCCAAAAGCCATCTATACTGCTGTAATATTGGTTGCAATCATATATTTTATTATTGCACTTGGAGCAGTAATGGCTATACCCGTAGATGATCTTATTAAAAATAAAGAGTATGCACTTGCTTCAGGTGCGGCAGATATCATGGGGGCTTGGGGAAGCAATCTTGTTATTGTTGGTGCAGTTCTTGCAACAAGTTCGGCTATTAGTGGTACTATGTTCGGTTCATCACGACAAATGGCTCGTATTGCTGCTGACGGATACCTTCCAAATATTCTTAGTAAACGAAAGAAACATATTCCTACCTATGCTATTGCAACTATGGCAGCGACAGCAACAGTGTTGATTCTTGTGGGAGGGTTAAGACTTATTTTGGAATTTGGAAGTATTACATTCTTACTTGTTTCTCTGCTAATGGCTATTGCTAATTTTAAAATAAGGAAAAAAACAAACTCATCTACACTTTTTACAATTATTGCTATTTTTGGTCTATTAATAGGAGTAACATTCATTCTATTTTATGAGTTTAAGACGCAAGCGAACCAGTTATTTTTTATTGCTGGGCTTTATGCTGTTTTGAGTATAGGTGCATGGAGCTATGCAAAGGTACAGAAAGTAGTATAATAGTACAATATTATATTCAAAATATAAAGGAAACAATTTGACACCACAGGAACAAGAAATAGAAAAAATGCAAGGTGAAATCACAACAGAGCTAAGAGCAGTGTTTAAGGCAAATATGAAAATATTTGATTGGGATATTCCTGAAAATGATGATAAGAAGTCTGCACAAATTATTATTGATGTAATGCAAAAAGCAATAGATGGTCTAAAATCTGAGATTGTGGCTGGAAAATACGATAACTATTAAGGAAAACAAAATGAGTAAAAGTAATTTAAAACATTTAGAAACAATAAAAGAGAATATAGACAAGTCTACTGCTTTGAGTCAGGAAGAGAAAAGTGATTCTATGAAACGTATAGAAGAATGGTACGCAGAAGATCAGGCATGGGATTCCCTCATGGTTGAGCTAAGTGAAATTTCACCAAAAGTTAAAACTGTTCTGATAAATCTGGGACTTATTTAAAGATATAGGTGGATAAACTAGCATAGAGGTGATTTTCTAAAGATTTTTAATAATATTTCGCCAATTCTAACAGTAAGTGCAATTTCTTTAAAGTAGTGATGAAGTAAGGGTTAATCAATCATAGGTTAAACTTTTTTCACCACAAAAACAGGAAAACACTATGAAATATAAACAACTAACCCTGAAAGCACGAGGGGCTACCCCTTGAGGGTATATACCATATATGGACTTCATTAAAGCAAGGGAGAAGTCAAAAAGAGATAGCAGAATCTATAGGTGTGCATCCATCCACAATTTGTAGAGAACTCAAGCGAAATAAAGATAGATTAACTCAAGAATATCATTACGCTTTTGCAGAAAGTAGTGCAAGTAAACGCAAAAAAATAAAATCTAAATATAGTCACAAGAATAAGAAGTACTACAATAGAGCTAACAAGTATCCAAATTGGTTGATTAGACAATATCTAAGGAGGAAATTATTACTATACAAGATAAGCTAAATCACAGACCTAGAAAAGTACTCAATTATAGAACACCATATGAAGTATTTTTTACTGAAGTGGCTAAGAAGTTAGCTACTTAATTGAGGTGGAATTGCACTTACTGTTAGAATTGGCGATATATTCCAAATAGGACGACCAATAAAAGAAAGCTTTCCTCTTTTTAGATGATAAAAAAGTATTTTAATAGACATAATATACTATTCCTTGCTATAGAGCGTTATATATTCTAATTTATAATTTTTAAGTAAAGTGATTATTTAACTAATAAACTTAGGGTAAGAGTAAGTGGTGGCGCCAGACGGAATCGAACCGCCGACACAAGGATTTTCAATCCTTTGCTCTACCAACTGAGCTATGGAGCCACATTTTGTAAGTACTTCGTGTTTGAAGTGGCTGAAATTATAGCTAGATATTCTTAATTTAAACTTAAAGTAAAGAGTATCTAGCTAAACAATATTATTTCTTTAACTCTTTAACTAAATTCATAAATGTATCACCTCTATGTTTGTACGAATTAAACTGGTCAAAACTTGCTCCTGCTGGAGAGAGTAGGGCTATATCATCTTCATTAAATGCTTTGTCAATAGCACTTACTGCCTCTTTTATAGTCTTACACTCACAGGAGTCTATCTGATTTTGCTCTGCTAAGGTATGTAACTTTTGGCTATTTTTACCTATGGTGTAGATAGTAATATCTAAAGTTTTCATCAATGCAAAAAGAGGGCTTAATTCTACCCCTTTATCCTCTCCACCTATAATGAGTCTTATATAGTTCTCTTTATAGCCTTTAAGTGCTTGGAGTGTTGCATCTAAGTTGGTGGCTTTGGAGTCGTTAACCCATAGTCTATTTTGAGCATCTCTTAACTCCTCTTGACGATGGGCATCTTTTACAAAAGTGTTAATCTGTGCATAATCTACTTCATCAAATAGTACTTTCGTGATGGCTAGTGAGAGTAGGGCATCTTCTAAAAATGCCCCTTTAAAATTTATCTGTTTTGCATCTAGGTTAAAATAGCTCTCTAAAAACTCTGTAGAGTCATACTCAACAACAAACGCATCGGTTTGAGGTAGATTTAACCCTTTTGGTATAAGTGCTAACTCCCCCTCTTTCATGGTGAGCAGAGGTTTAAGTTTATCTGCTTCATACTGCTCTGGAGTCTTATGCCAATCTAAGTGGTCAGGGGTAATAGGAAGTAGTAGGTAAATGTTTGGAGAGGCTATATGCGTATGGTGGAGCGTAAAAGAGCTACTCTCTAGTATCCATATATTTTTAGCAGGGTCTAACTCAGCTAATGGTGTACCGATATTGCCACCATTGACTGCACCACGTTTTTCTAAAAGGTGTGTGAGCATCTGTGTTGTTGTTGTCTTTCCATTGGTTCCACTAATCCATATACTAAAAGGCATACTATTTGCAAAGTAGTCATACTCACTATATAGGTTTTTTGCACGTTGTATGAGAGGATGATGAGGTGGTAAGCTAGGGGTCGTTACCTCTAGTTGACTTTTGTTTGTATCAAAGGCTGAAGAGGGATATAGATGGTTACCCATCTCATCAGTATAGGCTTCTTTCACATTATCATCAAAGAAGTTACATCCCCCACCGAGTTTTTTAGCAATAGCTTTAGTAGTAAGTCCGTATCCAAAGAGGGTAGGTTTAGTTGTAGTCATTATCTAAACTTAAATGAGATAAGAGCTAAGATATTTGCGATAAAAGAGATCATCCAAAAACGCACGATAATTTTGTTTTCTGCCCATTTTTTGAGTTCAAAGTGGTGATGTATGGGAGCCATGAGAAAGACTCGTTTACCACGAAGTTTATAACTACCTACTTGTATTATAACAGAGATAGTCTCTATCACAAAGATAAGCCCTATAAGTACAAGCAGTACTTCACTTTTACCAAGAATAGCAAGGTATGCTAAGAAACCACCAATAGCAAGGCTTCCTGTATCTCCCATAAAGATTTCTGCGGGGTAACAGTTGTACCATAAAAATCCAAGAAGTCCACCTGCTAATGCTGTAGCCAAAATCATCACTTCTCCTACACCATTAATATTAGGAACAAGTAAGTATTGACTAAAGATAGCATGTCCTGTTACGTAGATAATAAGTCCTAGTGATATAAGGGCAATAATAGAAGGTACTGTAGCCAATCCATCAAGTCCATCGGTAAGGTTTACAGCATTGGTCGTGGCTAAAAAGACTAAAATCCAAAAAGGAATAGCAAAATAGCCCAAATCAACAAGAGGTGTTTTTAGAAATGGTACATAAAACTCTGTAGGAAACCCTGCATAAAATAGTAGAGATATAGAGAAAGTAGCGATAAGTATTTGTAGAAGCATTTTCCCTTTAGGGGTAAGTCCTTCAAGGTTATCTCCTGCGAGTATTTTGCCTATGTCATCTTTAAACCCAACTAACCCAAACCCTACTAAGGTAATAAGCCCACCCCAAATGTAAGGGTTGCTTAAATCAACAGTCAGTAATGCTCCTATGATAGTTGCTCCAATAAAGATGGCCCCTCCCATAGTAGGTGTGTGTCTTTTCCCTTCATGTGCAGGAACATATTTACTGATGGGTTGGTTGGCATTTTTAGAGATAGCCCAAGAGAGATACTTTGGCATAACAAAAATAGTAATAAGAAAAGTGATAAAAAATGCAAGACCAGCACGTACTGAGATGTAACTAAAAAGGTTAATATCTAGGAGTTGAGAGAGTTCAAATAACATAGGCAACTTTCATTTAAAGAATTAAGAAAGCTTATTCTACTATTATTTCAATAAAAAATAAGAAAAGACTATAAATATGAGACCACAAAAGACTATTCTAATTATTACCGATGGTATAGGATGTAAACCAGATAGCAAGTGTAATGCTTTTAAAGATGCTGTAAAACCAACATACGATACGCTTTTTGAAACAACACCAAGAGCGTTAATCTCTACTCATGGATTGAGTGTAGGGTTACCTAAAGGACAGATGGGAAACTCTGAAGTAGGTCATATGACCATAGGCTCAGGGCGTATTTTATATCAAGATTTAGTCAAAATCTCTTTATCTTTAGAAGATAAGAGTATAGAGACAAATCAAGTACTAACTCAAACTTTAGAGAAAAGTGAACGTGTACATTTAGTAGGGTTACTAAGTGATGGTGGTGTACATTCACATATAGAACACCTTAAAGGGTTTGCAAAACTTGCAAAAAGTAGAGGTAAAAGAGTTTTTTTACATCTTATTACTGATGGAAGAGATGTAAGTCCTACCTCTGCTAACGTTTATGTAAAGCAGATAGAGGCTATTTGTGATGAGCGTATCACTATTGCTACTGTTGGAGGGCGTTTCTTTACGATGGATAGAGATAACCGTTGGGATAGAGTAGAAAAAGGGTACAGTGCGATAGCTAAGGCACAGCCAAATACAGAGTTAACACCTGAAGCGTACATAGAAGCAAGTTATGCTAAAAATGAGACAGATGAGTTTATCGAACCGATGGCATTTAATGGTTATGAGGGCTTAGAAGAGGGAGATGTTGTTATTATGACAAATTTCCGTTCAGATAGGGTAAGAGAGATTACTTCTGCTCTTGGTGAAAAGAACTTTGAAGCTTTTGATAGAGCATTTACATCTCTTCATATCGCGACCATGACACAATACGATGCAAGTTTTTCTTATCCTATTCTTTTTCCAAAGAAAGCACCTGAAAATACTTTAGCAGAGGTGATAAGCCAAGCAGGACGCAAACAACTTCATACGGCTGAGACAGAAAAATATGCCCATGTAACATTTTTTATGAATGGGGGTATTGAAGAGCCTATGGTAGGAGAGAGTAGGGTGCTGATTCCTAGTCCTGATGTAAGAACGTATGATATGCAACCAGAGATGTCTGCACCTCAAGTAGGTAAAGCTGTGCATAAAGCTATAGATGAGTCATATGATTTTATCGTTGTGAATTTTGCCAATGGTGATATGGTAGGGCATACAGGAAACTATGAAGCCGCATGTCAAGCAGTACATGCTGTAGATACAGAAGTGGGACTTATCATTGAAAAAGCTAAAGAAGCAGGATATGCTGTTATCTTAACTTCAGATCATGGAAATTGTGAAGAGATGAAAGACCAAGATGGGAATACACTTACAAATCATACAGTAGGTGAAGTGTGGTGTTTTATTATGGCAGAGGGAGTAACTGAGGTAAAAGAGGGGTGTGGACTCAATAATATAGCTGCAACTGTTTTAACACTCATGGGACTGACTATACCTAAAGAGATGGATGAAGCACTTATTTAAGAGAAGAGTGCTTTTTTAATTTTTTCAAACTCTTTATAATCTTCAGGGATTATGGTATCTGAATAGATAATATGATTGACCTGTTCAAGTAGATGCATTTTACTAAGTTTATTATCTGATAAGGCATGATTTATAACAGTAAGATGTTCATCTAAATTGTAATCTTCGGCTATAATCTGTTTTAAAAACAGTTTTGCTTCCTCTTCTTTACAGTTAAAATCTTCACCCATAAGACGACAAAAAAGAGGGGCTTCTTTTTCTACATCTCTATTATCTACTTTAATAATGTGTGCAAGTAACGTAGCTACAGATTTTTTAATTTTATTTTCCATATCTATCCTTTGTTTGCTATTGTACCATAAAAAAATGGTACAATTTTGTAAAAAATAAAGGCTAAAGATGAAATTTTCTGGGAATAATGTATTGGTTACGGGTGCAAGTAGGGGAATCGGTGCAGAGATAGCAAAAGGTTTAGCTGGTATGGGACTTAAAGTATGGGTGAACTATCGTAGTGGCGAAGCAGAAGCTAATGCAGTAAAAGCAGCTATAGAAGCAGAAGGGGGAAAGGCTGAAGTGATAGGCTTTGATGTAAGCGATGAAGATGCATTTACCTCTGCTATAAAAAGTATTGTTACAGAAGATGGTGCACTCTCTTACCTTGTAAATAATGCAGGTATTACTAAAGATAAACTAGCAATGCGTATGAAGACAGATGAGTTTATGGATGTAATCAATGCAAACTTAAAGTCAACATTTATAGGCTGTAGAGAGGCTGTTAAAGTGATGAGCAAAAAACGTTTTGGTTCGGTAGTAAATATTGCATCTATTGTAGGTGAAACAGGTAATGCAGGACAGACAAACTACGCTGCGAGTAAAGGGGGAACTATAGCGATGACTAAAAGTTTTGCTATGGAAGCTGCTCCAAGAGGTATCCGTTTTAATACCATCACTCCAGGCTTCATAGCTACAGAGATGACTGAAGTTCTTAAAGATGAGGTAAAAGATAGTTTTACTGCAAAGATACCTATGGCAAGATTTGGTAACCCAAGTGAAGTAGCTGACGCAGTAGCATTTTTACTCTCAGACCATGCCTCATATATTACTGGTGAAACATTGAAGGTGAATGGTGGAATGTTAATGTAGTTTCATCTGGATTTTAGTTAGAAACTAGAAGATATTTTTTTACTAAATACCATAATAATAAAAAGAGAGCTATAACGGTAAATCCTGTGATGATTGTATCGTTATACTCGATAAGAACTGCTTCAAAGTTTTTAATAAGATATACCCAAATAGTAATGGCAATAAGTGTACTAAAAAGTACAACACTTAGCGTTTTTAAGTGATTAAAACCGATAAGAAATCCTATAAAACTTCCTACAACTGGACCTGTCATAGCAAATGGTGTTATGACAAATAAAAGTAACCCAACCACCCCATACTGTTTTATAAGTGGTTTATACTTTACTGCACTCTGCTTAGATTTATTTAAAAAGTTGCTAAGTGGTTTGTAGGAGATAAGGTCGAGCTTTCTCCATGAAAGTACAAAGAGTGGGTACAAAATAAGTACCATAATAGATTCAATAAAAAGATTAAAAAAGATAAGTAATGTAATATCTATTTGCGAAGCAATGCCTATAGAGAGTCCAGCCATTCTTCCAAAAATAATATTTGTAGCAGTAATACTCAGTATAGGTTGAAGATAAGTTGGGAAAAGAAGTGAACTCAAAAGTACAAGTATAAAAAAAAGTCCCAAGAGGCTAAGACCTAAAATTAAAATTTTACTCTCTTTGTATGCAAATAATGAATGTTCTGTTTTCAAAAGGAAACCCTAGCGTTATATTGAGTGAAGATTATACCATGATAAATAGTTTTGAGGTATAATAATTTTAATGACTAAAAAAGGATACACTTTGGCACGAATACTTATATTGGAAGATGATAAGTTGTTTAATGAGACATTAGAGGATTTTTTAGAGGAGGAAGGTTATACCATCTCTTGTGCTTTAGATCCTTATACTGCTCTTGATTTAAGCTATAAACAGGTATTTGACTTGTATCTTTTTGATGTAAATCTTCCTTATGAAAATGGTTTTGATTTACTTGAAAAACTACGTTCTAGTGGTGATATGACACCTACTATATTTTTAACCTCAAGAGATGATAAAGATTCTGTTACTCAAGGTTTTACCATGGGTGCAGATGATTATATGAAAAAACCTATTGACCTTGATGAACTTCTTCTTCGTATGCAAGCAGTTCTGCGTCGTCAAGTGAGAAAAGAGCGTATAAATATAGGAGATTATAGTTTAGATACCTTAGCAAAAATACTCTATAGTGATGACAAAGAATTAGAGGTGACACAAAAAGCCATAGAACTTTTAGTTTTATTAGTTCAATCTGATGGTGAAGTGGTAAGTAGTGAAGAGATAAAAAATAGACTCTGGGCTGCGAGTCAAAATGCTAGTGACGGTTCTTTAAGAGTTTATATTACTCAATTAAAAAAATATTTTCCTACACAAATCTCCAATGTACGTGGTATAGGATACCGATGGTTAAAAGATTAAATGTTTAAAGGTAAACAAAATATTTTATTGGCAACGCTTAGTTATTTGTCAAGTGTAGCAGTACTTTTAAGCTTTTTGTATTGGTTTTTAAAAAATGAAGGATTTACAGAAAACAATTTTCTTTTAGCAGGACTAATGGTGCTTTTTTTAGCTACAGGTTGGGGTTATATTATCTCTTCACATCTTTTAGCACCTAAAGCAGACTTAGATGCAAACCTATCTATTATAATTTCTGAAATACTTCATGAGCTTAATATTCCACTTTCAACGATAAAAGCTAATACTACGTTACTTAAAAAACGTATAGAAGATGAAAAAAGCTTAAAACGTATAGGACGTATAGAGGCTTCATCTTTACGGTTAGATAGACTCTATAAAGAGTTGGTATATAGTATAAAAAAAGAGATACATCCTATAGAAAAAGAGCAACTGCTTTTAGAACCACTATTACGTGAACGTATAGAGACATTAGAAGCATTTGGAAGAAATAAGTTTATTTTAGAGGTAGAAACATTATATATAGAGATAGATAGAATAGGTTTTGAAAAGATGATAGATAACCTCTTGATGAATGCAATGAAATACTCCTCAAAAGAGTCTTTGATTCAAGTAAAACTTACTAAAAATACTCTCATGATTATAGATGAAGGTATAGGTATGGATGAAACTGAACTTTTAAGTGTGTATGAACGTTATTATCAAGGAGATAAAAGAAAAGAGGGAGAAGGGATAGGGCTTGCATTAGTGAAAGCATACTGTAATGAAGAAGGTATAGATATACAAATCATATCTGAAAAATCTGTGGGTACAACTATACGTTTGAATTTTGATAAAGTTGTAAATATATACAAAATTTAAAATCAATTCTAATTTTTTTGTGTATAATTTAGCATTATGGTATTTTTTGAAAATTTTATATCCATAAAAAGGAGAAATAGATGAAGTTAAATAATTTAATGGTATTAGGTCTGATTATGTCAGTAGGATATGCAGGTGGCACTACTAAACCAGCATTAGACAAGCCTTTAGAGATAGCAAAGGTAGATAATAAGTATTTTATCAATATTGCAGGAGGAGGGGCTTTTTTAAATGTAGATAATGTATTAAGTTTAAATACTACATTTGCAGATGGAGCACTTGATGATAGTGGAACAGTTGGAGAGGTAGCGTTTGGATATAGATATAGTAAAAATATTTTTACTACTTTAGCTGTTCAAAGAACTATGCTTGATATAGCAGATATAGATAATATTTATCTAAGTGTTAACTATCAATATGCAGATGTATTTGCAAAACCTTATATTGGCGCTTTAATAGGATATAGTAAATTAACATGGTCAGAAGACCCTTCGGTGATTATTCTCAATAAAGATTTAACATCTGAAGGTGCTACATATGGTATGCAAGCAGGAGTAGAATACAATTTAAATGATGATTGGGCAATCTCTGGAAAATATCAATTTATGAAATATGATCATACAACAGATATCCGTGATGGTGCAAGTAATATTGAACATACTTATGGACAAAATATATTAATGGGAGTTAATTATGAATTTTAAAAAACTGATACAGTATCTATTTCTTTCTTTTGTAGTAGTTGGATTACTTGCAGGTTGTGGAGGAGATTCTACGGTAGATACAGGAGATCAAAACTATATTGAACTTCTTGAAGATATAAGTGGTAATGCAAACAATATAAATATTACAGCAGACCAACTGAATGCAATAGAAGGTATTTCTGGTGCAGTTGATGGTGTAAATTATACTGATGCTTTAATGAATGGTGAGTATGCTGATCCTTTGAATCCAACAGCAGAAGAGGTTCAAGGCGTAGTTGATATTGTCAATACAGAAGTACCTATCTTAGAAGATTCTACCGGCAATGTTGCTGAGAATGCACTATCTGGAACGATTATAGGTAGAGTTTCTATTGTAAGTACAGGTGCTAGTGAAATCACTGATATGATTTTAACTGGAGAAGGAAATGAAAACTTTGAAGTAGCAGTAGATGGTACGATAACAGTAAGTTCAAGTGCTTCACTTGATTTTGAAACAACACCACTATATAATCTAACAGTAAAAGCTATTAGTCCTCTAGGTAATAGTAATAATGTATCTGTTACTATTACTGTAACGTATGTTGATGAAGACGCACCTGTATTTACCTCTTTAAATAGTGCTACAGTAGCAGAGAATCAAACAAGTGTTATAACACTAGAAGCTACAGATGAAAATGCTATTACTTATAGTATTAGTGGTACAGATGCAGAAAGTTTTACAGTGAATGAAACAACAGGTGTTGTTACTTTTATTACGGCTCCTGACTATGAAAGTAAGCAGAGTTATGAGTTCATTGCAGAAGCAACAGATAATGCAGGTAATAAAACAACTCAATTAGTAACTATCACTATAACAAATATAGCTGATGTAACACCAACGCTTAGTAACTCAAATGGAATTGTATCAGAAGATGTAAGAGAAGGAACAAATGTTGGTACTGTAACTATCACAAGCAGTGGTGACTCAGCTATTAGTGAGATAACACTGAGTGGTACAGGTAGTGAAAACTTTGAAGTAGCTACAGATGGTACGATTACTGTAAAAGCAGGTGCAAATATAGATTATGAAACTGCAGTTTCATATAGTTTGAATGCTATTGCAATAAATAATGCAGGAAATAGTGATAGTGTGATAGTTACTATTACAGTAACCAATGTTGTAGATAATGTTCCTGTGTTAAATACACCAGCAAATGAGACATTTGCAGAAGATGTAGCTACAGCAGATACAACAATAACAACAGTAACTACTGATGGTTCAAA
>JAMOTA010000007.1 GCA_027068435.1 Sulfurovum sp.
ACGCAAAAAATTACAAATGTAAAGAAAAGTAGTATCAACTACAGTGGTAAAGTGAGATTTTCAGATAAACGTTTTTTAAAGTGGGAGTATTTAAAACCTACAAAAAAAGAGGTTTGTACAGATGGGTTAGAGTTAAAAGTGGTTGACCATGACTTAGAACAAGTTTCAAGTTACTACATTAACAAAGGTTTCAACTTTGCCAAAATTCTAAAAAAAGCTAAAAAACATAGTAAAAATATCTATGTAGCACACTATCAAAATAGAAGTTACACTATACAGGTAAATAGTAAAAAACAGTTACAGAGTATCGCATATTTTGATGACTTGGACAATAAAGTACAGATTGTTTTTAAAAGTATTCATTATGGAAAAGGGAAACTAAGTAAAAAAAGCATGCAGTGTTATAGCCCTAAAAATTATGACAAAATAGAGGGTTAAAGAAGTAGATGCAAGACTTTTTTTTTAAAATAGAAAATGACTCAACACTAATGCTTATCGGTGGTGTGATGTTGGTTGTTTTACTTGTTATTGTTCTTATCGTTGTGATATTCTCCACTAAAAATACTACATTAAGAGAGAAACTACTTGAGAGTAAAGAGAGTGACGATGATAAATTTAGAACCATAAAACTTCTTGAAGAGGAGCTTCAGTCAGTAAAGATAAAAAATGCCAGCATGGAGCAGGTGTTACAGCAGTTTTTACAGATGAAAGAAGATTTAGCTACAAGAAACGATGAGCTTCAACTTACACAAGCAAGACACAATACCTTAGTAAAAGAGTACTCTCATGTTTTTACAAAGCTAGAAAATATTGAAGAGTATTTTAAAAAACTTCAAGAGGAGCATACACTACTTCAAGAACGATATGAGAGTTTAGTTGAAGAGAATAGCAAGCATCGCGTTAATAATGCTAGACTTCTTATGAAGTTAGAGACTGAAAGCAGACATGCTACACATAAACTAGAGATGATGCAAGAGCATAAAAAAGAGATTAAAAATGAGTTTGAACAGTTAGCTCAGCAGATTTTTGAGGGGAACTCTAAAAAGTTTTCAGAGTTTTCTAAACAAAATATAGACAGTATTATCAAACCACTTCAAACGGAGATTTTAGAGTTTAAAAAACAAGTTACTACTACTTACAACAGTGAGAATCAAGACCGAGCAGTACTAAGAAGTGAGATAAAATCACTCAAAGAACTCAATGAAAAAATAAGCAAAGATGCCATTAATCTTACCAATGCACTTAAAGGTGAAAATAAAACACAAGGCATTTGGGGAGAGATGGTTTTAGAGCATGTACTAGAAGCTTCTGGTTTACGAAAAGGATTTGAGTTTGAACGTGAGGTAACACTTCGTACAGACAACAACGAGATACTAAGACCTGACGTTGTAGTACATCTTCCAGATAACAGAGATCTTATTATTGATGCTAAAACTTCACTGTTAGCGTATGAACGTTTTGTAAATGCAGAAGATGAAAGCAGTAGAAAAAAGTATTTACATGCTCACTTAAACTCCATTAAATCACATATAGATGGTCTTGCTAATAAAAACTATGAACGCTTAAAAGAGGTCAATACTTTAGATTTTATCTTTATGTTTATGCCTATAGAAGGTGCATTGGCAGTAGCACTAGAACATGACAGTAGTATTTATGATAATGCATTTAAGAAAAAAATACTGCTTGTAGGACCTAGTACACTACTTGTGGCTATGCGTGCAGTAGAGAATGTATGGAAATATGAACGCCAAAATCAAAATGCACAAGAGATAGCAAGAAGAGCAGGGGCAATGTACGATAAGTTTGTAGGCTTTTCAGAAGATTTGATAAAGATTTCCAAACAGATAGATAGTATTCAAGGGAGTTTCTCCGCAGCTAAAAATAAACTGAGTGATGGCAAAGGTAACCTTGTCAAGCAAGTACAACAACTTAAAGCTTTAGGTGTACAAACAAGTAAAAAAATTCCCAAAGAATTTAGAGGAGATAAGTAGTTTTCTATGCTATACTACTTCTTAGGTTTAAATTTACTTAAGAGAGGATTTTATGAATACAATTAATTATATGGGTGAAATACATGATGCTAAAAAGAATTTAGCACATGCCATAGGAAACCTATCTGAAATTATTAAAATCCTTGAAAATTTAACAGAATCAGAGTCTGTAGATTTACTTTTTTATGATAAAAATAAATCACATTTTTATGATAAAATAAATCATAATACTATTTCAGTCTCTTATTTGGAAGAGGGTACTACTAGTATTATTGGTAAAGCTTATGTAGAAAAAGTTCCTTACAGAAGTAGTCATTTACGTTTTGATTCTAACTATAATATCTCATTAGATAACCCCTATAAACTTAATATTTCATCACAAATTATTTTTCCAATTTTAAGAGAGAATATAGTCATAGGTATGATTCGTTTTTGTAAATTTAAATATACGTATGAAAAAGCTCTTATCAAGTTATTAGCTCAACTAGAAGGGGCTTTTTTAGATATATTTTTTGCTGAAGCAGATGATGAAACAGAAAAAAATTATGAGAGTATATTTTCAGCAAAAGAGTATGAAGTTCAAGCCTCACTTCGAACGCTACACACAGAACTAAAAAAACTTACAACTTATACCCATAACCCAGAAATAAAAAAACTCATAGAATTTGCAGAAGGCAATGTTAATGCCATTCATGAATATATGGCATTTAAACCCAATAGCATAGAGCAAAAAAATGCATTAGAAGAGTGTAGAATTTCAAAAAATGGATTACGTGTACTGATAGTAGATGATGTACATATGAATGTCAAAATTTTATATGCCATGATAAAAAAAGAAAAAAATTTAGATATTTATTTTGCCTATGATGGTATTGAAGCCATGCAGAAAATAGAGAAAGCACATAAAGATAAAAAACCCATAGATGTACTATTTTTAGATCATTATATGCCAGGTATGTTAGGATTGGAAGTTACAAAAAATATAAGAAAAATAGAAGAAGAGAATAATATTAATCATAAGATGAAAATAGTCTCTATTACCAATGACCCTAGTGCCATAGAAAGAGAGAAAAAACTCTACGACTACAACATCCCTAAACCCTTCGTAAAGTCAGACCTCATAGAAGTCATGCACCATATAAAAGAGACCCGTTAAATACTTTGCTATAATCTTTATATAACAACAAAAGGAACAAAATAATGAAATACAATAAAACAATAATATCAACCACACTAGCGACACTACTACTAATAGGTTGTGGTGGTGGAAGTGGTGGAAGCAACGACTCAAGCAATCATGATGGAACGTATGAAGAGCCTGAAAGTTATACTCTTTTTATGCCTAAGGTAGAAAGCCCTAACACCTATGAGTGTACTTTAGATAACAGCAGAACTGATATGTACACGCTTAAAAGCTACTTTAGTAATGAAGCAGATTGTACTACATACGCTAATACATGGATAGAGAACTTTACCCATGAGGATAGCCCTACGATTGATAGAGAGCAACAACAAGAGGGATTAGACTATATTAATGCAATACGTGCCAATATAGGGTTAGTACAATTTAAGCATAATAAAGAACTTGAGGAAGCTAATAGACTTCACGCACTCTATTTAAAAGATGTGCATAGTACCTTTGGTGTAAATAAGACGCATTACGAGGATAATGTAAATTACCCAAGTGAATATTATAGAGGAGATAGTGGCACGGATAGGGCTAGAGCTTCGGGCTATTCTCCTATCTCGTGGGCAGGAGAAGACCTCTCTTTTGAAGAAGTTAATTCTATATCATCTATAGATGAGTTATTAACGGCTATCTACCATCGCCAAGCACTTCTCTGGAATTGGGTAGATGAAATAGGTGTTGGTGTTGGTAGTGGTGGTGGTAATGACTTTCATGCTGAGGGGCAACTCTTTGGTCTTAAAGATGATAATCGGATAGGTTTTTTACAAGCTATCTCTACTGATATGGTATGCTTTCCTTACTCTATGCAAGGTGGTATTAGTAGGGCATTTAAGAGCAATGAAAGCCCTGCACCACTTCCTGATATTGACTATTGGACGGGTAATCCTATCTCTGTTACTTTCAACCAAATGAAAGTTGATGATATAGAACTGTTATCATTTAAACTTTATAAAACAGATAGAGACGATGATGGAGATGGTTCAGATAGTGCTGATATTGAGATTACCAATAGTAGAATAATGTCTGTTGATACAGATCCTAACGATAGATTTAGTAAGTTTGATTTTGCTCTGTTTCCTCTTGATGTGTTAGAGAGTAAAACAGTTTATAAGGTAATCTTTAAATGGATAGAGACTATTGGTGGAATAAGTGAAGAAAAAGAGAAAGAGTGGCTATTTCGAACAAGAGAGTAAATCTCTTGTTTGGGTGTGGTTTCTAACACTTCCTATTTAAATGCAAATAAAGTTATGAAGGTATGACTGTAGTATCATATCTCTGTTTTAATGACCTATTGGTCTCTTTAGGTAGTACTAGCTTGTAGGCTATGTTTCTTCCTTCTAAGGCTTTTATGTTTTCTATGCATCCTTGTTTTATGAGACTTTTTATATCTCTTACTGCTGTAGTTTTAGGGGTTTTAGTCATCTCCATGTATATCTTGGTGCTTATGGGCTTCTCATGGTTTTCAGGTGTGATGAAATGTTCTATGACTTTTATCTGTCTTTGGTTGAGTCCGTCCATTCTGTGTTTGTCCCAAAATTTTGTTTTTTCTATGATGAACTCTATGTTTTCTATGGATTTTTCCATCGCTTTTTGTAGGGTTTGTGTGTGCCAGTTTATCCAGTGTGTAAACTTAAAGTCTCTATTCTTGTGTAGGTTAGTTGTGTGGTCAAGCATCTCATAGTAGCCATTTCTCTTAGCAACTATAGCAGAAGAGATAGAGTACGCCTTATATATCTCTTTAGAGTCTGTAGAGAGAACATAGTCTGCTATGGCACGTGAGATTCTACCGTTACCATCATCATAAGGGTGTATGGAGACAAACCATAAGTGTGCAATGGCACTTTTTACATAAGGGTTTTGTGTAGAAGTTTTTATGTAGTTTAACAATGCATCTATCTGCTCTTGTAGCATCTTTTGAGGAGGTGCTAAGTATTTGGTTACCTCTGCACCTATGGCTCCCTCTTTTACTTTCATCTCATCATAAGTTCTAAACTTCGCTATGTCTATGCTTTTCACACCTTCGCCTCTACCATGAGCAAACAGTGCATTGTGCCAACTATGCAGACGTTCTACTGTTAGGGCTTCTTGGTTGAGCCTTGAGTCTATGAGTAGTTCTACCAATGCATCAGTTTGGCGTGTGGCATCACTATGCTTAGTATCACTTTTAGCTTGTACTACTTTAGCTACAGAGGCACGTACACTCTCTCTACGTAAGTATTCACCTTCTATCTTAGAACTATCCATAATCTCTTTAGTAATGTTATTTACCTCTATACTATCTATGGTGTCTTGATCTAAAAATGATAAAAGTACATCTAACTTCCCTTTGGTGTAAGCGATGTCACGCAGAGCATCTTCTACTCCTACAAGATTATAAGGAAAGCTTCCATACCTCTCATCTTCCCATATCCATTTGATTGGTAGTGTCATATTTAGCCTTTGGTACGTTTAATTGAGTTAATAGTACCATTATTTGGTACTATTGTAAAGCTTAAGAGTAGCATCTACTGGTGAATAGAAGAAATGGAATTATGTAGGATGGGTTTACCCAGCAAATATAGGGATGTGTTTTAGTTAATTTAGAATGATTAAATAATTTGATAACTTTTTGAAATGATATGTTTTAAGGGGATTAATAAGAATACGATATGGTGGGTCCGCGGGGACTCGAACCCCGGACCACTCGGTTATGAGCCGAGTGCTCTAACCAGCTGAGCTACAGACCCATAAATGTTTAGCTGATTACTTTTTCGAAATCATTGTTATTTTCGAGTCGCTATTATAACGACTATAATCTTTAAAAGCAATTAAATTTTGTAAAATTCCGAAAATAACTGCAAAAATTATAAAAGAGGTCCCTCCATGACTAAACATTGGCAGTGGAAGCCCCACTACAGGGGCTAATCCGATAATCATAAAAATATTGACTCCCATGTAAACAAAGAGTAAAAATGCCAGACCAGTAGAGAAAGCTTGTATAAGATAGTCAGTTGTGTGCTTAGCTGAAAGATAAAGCAAGTGAAAAATGATAAGTATGTAGAGTGTAATAACTGTTATCATACCTTTAAAACCAAAACGCTCACCCAAGTAAGCAAAAATGAAGTCGGTAGAGGAGACAGGTAGAAACTTTAGTTGTGTCTGTGTGGAGTCCTCTTTACTTTTACCTTCTAAGCCACCAGAGCCTATAGCTATGAGTGCTTGTCTTACTTGATAGCTAGGTTTGTTTAGTGCATCGAGTATGCGTACTTTTTGATAATCTTTAAGTCCGTATTGCCAAATAGGCATAGCCGCTGCACCTGTAAGGATAAGAATGGTAACCCATATTTTCCAGTTTACCCCTACAATAAACAAGATACCATAACCTGAAATGAGCAGTACAAGAGCCGTACCTAAGTCAGGCTCTTTAGCAATAACAATAAAAGGGATAATAATCACTACTGAAAGTTTTAGAAAATCAAAAAGACCATAGCCTCCCTCTTCTGGTGGTTTTTTGCTTATAAGGTACCCAAGCATCATAATGACATTCACTTTGATAAACTCTGATGGTTGTATGGTGATACCTATGCCTGGCAGTTCTATCCATCGTTGGGCACCTAGTATGGTTTTACCTACAAACTCTACAGCTATGAGCAGTGCAAGGTTTACCATATAAAAAAGTGGAGAGAACCACCAAAGGATTTTTCTCCATGGGATAAAAGCACTTACAGTAAAGACAACAAAAGCGATTATGTAATACATCATCTGTTTTCTGTAGAGGTAAGGGTTAATCTCTCCTACTAGGTGAGAGGAGATAGCAAAAAGAGGAATGAGTTGTAACATAAGAAGATATGAGAATTTTTTTAAAACATCTTTGTGGTACTCAAAAAAAGAATCCATATACTACCCTCACTATTTTTAAGGTATTATATCAAAAAGAGTCTAAGGGTTGATTATGATAGATTGTTACAAGTTCTCGTTATTGTGTAAGTATGAAGAGTGTTTACATGCAGTGACAACAAAACAGTATTTAGAACCCTTTAGTTTTAGCATGGCACTACACACTGGAGAAGAGAAAAGTACAATAGTAGAAAATAGAAAGAAGTTTGACTTAATGCTAAATTGTGGAGTGTTAGAGAAAAAGAAGTTACATTATGTTGTAGCCAACCAAACCCATAGTGACCACATAGAAGTGATAGTGAAAACTGAGTCAAAGGGGTGGGAGTCTGAAGAAGATGCAGTTGCTAACTGTGATGCTTTAATTACCAACAAAAAAGATGTAGTACTTACCATACTTACTGCGGACTGTGTGCCAATACTGCTGTATGATGCAGAGAAAAAAGTAGTTGCTGCTGTTCATGCAGGTTGGAGAGGAACTAAAGCAAAGATAGTTGCAAAAACTGTTAAAAGAATGCAAGAAGTTTTTGGTTGTGAACCTCAAAATATTTTAGCAGGTGTAGCACCCTCAATAGGACGTTGCTGTTATGAAGTAGGCGAAGAGGTTGCAGAACATTTTTTTGCAGATACGGACTCTTTTGATGTTAAAGGGGAGAAATATATGTTAGATTTGCCTTTCATTAACAAAAAACAACTCTTAAATGAGGGTTTGCTTGAAAAGCATATAGAGATGAGTGACATCTGTACGGCATGTGAGGTAGATAGGTTTTTCTCTTACCGTAAAGAGCATGGGTGTAGTGGTAGGTTTATGAGTATGATAGGTATATGCTAATCTTCTTAACGGTAAACATCGGCTTCTGTGTCACAATGTAGTGTTAACTCAAAAACCCACTGTTGAAGCTCAAACATCTCTTCGTATATTTTAAAATTTTTATCTATGATTTTTTCTGAATGAAAAGTTTTAAGGGGCTTGAAAGTAGTGTAGGTAAAAATAGCACCCATAAGGTAGAGATAACTGTACTTATCTTCTTTGTTACACTCTCTTGGCATACGTTTATATTTGGGTTCTGGTATGAAGAATCCTTTGTCTTTCATACGCTCTAAAATCTCATGAAGTTGGGTACGTCTCTCTAAGTTTTGTATGTATTCACGGTAGGTAGCTAGTAGGGTAGGTTTAAAGTTCCGAACCCCTGCTGCTACAAAGACTTCCACAGAGTCATAATGCATATAAAAGCTACTACTTTGCATACGGTGTCCTGAGCCTTGCCAAAAAATGATACCAATACGCGTTTTAATAGGGTCACTCAAGTGAAAACGTGCATCACGGTAGATACGAAAGAGTGATTTGTTTGTATTAGGGATAGCCTTAATAGTAGGTACAAGAATCTGTAAATGTTCTCCCATCTCCTCTACATAGGCTTTGTTAGGTTCTACTATAAAGCGTTCATACTCACTTCGATTTGCATCTAACCACTCTTTAGAGTTGTTTATGATAATTTTATCTAAAAATTCTAATCCCTCTTTAGGAAAGCCTACAAATGTACTAGTAGAGGAGAGCATTATATACCTTTTATTTTTTGCCAAAGTAAGCCTAAGACTTCATGAAATAATATTCTTGACTTTTCTAAGGCGTGTGAAGAGAAAATATCTGTATAGTTTAACTCTTTCATACTTGCTTTATGGTCTGTGGGTGCTGGTAGTGGAGAGAGTCCTTCATGGGTAAAGAACTTCATGGCTCGTATCATGTGAGAAGCAGAAGTAACTAAAACAAAAGGAGCATCACCCAATACTTTTTTAGCCATTATGGCCTCTTCTTGAGTATCTTTAGGTTTAGAAAAAAGGATAAGACTCTCTTTTTTTATGCCTAATGCTTGTGCTAATCTACTCTGCATCACTGCATGTGGGGTATGTCCATGAAGACCACTATACCCTGAGACTATAATTTTAGCATTTTCATTGAGTTTGTGGTAAAGACGTATGCCTTCGTTGAGTCTAATAACGGCACTTTCATCTATTTGTGAGGTAATAGGTTGCGTATGGTCTGTCGTATGACCTCCTCCTAACACATAAATATACTTTATATCTTTAGGTACTTTATTTAATGTAAGGTAGCTAGACTCTAGTGGGGTTAGGAGTGTATTTACTAATGGTGAATAGGACCATGTAAAAAGCCAAATAACACTTAGTGTCACCATAAACTTGGCTTTTGTTAACCGCTTTTTATGAAGAAATAGTAGAGCTATAAGAAGAAATATAATGCCTAATGGTAGTGGCATAAGAAACATAGAGATAATTTTTTTTAGTATAAAAGTAAAAGTCATAACAGTTACCTTTACACTATGACACGTGTAGCATCAGCATCTAGTTCCATAACTTTCCATGGTAGTCCTTGCTTGTTTAACTCCTCCATAAATGGATCAGGGTCAAACTCTTCCATGTTAAAGACTCCATTACCTTGCCATTTTCCCTCTAACATAAGTTTAGCTCCTATCATGGCTGGGACACCTGTTGTGTAGCTTACTCCTTGGCTCATGACCTCTTTAAAACACTTTTCATGGTCAGTGACTTGGTAAATGTAAACAGTTTTTTCTTTACCATCTTTTATACCCTTTGCAAAGATACCAATGTTGGTTAAACCTTTAGTTCGTGAGCCAAGACTAGCTGGGTCTGGAAGTAGGGTAGCTAAAAACTCCATAGGAACGATTTTCATACCTTTGTGTTCTACCTCTTTTATGCCTAGCATACCTACGTTTTCAAGACACTTCATGTGTGTAAGGTAAGACTCTCCAAAGGTCATAAAGAAACGAATTCTATTAAGACCTTTTATATGTTTAACTAAACTCTCCATCTCTTCATGGTAGAGTAGGTAGGAGTCTTTTGCTCCTACTTCAGGGTAGTTCCACACTTGCTTGATAGCCATAGGTTCTGTTTCTATCCATTGACCATTTTCCCAGTAACGCCCTTTTGCTGAGACTTCACGAAGATTTATTTCTGGGTTAAAGTTTGTAGCAAAAGCATAACCATGGTCTCCTGCGTTACAGTCAAGTATATCTATGGTGTGTATCTCATCGAAGTAGTATTTTTGGGCATAAGCACAAAAAACATTGGTAACACCTGGGTCAAAGCCACTTCCAAGAAGCCCCATAATGTTTGTTTTTCTAAACTCTTCATCTCTAGCCCACTGCTCTTTGTACTCAAATTTTGCACTATCAGGGTGTTCATAGTTTGCAGTATCTAAGTAATCAACTTCACAATGCTGACATGCATCCATGATTGTTAAGTCTTGGTAAGGCAGGGCTACATTTATAACAATATTTGCACCCGTAGTTGTAATAAGTTCAATAAGATCAGGTACTAAATCTGCATCCACTTGAGCAGTTTTAAGTGTTACGTTTGTACGTGTTTTAACATTGGCAGCAATAGCATTACATTTACTTAAAGTTCTACTAGCAAGAGTTATCTCGCCAAAGGTATCACTATTCATAGCACATTTAAATGCAACCACATTTCCAACACCACCAGCACCGATGATAAGGGTTTTTTTAGACATTAAGAACTCCTAGAAAATTAATAAGATAATTTTACCCTAAATAATAATTATTTGCTACATAACTTGATCTAAATAAAGAGATAAACAAGGATAATGGAGAGTAGTGTTATTATCATGTTTGTATTATAACTTATTTTAGATATGATTCTTTACTTAAAATATAGGATATAAAGATGGATTTTTCTTCATTAGAGACTTGGGGATACTTCGCTATTGCATTTTTTGCTTTTGGGGGTTCTTTGTTTATTGTTGCAGCAGCTGGTGTCTTTTCATTTATGGGAAATATGGATTTAACGATAGCACTATCTGTAGCAATTGTGTCAAACTTTTTAGGAGATGTCTTTCTATTTTACTTAGGAAAATATCAGAAAAAAGAGATACAACCTTACTTTGCCAAGCATAAAAGGAAAATAGCCCTTGCAACGCTTATAATGCGTAAGTATGGAGTATTAGCTATCTTTATACAGAAGTTTCTTTATGGGATTAAAACTTTAGTTCCTCTCTCTATGGCACTCTCTAAGTATGACTTTAAAAAGTTTATTTTTTATAATGTGTTTGCCTCTATCGTTTTTGTTTTAACTATAGGACTTAGTGCATACTACTCTAGTGAAGCGATTATAGACTTTTTTAAACTGATAAAAGAACGCCCATGGATAGCCCCTCTAGTGTTGTTTAGTATTATTGGGTTAGTGTGGTTAGTAATGGAGAAGATGACAAAGAAAAAGAAGAAAAATTAGGGTTATATTTTAGACCCTTCTCCTGCTATATCTGCTAAGCTTGACTCTTGAAACATTTTTTGAAGTTGAAGTTTAGGTTTCATCCATTGGTCATGCATAGAACATTTACAGAGTTTATTACATACACCAATACCTAAAAGACACTGTTTGTCACTAATATTATCATTAAATATATATAATATATCATCTACTTTTATCTCTGATGCTACTTTTTTTAGTTGGTATCCACCATCTCTTCCTCTAATAGAGACAACTAAATTAGCTTTGACTAATTCAGTCATAATTTTAGTTAAAAATTTATAAGGGATAATGAGTGCATCTGCTAACATTGTAGCATTAATAAGTGTAGAGTCTTGTTTGTCTGCCATATAGGCCAAAATTCTTATAGCATATTGTGATGTATTGCTTAAGTTCATTTTGACCTCTTAAATATTTTATTTATTTAAACGCAAAAGTATAATATAAACTTACTTGGATTCACATCATAAGCGAATACCCTTAAGTAATTACTACTTAAAGGTAGTATTAATTTTTTTTTGGCTAATATTTCACATACTATCTGAAGGTAGAATTAAAAAAAGGATTATTGATGACTGAGCGTATAACAAAAAGTATGGCAAAGAATATCTATTATGGTGGTGGTACATTTGCCCTCCTTATATTTATTGCACTTGTTTTTGATACTGTTAAACAGATACCAGAGAGATCAAACGAAGTAAAGATGAGTGCTTCTGTTGTTCTAGGTAAAAAACTTTGGGAAAAGAACAACTGTGTGGGATGCCATACTCTTATTGGAGAGGGAGCATACTATGCACCTGAACTTATGAATGTATTTCAAAGAAGAGGAGCTTCTAATGAAGAGGGATTTAAAGCATATATGCAAGGATGGATGGCAGCTCAACCACTATCAACTCCAAACAGAAGAAAAATGCCACAATTTCATTTAACTAATGAAGAAGTTGACCATTTATCAGATTTCCTAATTTGGACATCACAAGTTAATGCCAATGACTGGCCACCAACAATTGAAGGGTAGGTAGAAGATATGAAATATACTTCACAAGCGGTAGCAAAACCGTATTTTATTTTTGCATTGATTCTTCTAGCAGGAGAAATTTTATTTGGTTTGCTTATGGCAATACAGTATCTTTATGGAGACTTTTTGTTCCCACTGATTCCATTTAATGTTTTAAGAATGGTTCACACAAACTTACTAATAGTTTTAATACTATTTGGTTTTATGGGTGCAACTTACTACTTAATTCCTGAAGAAGCAGAGAGAGAACTTTGGAGTCCTAAGTTAGCTATTGTTACTTTTTGGGTATTTGCAGCAGCAGGTGTAGCTACTATTTTAGGTTACCTTTTTGTTCCATATGCAGAACTTACAGAGCTCACATTCAATAATCTATTACCTACTATGGGTAGAGAGTTTCTTGAACAGCCGTTACCTACTAAAGTTGGTATCGTTTTAGTTGTTGTTTCATACATTTTTAACACAGCTATGACAGTACTTTTAGGTAGAAGAACAGTTATTACAACAGTACTTATTACAGGGCTTCTTGGTCTTGCAGTATTCTTCTTGTTTGCATTCTATGTTCCAGATAACCTTATTATGGATAAATTCTTTTGGTGGTTCACTGTTCACTTATGGGTTGAAGCTACTTGGGAACTTATTATGGGTGCCATCTTAGCATTTGTACTTATTAAAGTAACAGGTGTAGATAGAGAACATATTGATAAATGGCTTTACCTAATCATCGCAATGACTATGGTTTCTGGTATTTTAGGTACAGGTCACCACTTCTTCTATATGGGTGCTCCTGAGTATTGGTTATGGATTGGGTCTATCTCATCTGCTGTTGAGCCTTTACCATTCCTATTAATGGTTCTTTTTGCCTTTACAATGGCTAGAGAAAGAAAAATTAAGCATGATAATGAAATGGCACTTACTTGGGCTAAAGGTACAGCAGTTATGGCATTTTTAGGAGCAGGTGTTTGGGGCTTCTTTCATACACTAGCACCAGTTAATATGTTTACTCATGGTACACAACTTACTGCAGCTCATGGTCACTTGTCTTTCTATGGTGCATATATTATGATTATCTTTACAGTAATATCATATGCAATGCCTATTTTAAGAGGTCGTCCTCATGGTAACTGTGCTAAAGCACAAAAAGTTGAATTATCTGCATTTTGGATGTTGAACATAGGTATGCTTGGTCTTACTTTAGCACTTTCAGCTGCTGGAATTGTTCAAATACTTGACCAAAGAGTAGGTACTGATCTTATTGGATTTATGGAGTCACAAGAGTCTATAGCAGGTATTTATATGGTTAGAGCTGGTTTTGGAGTACTTGTATTCTCAGGTCTTCTTACTTACTTCTATAGTTTCTTTGTAAAAGAAGAAAATGCTTAAGTATTGGCTAGAGTTTGAAGAAAACATTGGTAAAAGCTGGGATAAACATCTTAGACGAAGAGTAAACAAGTTTCACGAAAGTGAGCGAGTTTACTTTACCAATATCTCTAAATCTCTTGCTCTTTTTTACCATCTCTTAGGTGGTGAAAAAGGTAAAGAACTTACTATTACAGACAAAAGATTTGTCGAAACTTCCTCACGAACATTTTTACAAAAAATTTCTTTTATGGGTAAAGAGTTTTTCCTAACTTGGCAAGATGAAAAGTCACTCTATTTTCCTTCATCATTTGCTTATTTTGAAAGTAAAGAAGAGAATGAAATGTTATACTATTGGCTTGTAGCCATGTTAACAAGAGTAGATATTACAAGTCATAATTTAATCCAAGAAAATATTAAAGCAGAACAATATCTATTGAATAAATATTCTGGATTTAAAATTTTTCATAAAAAAGCTACAAATTATTTAGCAGAACAATTTGAACAGTTATCATTTATTAACTCTTTAGAAGAGAAAAGTAATGAAGATTTAATCAATGATTACCCAAATCCTTTATGGATTTATCCACCTGTTGCATCTGGCAACACAAAACTAAATAGTGAAGATGATGAACTTCCTATGCAAAGTAAAGATAAAGATAAAACTGATAATCTTGAAATGAAGAAGAAAGCCAATGAAATAGATGATACAAGAGAGACAAAAGGTTTTTTGGTCTTCTTGCCTGAGTCACTCATGAGTATTTTTGAGCAAGTAAATGTTGACCGTATGGAAGATGATAGCTTTGATGAAAATGCCTTGTATCATGCAGAAGATTTAGATGAAATCACTATTGGTAAAAAACAAGCAAATCTCTCTTCTCGCATAAAAATGGACTTAGATTTAGAGCCAGATATGACAGAAATTTATCCTTTAGGAAAGGGTCATCTTATAGATGAGTGGGACTATAGAAAAAATGACTATCTTATAAACTATGTGCGTATAAAACCACAAGTTACACTAAATATTGTACCTATTGAACTACCTCTTAGACTTAAAAAAGCAGTAAGAAAGATACAAGGTGAATTAGATCTTTTGGCGCTTGATAGAATTAAAAATGATAGATTACCTTATGGTGATGAGTTGAATATAGATACATGGATAGACTATAAAGGACATCTTAATAAGTCGATGCATCATCAAAATTTTTATACTACTTTTGAGAAAAAGACAAGAGATATATCTACACTTATTTTAGCAGATGTGTCACTCTCTACAGAGGGTGGTATTACACAAGATGTGCGTATTATTGATGTGATAAAAGATGGTCTAATGGTTTTTTCAGAAGCGTTAGAAAGACTTAATGATAGATTTGCTATTTACTCTTTCTCTTCACTACAAAATAAAAAAGTTTATTTTAATATTATTAAAAATTTTAAAGACCGTTATGATGATTTAATCCGTGGGCGTATTGACTCTATGCAACCTTACTACTACACAAGATTAGGAGCGGCCATTCGTGAGTCGTCTAAAATACTTGAAAAACAGAAAAGCAGTACTAAATTACTATTGATTATTAGTGATGGTAAGCCAAATGATGAAGATAGATATGATGGTAGATATGGTATAGAAGATACCAAAAAAGCTGTAGAAGAGGTAAGAAAAAAAGGAATAACGCCTTTTTGCATTACTGTAGATGTAGAGGCAAAAGAGTATCTTACATATCTTTTTGGTAGAAATGGTTTTGCAGTAGTGCGTGATGGTCAGAAATTACCAAAGATCATACCAGAAGTTTATATTAATTTAACAAAATAAAAAGGAAAACAGATGTCAGAAACATATTATTTACCACAAGGCAATGAAGTTGAGCTTTTTGAAGCATCTGCTTCTATGAACTTACCAGTGCTTATTAAGGGTCCTACAGGATGTGGGAAAACAAGGTTTATTGAACATATGGGCGAAAAACTAAACCGTGAAGTCTATACCGTTGTTTGTCATGATGACCTCAGTGCATCAGACTTAGTAGGTCGTCATCTTATAAATGAAAATGGAACCTATTGGCAAGATGGACCCCTCACTAAAGCTGTACGAAATGGTGGTATCTGTTACCTAGATGAGATTATAGAAGCTAGAAAAGATACTACAGTTGTTCTACACTCACTTGCAGATTATAGAAGAGTACTACCCATAGATAGAACAGGAGAAGTTATAGAAGCACATCCTGATTTCATGTTAGTAGTCTCTTATAATCCTGGTTATCAAAATGTTTTAAAAGGTATGAAGCCTAGTACTAAGCAGAGGTTTATATCACTTAGTTTTGACTACCCAAAAGCTGAAATAGAAAAAGAGATAGTTATAAAAGAGAGTGGGGTAGCTGAAGAGATAGCTCAAAAACTTGTAAATATTGCAGGGGAGATAAGACAACTCACCGATACTGATATTCAAGAAGCAGTTTCAACAAGACTTCTTATCTATGCTGGAAAACTTATTACAAAAGGTTTTGACCCATATCAAGCGTGTATGCACTCCATAGTAGAATCACTTTCTGATGAGGCAGATGTTTTAGATGTGCTTGAAAAACTTATAGCATTGCATTTTCCAAGGAGTTTAAATGTCTAAAAGTATCTCTCTAAAAGAGGCATATCCTCCTGGTGACCTAGCAATTTGGGTTATTATTTATGTTGAATTTATTACTTTTGCACTATTGTTTTTAGGCTATGCTTTTTCAAGAAGACTTGATGTTGAACTCTTTAATGCTTCACAATTAGCTGTTAATCAGACATCAGGTTTTGTTAATACAATTATTTTGATTACAAGTAGTTATTTTGTAGTGAAAGCCGTTCATAGTATTAAAAATATGACAGCAGATACTCTACAAGAGTCAAATAAAGAAGCTTCCAAATGGCTACTTTTTGCTATTCTCTGTGGTCTTGCATTTGTAACAATAAAAATTATAGAATTTTCACATATATTTGGAATGGGTATAAACCTTAGTACCAATAGATTTTTTATGTTCTATATTATGTTAACAGTATTCCACTTTTTACATGTCATTTTAGGCTCTGGTATTTTGTTTCTTATTTATAAGAAAACGAAGATAAATGGTTATTTGCCAAATGATTCAAAAGGTATTGAGACAGGTGCTTCATATTGGCATATGGTAGATTTATTGTGGATTGTACTTTTTCCATTAGTTTATATTATAAGATAGGTGAAATAAATGACAAAAATTACAAGAACTTTAGAATATATATGGATTGTTTTAATTATGCTGACAATATTTGCTTACTCTTTGGGTTATTTCAAATATATAAGTACACCTCTAGTTGCAGTTTTACTCATAACAACATTTCTAAAAGGTCAACTTGTTATTGACTACTTTATGGATTTAAAAAAGGTTAGATTAAAATATAGGCTCATACCAATATTATGGCTAACAATTGTCCTCTCACTTATAGCAGTAGCGTATTATCTACCGATAGATTAACTGCTATTGCTCTTTTAATTTTAAACTTAAAAAAAGACCTATAGATAAAAGTAAAATAGTGAGTAGGTAAATAAAAGTATAACTCTCAACATACGTAAGGAGAATACCTCCTAAAATAGGGAAGAAGAGTCCTAGAGATGTAATATTTGTCTGTAGTGCTGTGTATATAGGGCGTTTATCTTCTGGGGCTATCTCTATCACTAGATTCATTCCACTAATACTAAAGCCATCAAGTGCTGTTCCAAAAAGAAGAAAAACTAAGGCGTACAGGTAAATATTTTCTGCAAAGAGTGCAAGTATAAATGCAACTATCATAAAAATAAAGCTCAAAGAGAGCATCTTCTCATAGTGGTGAATTCTTCGCCAAATAAAAGTACTTCCTATAATACTACCTACCATTTGCATAGTGATAAATCCACCTAGCATCCAACCTGTTAATGTAAACGAGCTGTTGGCGTTTAAGATAACAAAAGGCATTGCTAAGTAGTAAGAAAAACTTAGAAATATGACTAATATTTGTTGTTGTAATCTTTTCTCTTTTTTAAGAAGTTGTATAGCATTCCTAATAAAAGTTTTAAAATCTTTCTCTTTGACTAAAGTTTTCTCTTTAGCTGGCTCTTCTATAGTACTAAAGATAATAAAACCTATAGCCATAAAGAGACTACTTACCATAAAAAGTGCTGCGTAACTAAGTGGTGCTTCAAAGTGTTGAAGTACATACCCCGCAACCCCACCACTAATAATAGAAGCAATAGACCCTGCTATATTTCTATTTGCCATGGTTTTACCACGGTACTTTTTTGAAAAAAGTTTAGCTTGAAGCTCTTTAAAGTAAATCGCTCCAAATCCAGCTGTAAATGAAAAGAAGAAAAGACCTAAGCCTATAAAAAAGAGAGTGAGAGTTTTATGTGTATCACCCAATAAAAAGATAGATAAACCTATCATAAACCAAGAGATGAAACGAAAGAAAAATACTTTGTTTAAGTAGGGGAGTACTCTTTTATATGCTTGAGCATGGAAAGCAGCATAAAGTTGTATAGTAATAGCTCCACCACGAAGTAGAGAGACAAAAAGTCCCACAACAATAACACTATCTGAAAAGTGGTGAATAATAAGTGGTAAGACAGTTGAAGGCTCTGCTATGGTAATAGCAAGAGCTAAAAAAAATGCATGACTAACATTTTTTCTATTGTTATTTGGATTATCTATTTTAAACATTATGAAGCCGTTATAAATGATTCAATAGCACACTCAACACTTTGAGGTATATCAGTGTAGATAAATATAAGTACAGGTAGTGTGTAAATATATTTCATATAATTCCTTGATAATATTTAGTGTATATTAGTTAAAATAAGATATAAATGATAGCATAATTCTGACAAAATGTCAACAATAAAACTAATAATAATCATTATCTATACTTATATATGTTATAATCTAGCTTGTTAATATTTTAATAAAAAGGATTTAAAATGAAAATGAAAAATGCTCTAGTATTTACAGTAATTTCTACATCAACGCTATTTTCTCAATCAGGGGATATGCTTTTTAACAAAAATTGTGCAATTTGTCATGCTACAGTAATAGGTGTAAATGAAGCAGGTGGAAAGGTTACACCTATTTATGATGCTCCCTATGCGAAAGATATTATAAATAAATTGAAAATTGAAACAAAAACAAAAGAAGCATTTATTACTTTTATAAAGGATTATATAAACGAACCAAATAAAAGAAAGTCTTTATATGGAAAAAAAGCTATTAAAGATTTTGGGCTTATGCCATCATTAAAAGGTGCAATGACAGAGAATGAATCAACTATATTAGCTGAATATCTTTATAATGATTATGGGAAAATTATAAAAAAAGAGGAAGTAAAAAAAGTCATACTTTCTGAAGAAGAAAAAAGCTTAAGAGAGGAAGTGAAAAAAAATGAGATACTTTTTAGTAAATATTGTGCAAGTTGTCATGCAACAGCAGTTGGAGTAAATGAGTCAGGAGGAAAGGTTACAGCTTTTTATGAAGCACCATTTGTAAAAGATGTCATGATAAAGATAAAAGATGAAACAAAAACAAAAGAAGCATTTATAGATTTTATAAAAGACTATATAAACGAACCAAATAAAAGAAAGTCTTTATATGGAAAAAAAGCAATTAAGAATTTTGGACTTATGCCATCTTTAAAAGGTGTAATGACAGAAGATGAAATTAATGGTTTAGCTGATTATCTTTATACTGTATATGGTAAATAAATTTCAATTTATTGAGTTACTACAGGTACAAAACCAGCTTGTGTAATATGTAATTTCTTCTCTTCTATAGTAACAAGATCCCCATCTAACTCTATAAGGTTATATGGGTTATTTAACTCAATAGTCATCTTATTAACTTCGCCATAAAAACTGCCAAGTTTTTTAATAAAACGTAAAGGGGTAAAGATGAAAAATCTATTTTTACTCATTAGCATAAATGGTGTAAGTAGTATGTGTGCAGGTAAAAGAAGTATAAATGATAGTAAATACTTCAATATACCATGTTTAAGGACACCAAATCGTAATGTTTCTGAGAAAAATATATGTTGTAAATCACCCATATTACCTGCAGAAAATAGAAAAATTTCATCATTGACTTTAAAGAGGTGATGTTTGTGTGTATTTGGCATATTACCATTAGCAAGAGTATCTAATACATCATTAATCTTAGGAGCTTTATGAATCTTAGCCACAACATTAAACGAACCTATAGGGTTGAGGATAAATGTTGGGATATACTCTAAGTTATGGAGTTGTTTAAGTACTCGTCTTATGGTGCCATCACCACCGTTGATAATAATATAGGCATAAAATTCTATATCCTTATGTGTTGATAATGATTCCATTGTTATAGAAGTAATATTTAAATTTTCATGGTGCAATACTTTACCGATTGATAATATTTTCATTCATATCCATTCTCTTTAAGCTAAATATTATTATATCATATATTTATTTTGAAAAGATTAGGTATAATTCTTGATTATGAAATTAGAAAATGAAAATGACCTTGATAACTTTATTATCTGTCACAAATGTTTTACACTACATGAAGAGGTAGCTATAGCTGATGGCAGTAAAGCATGCTGTCGTAAGTGTGGGTATATACTCTATAGATACGATAGTAAACTGATAGATTATGGTTTAGCATTAAGCTTTACAGGTTTAATATTTTTTATAATAGCAAACTTCTTTCCTGTACTTAAAATAGATATTTTGGGAAGTGAACAGTTTATTACTATTCCTAAAACCATTTTTTCTTTATTTGAGAATCAATTTTACATTGTAGGATTAATCTGTCTGTTTTTTATTTTTATTTTTCCTTTAATGATATTTCTTATAAATATTATGATTTTTTCAATGCTAAAGTTGCAGCGTGGTACAAAACTTACAAAAGAGTTATTGATTATACTTTCTCATATTATACCTTGGAGTATGGCAGATATTTTTTTTATTAGTATTTTAGTAGCACTTGTAAAACTTATATCATTTGGGCAAATACATATAGGTATCTCTTTTTGGGCATTAATGGTTTTTGTTCTAATAGATATTTATATTACTAAAAATATTCATATCTCTGAAATATGGATGTTGAGAAAAAAGGTATTACTATCAAAGGATAAAGATTGATAGAAGTAGATGAAAGTAAACTTATTCGTTGCCCTATCTGTGATGCAGTCAATATAGATAAGGGTAAAAAAAATCGTTGTCGTCGTTGTGATTCTGCTATTTACCATCATAGAAACTTTAGTACTGAAAAAAGTTGGGCATATCTTATTACAGCGATGATTGCATATATCCCTGCAAATCTATATCCTATGCTAGTAAGTAATGCATTTGGTATAAGAGATGAGAGTACTATTATTGGTGGGGTTGTTATTTTATGGGAACATGGTTCTTATCCTATTGCTGCAATTATTTTCTTTGCTTCTATTATTATTCCTGTAATGAAGTTTCTTATTTTACTTTATCTATTAATTAGTGTAAAATATCCTTTAGGAAAAGACAAGAAGGTAAATAAACATAAACTCTACTATGTGACAGAGGTAGTAGGACCTTGGTCAATGATAGATGTCTTTGTTGTGGCCATACTTGCTGCACTTATTCATCTCTCTAGTGTAGAGATTTTAGCTGGAACCGCCGCTACTGCTTTTGCAATTTCAGTCTTTTTTACACTTTTAGCTGCACATGCATTCGATGAGAGACTTATTAAAGAAAACAGATAACACTTAAATGAAGGAAATATAAATTAATGTCACATAAGATACCAGAAATAAAAGAATCTACAAAGTTCAATATGATTACATCTATATGGATAGTACCTTTTATCGCTTTAGTTATTGCAGGTTGGTTAGGGTATCAGCATTTTGCGAAACGTGGACCTGAGATTAAGATTATTTTTCATCAAAATGAAGGTTTAGTAGCAGGACAAAGTGTTATCAAATTTAGAAATGTACCCATAGGTAAAGTGACAAATATTTATGTTGAAGAGGGGACAGAAGGTGTTATTGTAGTAGTTCGATTAAACAGTAAAAAAGCCAAACCATATTTAACAGAAAATGCAAAGTTTTGGATTGTAAAACCTGAAGTGGGACTAAATGGTATTAGCGGATTAGATACATTAATTTCAGGAACATATATTAATGTATTTTCTAAAGTTGGTGGAAAAGAGTATAAGAAAAAATTTATAGGATTAACTCAACCTTACCGAGACAGTATGGATGGAACATATTTTCATCTGAAATCATTAGATGGAGAGAATGTCTCTGTAGGTACACCTATATATTTTAAGAATATAAAAGTAGGGCAAGTAGAGTATATAAATTTAGCATTGGACAATAAAAGTCTAGATGTGATTGTTTTTATAGATAATCAATATGTGCCTTATGTACATGAAAATTCAAAATTCTGGAATCAAAATATGGTCAATATTGATTTTAGTAAAGGCAATCTTGATATTAATATAGCTCCTCTAAATTTTATACTACAAGGGGGGATAAAATTCTCTTCTTCTGGTGAAAATAAAAATAGTACCGTTGGGTATAGACATATTTTTTATTTATATAAAAATAAAACAGAGGCAGAGAGTAAATGTGTTGGTTCTGAAATAAAAGAGATTAAAACTTTTGAACTTTTGACCAATAACTCTATTTCCAATTTAAGACTTAATGCACCTGTACGTTTTGAAGGTTTTAATGTAGGTTCAGTAAAAGATATGAAACTCTCTTATGATAAAATCAATCATAAAATGTCTGCTCAAGTTTTAGTAGATATAGATACTTCTGTATTTAAAGATAATACCAATAATGGTGAGTCAAATTTTTATCAGGCAGTAGAAGAGGGATTACGTGCAAAACTTAGCTCTTTTGATCCTATAACGGGTATGCTTTTTATAGATTTAACCTTTAATCATAATGAAGGAAATGCAAGTATTATCCAAGGTGAGTCCTATGCAGAGTTACCTATGGTAAATACTATATCAGAAGGTGTAATGACAAGTATGACGCAACTTCTTGATAGACTCAATAACTTACCCATAGAGAAATTATTAACTTCTATTAATAATGTTGTAAATGAGAGTGCTAAACCTATTGAGAATGTAAATACCTTGATACTTGACTTACAAACTACGGTTAAGAATATTAATAATTTAACCAATAAAAAATCATTTAATAGACTACCTGATGAGTTAAATCGTGTGCTTAAATCTATAAATAAAACAGTGAAAAGTAGTGAAAAAGTAATAAAAGGCTATGATAGTAACTCATTAGTTAAAGCACAACTTACACAAACATTAGAAGTTCTTACCAAAACATCACAAGAGATGCAAGTCTTCTTAAAAATGCTTAATCGTAAGCCAAATTCACTTATCTTTGGAGATAATTAATGTTAAAAATAAAAATACCTTTTGCTATAGTATTGATACTGCTACTTAATAGCTGTGGAAGTTCTAACTATTATGTACTTTCACCTGCTCGACAGCCTACGACACTCTATACTTATAAAAATAAGATTATTGGGGTAGAGAAAGTCACCGTTCCTGATTATCTTTATAAAAGAGAGATTGCTATTGCTAAGAGTTCTACACAAATTTCCATGCTAAATGGAGCAGAGTGGGGTGAAGATTTAGATGCAGGGTTAACTTATAGACTTATTAGCTTTATGCAAAAAAAGTTCCAACAGCCTAGTGTTTATGCTTATCCTTGGGGGCTAGATAGACAACCTAATATAAAACTGAATGTTGATGTAACCCGCTTTATTGCACAAGGTGATAGTGTCTATCTTGATGCAAATTGGGAAGTAGTAGATATGCTTACAAAAAGACGTAAGACAGGGCTATTTCATACTAAGGTTGCAACCAAAAGTGATGCCAATAGTATAGTGTCTTCTATGGATAAAGCGTTAACTGAACTTACTGAAGTTGTGGCTAGTGGTATTAAAACTTACTATTAATTTATTATAAGTTTATAGCCTCGTGATGAGATAGTCTCTATAAACTTATGTTTTAGCTTTTGACGTAAACGTTTAACCAAAGTTCTAATAGTATTGGTATTAGTGGTTTTTTCTGGCCATATACTATTCTCAATTGTATAAAAATCTACAATTTGATTTTTATCGTGAATGAAAAGTTCAAGTAAATCACTCTCTTTTTTAGTAAGATGAATGATTTCAGTATAGTAGTATAGGGTGTGATTTTTTATATCATAGCTATATTCATTATCAAGAATGATATGATTATTATCAGTTTCTACAAATGTATGGTTATTTATAATTTTATGATGAGCAATTTTTAAAAAAATACGTAACTCTTCTCTATTAAAAGGTTTAGATAGGTAAGCAATAGGGTCTATCTCTATGGCTCTATCTACATTGTAGTCATCAAGGTGAGCAGTAAGAAAAATAATTTTACTGTTTGGACTACTCTTTTTTATGAGTATGGCTGTTTCTATTCCATCTATATTTCCTTTAATACATATATCCATGATAACTATATCTACTCTATGTTTCAAAATACTTTGTAGAGCATCTTTTCCATTTGAACAGATACCTAGAATGTTATATCCAAGCTTTTGAATATAACTCTCTATCTCCATAGCTACAATACTTTCGTCTTCAACAATAAGTACATTTATACTCTTCATATAGTAAACCTTATTATATATTTTGTGTACATTTCTGTATTTAATTCCATGCTTCCTCCTAATTGATCATACACTAAGGTATGAATCAGTTTTAATCCTAAGGTATCTTTATACTCTAGTAATTGAAATCCTTTACCATCATCTTCAATAGATAAAATGTAATCATGAGCATTTTTCTGTAATGATATTATTATGTTACCTTTTTTATTATCAAAAGCATATTTATAAGCATTTGTAACCACTTCATTGATAATTAATCCTATATATACAGATTCTCTTAGAGGAACAGTGGCATTAATATCAGTTTGTATCTCAATATCTTGTTGTGAATGCTGTAGTGTTTCACAAATGTCAAAAAGTAAAGAGTCAATATACTCTTGCATATCAATTTCATCTAAATTCTCTTTAATAAGAAGCATATTATATGTTTTGGCTATGGCATTTATTCTATTTTCTAAATTTGTAAATTTATTACTAACTCTTTCATCCTCTATTTTATCGCTTTGTAGGCGTATAATAGACAAGATAATTTGTAAATTATTTTTTACTCTATGATGTACTTCTTTTAAAAGGAGTTCTCTAGTTTTGAGAGCATTATTTAAGTCATGAGTCTTTTTAATAACCTCATATTCAATAATCATTGCTCTCTCTTTAGATTCATTTAGTATATATTTATCTGCAATATCTTTCTCTTTTTGTAAAATACTATATCTATCAGCAAAAGCTAAAGAGAGGATTAAGGCTTCAAAAGCAGTACCAAAAATAAGTATATTTTGAAACTCTTGCATTATTGAAGTAAGACCCATAGCATTTAAAATAATAAGTAAATATGAGATAAAAACAATACTAAACCCTACAATAAAAAGTCTAGCTTGTGTGTATCCATCTAAATAGGTCTTAATACTAGAAAAAAGGTTAAAAATGATAAATAATAAACCTGTGATAATGACAATATCTAAATTATAAAGTCCAGGAATAGATAGCATAATTATCTCTAAAATAGCAATAATAATAAATGATTTATAGATGTTATATAAAGTACTATATTTTCTTATTTTTAAAAAAGAGATAGCAAAGAGTGCTGCGGTAATAAGTAAAATATTTATTTTAATAATAGGTATTTGAATATCTATTTTTACAAGATAGTGTGGTAAGTAAATTTGTGTTAATCCCAAATATGTCATCTGTTGATAAATGAGCATAAATAGATATAGACTATAATAACGATAACTTTTATCTTTGGTATAAAAAGAGAGTAGAAGAGAGTAGAACATAAATGCAATTACAACACCTATAAGTAGTATATTGATAAATTGCTGTATTTGGTCTTCATTTATGTATGTAGTACGATCTTTTAGTACTATTTTAAAGTCAATAGGTTCATACCGAGATTGTACCTTTATAAAATACACTGTTGTAGTATGAGGATGAATTTTAATTGTAAAATAGGGAAAAAGCGTAGTGTGACTATCTGTGATATATGAAGCACCTTTTATTGTTGATGTTATTGATGTTGAGTTAGTCTCTTTTTGAGAGAGAGAAATATATTCTAAAAGAGGAGAAGTAAAAATAAGTAATTTCTCTATGGGTTTAGACGTACTATTTGTAAGCTCTATTTTTATCCAAATAGTTTGTTGTGATGCTCCAATATTAATTTGTTTTTTATGATAAGGTTGAAAAAGATTTTTATCTATAATTCTTTCTAAACCTATAGTTTTAGTAGTAAAATATATATGAGAATTTTCTAAAAGTGAAATCTCTTGATTGTGTGAAATATTAATACTCTTAGCATTTAGAGTGTGAGTGAAAAAGAGAAATATTAATATTATAAGATATAATTTTTTATTTTTATTAAACATAAAAAATTTTACCTTAAATAAAGTAAAAAGTTCATTTTGTCACAAAATTGGCACTTTTTTTTGTTAAACTATGTAGTAATAAGTGTTAATACACTTATATATACTTTATACAAAGGAGTTAAAATGAAAAAGTTTATGTTACATGGTTTTTTAACTATGTTAGTGATGTCAATGATTGTTGGTTGTGGAGGAAGTTCTAGTAGTGATACCCCAACTGATACAACAAAACCAACCATTACTATTAATGGAGCTAATCCTACAAATGTAAATCAAGGAAGTACATATACAGATGCAGGAGCAACAGCAACAGACAATGTAGATGAAATTGTAAATGTAGTAACAAGTGGTAGTGTAGATACAACAACTGTAGGTGCTTATACTATTACTTATACTGCAACAGATAGTGCTGGAAATGTAGCAACTGAAACAAGAACTGTAAATGTTGTAGCTGTAGATGTAGATTATCGTGCAGTTGTAGGTAAGGTTTTTGATTATACTACAGGTTCACCTTTATCAGGTCTAAATGTTACTATTGGTACACAAACGGTTACTACAGCACAAGATGGTTCATATGTAGCTCCAGTTGAGGAAGATGGTGCTATAGAAAGAGTAGTAGTAGGTGTATCTGGAGAGGGTTATGCCAGAATAAGTAAAATTGTATCTATTGAAGATGGGGATAATGCAAGAGTATCATTAGATATCAATATATTACCTGTTGCTTTTTCAGATACATTTGATGCGACTACAGACTTTACGGTACAAGTAACTGATTCTCCTGCTAATGTAGTGATTGGAGCTGATTCATTGGTTCTTTCAAATGGAAATGCTCCAGTAGGTGAGATTAGAGCTGAACTAACACCAATTAATCCAGCTTTAGATATAGATTTAATGCCAGGTGATTTAACTATTAGTAATGGAGATCCAATAGCTAGTTTTGGTGCAATAATAGTAAATTTTACAGATGCATCAGATAATGCTCTAAATTTAGCAGCTGGAGAAACAGCAGTAATTAGAATACCTGTTTCTACTAGAGGTGCATCAACACCTGCATCAATTCCACTTTTTTATTATGATGATGAAGCTGGTGTATGGGTTGAAGAAGGTACAGCAACACTATCTGCTGATGGTACATACTATGAAGGTACAGTATCGCATTTTACTACTTGGAATGCAGATTATCTTTATGATTCTGTTACTATCTCAGGTTGTGTACAAGATGAAAATGGAATTAGAATACCAAATGCCACTGTTCATGTGGAGGGTAAAGATTATAATGGTATGGCATCATCACTAACTGATTCTGATGGAAACTTTACGGTAGATGCGATGCAAAATGGTACAGCATTAGTAAGTGCAGCTCTTTTAGGTAAAGTGTCGAATGTTGCTGAAATATATAGTCCTTCAAATGTAACAATAACAGATTGTCTTATCCTAGGAGATGTACCATTAAGTGTACGTTTAACATGGGGAGAACATCCATACGATTTAGATACACATGTAATTGGACCAGATAATTATCATATTTGGTATGTAAGTCAGGGTAGTTTATCTTCTGAGCCATTTGCTAATTTAGATGTAGATGATACTGATAGTTACGGACCGGAAGTGTTTACTGCACTTAGTTTTCCTGAAGCAGGTACATATCATTATGCTATCTATAATTACTCAGGTTCGCACACACCGAATATCACTAACTCTCCAGCAAGAGTTGAACTTATGTTAAATGGTAGTACAACTGTCTTTACTCCTCCTGCAGGAGAGGCTGAGACAGATACTTGGTGGAATGTATTTGACATCATTGTAGCAGAAGATGGAAATATGACTATTACTCCTATCAATACTTGGTCATCAAATGAACCATCAGGTAGACTTGGTAAAATAGTTATGCCAGCTAAAAAATAAAATAACTTTTACTGCTACTCTTATTTTGATGAGTAGTATGTAATATAGGGTAGTTTTCTACCCTATATATATTTTATAAACACTTTTTTCTCCTCTTCTTTCTCCCTATTTCCTAGTATAATGTAAATATTATGTTACAATATATGATGATATTTAAATCAGTTTATTGATTATATTTTCACTTAATTAAAATTTACAAGGAACTTTATGTCTTACAAAATTATTTTTATTTTTATTTTTCTACTCTTCTCTTTTAGCTTACTTTTTTCTCAAACAATAGCAGATAAAAAATATAATCTCTCATCGGGTATGGTTACATATACTATAAATGGTGGAGGTGTGCTTACTCAAGATGTGAATCTTAGTATTAATGGTAAAAGTATATTACGTTTTAGAGATTGGGGTAGAGTTGAACTTCTTGAAGAAGAGGTAGAGGAGATTACTTCAGGAGTATTAAACAATATAGAAAATAGAAACCAATGTATTAAAAGAGAATATAAACAAGAGTTTAACGTAGATTTTAAAAATAAAAAGATTTTAGAAAGACCTGTTTCTAAAGAAACATTAAATTATAAACCTACAGATGGGTTAGTAAAGGGTGGACAAATGACCATTGCTGGAGTTGTTTGTGATATATGGAAAGGTAAAGGAATAACAGTTTGCATATATAAAAAAGTACCACTATTAACTGAATATCATCTATTAGATATGTATTATCAAAAGAAAGCAATAGATGTAAAGTTAGATATAAAAGCTTCTTCTGAAAAATGTACTATACCTAATTTTCCACTTCAGAAATTTTCACTCTTTAAAACACAAATTAAGTTAAAAAATAGACAATTATCAGAACCATTTTTAGAAGTATTGAAAAGTGTCTCTTTAGAGATGTATGCATATTTGAAAGAGAGTAATACAAGTGAAGATAATCTTACTAAAAAACAGAAAAAAGTATGGTTAGAGAAAATAGGAGAGAGTACATTTAAGAAGCAAAAAGTGTTATTGCCAAAAATGCTACTAGAGATGCAAAAGAGAAGAGAGTGTTTAGAAAAAGCAGAAAACTGGATAGATGCTAATGTATGTTTAGAGAGTACCTCTACTTTAAAAATGCATTTTACAAAAAAGAGAGAGCATAGTATATCATCATGGAAAGAGGGAGATAGAGACGAAATTTTAGATCTTTTAGATACTAAGATTTTGATGATGAAATCTCATATGCCTTGTATTCGTTCATCTAAAAACCTTTCAGATCTTGCAAGTTGTATCAAATAGTGAAATTTTATCGTATCTATATTGAACTAACTAATGTATGTGGGCTTCGTTGTACCTTTTGTCCTACAAAAGAGTTACCCACACAAGAGATGGATTTAGATTTTTTCGAAACTGTGATAGAAGAAGTTAAAGCTTATACAAAAGAGATAGCTTGTCATGTGATGGGTGACCCTCTTACTCTCAATAACCTCTCAAAATACCTTGACATCATACATAAGCATGGATTAAAAGCACTCCTAACTACGAGTGGTTACTTTTTAAAAAAACATACTTATGAGACACTTTTTCATCCTTGTGTCAAGCAGATAAACATATCATTAAATAGTTATAATAAAAATGATACATCTATTACTTTTGAACAGTATTTCTCTCCTATACTCTCTTTATGTCATGAGAAACTTGAGCGTAAGAGAGAGATTTTTATAAACCTTCGTGTATGGAATTTAGATGAAAAAATGAGTGAAGATATTTTTAATAAAAAACTATTTTTAAAACTTTCAAAAGCTTTTAATATTGAGCTTAACTTAGACGATATTTATGAAAAAAAAGAGAATACTATCCGTTTAGACTATAAGATTCTTTTGCATTTTGACAATTATTTTGAGTGGCCTTCATTGTCAAATAAAATCTATGGAGATGGTACCTGTCAAGGCTTACAATCACATATAGGCATTTTAGCAAGTGGTAAGGTTATACCATGTTGTTTAGATGGAGATGGTGTGATAGAGTTGGGAAATTTACATGATGAGAGTTTAAAAAATATACTTTTAAATAAGCGAACAAGCAATATTGTAGAAGGGTTTAAACACTCTAAAGCAGTAGAAGAACTATGTCAAAAATGTAGTTATAAAGAGAGGTTTAACACTAAAGAGTAGAAGCTTTAAGAGCTTCTACTCTTAAAGTAAAGATTAACGTTTGATTTTAGTAAATTTAGTACCTTCAAGTGTAAGGTTATACATTAAACCTTTAGCACCAAAAACAAAAGCATAAATAGGGTTTTCAAAGCTTATAGAGCTAATATCTTTTCCTGCTCCCCATTTAGCTACAGTGACAGCACCATCTACACCTGCTTCCCAACCATTACTTTTTACAAAATTATTTAAAGCATTTTCTGAAACAAAAGCGATGATATATGATGTCTGTTGAAGTCCCATCTGAAATCCTAGAGAACCCGAAGTAATGCTATAATAGGCTTTACTTTCACCCTCTATACGTAGAACACCTTCCCCGTACTCTCCACCTACTACAAACCCACCTTTGACTACAGAAGGGAAAACAAGAAAGCCTTTGACTTTAGATAAAAATTCTTCTCCTCCTTTGACCTCTTTAATAAAATTTTTGATTGCTTCATTTGCTTTTGCATCAATAACTGGTGCTGCTTCTGCCATAATGTGGCTACTTAAAAGCATGACTAACGAGGCGATAACTGCTAATGTATTAAATTTGTTTAGTTTCATAACTATCCTTTAGGTAATTTTGTTATATTATAACGAACTAAATGTTAAGTAAAAGTATATAATATTAAATTAAAGGAATTAAAATAGAAAAGATAACAATAAAGCAATATGCGATAAAACATAAGTTGAGTGTTTTTAATGTAATGAAAATGGTAAAGTCTGCTAAATTAAATGTAGAAGTTGAAAATATAGGTGAGAAGGAAACAACTTATATTTTGATTGATGATAAAAAAGAGAAAGAGATTAGTGAGTCTATTGTTCCTTTTGAACAGCAAGAAGAACATACTTTACAGATGGTAGTCCATCAACTTCAAATAGAGGTTAAAAGTTTACGTATGGAGATAGAGGAACTTAAAAGAAATAAAGCATAAATATATTTAAAAGGGCTTTAGGCGTTCATGTAATTATGCTATAATCCATGATTAATTTTAACCTAAAAGATGAATAAAATGGTAAAACAAAAAGATATGATACATGTGTATGGAGCTAGAGAGAATAATTTAAAAAATATAAATATTAGTATTCCTAAAAATAAACTGGTAGTAGTGACTGGTATCTCTGGGTCTGGTAAATCTACTTTGGCATTTTCTACACTTTATGCAGAGGGACAGAGACGTTATATAGAGTCTCTCTCCTCTTATGCAAGACAGTTTTTAGGACGTGTTGGAAAGCCTGATGTAGATAAGATAGAGGGACTAACACCTGCTATTGCTATAGACCAAAAGACCACCTCTAAAAACCCTCGTTCTACGGTTGGAACGATTACCGAAATCTATGACTATCTGCGTTTACTTTTTGCTCGTGTAGGTGAACAACATTGTCATGAGTGTCATAAGCCTATCTCTTCTATGTCTGCAGCAGATATTATAGAAGAGGTTTTAAAACTTCCTAACGGGGCAAAGCTTGTTATTATGGCACCACTTGTCAAAGAGAAAAAAGGTACTTTTGTAGATATGCTTGAGTCTTTACGCCATAAGGGCTATATTCGTGCTATGATAGATGGTGTGATGGTACGTCTTGATGATGAGATAGAACTCTCTAAAACTAAAAAACATACCATTAAAGTTGTAGTTGATAGAGTTGTAGTAAAAGAGGAGAGTCGTGACCGTATAGGGCAAGATGTAGAAAAAGCACTTAAAGAGAGTTATGGTGAGATGGAGATAGAGGTGCTTAACTATGAAGAGTTAGCTCTTGACAGACAGCATATACACTACTCTGAACACTTGGCATGTTTTGACTGTAAGTTAAGCTTTGAACCTTTAGAACCTGTAAGTTTTTCATTTAACTCACCTAAAGGTGCTTGTCCTACTTGTGATGGTTTGGGTATTCGTTATGCTATAGATCTTAAAAAAGTGATAGACCAAGAACTCTCTGTAGAGAAGGGTGCTGTAAAAATAATGTATGGCTTTAACAAAAGTTATTATACAAAATTTCTTAATGCTTTTTGTGAGCAAAATGAGATAAGTACAAAAGTACCTTATTGTGAGCTTGAAGCCCATCAACAAAAAGCCATACTCTATGGACTAGGCTCTTCGGTTGACTTTACATGGAAGCGTCATAAACTCAGCCGAGAGTGGCCTGGCGTGGTAAAGTTTGCTCATGATATGTTTAAAGAGGAGAAAGATCTCTCTGAGTACATGACAGAAAAAGTATGTGATAAATGTGATGGACATCGTCTACGACCACGCTCTTTATCTGTAAAGATAGAGGGTAAAAATATCGCAGATATTATAGATATGCCTATAGAAAAATCGTATGCACTTTTTGCAGATAAAGAGAGCTTTTCACATCTTACAGAACAACAAAAGATGATAGCAGACTCTATACTTAAAGAGTTGTATGAACGACTCTATTTTCTTTATGATGTAGGCTTAGGGTACATTACCCTTAGTCGTGATGCACGAAGTATCTCTGGTGGAGAAGCACAGCGTATTCGTATAGCTTCACAAATAGGTTCGGGACTTACAGGTGTTATGTATGTACTTGATGAACCTAGTATAGGGTTACATGAACGAGATACCATGAAGCTTATTCGTACACTCAACTCTTTAAGGGAAAAAGGAAATTCTGTTATCGTTGTGGAGCATGACAAAGAGACTATTTTGGCGGCTGATTATATTATAGATATTGGTCCAGGTGCTGGTAAGTTTGGTGGGGAGGTAGTTTTTGCTGGAGATGCAAAGAAGTTAATGAAAGCTAAAACACTAACTGCTGACTATATGTATGGTAGAAAAGATATTTGCTACTCTCATGACAATCCACAAGAGGAGTGGATAGAGATTAAAAATGTTACCCTAAACAACATAGAAAAACTTGATGCGAAGATTCCATTAAAAAACCTTGTATGTATTACAGGAGTAAGTGGAAGTGGTAAATCTTCACTAATACTTCAAACTTTACTTCCTGTTGCTAGAGAGCTACTTAACCGTGCTAAAAAAGTCAATAAAATAGATGGTGTAGAGATTACAGGTTTAGAGAAGCTTGATAAAGTTATCTACCTTGACCAAAGTCCAATAGGTAGAACACCACGCTCTAACCCTGCAACTTACACAGGTATGATGGATGAGATACGTAAACTTTTTGCTCAAACTAAAGAAGCAGAGCTTCGTGGTTACAAAATAGGTCGTTTCTCTTTCAATGTAAAAGGTGGACGTTGTGAGAAGTGTCAAGGAGATGGACAGATAAAGATAGAGATGCATTTCTTACCTGATGTTTTAGTCAGCTGTGATGTGTGTGATGGAGCAAGATATAATGCTCAAACTCTTGAAGTACGCTATAAAGGTAAAACAATTGCAGATGTTTTAGGTATGTCTGTAGGTGAAGCGTTGGAATTCTTTAAAGCTATTCCTATTTTGGCTGTAAAGCTTAAGACACTTACTGATGTAGGTCTTGATTACATCACCTTAGGTCAAAATGCAACCACACTCTCTGGTGGAGAAGCACAGCGTATTAAGCTTAGTAAAGAGTTAAGTCGTAAAGATACGGGTAAAACCCTATATATCTTAGATGAACCTACTACAGGACTTCATTTTGCAGATGTAGATAGACTAACAGGTGTACTTCATCATCTAGTAGAACTAGGTAACTCTGTAGTAGTTATTGAACATAATCTTGATATGGTTAAAAATGCAGATTATATTATAGATATGGGACCAGAAGGTGGAAATAAGGGGGGGCTTATTATTGCAACTGGAAGTCCTGAAAAGTTAGCTAGGGAATATAAAGAGAGTGGTTCATATACTGGTGAGTATTTAGTTAAAGAGTTAAAGCTATAACTGATATAGCTTTAATAGTTAAGGAATCACAAACTTTTTATTTGATGGACCTGCTCTAGCTGTTTGGATAGAGAACATAATAGCATTTTTCATAATAAGTATAAGGGCAAGTGCTGCGAGTATTTCGTAGCCTATTGTCCATGTAAGTAGGTAACTATTATTACTGTTTAGTGCAGTAAATACTTTAATATCTCTATCTGCAATATAGACAAAAAGAAAAATTAGTCCTGCTAAGTAAGGTAGAAATATAAAATAGACAAGAAGAAAAATATGTTCAAGACCCTCAATAAAGAACAGAGGAGCATCAGAGATTTTCACATTTTTTTGTGCATAAGATGTAGGTTCTACTATCTTTGACTTTTTCTTATGATGTGTATATGTCATCTAAATAATATCTCCCATTTCTCTATGCCTTTTTGAATTTTAACATATTATTACTTTAAATTACGTTTTTATAGATAAAAATAGACTATCACTAATTTATAGTTTGTTTTAAATATATGTTTTAGTAAAAATTTTCTAAAATATATTAAATGTACTGTATTCTAATTTATTTAGAAAATTAACAGAATTTTTGTTAAAATACATAAAAATTAGGTCTTATTCATTGAAAACAATAACTATTATAGATACATTCGGTTTCTTCTTTCGCTCTTACTTTGCACTACCTCCACTACGTAACTCAGATGGATTCCCTACAGGATTACTTACAGGTTTTGCGAACTTAGTGGAGTCTCTTCGCCGTGATCACAGTACAGACTATTTAGTATTTGCCCTCGATACAAAGGGAAAAACATTTCGTAATGACTTGTACCCAGAGTACAAAGCAAACAGAGACCCTGCACCTGAGGACTTAGTAAAACAACTTCCCATTGCCATAGAGTGGATAGAACAGATGGGCTTTGCTAACCTTTCTCGTGAGGGGTTTGAAGCTGATGATGTTATCACTACTGTAGCAAAGTTTGCTATGCAAAAGGGTATGAAAGTACGTATCGTATCTCACGATAAAGACCTCTATCAGATGTTAGAAGATGGTAAGGTTGAGATGTATGACTCTGTAAAAAAAGCAGTAGTCAATGAGCAGACTTGTATAGACAAGTTTGGTGTGCATCCTAGAGATTTTATAAACTTTCAAGCCATCCTTGGAGACAGCTCAGACAATGTCCCTGGTGTAAAAGGCATAGGAAAAGTAGGGGCTTCAAAACTCATAAACCAATACCACACCCTTGAAGCTATCTATGAAGATATAGAAAACTGTGGAACACCACGTATACAGAAACTTTTACTAGAGAGTAGAGAGAAAGCATTTTTATCTCGTGAACTTGTAACGATGAGCAGAGAAGTTTTTAAAGATGTGGATGTAGAGAGTTTTGTTTTTGAAGATAAAAACTACCTCACTTGTTTACTTGATGAGTTTGAACATTACGAGATGAAACAAGCTATTAAAAAAGCAAAAGTAGGTATGCACGAAGATGAAAGTGTAGATTGTGAGAGAGAGTATATTGAACCTAAAAAGCCAAGTCTAAGTTTTGAAGCAGTGACTTTAGATACCAAAGAGAAGTTAGATGCTGTTATAAAAAACATAGACAAAGATACCATAGTAGCCTTTGACACAGAAACCACAGGCTTAGACACCAAAGTAGCTAAGATGGTAGGTTTTAGCTTCTGTATGGAGAGCAATAAAGCCTATTATGTACCCATAGGACATAGCTACTTAGGTGTAGAAGCCCAAGTAAGCGTAGATGATGCGATAGATGCACTTAAAAAACTCTTACAACACAACATCGTAGGTCAAAACCTAAAATTTGACTTCTCTTTGCTTTATAATCAGTATAGTTTTGAAGAGATTATCCCTTATGCTGATACCATGATTATGGCATGGCTCTTAAATCCTGGTTCTAAAATAGGCTTAGATGCTCTAGCTATGAAGTTTTTTAAGTATGAGATGAAACCTTTTAAAGAGATGGTAAAAAAAGGGGAAGATTTTTCAGCTGTTGCCATAGAAGATGCTACTTTTTATGCAGCTGAAGATGCATGGATGACTTTTCTTCTGTATGGTGCATTAAAGAAAAAGATGGAACTCTCTTCACTTACTCACCTTTTAAAAGAGGCTAAAGAGATAGAGTATCCGTTTATTAATGTGCTTATGCGTATGGAGCGTTTAGGGATAAAAGTAGAACCCTCTAAGCTTGTGGCACTACAAAAAACACTAAGTGATGATTTAGGAGTGTTGACCTCTGAGATACATACACTTAGCGGTACAGAGTTTAACATTAAGTCACCTAAACAACTAGGTGAAGTACTCTTCCAAAGTTTAGGACTCAAAGGTGGAAAGCGAACAAAAACGGGTTACAGTACCAATGAATCTGTTTTAAATACCTTAAAAGGGGAACATCCCATTATCGAGAAAGTTTTAGAGTACCGTGAGTACCAAAAAATACTCTCAACCTATGTTGACCCGTTACTTAAACTCTCAAAGGCAGATAAAAAGTCACGTATCTACACCTCTTTTGGACAAACTGGTACGGCAACAGGACGTTTAAGCTCACGTGACCCTAACTTACAAAATATACCTGTTCGCTCTAAGTTAGGACGTTCGGTAAGAGAGGCATTTGTAGCAAAAGAGGGATACAAGTTAGTGAGTATAGATTACTCTCAAATTGAGTTACGTCTCTTGGCACACTTTTCACAAGATACGGCACTACTTAAAGCGTTTAACGATGGGGTAGATATTCACTTAGCAACCTCTTCTTTGTTGTTTGGAGAAGCATTAGCTAAAGAGAAAAGAAGTTTTGCAAAATCTGTAAACTTTGGACTACTCTATGGAATGGGACCTAAAAAGCTCTCAGAAGAGTTAGGTATTAGTAGTTTAGAAGCCAAAGAGATTATCAGTAACTACTTTGCATCATTTCCAACAGTAAAAAACTTTTTAGAGAGCATACAAGAGCGTGTTAAAATAGATGGATATGTAGAAACTATCTTAAAAAGAAGACGTATCTTTGACTATGAATCAGCTAATGGTATGCAAAAAGCAGCCTTTATGCGTGAGTCAGTAAACACCGTTTTTCAAGGATCTGCGGCAGATCTTATAAAACTCTCTATGAACCAGATAGACAGTATGATACAAGATGAAAAACTAGATGCTTTTATGTTACTTCAAATCCATGATGAACTTATATTTGAAGTACATGAAGAGAGGGTAGAAGAAATAAGCAGACGTTTTGTTCATACTATGGAAAATGTCTTAGTACTTGATGTCCCTTTAGAGTGTTCTGTCAGTATAGGAGATAGTTGGGGTGAACTGAAGTAAAGAAAGATTATAGTGTAACAAAGTATCATACTTATTATCTAAAGCTATAAACTGTAGTGAATTAATATACAGTTAGTAAACATCAGTTATAATCATTTTTTTAATAAACATACAAAGGGTTTTAAACCATGTTAAAACATATTTTATCTATGAAAATGGCAGTTATTGTACTGTTTATTTTTGGTATAGTGATAGGTGCAGCCACATTTATTGAGAATGACTTCGGTACACAAACAGCACAAGCACTTATCTATAAAGCACAATGGTTTGAAGTTTTTTTAGCATATTTTACAGCAATTTTGATTTATAATATTATTAAATACAAGTCTTACAAATCTAAACCAGCAGTCTTTCTTTTTCACTTTGCATTTTTGATTATTGCTATAGGTGCGTTGATTACACGTTATATAGGATATGAGGGGATTATGCATATACGTGAAGGACAATCTAGTAATATGATGGTCTCCGATGTAAAATTACTCCAAGTAACTGCAACACAAGGTAAAGAAAAAGATGGGCTTGAAAAAGCACTGTTTTTCTCTACTATGAGTAAAAATAGCCTACATGAAACACTACATATTGAAGATAAAGAGGTTAACATAGAACTTCTAAGATACCTACCTACAGCACATGAAAAAGTAGTAAAAGACCCTAATGGTAAAAAGTATTTAGAACTCAAAATCTCCACTGGAGAGCAAGGAAATATTTACTATTTTGCTAAAGGTGATGTAAAAGATTTTGGAGACTTTTATGTAGCATACGAAGCAAAAACAACAGATAAAAAACCTACTTTTAACATACACGAAGAGGGCGATACTTTAAAAGTTAAATTCCCTTATGCAATTAAATACTTAAACATGAATGATAAAACTTCAGGAGAGATACCAGCTGGTGATAATGCGTTTAAAAGAAGATTTCTTCATCAATTTGGTACTAATGCTATTGTATTAAAAGAGATACATGAGAAGGGACGTTTTACGATAGACTCTCATGACTTAAAAACCCAATCTGGAAAACCAGAGTTTATAGAGTTAAAGGTAAGCGTAGGAGAGGAGAGTAAAATAGTTGTTTGTAAACCATATAAAGGTCAGCTAGGAGAGCTAAAAAGTTTTACTCTTAATGGTGTTAAAATAGATTTACGTGTGGGTGCGAAGCAGATAGTATTACCTTTTTCCATAAAGCTTGAGAAGTTTAAGCTTGAGCGTTACCCTGGCTCCATGACCCCTGCATCTTATGCAAGTGATGTAGTACTTATAGACAAGGAGCAAAATATTAATATGCCATTTGCTATTTACATGAACCATGTACTAGACTATAAAAATTACCGTTTTTTCCAATCTTCTTACGATATGGATGAAAAAGGAACTATACTCTCAGTAAACCATGACCCAGGAACATGGCCTACATATTTAGGTTATATTTTACTTACTATTGGGATGATATGGAGTCTGTTTATCCCTAATGGAAGATTTCAAAAGCTTTTGAAAGGGGCTAAAAAGCTACAGCAAACAAGTGTGGCAATTTTACTTTTTTCTCTTGCTATGATAAATCCTATACAGAGTAATGCAGCAACACCAACAATAAATGCAGAGATGGAAAAGTCCATACAAAGGTATGATTTAAAACATGCATTAAACTTTGGGAAACTATCAGTTCAAGATTATCAAGGTCGTATGAAACCTATTGATACAGTAGCTCATGATATTATTGCAAAAATAACAGGAAAAAGTTCACTTTTTGGTTTAGAACCAACACAGATGTTATTGGGTATGATTACAAAACCAAGGCTTTATCAAGATGTTCCTATGATTAAAATAGGTCATCCTAAAATAGCTGTAAATTTAGGTTTACCTAAAGAGCAAAAATTTGCAGCATATTCAGATTTTTTCTCTAAAAAAGATAACAGTTATAAACTTTATGAAGATATTGTCTCCGCTTCAAGAAAAAAACCACTTGAAAAAACACAATATGATAAAAAACTTTTAAATATAGATGAACGTGTGAACGTCTCTTATATGGCATATCAAGGTTCGCTTCTTCGTATTTTCCCTCAACCTAATGATGCAAATAATAAATGGTTGTCACCGATGGATGCTATAAAGAAGTTTAAGACCGAAGATGCTGAACGTGTAAGGATAGCAATTTCAGCATATTTTATCATGTTAAATAAAGCCTTAGAAACAGGAGAATGGGAGAATGCAAACTTAGCATTAAAAGGTTTACATAAATATCAAAAAACGTATGGTTCAGAGGTTTTACCTTCACCTACTCATATTGATATGGAGATAGAATACAATAAACTTGGACTCTTTAGTAAACTTGTTCCTTTGTATTTAATTGTAGGGTTACTACTCTTTATTTTTGCCTTTATTAATGTTGTGAAACCATCATTTTCTATGAAGTGGATTATGAGAGGGGCGTTATCCTTACTCTTTTTTGGTTTTTTTGTTCATTTAATTGGAATGGGTATCCGTTGGTATATTGCAGGACATGCACCATGGTCAAATGCTTATGAGTCTATTATCTTTATCGCAGCAGCTACGATATTTGCAGGACTTGTTTTAGCTAGACGTTCACCATTTGCTTTAGCAGGTGCTGCTATCTTAGCAGGAGTTACGATGGCAGTGGCACATATGAACTTTATAAATCCAGAGATTACAAACCTTGTACCCGTACTCAAATCTTACTGGCTTATGATTCATGTAGCGACTATTATCTCTGGTAATGGTTTCTTTGGTTTAGGTTCTATTCTATCTTTGATGGTGTTGTTGCTTTTTATTTTTAAAGGTAGTAAAGGTCATGAAAATATGGATCGTTCAATTAAAGAGTTGACAAATCTTTCTGAAATGGCACTTATCATAGGTCTTTTTCTCTACACGGTAGGAAACTTTCTTGGTGGGGTATGGGCAAATGAGTCTTGGGGACGTTACTGGGGATGGGATTCAAAAGAGACATGGGCAGCTGTTACTATACTTATTTATGCAACGGTACTTCATCTTAGATTTATCCCTTCATTAAAGTCATCATTTGTCTATAATGTAGCATCTACATGGGCGTATTCAACAGTGCTTATGACATATTTTGGTGTAAATTATTACCTTTCAGGTCTTCACTCTTATGCAGCGGGTGATCCTGTACCTATGCCTGTATGGGTTTATTATGGTGTAGCTGGACTTTTAATTTTAACGATACTTGCAGCAAGAAACAGAAAGTTAAAATAATTTTATACTAATGGAGAGTTTATAGCTTATATATAAACTCTCCTTTTTCTCTATTTTTTATAATCCTATTATACTTTCCAAAAACACCATTCATCACAATATAAATATCATGAGAGTCAAGCATCTTCACGTACCCAAGTGCTGATGATAGATTTGCAGTTGCTTCTATGGGGTCTATGGAGTATGGTACCATAGCTCCAGTGAGTACAACACTTTTGTTAATAACTTTTTTGGCTAAGTATTTGGCAGTTATATCCATAGTATCTGTACCGTGTATAATAACAATATGCTCATAATGAGAATTTATAATAGTTTGATAGAGTAACTCTCTATCTTCTTCTGTTATCTCTAAGCTATCTTTACCTATGATATTTATAAAATTAAGGTTACAAAGCCACAGTTTAGAAATAGTTTTAATCGAATGAGATTCTTTATCTATGATTAGTTCTCCATTAAGAGAGTTATAAATTTTATTAAATGTGCCACCAGTGCTAATAATAAGTGTATTTTGCATAGTTTTCCTTGATTTGTCTCTGTTTATGTACTGCATTCTATCTCAATCATGATAAAATAGTGAAATTAATTTATGGAGTGTAATGGTATGATAATGAAAGGTAAAAAAGGTGTCATCTTAGGCATCGCAAATAAAAAATCAATCGCGTATGGTATAGCAAAAGCTTGTCAAGAGCAGGGTGCTGAGATGGCTATTACTTTTCTCAATGAAAGATTTGAAAAAAAATTAGCACCTATCGCAGAAGATTTAGATTGTGGAGCAAGACTCTACCCTTGTGATGTTAGTAATCCAGAAGAGATAAAAGCACTCAAAGTCTCTTTAGAGAAGGATATGGGGCAAATTGACTTTATCGTACACTCTATAGCTTTTGCTCCAAAAGAGGGGCTAAGTGGTCGCTTTATAGATATTGGCAAAGATGCATTTGATGTTGCTATGAATATATCTGTCTATTCTCTTATCGAGATAGTAAGAGAGCTTAAGCCTATACTCTCTAACAAAGCTTCTGTTTTGACATTGAGTTACTATGGTGGAGTAAAATACATCCCTAACTATAACCTCATGGGTGTGGCTAAAGCTGCATTAGAGATGACAGTTAAGTATTTAGCAGAAGATTTAGGAAAAGATGGTATTAGAGTTAATGCCATTTCAGCAGGTCCTATTAAAACTTTAGCAGCCGCAGGGATAGGCGATTTTGGTTTCATGCTTAAATGGAACAAAGCACATGCACCACTTAAAGAGAATGTAACTATCGAACAAGTAGGAAACTCAGGAATGTACTTACTATCAGACTTGAGTTCAGGTGTTACAGGAGAGATACATTATGTAGATGGTGGTTACAACCTTATGGGTATGCCAGCTGTTGAGTTTGATGAAGCAGGTAAACCACATATTGCATGGAATGGTGAAAAATAAGTGCCAAAGATGTTTACTGATGACTCAGAAGAGTACCTAGTTAAAAAAGCTTTTTTTGACAAAGTATTAACTATCTATGGTCGTAATGCAGTGATGGAAGCGTTAGAAGATGAAACGATTACTATTCATAAGCTTCATCTCTCCAAATCTAACAAAGATGCTGAAGTGTTAGAGCAGATGAAAGCAGTCGCTTCAAAAAGAGATATTGAAGTATCGTATCATGACAAGCAGTCTCTTTCACGTATCTCCAAAAATGCAAAACAAGACCAAGGGGTTGCACTTGACATTGTTTTAGCCTATTTTGGAGAGAGTCAAGACTTTATAGCTAAAAACAGTAGTTATCGTATTATGGCACTTGATGGCATAACCAACCCTCAAAACTTAGGGATGATTATCCGTTCTTGTGCAGCAGGAAACATAGATGCTATTTTACTTCCTACTAAAGGAACGGCTCAGATTAGCCCACTAGTTATTAAAGCGAGTGTGGGTACTCTTTTTAAGATGCCTATTATCAAAACAACACATCTTCAAAAGACGTTACAAGCCTTTCAGCAAGAGGGTGCAGATATTTATAGTCTCTCTTCTCATGCTACCCATGACTATAAAGAACAGAGTTATGGAGATAAAACTATTTTTGTTTTAGGTAATGAGAGTGAAGGTGTGAGTCAAAAAGTAGAAGCTGTCTGTAACAAAAGTATAGCCATACCTATGCAACGTGGTGTTGAATCACTTAATGTTGCAGTAACTGCTTCGTTATTGGCATTTTTATAATAGACCTTATAAAGTTCATATTGTATTAATATGGACTTACTATAATAATTCAAAATTATTAAGGATAGTATATTTATGATACAGACACTAATATTAGCAAACAGTGCTTTTTGCTCCATACTTACAGTAAGCATACTCCAAATTATGCCTACACTAGGTCTCTACAAGAATAACAGAGAGAAATCTTACTTTTATCTTGAGCTATATAAATGAAAAAATACATAATTTACATAGCGATTATAGGGTTAATAGGATTTGGTGTTTATAAAAAAATTTATATCCCAAAACACACTTACGAGATTATATTTGCGGTCAAATCAGATATGGATGTTCAAGTTAATGGTGTAGGGAATGTAGGTGCTAAAGACATTTACAAGGTAGGTTCTATTTATGGTGGCAAAGTCTTAGACTTAATTGTTAATGAGGGTGACTTTATCAATCAAGGAACTGTTATCTCTGCTATTGATAGTGTAGATTTAAAATCTAAAATTGACGAAGCAGTAGCAACTTTAGAAAAATCTCAAAGTGATAGAGATGGATTGAAAATAGATAAACAGAGTGCTATTATCTCTTATGAATATGAAAACCATACATTTAATAAAAATAAAATACTTTATAATCAAGGCTCACTCGCTGAACTTAGTTATAAAAAGTATCAAATGACAAGAGATATTGCCAAACAAAAAATAGCAAGTATAGAATCTAAAATTATCTCTTTTGATAAACAAATTGAGCAGATTAAAGCCAATATTATTGGACTGAAAGAGAAGTTGAAAAGATATACTATTTTATCTCCTATAGATGGTTATATTGTAAAAAAATCTATCTCAAATTATCAAATAATCTCACCAAACCAGACTATTTTAGAGATGGTTGACCCTAAGGATATTTGGGTAAAGACGTATATTGACACAAGAATGAGTGGTGATGTAAAAATAGGTGATAAAGCGATGATAAAACTTCGTTCGTCCGATAAAAAAGTTGAAGGTAAAGTTGTTAATATTAAACCTATTAATAATAGTGTAACCAATGAGAGAGAAGTTGATGTAGCATTTACTAACCTTGCTATACCCTTTTATCTTGAAGAACAAGCAACCGTGGCTATTATTACAAGAAAATTGCACAATATTGTTAAAATACCTACTAAAACTTTGGTTATATATAAAGAGAAAACAGGTATTTGGATTTTAGATAAAGAGAGTAAAGCCAAATTTATGCCTCTAAATATTTTAGCCTACCATAGAAAGAATGCTGCGATTAAAGATTTCGATATATCACAAAAAATTTTGATACCAAACCCTAATAAAAAATCACTCTTTAATGGAATGAAAATTATCAATGATTAATCTAGCCTATAAAGATATAAGCCATTCTCTAAGTAAGTTTCTTATAACAGCTATTAGTGTGGGCGTATTGCTAGGTATTGTCATTATTATGATTGGAGTCTATCGTGGTATGGTTTTTGATGCTGAAGTGTTAGTAAGAGATATAAAGGCAGACATTTGGGTAGTACAGCAAGATACATTAGGACCCTTTGCCCAAACCTCAAAAGTACATGAAGATTTAAAATATCAAATATCTTATCAAGATGGGATTGAAGAATCAGGTGCCATTACCTTTCAAACCTTTCAAATGATAAATAAAGGTAAAGATTTCAAAGTCATGCTTATAGGGTATGACCCTTTTGGTAATATAGAGGTGATAGATAATAAAAAGCTTATAGAAGGTAGAGTAATTGAAAAATCGCACTATGAGATAGTTGTATCACAAAAAATAGGGTATAGTTTGGGTGAGTTTATTACCTTAGGAAGAGATCAGTATAAAGTGGTAGGAATCACTAAAGATACAGTTTCTAATTCTGGTGATTATCTTATCTATAGCAGTTTAAAAGATGCTCAAATTTTACAGTTTACTTATACAAATGAGCGTATTAGAAGTGATGAAAAAAGAGGTATAAAAGGTTCAAATCCACATCTTGTTAATGCTATTATTGCACAAACTAAAGAGGGATTTAATGCTACTACTGTGGCTAGAATGATAGAACATACAACCCATAAAAAAGTTTTTACAAAAGATGAACAAGAGAGTCTTTTGGTAGATAAGGTTATTAAAAAAAGTTCTAAACAGATAGGTATGTTTACAGTAATTCTTATACTTGTATCTATTGTTATTATTGCTTTAATTATCTATACTATGACCCTAGAAAAAATTAAAGAGATAAGTATTTTAAAACTCATTGGAATACCAAATCTAACTATAGCCATAATGATTATAGAGGAGACGGTAGTTTTAGGTTTTTTAGCATTTATCAGTGGAAATATTTTTGCACGACTGATTGCAGGTGGGTTTCCAAAAAGAGTACTGTTAGAGTTAAGTGATGCTTTTTCTCTATTTATTATTATTCTAATCTCTTCAGTGTTTGCTTCACTTTTTGGGATATATAAAGTCATTAAAACAGATCCAGCACAAGCTATTGGAGGCTAATATGAATAATATAGCAATAAAGATTGAAAATCTTAGTAAATCGTTTGGTCAAGGTGATAGCAAAGTAACAGTGATAGATGGTGCAAGTTTTTCTTTAAAAAAAGGAGAGTTCGTCTCATTGGTAGCACCTAGTGGAGCAGGGAAGACAACCTTACTTATGATGCTAGGGTGTGTATTAGAACCCTCAAGTGGAAAAATTACCATTGGTGATGAAGTTGTCTATGACAATAAGTGGAAAGTAAAAGATGACAGAGAGCTAAGACGTAAAAAGATAGGTTTTATTTTCCAAGCCCATTATCTTATCCCTTTTTTAAATATAGAAGAGAATATTAAACTACTTCCTTATGAAAATGGTGAGAGTGAAAAAGTAGTAGGTAAAAGAGTAGATAGTATTATGGATTATCTTGATATGAAAGATAAAATGAAAAGTATGCCAAGTCAGTTAAGTGGAGGGCAAAATCAAAGAATAGCCATAGCTAGAGCCTTAGCAAATGAACCCGATATTATACTAGCTGATGAACCAACCGCTGCACTTGATAAACAAAGAGCTATTAGTGTTGTAAAGATGCTAAAGAAGATTACTAGAGAACAAAATGTAACCATCGTTATGGTTACGCATGATGATAGTTTATTGCCTTACTGTGATAAAGTATTGTCTATAGAAGACAAAAAGATTAACATTAAAGTAAACGCTAAAGTATAAAAGAGTTTTATTTAGAATAGTATGCTATAGTTTCCAAAAAATTAAAGAATCTTATTATGTCTAAATCACTTATTAGCAATACCCTCTCTATATTACTCATAGGAACCTCTTTTATGGTTCCTGTAGTCTATGCTCAGCCTCTACTTTTTACAGGTCTTTTTGCCCTCTCTGGTGCTGTTACCAATCAACTGGCTATTCATATGCTATTTGAAAAAGTACCTTTTCTGTATGGCTCAGGAGTGATAGAAAAAAACTTTGTTACCTTTAAAGTCTCTATCAAAGAGATGATAATGAAACAGTTTTTTACCAAAGAGCAACTTGTTGACTTTTTTAAAGATGAAGAGCAGAAGATAGACCTTTCATCTTTAGTAAATAATGCCGACTTTGCACCAGCTTTTGAAGCACTTAGTAAAACAGTCATGGAGTCTAAGTTTGGTCCTGCCATAGACATGTTTGGTGGAGAAGAAGCCTTAGAGACGATGCGTGAACCTTTTATGCTAAAGCTAAAAACTTCCGTAAGTAGTATCGTATCTTCAACTGAATTTAAATCACAAATGAACAAACACATACAAAACAGTGCCATAAGTGAAGATATGCTCAACTCCGTTGAAGAGCTTATCACTAAAAGACTAGAAGAGCTAACCCCTAAGATGGTTAAAGATTTAGTAAAAGAGCTTATCAATGAACACTTAGGATGGCTAGTAGTCTGGGGTGCAGTATTTGGTGGACTTATTGGGCTTGTCTCTTCATTTTTTATATAGCCATTCTCTTTTTATTTTGAAGTAAATTATTATTTTTCAACTGCTTTAGGATACTTATAAATTATACTTACTATTAATAATAAAATCTTTTAGCAGATTATGCACTTTCATATTTACTTTAAAAGGTAGTATTTTTCTTTCTTCTTGAAGTTCAAAAAAACGTTTTGCTTTTGCCTTATCTACACTATTTTTTAACTCATCAAAACGACCATACTCATTGAGATTTGTTTCGGTAACTTCTGTTGCTAACATCTCTTCGAGTTTACTACCATCTAACCCAAACTGCTCTATTAACGTTGTTATTTGAGAGTGTTCAGCATCTGCTTGGTACTGGGCTATATACTCTTTAAAAGTTTTATTTTTATCTATGGTAATATTGCCACTTTGAATGTCGTGGAGTAAAATATTGGCATATTTTTGTTCCTCTTGAGTTAGAGAAGCAAATGATTTGTGAAGTTCGTTTAATCTTTTTTCAATCTCTGTAACATCCCCTTGCTCAAGAATCTTAAGGTATTTGCTAAAACGAGAGTTCATGAAGTCAGCATCTATTTTATCGGTATCTATCTCTGTTATATACCCATCAATATCAAAAGGCACTTCTTCCCCACCACCTGAACCTTCATCTCTAGTTGAAAGCTCTTTATATCGTTGAACTAAAGTTAGGTAACTGTTTTCGTTAAAATTAATCTCTTTTGAGTTCCATTGAAACCCTTGAATTTTTGATGCTTCAAGGGTATCGTTAAACTTTTTAAAGAGTTTTGAAAACTCACCTCTCTCAGATAGATCATCAGGAAGTTTTTCAAAGTGTTCAACTCCAGCATTTTTAAATAACTCAAAAACTTCTTCAAAAACATTGTTAAGCTTTTTTAAATTCTCATCCAATCTATCTACAAACAATCCTAATGGTTTATCACCAGAGTATAGTTTTATAGCCTTATTTATGTTTTCATGCATTGTGTGAGGTTTTCTATAGTAACGAATCGTTCCAAAGGGCTTATCTGTTCCAAAGAGTCTATTGGTTCTTGAAAAAGCTTGTATGATGTTTGCATACTCTAACATCTTGTCCAAATACAAGGTATTTATCCATTTAGAGTCAAAGCCTGTTAGCATTTGGTCTACTACTATGAGTAGATTTATCTGCTTTTCTTTGTTTTTTTCTATATTTATATATGGTTTTTTATGTGCTAATCTTGAAGCTATATCTTTTTTAAATTTAGAAAAGTTTTTTAAAGAAAAATCTTGTTCAAACTGTTGATTATAATCTTCTAAAATCTCAACTAAACCATCTTCTTTAAAAGCCACACCACCGTTATTGTCAATAGTAGAATCAAAAAGTGCCGATATATTTAAATCTAAATTTTCCTCTTCTACTTTAGCTTTTAGTAAACGATAATACATAATAGCTTCAGATATGCTACTCGTAGCAAAAATAGCATGAAACTTAGAATCTTGACTAAGTGTCATCCAGTTTTCAACTATATCTTCAACTACTTTGTTTTGGTGTTCCTCTCTTTGGTATTGAGCATTTGGTATATAATCTTCTATCCCTTTTACATACTTGCCACTCTCATCTTTATACCCTGCCATTTTTACTTCAGTCATAAACTTGTTATAAACTACTCTTTTTTTAGGGTCACTTAGAGCCTCTTTTTCATCTTTTGCTTTTGCCTCTTGTAGTGCTACGGCTTTTCTCACATCTCTATCTTTGTAAGTAAGTATTTTATATGGATCAAACCCAAGAACATTTCTATCTCTAATACCATCGGCAATACTATAACGATGGAGTTCATCGCCAAATACCATAGCTGTAGTGCTATCTTTTTTCTTGTTCTCTTCCTCTATGGGCGTTCCTGTAAAACCGAAAAATATAGCACCCTCAAATGTATTTTTGATGGTGATAAGCATGTCTCCAAAAGTAGAACGGTGGGCTTCATCTATGATAAATACTATTCTTTTTTCACCTATAAGTTCAATATCTTTAGCATTCAGTCCACCCTCTTTATCGTTAATATTACTCATTTTTTGTATAGAGGTTACTATGAGGGTATCAAATGGTTCACCA
>JAMOTA010000008.1 GCA_027068435.1 Sulfurovum sp.
ACATCTGAGATAAAACACTTCCTCTATACACTTATAGATGAGTATGGATTAGAAAATATTAAAGATAAAGTTACTGTACCACTTAGTCACTTGAATATTGCTCCATTCTATGGTTGTCATAACATTAGACCATCAGAGCTTCATCATAAAAGTAATGGAGGAGAAAATCCATACAACCCTACTTCGCTAGATGAGCTTATTGATGCATTAGAGGGGCACCCTGTAAATTATGCCCATAAAAATAAATGTTGTGGTTTCCATGTTGAACTTCAAGCAAACCACACGTCTGAAGTGTTAGCAGGAAATGCTATGTTAGATGCTATCGATAATGATGCAGATATTATGGTAACACCTTGTCCACTTTGTCACCTTAAACTAGATACATATCAAGATGATGTAGCTAAAGTAATGGGTCGTGATGTTGAACTACCAGTTTTACATATGCCACAAATGGTTGCACTTGCACTTGGATGTACAGAAAAAGAGATTGGTCTTAACTTCCACGTACAAAAAGCAACACAACTCTACAAAGCATAACTTATTACCTCTTTTGAGGTAATAAACTAACCTACTAACTATGCATGATTTTTTAACTTTTAAAATCTTTATCACCCCTACGCTTCTCATACTATTTTACTACATAGGTGCATTTCTCATGCCTTTACTAAGTTGGAAATTTATAAAAAGTATAGAAAAATACTCTACACTAAAAGTATCTCAACTACTACTTACAAAGTATTTCCGTATTTCGCTAGGACTCTTTTTAACACTACTCTGTATAGAGACATGTTGGAGAATGCTGTTTGAATTTATGATTGCTTATTTCAATATGCATGATGCATTGGTTCATATGAAGCAGATTTAATCTCTCTTATTAAACAAATCTATCTTATTTTAATACTTATCATCACAGATTTAGCACTTTTTTAGTAAAATATCACTCTTAATAAACACCTTAAAGGACAGACAAATGTCAAAACCTGTTGAAGATTTAGATGAAGTTTTAAAAAATCATAAACTATGTAAAGAAGAGTATGAAGATATCTTACGTATATTAGAGGGTCGTCATCCAAATATCGTAGAGATAGGTATTTTCTCTGCAATGTGGTCTGAACACTGTTCATATAAGTCAAGTAAAAAATACTTAAATGGTTTCCCTACAAAAGCACCATGGGTTATACAAGGACCTGGTGAAAATGCTGGTGTTATAGACATTGGTGATGGTATGGCTGCTGTATTTAAAATGGAGAGTCATAACCACCCTTCATTTATTGAGCCTTTTCAAGGGGCTGCTACAGGTGTAGGGGGTATCTTACGTGATATCTTTACTATGGGTGCAAGACCTGTAGCCAACCTCAATGCTTTACGTTTTGGTAGAATAAAAGGTGAATCAGACACAGCTAAATACCAAAGACACTTAGTGCGTGGTGTAGTAGATGGTATCGGCTCTTATGGTAACTGTATGGGAGTTCCTACTATCGGTGGAGAAGTGAGTTTTGATGAATCTTACAATGGAAACATTTTAGTTAATGCATTCTCTTTAGGACTTGTTAAATCAGATGAAATCTTTTTAGGTGTAGCTTCTGGTCTTGGTAACCCTGTTATGTATGTAGGTTCTAAAACAGGTCGTGATGGTTTAGGTGGTGCGGTAATGAGTTCAGACTCATTTACAGAAGAGTCAAAGTCTTTACGTCCTACAGTACAAGTTGGAGATCCTTTCACAGAGAAATTACTTCTTGAAGCGTGTTTAGAACTCTTTAAAACAGACCTTATTGTAGGTATCCAAGATATGGGAGCAGCAGGGCTTACCTCTTCTGCATTTGAAATGGCAGGTAAAACAGGTGCAGGGCTTATTATGCATCTTGACAAAGTACCAGCACGTGAAGAGGGTATGACTCCTTATGACTTTATGCTTTCAGAGTCTCAAGAGCGTATGCTTATCTGTGCTAAAAAAGGTAGTGAACAAGCGATTATAGATATTTTTGAAAAATGGGGACTCGATGTAGCTGTAATAGGTGAAGTAACCGATACTTCTCGCATGGAACTTATGTGGCATGGAGAAAAATGTGCCGATATGCCTATCGCTCCTGTAAGTGAAGAAGCTCCTATATTAGATAGACCTACTGCAAGACCTACTTACCTAGATAAAATCAACGATATTAGTCTTGATAGTTACGATAAGGTAGAAGATCAAGAGGCGTATGAGAAGCTTTTAGCTTCATTAGAAATAGTTGATAAATCGTGGGTATATAACCAGTATGACTCTATGGTACAAACGAACACCACTAAAGCACCTGGTAGCCTTGATGCTTCATGTATTCGTATTAAAGAGAATGGAAAAGCGTTAGCTATGAGTTCAGACTGTAACCCACGTTACTGTTATATAAACCCTAGAAGAGGTGCAGCACTTGCAGTAGTTGAGTCTGGACGTAATGTTGCAATGTCTGGTGCTAGACCACTCTCTATTACTGACTGTCTTAACTTTGGTAACCCTGAAAATCCTGAAGTAATGTGGCAGTTTGCTGAAGCATGTGAAGGTATCAAAGAGGCGTGTATAGAGTTAAATACTCCTGTTGTTAGTGGTAATGTTTCACTTTACAACGAAACAAATGGTGTCTCTGTGTACCCTACTCCAGCTATTGCTATGGTAGGACTCAATGAAGATGAGAACAAAATTCTCCCATCAGTATTTCAAGAGAATGAAAACAACATTTTACTTGTAGGTAGCACAAAGGGTGAGTTTGGTGCTTCTCTTTATATTAAAGAGCTTCATGGTGAGACAACAGGTTCTTTACCAATATTTGACTATAGTGAAGAGCTTAGACTTTGGGAACTTGTAATAGAAGCAAACAAAAAAGGTTTACTCAAAGCAGCAAAAGATGTAAATGTAGGGGGGATAGCTATTGCTCTTTCTAAAATGGCAGCTATCTCTAACAAAGGTGTTGTTGCAGAAGTAACGCTTGATGAGAGCAAACATATCTTTGATGAGACACAAAGTAGAGCTTTAGTAGAAGTATCTCCAGAGCATACAGAAGCTTTTGCTAAGATGGCAATGGATTTAGGTATTACAGTAGAAAATATTGCAAAAGTTGGGGGAGAGAGAGTTAAAATCAATAACATAGAACTTCCACTTGAAAAAGTAAAAGAGATTTACTTTACAACATTTGCCAATACTATTGAACAAGATCTTTAAGCGTGACTATGATACAAGAAGCTTATAACGCCTTATTGGCTAAAGAGTATGGTAAAGCCTTTGAACTTTACACTGCTTTAGAAGCTAAAGGTGAAGCTACCGCTTATTACTATTTGGGTTTTTTATACTTTAAAGGGTATGGGGTAGAGCAAGATACTAAAAAGTCTTTTGAGTACTACTTAGAAGCAGCCACAAGGGAAGTACCTTTAGCTCAATTTGAAGTAGCACTTATGCTTGAAAATGGCGAGGGGTGTGAGCAAAATGAGTCTGAAGCAGCATTTTGGTACGAAGAGGCTGCTAAAAGAGGCAATATAGACGCATTCAATAACCTAGCCGCGATGTTTAAAGAGGGACGAGGGGTTATACAAGATTATAAAAAAGCTTATGTACTCTTTAAAAAAGCTGCCATAGCAGGTAACGCTTCTGCACAGTTTAACTTGGGTGCATTGTATGATATAGGTTTAGGTTGTGAAGAGAATAAAGAAAAAGCTATAGAGTGGTGTAGAAAAGCCTCTTTTCAAGGACATAAAAAAGCAAAGAACATCATGATGCGTATGCAAAATGATGGTCAGATAGTCTTTTAATACTTTTTGGTTAATCTATAGTAGAGAGTAGCATAGAGATATCTGCTTCTCTTCCTTGAACTAAGAGGGGGTTTGACTTCTCATCAAGCCACTTTAACACATCTTTTATCTCATACTCCTTCATAGCCGTACATCCTGATGTAGCTGTATTTTTAATGTGTATAAAAATACATGACCCTGCACCTCTCTTTGATGATGCACCCTTGCCAATACCATTATGGTCAACTACAATACCATATTTGTAATAATTTGTTTTAAGTTTCATACGTTCATGGCTCCTGTAATCTACTACTATTTTTCTACTATCTACTATTTTATTGTAAAATTTAGAGTTGATGTCATCTACACAATGGTCTGTTATTTTATATACTTTATACGGATACCCAATAGCATAAGGGGCATAACCATAAGCATTTTTTAACCTAAAAATACCAGCAGGTGCTTTTCCATCACCCTCTTTTTTAATATATTTAGCATTTTTGGGTGTATGGTGTAAACCTATCCCCCACCCTATACCATTTCTTCCTAGTTTAACAGAAATGGGTGTACCTACTTTTTGCCAACTCTTATCTACTTTTGCATATCGTTGTAGAGAGCCATTTGAGCTTGACCAACTTTTTGTGCTTACAACCAGTAACTGTTTTGTATCTACTATTTGTGCTTGAAGTGAGATAAGTATCAAAGAGAGTCCAAGTAAAATTTTCATCATTGTGTTATAATCCTTTTATCAATTATTATTTAAGGTTCTCAAATGGAATATGGTATCCTATCAATTATTATCCCTCTGTTAACAATCATTTTAGCAATTATAACCAAAGATGTAATTATTTCTCTCATGGGTGGAATATTTGCAGGTTTTTTAGTACTTAATGAGTATCAACCCATAGAGGCATTTCTTGCACTCTTTGATGGAGTCATAGCTCTTTTTTCAGAAGGTTGGATAGTAAAATCTCTTTTTTTTATTCTCTTAGTTGGAGCGATTATAAAACTATTAAATTCTGCTGCTGCAGTCAATAGCTTTGTAGCTTATATTAGCCAAAAATCCAAAAAAATTGACTCTCCTATGGGTGCTATGCTCTTAGCTTATACCGTAGGAGTAGTGATATTTATAGAGTCTTCCATTACAGCACTTGTAGCAGGAACTGTAGCAAAACCTCTTTGTGATAAAAATGGCGTAAGTAGAGAAAAATTAGCCTATATCTGTGACTCAACATCTGCACCTATCTGTTCTCTCATTCCACTCAATGCTTGGGGTGCTTTACTTTTAGGGCTTATCGTTACGGCTATAGACTCACAAGTCATCTCTGGTGATGCTATATCTCTACTTTTAGCCTCTATACCCTATAACTTCTACTCTATCTTCACTTTGCTCATTGTTCTTGGTGTCATATTTTTCAATATTAATATAGGTACAATGAAAGATTCAATATCAGTACCCTACCAAATAAAAGAAAATGCAGACGATACAACTCCAACGCCATACAAGATGTTACTCCCTATTATCGTTATGGTACTTATGGTACCTATAGGACTTTACTTTACTGGTGGAGGAGATATATTTAAGGGGTCTGGTTCTACTTCTGTTTACTATGCTGTTATCGTTACCCTACTCTTTATGTATCTCTATTTTGTACCTACTAAAGCCCTCACACATAAAAACTACTTTAAAGGGCTATATGAAGGCATTGGTGAGATGATACCAGTTGGTATGATAATGGTTTTTGCTCTTCTTATAGGTAAGGTTATTGGTGACCTTGGCACTGCCAAATATTTAGCTCATCTACTCTCAGGAAATATCCCTCCACTATTTATCCCACTATTTATCTTTTTAGTTGCAAGTATTACGGCATTTTCTACAGGTACAAGTTGGGGAACATTCTCTATCATGATGCCTATAGCTTTAGCCTTGGCTGCTACTATGGGGCTAGATATCCCTCTTGTTATAGGTGCAGTGATTAGTGGTGGAATCTTTGGAGACCATGCTTCACCCATTAGTGATACGACTATTATCTCTTCAATGGCAGCTGAGTGTGACCACATCAGCCATGTACGAACACAGTTACCTTATGCTCTCATAGGTGGAGCATTAGCTTCAGTATCTTTTTTAGTAGCTGGATGGTTAACCGTTTAACCTATAGAAGCTACTTATTTTAATTTCTTTAGAGTAAATAGCCCTAAAATTCTCTATTAGTTCATTTTTACATTTTTTTTTGATATAATTAATTTATATAATTAAAAGGGGTTAGAATGCTCGGAAATATATTTGGATCACTCTTTTCATCAAAAAATAGAAAACTTGTTATTAAGTGGAGAAAAGAACATGAAGAGATTGTTGTTATTGCACATAAAGTAATTGGAGCATTTTCAAAAAATGATTTAGATACAGCCAAAAAAGAGTTAATTGCATTAAATGAATTGGCAGTAGATCATTTAATGGATGAAGATATAGAAATTTATAGACTTTTAAAAGATGCAAAAAGACTTAATCCTGAGACAGAAAAACTTATACATGAATTTACTACTACATTTAAAGGGACAAAAAATGTTCTTATGAATTTTTTAACTAAATATACACGTCCTAATGTAGTACTTGATGATAAGTTTTTCAAAACATTCAATGAAATAGTTGCTGTATTAGCAGATAGAATAGCCTTTGAAGAGAAATATTTATATACACAATTACATGAAGATTAAACATTAAAAACTTATTTTACCCCTCTTTTATGCTTTACTATTTTAGTGAAGCATAATACTCTATCACACGTTGATTTACATGAATTACACGTTTTAAATAGTGTAGCAACTCTCCTTTATTAAAATCTAATTTCAATTTTTTAGGATCAACTGCTCTTGAAATAGCTACATAAAACTGACTAGGTGCAAAAATATTATCTACATTGCAAACAAGATTATTGATACTCATACCTTGTGATTTGTGTATGGTTACTGCGTAAGCTAACTTGAGTGGAAACTGAGACAGGGTAGCTAAAGAGATAGTCTCTACTGTACCATTATCTTTAACAAGCATATCTACTAAATCAAACTCATGTCTCTCTACACGTACAAAGCTATCTTCTTTTTCTACTACAAGGTAATCCTCTTCTATACTTCTAAGTATCCCTCTCTCTCCATTGACAAACTTACCCCACTTATTGACAGTAAAAAGTATGGGTACACCTACTTTTAGCGTAAGTTGTTCAGAAATAGGTAGCATATTTTTCCAACTAAGTAATTTTTTCTCATGTACATTACCAAACATATCAATATTGGCAAATAAAATAGTCTCTTCACTCTCTAGTTCATTAAGCTTTTCTCTGTTTACACGTTCTACTTCAAGGTTACGACCATAAAGGTAGGTAGACTCTTTTAGCACTTCGGTATTTAAGAGTCCATACATATACTGTACCACCTCTTCATCACAGATACCTTTTCTTACTTTTGAGAGTATGTGTGTAAATTCTGCATCTGTAGTACGCTTCATCTGAGTGAGTTCTATTACCGTTAACTCAAAACGCTCCCATGCCATACTCTCAAAAGCATACAGTTTTGTTCCAAAAATATCATTTTGATTACGCTTCTTTTCAACAGGAGGTAACTGAAAAAAATCTCCCACAAAAAGTACTTTACCTAAGTAGCCTACACTATTCAGTCTATAAGCTATCATATCAAGTAGATTGGTACTAACCATAGAAATCTCATCGATAATAATCAACTCTGTAGATTTAAGAATTTTTTTCAAGTCTGAGAGTCTTTTTTTAGAGCGTTTATCAGCTAAATTAAGTTCATCAAAATTAGAAGCAATACCAAATACAAAGAAACTGTGTACCGTAAACCCACCTATATTGACAGCACTCACCCCAGTAGAGCCTAATGAAACTACCTGTTTTCCATTTTTACGATACGCTTTAATCACTTCATTGGTAATATAGCTTTTTCCTACCCCAGCTCCTCCCGTTAAAAATACATTGGCGTATTTTAATGACTCAATCACTTCTTCTTTGTTACTCAAAATCCAGCCCTATCTATGATACCTTTTTTACAACGGCTACGTACCTCTTTCCCCTCTTTAAGAAGTGTTCCAAGTGCAGTACTACCACTTCCTAAATGAAGCCAAAGCTCTGTAATTAGCCCATCTCTACATCTTAACTCTACACGTTTACCACTTCCCATACCAAAACTTCTGTTGAAGAGTACCCTTACCTGCTCAAGTGTAATACGATTTCCTATATTTTTTGAAAAAAAGAGTCCAACTTTTGAGTTATTTACCTGTTCAACTAAGTTGATTGCATCGCTATAGTAGGTATTTGCATCGGTTCCATAACAGGTACCATGCTTTATCCACTCATGTTTATAGAGGTTAGAAGCATACCCTGGCATCACTTTTTTTAACCGTTCTACCACATCACTATTTAAATCTAAGTTGGGTAGTCTATTCCACTGTTTATGTTTATCCATAGATTTATATTTTGGGTTTACATTACAGTATAGGTTTTCTCTAGGTTGTGGCCATAAACCGTGTAAGACAAAATGCTTTTCTTTATAAGGTGCTTTACCGAAAGAGAACATACTTCGTTTACACTCTTTTTTATACTTATGGGTTTCACAAAAAGCATTATGCCAACTTAGTGCCAAAAGATTATGTTTTGAAACGCTACTATTCGTTTTAGGAGAAGAGGTTGTTACATGACTCTTCTGAGTAGTAGATGAGAGTTCTTTTTTAAAACAGCTCTCATCTACCCATCGTTGAGAAGGGTTCTCACCCTTAACTAAAATCAGTGCTTGATTCTTATGGTATTTGAGTAGTGTATATTTTTTCTCTACATTAAGAAAAATATTATGTGTATTTTTACTATGTTTCATATTGTTAAATGCGGGACACTCTTTTAAAGGAGAGAGTTCACTTCTTCCCAATACTGCAACAGTTAAAAATATAAATGCTATACTATATTTATTCATGTTATTTAAACCTTTATTTTTCAAGTATTATACTCTAATATTATTATCTGTTTAAAGTATCTTATTTAAACTATTTAAATCAAATAAGAGTAAATTTTTCTCTTTATTCTGCATTAATTCATTAGAAAATCCATTTTTTGAAAAGAGTACATAGGTATCTACTTTTATACTAGACTGTAGTGCTTTTGCTTTGAGCTTATTTAGTTCATTTTTACACACTTTTCGCTCTTTATATTTACACTCAGCCAAAATAACTCTTTTATCTTTGGTTATAGCCAAAATATCAAATTCACTATGTTGATTCCAATAACTTCCACTTTGTACCAAAGGTGAAGTAGAAGCATAATACTCTATAAGAAAATCATTGCAGAGCTGTTCATACACTAAAGAGTGTAAACGTTCATGGTGTTGTTGAAAGTTGTTTAAAAAAGCACTACCTGTACCATCTGCCAACTCTTTACGATAGTAAGAAACAAAGCCAAACCAAAAACGCAAAAAAGGGTCTTTAAAACGGAGTTTATCTTGTATGCGGTAGGAACGAAGCTCTTTTTTAAGTTTATGTTTAGGGTGTTTGCGTAGTGGTTCTTCTCTACTAGGTTCTATCCAAAGAACATTAAGTAAGAGTAGTTCCTCTACAATATGCATACCAACACTCTCATTTAACCTTGCTTTTCTCAATACTGTGTTCATCTTACCATCACCTCTTGCAACTGCCATTAGTAACTCTTGGTAAGGAGTATCAAGTAAATAAGAGGGAGAGATAAGCATTTCTGACGTAGAAAAGTTCTCCACAAAATGTGACTCAACCATAGCTAAGACATCTTCAAAATAGTCTAACTCCATACTCTCCTCTACCCCACCTAAAATAGAAAAATACTCTACAGCTTGTTCTAACTCTAAGTATGAAAAGTGCTGATAAAATCTTTGAAATGCTTTTTTAATAACAACCCCTTAAATGTATAGTAATTCAATAATTTTAACATAATTTTATGGCTATTGTTAATGAGGTACTGCTTTTTTGGTAATATAGACTTTAACCTACTCTCAAATCCCCATTTGGTATAATAACGCACAGCAAGATATAGAAAAATCTATAACTTTAACCTACTCTCAAATCCCCATTTGGTATAATTGATTTTCTCATAATCGTTGCGATACCATCACTTTAACCTACTCTCAAATCCCCATTTGGTATAATTTTCTTCTGTTTCTGCTCTTGCTCTTTCCTACTTTAACCTACTCTCAAATCCCCATTTGGTATAATGATAAACAACGATATGTACGAGCTTGATGTACTTTAACCTACTCTCAAATCCCCATTTGGTATAATTGACGCTGAGGCTACATATTACGACGATAGACTTTAACCTACTCTCAAATCCCCATTTGGTATAATTAAGCTTCTATTGGTTCCGACAACATTGTAACTTTAACCTACTCTCAAATCCCCATTTGGTATAATGTACCGAAGGGTGTACAGATGGGTGTATAGACTTTAACCTACTCTCAAATCCCCATTTGGTATAATGCTCTAAACGATGCCCTAGTCGCTACAAGAACTTTAACCTACTCTCAAATCCCCATTTGGTATAAT
>JAMOTA010000009.1 GCA_027068435.1 Sulfurovum sp.
CATGACGCCCTCTAAGCCTCTTAAAAAAGGTGAAAAACCTAAAAAAGCGATGGTGGTTTCAGATGTAGAGAGAAATGCATTGGTTATCTTAGCAACCGCAGAGCAGATGAAAAATATTAGAGATACAGTAAGACGAATTGATATACCTAAAGTGCAAGTATATGTTAAAGCAAGAATTGTAGAAATAGATACTAGTTTATCAGAGCAAATAGGACTAAAATATGGGTTAGAGGGTGGAGCGATTACTGAGAATGGACTCTTCTCCATGGTTGCAAATTTAGGGGCTTCTTCCCTTCAAATGTCTCCAGCATTACTGGGGTTCTTAAATGCAAATACCTCTACGACAGAGTTTGATAGTAATGGAAATGCCTATACTTCAACAGAACCAGCCTTCAAGTTTGGTGCGACGGATAAAGTATTTGCATTAGGTGCATCATTGGACTTTTTACAACGTAATGGTGCAGCACACCTTTTAAGTGAACCCTCAATTCTCTGTACCAATAATAAAGAGGCATCAGTTTATGTAGGGCAAACTATGTCTATCTTAACACAAGGTCAACAATCTACCTCAGGGGTTTCTAACATTGTGAATAACTACTCAAGAGAAGATATAGGACTTACTTTAAAAGTAAAGCCAAGACTCTCTAGTAACAACCAAGTAACCTTAGAAGTAGAAGTTGAGATAGAAGATTTAGACCCTTCATCAGAACAAGTAGCAGATAGACCAACAACGACCAAAAGAACAGTGAAAACCAATGCCATTGTAAAAAATGGAGAGACTATTATTTTAGGTGGACTTATTAAAAGAGTAGGAGGAAATGGGAAAACAGAAATACCTTATCTCTCTGAAATACCTGTTTTAGGAGATTTACTTTTTACGCATCATTCAGATGTAGAGAGAGAACAAAATGTTGTGGTGTATCTTACCCCTTATATCGTAAGAAAGAGTGGAGATTTACAAAAGTTAAAAAGTTTACTTTCTGAGTTAGATGCAGTACAAACAAGATATAATAAATTGGTACAAAATGCGATTGAGGGAGATACAGGAGAGACGTACTCTACTAAACCTACGCATAGGGCAAGTCAGAGAATTAAAAGAACAACATCTAAAAAACCTCTTGACATTTTAAACCTGACAGAGGACTTTTAATGAAGTTTCCTCATTTACAAGATGTAAACCTTGAACCTTTATGGGAAGAGGAAACGAACAATAAATTAGCACTAAAACACTCACTTCTGTTTAGTACTATAGAGGGTGTGAAGAGTAGTGTTATAGAACAAGCAACACTGAGTGAGTCTTTAAACTACCTCTCTAAGCTTTCATTAGACTACCCTATTGTTATGTTAGATGAGGAGAGTTTTGAAAGATTAAAAAACAAATTTTTAGAGATTCAAACTGGTTCAGACTTTGAAGAGATGAGTACGACTTCTGATGAACTAATAGAAGTAGAAGCAGACCTTTTAGAGTTTATTCGTAATTCGCAAGACTTACTCTCTAGTGAAGAGTCAGCACCTATTATTAAGCTAGTAAATTCACTATTTTTTCAAGCCATTAAAAAAGGTGCAAGTGATATTCATATAGAGAGTGGAGAGAAAAAAGGTGAAGTAAGGCTTCGTATAGATGGGGCATTAAAAAAACATATAGATTTAGAGAGAAGTATTGCGGGGCTAGTTATTAGCCGTATTAAAGTTATCTCAAACTTAGATATTTCTGAAAAAAGAGTACCACAAGATGGACGTACACAGATTACTATCTCAGGTAAAACCATAGATATTAGGGTCTCTGTACTTCCTACATACTATGGAGAACGTGTGGTTATGAGAATGCTTATGGAGAGTGAACATATCCCAACTTTAGCTGATTTAGGATTTGAAGAAGAGTTAACAAGTGACCTTTTTAAGTTGTTAAATCATGCACATGGAATGGTACTTGTAACAGGACCTACAGGTTCAGGTAAAACTACTACACTCCATGCATGTCTACAACATATCTCAACACCTGATAAAAATATTATTACCGTAGAAGATCCTGTTGAGTACAATGCGGATAACATTAGTCAGATACAAGTGAACTCTAAAGTAGGACTTACTTTTGCTGCTGGATTACGTTCTATTTTGAGACAAGATCCAGATATTATTATGGTAGGGGAAATTCGTGATAGTGAAACCGCAGAGATAGCACTGCGTTCAGCACTTACAGGTCACCTTCTACTCTCTACACTGCATACCAATGATGCAACATCTTCTATTAGCCGACTGATAGATATGGGTATAGAGAATTTTCTTATCTCTTCTACGCTTTTAGGTGTGTTAGCACAAAGACTTACCCGTAAACTATGTGTTCATTGTAAAGAGGAGACAAGATTAGCTCCAGCTATAGCAGAGACTATTGAAGTTCCTAAAGATAAAATCTACTATAAAGCTCAAGGGTGTAAATCTTGTGATTTTACAGGATACAAAGGAAGACAAGCCATAGGTGAGCTTTTTATTATAGATGATAGAGTAAAAGAGATGATGAAAGATGGTTTTAATGATTATCAAGTAAGAGAAACGATGAAAGAGTATGGGATGAAAACAATAGCAGATAAACTTAAAGAGATGCTTTTATCTGGAGTAACAAGCTATGAAGAAGCAATACGTGTAGGACTGATGGATGGCTAAGGTCAATGTATAACCGTAAAGCATTTACCCTCTTAGAGGTACTTATCTCTATTGCCTTAATGGGTATTGTAATAGTGGCACTCTTTAGTACTGTTGATATGCTACAAGATTCTAATCAGCACCTTCTTAAATATTTAGAAAAATCTAAAAAGTTAAATAAAGCGACTAAAACACTCTACTTAGATATTGCAAGCTCAGATGGTAACATTACTATAAAAAAAGATGAGTTTACACGACTTTGCATGGAGAGTACTGAAAATTCACTTTACTCTTTGCCTAGAGCCAAAGTATGTTGGATAGTTCTTAAGAAAGACAATACACTCATACGAGTAGAGGGTAATGATTATCATCTTCCTGTTAAGATGGAAGAGATGGTAGAGGTAGATACTATTATTAAGGGGTTAGAAACTTTTGATGTCTATTTTAGTAAGAAAAAAGATAAACTTCTTGTTCTCATGCAAGAAGCAGGTAAAGAGCCTATTAGTTTTATGGTACAAGGAGTGATGAAACCTAAGCCTAAACCTAAGAAGAAAGCCAATATTAATCAAAGAAGAGAAAATAATACTACACGCTCACCTACTACTTAATAAATTTTGTTAAAATAGCTACTATAAAACTTATTTGTAGGGAGTGTGCTATGCAAGAGATGTATGAGAAACTGGGGTTGTTCTATTTAGGTAAAGATGTTGATAAATCTACAATGGAAGCAGTAGAAGCACTTACTTTATTAAAAAATAAGAATTTCACAACACATGCTGCTATCATAGGCATGACAGGTTCAGGTAAAACAGGTCTAGGTGTAGGAATCATAGAAGAGGCAGCGATAGACAATATCCCCTCTATAATTATAGACCCTAAGGGAGATATGGGAAATCTTTGTTTAATAGATAGTACTTTTTCTACTTCTAGTTTTGAACCATGGGTTAAAGATGAAGCCGATGCAAAAGGTGTGGATGTCTCTGTCTATGCAGAACAAACTGCAAACCTATGGAAAGAGGGGCTAGAGCGTTGGGGACAAAATAGTGATAGAGTTGCAAAACTACAAGCAGTACCTAAAACTATCTACACGCCAGGAAGTTCTGCAGGTGTAGCTATTAATGTAATGAGTTCCTTAGAGATACCACCCCAAGAGGTTATGGAAGATAGTGATACCTATGCTTCCTATCTTAAAAGCACTACAACAAGTCTTCTCTCACTTATTGGTATTAATGCAAATCCTTTAGATTCTAAAGAGTATATTCTTTTAGCTCAAATAATCTCATCCTCATGGGTAAAAGATGAAAATCTTACTATTGAGAGTCTTATTGGAAAGATTATAAATCCAAGTTTTAAAAAGATAGGTGTACTCTCTTTAGATGATTTTTACGATAAAGATGATCGGTTTAAATTAGCAACAAAGTTTAACTCACTTCTTGCAAGTCCTAGTTTTTCACTTTGGCTCCAAGGTGAGAGTTTAGATATCCAAGAATTACTCTACGATGAGAATGGTAAAGCAAAAATAGCCATCTTCTCTATTGCCCATTTAAATGATAATGAACGTATGTTTTTTGTCACGCTACTACTCAATAAATATATTGCATGGATGAGACGTGGGAGTGGAACATCTGCATTAAAAACACTACTTTACATGGATGAGATATATGGGTATTTCCCGCCTAGTAAAAATCCACCAAGTAAAGAGCCGATGTTGCTTTTACTCAAGCAAGCTAGAGCATTTGGTGTGGGTGTTATTCTTAGTACGCAAAACCCTGTAGATTTAGACTACAAAGGACTCTCCAATATTGGAACATGGTTTATAGGTAGGTTACAAACTACACAAGATATAGAGCGTGTGATAGATGGTTTAGGTGGTAAGGTAGGTTCTAGTTATAACAAGAAAGAGATTAAGAAACTTCTAGCTAATCTTAAAAAAAGAACTTTCTTTCTTAAAAGTGCCCATTTAGATGATATACGTCTCTTCTCAACACGTTGGGTTATCTCTTACTTAAAAGGACCTCTTAAACGTGCAGAGATAAGTACTCTAATGAAAGAAAAAAAAGATACTAAGAAAAATTTTGAGAAGAGTGTTACCCCTTTAGTATCTAAAAGAAATATGCTAGAGAGTTATCAAAATATAGATGAATCTATTCCTCAGTATTTTGAGTTAGACCCCTCTTCTACAAATGAGTTTGTAGTAACCCTAGGTGCTAAAGCAAGCGTACATTTTTATAACCAAAGGAAAGGGATAGATGAAGAGAGAGAAGTACGTTTAAGCCTCTATTTAGCATCAAGTATGCAAAGTATTGAGTGGAGTGAAGAAGTAGAGGAGGAGTTAGCGTTTGAAAACTTCTCTTTAACGGCTTCATCAAAGGCAAAATTCCAAATATTACCAGAGTTAGTTTTAAAAGATAAAGGGTTAAAAAAAGCGATTAAAGGACTTCAAGAAGAGTTATATAGAGAGCAAGAGATAGAACTTTTTCGTTGTAAAATGCCAAAATTAGAGTCAAAAGTTCATGAGAAACGTTCAGACTTTTTAGTGCGTATTAAAGATATATTAGATGATAAAAAAGAGTTAGAGATAGAAAAACTTCAAGAACGTTATGGAAGAAAAGAGAAAACGCTTTTAGTAAGACTTTCTCGTGCTAAAGAGCGTATTGAGAAAGAGTCATCTGATGCAACTTCTTCTATGATAGAAACAGGAATAGCTGTTTTAGGTGCACTGTTTGGAAGATCAAGCTCTAGTAAAATAGGTTCTGCTTTACGTAAAGGCAATAAAGTACTTAAAGAGCGAGCTGATATGAGTAGAGCAGAAGAGAGGATGTTAGAGGTTCAAGAGGATATTGAAACATTAGAGTATGAACTAGAAGATAAGATAGATGCATTAAACGAAAAATACAGTGTAGAGAGTGTGGAGATAGAGCTATTTAGTATTAAACCACGTAAGAGAGATATAGATGTGAAGTTATGTGCTGTAGTATGGAGAGTAGGTTAAGACAAAAGTCTTAACTCTTACTCCCTGGTTTAATCGCTTCACTTTCCCCCTCTTTACATAGAGGACAATCTTCTGGAGCGTACATGTTAAAACTAAAGTCATCTAGTGCAAAAAGTGGTGTACCTTTGGGTAAGTTACATTCACTTTTTACTGTATCATTTCCACCCATACGCTTACAAAAACCTCTGTTTGCTAAAGATGCAAAAGCAACAACTTCTCCACCTAAGGCCTCAATAGCCTGAGCTGCTTTAAGTGCAGAACCTCCTGTCGTAATAATATCTTCACAAATGATTATTTTTTCACCTTTGCGTATTTCAAAACCACGACGAAGTTCCATACCACCCTCTTTTTTCTCAACAAAGATAGAACGCACATCTAAAGAGCGAGCAAGTTCATACCCTGCTAGTACACCACCTAGTGCAGGAGCACATACGGTATCAACTTCTATATTTGCATCTCGTATCATCTTTGCAAGAGCATCAGTAAGAAGTGCAGCTTTTTTAGGATGCTCAAGTACTTTAGCACTTTGTAAATATCTTGCAGAGTGGTTACCACTAGCTAAAAGAAAGTGTCCATCAAGAAGAGCATTAGCATCTTTATAAACTTGTTCAACATTCATAATTAAACCTTTAAGATAGCAGCTTCTTTAGTTTTGAATACTTCATCAATTTTTACTGCATGTTCATCTGTGATTTTTTGAATTTGATCTTGTGTTTTTTTAGACTCATCTTCATTTATCTCTTTATCTTTTTCAAGTTTTTTAACTTGATCATTACTATCTTTTCTTACATTTCGTATAGAGACTTTTGCATGCTCTACCATACCTTTTGCTTGCTTTACAATCTCTGCTCTTTGATCACTTGTCATAGGAGGAAAGAAGAGTTTAATAAAGTCACCATCATTGTTAGGATTTACGCCAATATTAGCCTCTTGAATAGCTTTTTCAATAGCACCTAAAAGGCTTTTTTCCCATGGGGTAATACTAATTGTTGTGGCATCCGTTGCAATAACATTTCCTACTTGTGTAAGTGCTGTCATCGTACCATAGTAATCTACTTTAATATTATCTACAATACCTGTAGTAACTTTACCTGTTCTAAGTGTAGAGAAGTCTCTCTTTAAAGCATCTATACTTTTATTCATGTTTTCAGTTGTTTGGCTAAGAATATCATTTATCATAATTATCTCCTTTGTGTATATACCAATTGGTATTATTTTAGGAAGATTTTACCCTTTTTTACCTTTCAGTAATGGTGTAAATGTTTAGGTGAGAGCAAGAAGAGATATCAAAAAGGATGAACCTTTTTGATAAAGTAAAATTATTTAGTTACTGGAGCAGAAGGTGCTTCAGGAGTAGGTGTAGTAGGTGTTGCTACAGGTGCTGTTGGGATAGCTGCATTATTTACAGGTACAATAGTATCTGCAACAGAACTTTTACTCTCTGCCGTGTACATATATCCTAATGCTAAAGTATTCACAATAAATGCAAATGCGAGTGTGAATGTAAGTTTAGAAAGGAAACCAGTAGGTCCTTTTGCTCCAAATACTGATTCATTGCTTCCGCTGTATGCTCCAAGTCCTATACTTGAACTTTTTTGTAGTAATACGGCAATTGTAATAGCTAGAGCCAATACAATTTGCACTATTAAAAGTGTTGATGTCATCTATTCCTCTTTATATTGTTGAGTAGCCAAATTAAAATTTGGGTATAATTTTGGCGATTATACCCAAACTATATTGAAATAGTGATGAAGCCAAAATAATAAAATTAAATGATGGAGTAAGTGTGGAGAAAGATTTGGAGAAAAAGGTAGATGCTATAAAAGAGTTTTCTCGATTTGCCAATCAATATGATAACTATAATATCATACAAAATGAAGTGGCAAAAACAATAGTTGAACAACTCTCATCCAAAAATTATTCTACCATAGTAGATATAGGTGCTGGTAGTGGAGCAGTTTATCAAAATATTGAAAAGCGAAAAATTCAGTATCAGGAGTTTATTGCTTTAGACTCTGTTCAAAATATGTTAGATATCCATCCCACACATAAAAAAGTTACTAAAATATGTGCAGACTTTAATACCATAGACACTTTTAATTTCTTCTCTGTAAACAAAAGTGGAGTTCTACTCTCATCTTCTGCATTACAATGGAGTAGCTCATTAAGTATGACACTAAATGAGCTATCTAAGAAATCACTGCACGCACATTTTTCACTATTTACCTCTTCAACATTTAAAACATTGCATCAAGTTGCACAGATAGAGTCACCTATATATAGTACACAGACTATAAAAGAGACTATGAGCCAATACTATAACTGTAGTTATGAAGTTAAAAATTATACACTTACATTCTCTTCTGTACGTGAAATGTTTCACTATATTAAACATAGTGGGGTTAGTGGAGGTAATAAACAGTTAAGCTATAAGCAGATGAAACATATAATGAGAGTATATCCGTTAGATTATTTAGAGTTTGAGGTTTTGTTTGTAAAGGCAGAGTCTCTATTTTATAGATAGTATAAGTAGCAAAACTACTTATACTTTTTTAAAATTAATTAGTCGTCACTACCAAAGATTCCAAGAAGTTGTAGTATCGCAGTAAACATATTTAAAAAGTTTAAATAAAGAGATACAGCAGCATCTACAGGAGAATCATAGGCACCATTAGCAATATTTTGAGTATCATAAATAGTAAAAAAACTAAATAACATTAAAATACCAGCAGTAATAATAACATGCATCATTGGGCTTTGTAGTATAAATACATTTACCAAAGAAGCGATTATCACAACAATAAGTGTAATAAAAAGTGGTTTACCCCAACTTGAATAATCTGTTTTACTGTTAATCGCAAAAAGACTCAATGCACCAAAAAGTACAGAAGTCATTAAGAATGCATTACCAATCATTGCACCTTGTCCCATACCAACAACAGAAGCCAATAAAGGTACTAATGATACACCCGATAAAAATGTGAAAAGAAAAAGCATTGCAAGATTTAATCCTGGTTTACCTTTTGACATACTAAGACCAAAAAACAGTACTAGTAATTCAGCTCCAAAAATGAACCATTTGTAATCTTGTACAACTTGTACATAAGGCATTGTTACATAAGCACCTACTGCTGCGGCAATCATACTTGCCCCTAAAAGTTGATACGTTTGCTTCATAAAACTTACTGAAGCTCCCTCTTGTATATAGTCAGTTTCTACTGACGAATAGTCTCTATCATATAAAGCCATAATGTATTCCTTCTAAATTATTGAATTTAATGCAAGTATAGTGGAGGGAGATTAATATAGGGTTAATAGAGTATTAGTTATTCAGTCGTTGTTGTTGAAGAGAATTATACTCTAGTTTAGCTTTATCTGATTCTATTTTATTTGCTTTAATTTTATTCTGAATAGAAGATTCTTTAGTTGGTGAGAGCTCAGATGTTTGATTACATCCCATTATTATAAATAAAGAGAGCAAGAAGAAAAAAAGTTTCATTAAATAATAACCTTGTTAAATATAAATTAGATAGATATTGTAAATAAATTTATCTTAAATAATAGTAAAATTGAAGTAGATAATTTATTTATAATGTAAGTACAAAAAGAAATCACAATAAATTACAAAAACCACTTGACAATAGGAGAGTAAGGTGCTATAATACGCGTCCAACAACACATGGACGTTTAGTGAGTAGCTAAAAAGAGTGTTATTGAGTGATCTTTGAC
>JAMOTA010000010.1 GCA_027068435.1 Sulfurovum sp.
TGAAGTCTGCACTATAACTCTTTCTTTTTACACTCATCTTTGATCCCTCATATTTCTTATTTAATATTCTATCATTTGGAATAAGAAAGTTAAATTAAGTGGTCTGATTTATGGGGAGCATTATAGTTTTTTTAGGTAAGCTTGACTTAGTACATGGAGATATAAAACCAGAAAATATTTTGATTACTAAACGTAAAGAGAAGTTTGTATTTAAGATGGTAGATTTTGGAAGTATCACCGAGGCATACTCCGATGTAACACGAGCAGGTACACCCTCATACTTAGCACCTGAACGTTTCTTACAAGCACCTATTACAGAACAGACAGAAGTGTATGCTATAGGGGTAACACTCTACGAGTCATTGACTAAGAAGTACCCTTTTGGAGAGATAGAACCTTTTCAAAATCCTAATTTTGACAAAATACCTAAACACCCTACAAAATATAATGCAAAAATACCTGACTGGTTGGAGAGTATTATTTTACGTTCTGTGGAGACAGATACTAATAAGCGTTATGATAATTACTCTGAGATGCTTTATGAGATAAATCACCCTAGCAAAGTCAAACCGTATTTTGATAAAAACCTCTCTTTTATTCAGAGAAATGAGATGATGGTATATAAGAGTGGCTTTATCATAATGTTTGTGTTAAATCTCTACCAACTTCTAAAAGGGTAATTTATTTGACATTTCTAATGTTCTTACGATGATTCTTATAGGTTTTAGAAAAGTCATGTACACCTTTAGCGTTTCTCATAAAGTAAAGATAGTCTGTTTTTGAGGGTTTGATGGCAGCTTTGATAGCAGTACTACTCACTGATCCTATAGGTGAAGATGGTAATCCTCTATGTTTATAGGTATTAAAACTACTTTTATCGGTACGGATACGCTCAGGAGTGACTCTGATGTGAGAGTATTTACCATAGTTGAGTGTACCATCCATCTGTAAACGCATATTTTTCTTTAAACGATTATAGATAACAGAAGAGACAAGAGGCATCTCTTTATTATTTGCCGCTTCTTTTTGTATAATAGATGCAATAACTAAGATTTTACTCCATTGTGTTTGATTGAACTCTTCATAGTAATTTTTAGAGATAGATTTGTATCTGTTTTGTGAGACTTTTGTAAGAAATTTCATAAGATTCTTCTCTTTAATACCATAAGGGACATGGTAGGTATCTGCATAAATACCAGCTTCTGGATAGTGTGAATAGTTTAGATACTGTTTTTGAAGTTCACTTTTATCTAATTTTAAATTTTTACTAAGTTCATCAAAAAATAGTTCTAAGGTCTCTCCAGGAATAAGTGTTATTTTATGTATCATGGCTTTTGAACTGGTAAGTTTATAAAGAAAATCTATACGATTTAGCTCATTTTTCCCCATAGAGTGCCACCCACTTTTAGGTGTACCTATAATTTGAAGTATATAGTTGTCAATCTTGCTTAAATTATAGCCTTTTTTAGTCAGCTGTGATATAATGTTTTCTATAGAACCGTGAGGTACAAAGAGTGTCTTTTCTGTTTGTATAGGTAGTGAAATATAAAAGGTAAAAGAGATGATAAAAAGTAGTATAATATTTTCTATCCATGCAATGCTACGTAATACGATCATTGTTTTCATTCTCCTTTTTCTTCTGTTTTTTTATGCGTTAAAAGTAGGTATTTCTGTTGATAACCTTGTGTTTGGTAACTATAAGATAAAACAATTATACATAAAACTCGATAAAAAACTTACATTAACTGCCCATAATATAGTTATTCCTCAAAGTAAAGCAAAACCCTCTTTTAATAACATCGATAAAACCTTTGATAATATCAAATATCTTTTTACATTTTTTGACTATATTGAATTAAATAACATAGAATTTAATGATAACCGTTTAAGTCTTTTTTTTGCAGATGATATACTCTATATTAGCAGTAATGATTATGAGATTGCAGGTAAAATACATAAAAAAGATGAAAAATATATTGCTGAAGTCTCTCATCTTCATCTAATGAAAAATGATATTTACATTTCAGGTTCACTTCTTTATGATTCAAAAAGTGAAAGATTAGAGACTAAGGGAGCGTTTAATGCTTATCATATAAAAGGAAAGTTTGAAGCAAATAAAGAGGGTGATGATATAGGGTTTTTATTAAATAGTGATTCTTTTACTGATTTAAAAACACTGATAGATACTTTTCCTCTACACGATACAATAAAAAGTTGGATTGTTGGAAAAATAGTAGCAAAAAATTATAAATTGAATTTCTTAAAAGGTGAAGGTAAAATAGTTGATAACACATTTAAATTAGATTTTGACACATTAAAAGGTGATATTCTCTATAACGAAGTTGAAATCTCTTATAAAAAAGGGTTATCACCTATTAAAGCAGATAATTTTCTTTTGAGTTATAAAAATGGAGGTATAGATTTTATACTTAAAAATCCTATGTATCAAGATAGGAACCTTACGGGTAGTAAAGTCTCTATTGTTAACCTTGTAGATAAAAAACCTATTACACTTATTTTAGATTTGAAAATAAAGAGTGTAATAGATAGAGTGATTCAAAAAATACTTAAAGCCTATGCTTTGAAAATACCTGTACTGCAAGAGGGTAAACTGGCTAAAGTTGATGTGTTGTTGAAGATTCCTTTAGGTAAAACAGATAAGAAACTCTCTACTTTTGTCAATGTTGATCTTGGAAAAGGATATGTCTATATTGATAAGGTAAAACTACCTGTTACAAAAGGCAATGTACAGTTTAAAAAAGGAGAGATTTTACTAAAAGATGTAGCATTACGTTCAGATTGGTATCGTGGTATAGTTAATGGTAAGGTAGAATTAAAAAGTAAAAAAGCTGATTTGGTTTTTCATGCTAAAAATATTAGCATAGGAAAAGATAATAAAAAGTTTTTAGTACTTAAAGATAAAAATTTACCTTTTACTTTAGATTATAATAAAAATATTAAAGTAGATATCCCATCATTAAAAATAAAAATAGAAAATCATACTAAAGCGTTATCTATAAAAGTTATGAAGCTAAAGAAAATAAAACCTTATTTGAGAAATATAGGTTTAGAGATAGAAGATGGTAGCTTAGATATACGTACTAAAGATTTTAAAACGTACAGTTATAAAGGAAAAATTAATAGAAAGTCTTGTGTTCTTTATGGTAATAAAGATGTGTGTTATACACAAATACCTTGTAGAGGTAAAATAACCAAAAATGATATTGATTTTTATGCTTTTAATAATAAACTACATTATAACTCTAAAAAATCACGTATAAAACTTAAAAGTCTCAATATCGATTTGAAAAAGTTTTTGGCAGTAAGAGAGAAGTCAAGAAAATTTAATAACTCCAAAAAATTAAAAAATCAAAAAATTGTTTTGTTAGGAAAAAATAGTAAAATAAAATATAATAAATTTACACTTTTAACAGATAGTTATGACATAGAAGTAAAGAAAAATGGTAATATAAAAGCTTTTGGAAGTCTTCAAGGTGATATTGTTAAGTTTAATAAAAAAGGTAAAATATTTTCTCTTCATTCTCTGCGTGTTAAAGATAAAATGTTACATCCATTTATTAATTTTAAGGGGCTTAAAAAAGGACGCTACACCCTTAAAATCTCTGGTAATCCAGATAAGATAATGAAAGGTATGATTATTGTTGAAGGTGGGATTATGAGTGATTTTAAAGCTTACAACAATACCTTAGCCCTTATCAATACTATACCTGCACTCGCAACACTTCAAAATCCTGGTTTTTCTAAAAAAGGCTTTAAGATAGAAGAGGGTGTAGTAGAATATACTTTAATAAAAAATAAAATTATTTTTACCTCTATTTATATTAAAGGTGGTTCTGCAACTATAGTAGGTAAAGGTGAAGTCAATATTAAGAGCAAGAAGATGAAAATAAATCTAGCTATACAAACTGCTCGTGAACTTGGAAAGTTTGTAGGTAGTATCCCTTTGATAGGATATATTTTAATGGGAAAAGATAAGAGTATGACGGTTGGTTTAAAGATACGAGGTACATTAGATAAACCTATCGTTAAAACCTCGGCAGCTAAAGAGATACTAGTTCTACCTCTTGAGCTTATAAAACGAACTATTGAGTCACCAGCACATATTTTAAATCAGTAGTTATTCGTTTCTCAATACCATAAGTGGATCAGTTTGAGAAGCTTTTTTAGCAGGGTAGAGAGCTGAAAGCAAGATGATAATAGATGTACCAAGGATAATCAGTCCAAAATCACTCATGCTAAGCTCTACGGGTAGTTTAGAAGTACCATAAACATCTTCAGGTATGGAGATAATATCAAAAGTTTTAAGTATCCAAATACCTAAAGTACCTAGTACAGTACCTGTAATAATTCCTCCACTTCCAATAATAATTCCAAGTTTAAAGAATATGGACTTTATCTCAAGTTTAGTAGCTCCTAGTGTACGCATAAGTGCTATTTCTGATCTTCTGCTCATTACGGTCATTAAGAGTGATGAGATAATATTTAGTGAAGCAACAAGTATAATAAGTAATAAAACTAAAAATAAGGCTTTTTTCTCCATCTCCATAGCTGCAAAGAAGTTACCATTTTGTTGCCACCATCCCTCTATAACAACTAGATCAGGTAGTGATTTTTTAATCTCTACTATCTCATCCATAGGGTTTTGAGTGTAGATATGAAGTCCATCATAAATACCACTTTTACGTTTAAGCAATTTTTCAAAAGCTTTTAGTGAAGTGTAGATAATAGCTTTATCATAAGCCTTAAGTCCAGAGTCAAAAATACCATCAATAATAAAACGTTTTTGAAGAGGCATAGTTCCAAAACCTACAGCTTGTTGTTCTGAGAAATAGAGAGTAACTTTTTCATTGACAGGTGTATTCATTTCATAAGAGAGAGAATCACCCATAACTACTTTAAATTTATTTTGTGTATCTCCTCTTGCTTTTTTAAAGATAGGATTTAACAAAGATTCTTTGTCAAAATCTACACCATAAAGTAGTGAACCTTGTACAGCTGCTTCATTTTTAGTAATAACTTGAGTGGTATAGTAAGGACTAAACTTAAGATGAGGAAATTCTGTGGAGAGTTTTTCTATAAGCTTATCATTGATAGAGTTCTCTTCAAGTGGAAGTACTGTTAATGGATAATTCATTACAAAAAGACGTTTAGTAAACTCTTTTTGTGTACCGTTCATTATCCCCATCGCTATCATAAGTACCATCACACCAGTAGTTATGCCTAAAAATGCTAAGAGTGCAGAGATGAAAATAAAAGGGTTTTCTTTATCATATTTAAGATAATGTTTAATGATATGCCTAACAAATTTTTTGTTAGGCGAAGAGAGTCTTTTGGTCGTGGACATTAAGCTAATAGACCTTTTTTAGGTCCACTTTGTCCACAACAGTTTTTGTATTTTTTACCAGAACCACAAGGACAGGGTTCATTTCTTTTAGGTTTTTTTTCAGAGATTAATGGTTTGCTTTTTATCTCTTCTTCGTTTTGTGTATTGAGTTTTGCTTCAGCTATATCGTTCTCTAACTCCTCTTTTATCTGCTCAACTACAGCCTCTTCTTCTTGAGGAGATTCAAAGTTAAACTGCACAAGTTGTAACACTTTTACTGCTTCATATTTAACACGTTCTACTAAATCTGTAAAGAGTTTATAACTATCTTGTTTGTACTCAGTAAGAGGGTCTTTTTGGTTGTATCCTCTAAGTCCTATACCAGTTTTAAGTACATCCATCTCATAGAGGTGATCTCTCCATTGTGGGTCAAGTACTTGAAGGTATAAGATACGTTCTATCTCTGTTCTTTGCTCTGGTTCAAGCTGAGACATTTTCTCTTCATAAATGTTCTCCATCATACCTTTTATCATATCTTTAAGATCATCTATCTCTTTACCCTCAAAGTGTTTAGCATCAACTTCTATATTGAGCTCTTCTTTAATAAGTTCTGATAGTTTTACTATATTGTAATCTTCTTCAGCTAAACCTGCATAAATTTCACACTCTTCTAAAAGGTGTGATATATACTCTGCACGATTCTCTCTGATTTTAGATGAAATATCAAACTCTGTATCTAAGAGTTGATTTCTAAAATTATAGATAGCTTTTCTTTGATGATTTGCTACATCATCATACTCTAGTACATGTTTTCTTGACTCGTAGTGTTGGTTTTCAACTTTTTCTTGAGCTTTCTCAACAGATCTAGTGACGATTTTAGAGTCTATGTACTCACCCTCTTCAACACCTAGTTTATTCATAATATTTCTGATTTTATCTCCACCAAAAATACGTAGTAGGTTGTCATCAAGACTAAGAAAAAATTGACTCTCGCCTGCATCTCCTTGACGACCTGAACGACCTCTAAGTTGGTTGTCTATACGACGACTCTCATGGCGTTCTGTACCAAGTATCATAAGTCCTCCAAGTTCTCTTACTTCATCGTCTATCTTGATGTCAACCCCACGTCCTGCCATATTAGTAGCAACTGTAACTGCAGCTTTTTGTCCAGCATTTTTAATAATCTCTGCTTCTTGAGTGTGATTTTTTGCATTAAGCATGTTGTGAGGTATTTTCTCTTTTTTAAGTCTAGCATCAATCATTTCCGACTTTTCAATAGAAGCTGTACCAATAAGTACAGGTTGTCCTTTAGCATGAAGCTCTTTTACCCTTTTTACTACTGCATCAAGTTTCTCACGCTCAGTATTGTAGATTAGGTCATTTTTATCTTCTCTTGCAATAGGTACATTGGTAGGAATAGAGATAACTTCAAGGTTGTAAATTTGAGAAAACTCTGTAGCTTCTGTTTGTGCTGTTCCTGTCATACCTGAGAGTTTGTTGTAGAGTCTAAAGTAGTTTTGGTAAGTAATTTCAGCAAGTGTTTGAGACTCTTCTTGTATCTCTACACCCTCTTTAGCTTCAAGTGCTTGATGTAAACCCTCTGAGTATCTACGCCCTTCACTTAATCTTCCTGTAAATTCATCTACAATGATTATCTCATTGTTTTGTACAACATAATCTACATCAATTTCAAAAATATAGTGTGCTTTTAGTGCTTGATCTAAATGGTGAGAGAGGGCTGCATTCTCAAGGTTATATAAGTTTTCAACTTCAAATAGATCTTGAGCTTTTTGGAGTCCCTTTTCAGTCATGACAATGGTTCTGTTTTTTTCATCAACAATAAAGTCACCAGTAGTCTGTTCATCTTCGCCTGGTTTCGTCTCTAGCTTTTCACCACGTATCATCTGTTTTGCTATGGCATCAGCTTTTGCATAGTGGTTATGGTCACGTTGAGTAGGACCAGAGATAATAAGTGGTGTACGTGCTTCATCTATAAGAATAGAATCAACTTCATCGACAATAGCATAGTTATGTTCACGTTGTACTTTCTCTTCTGCACGTACTTTCATGTTGTCACGAAGATAGTCAAATCCATATTCGTTATTTGTTCCGTAAGTAATATCTGCTGCGTATTGTGCTTTTCTAGCCATCTCATCTTGTACATCACCCGTGATACACCCTACGGTGTACCCTAAAAATTCATAAAGTGCACCCATCTCTTGTGAATCTCTTGATGCTAGGTAATCGTTTACAGTAATAACCTGTACCCCTTTACCTGTCATAGCATTAAGTATAACTGAAAGTGTAGCTACAAGTGTTTTACCTTCACCCGTTTTCATCTCTGCGATATTACCATCGTTAAGTACCATACCCCCAACCATTTGTACATCGTAATGTCTTAAACCAAGTACACGCTTACTAGCTTCTCTTGTAATAGCAAAAGAGTCATAAAGAACATCATCTAAACTTTTTTCATTGTTTTGTATTGACATTTTAAGAGCAGTAAATGCTGCTTTTAACTCATCATCACTTAGCTTTTCATAGGTAGATTCTAAAGCATTAATATGCTTGACTTTTTTAAGATAGTTTTTAACAATTTTATCATTTTGAGTACCAAAAATTTTGAGTATGCTTTTAATCATGGTTATTTTCACCTTTTATAAATTCTGATTATTTTATCTAAAAAGTCATTAATAAGTAGTTACTATTTTAAATCATGCTATTATAAAGTTATATTAATATTAGGAGTTTCTTATGAAATTATTACTTTTTACTTTTTTACTATTGGTTACAAATCTTTATTCTAGCAATCATGCTCCCGTGATAGATGAGAATTTAACAGCTTTAAAAATAAATAAGCTAGTAGCGAATGATGCAGATTCATCAGATTATTTTGGAAGAAGTATTGCAATAAGTGGAAACCTTGCGGTAGTTGGTGCGTATGGAAATGATGATAATGGTACAGGAAGTGGATCAGCTTATATTTTTGCAAAAGATATCAATGGATCTTGGATTCAAACGAGTAAACTATTGGCACAAGATGCAAATAATAGTGATTATTTTGGTAATAGTGTTGCTATTAGTGGAGAAACAGTTATTGTTGGAGCTTCTCGAGATGATGATAATGGTAGCAAAAGTGGTTCGGCTTATATTTTTAATAAAGATGAGAATGGATCATGGTTTCAAATTACTAAAATTATAGCTAGTGATGCTGCTGAAGATCAAGAATTTGGTGCATCTGTATCGATTAGTGAAGATGTTGCTATTGTAGGTGCTTATGGAAATCATAATGATAAAGATTCAGCCTACATTTTTACTAGAGATGAAAATGGATCTTGGCATGAGACAATTAAGCTTTCTACACCAGAAGAAGATGGTTTTGGTAATAGCGTTGCAATTTCTGGTGATGTAGCTATAATCGGTGCTATTGAGGATAATCTTGGTGATGATGATAAAAATCTTAGTGGTTCCTCTTATGTTTTTACTAGAGATGAAAATGGTTCTTGGAATGAGACAGTAAAACTTATAGCAAGTGATGCTACAGAGAATGACTTTTTTGGTAGTAGTGTAGCTATAGATAATGAAACAATTATAGTAGGTGCTTATGGGAATGATGATAATGGCGACTATAGTGGGTCTGCCTACATTTTTACTAGAGATGAAAATGGTACGTGGAGTGAAAATAATAAATTAACTGCTAGTGATGCAGATGAAGGTGATATCTTTGGTTTTAGTGTAGCAATTGACAAAGAAACAGCAGTAATAGGTGCCTATGGTGATAATAGCTATAGTGGTTCAGCTTATATTTTTACTAAAAATTCAGATGGCAACTGGATAGAAAGAAGTAAAATATTAGCGGTTGATAGTGAGGATACAGATCTTTTTGGTAGTAGTGTAGATGTTAGTAATGCCTATGTGATTATAGGTGCATTTGGAGATAATAGTTATAGTGGTGCTACCTATAACTATTTTCTTAAACAAAATATAGAAATTAATGAAAACTCTACTGAAATAAAAACATTAAATATTAGTGATGAAGATAATGATAGTATAACTTATACTTTAAGTGGTGATGATGCCACACACTTATCCATAGGAGAGAATGCAGAGTTAGAATTTAATGATGCTAAAGATTATGGAAATCCAGAAGATAACAACAGTGATAATATCTATGAAGTAAAAGTTACTGCAACTGATGAAAACAATGAGAGTAGTAATATCACATTATCTATCACAATATTAGATGTATTTGAAGATGTAGATGATGATTCAATGGAAGATGATTGGGAAACTTTACATTTTAGTAACTTAGATCAAAATGAGACTACAGATGCAGATGGGGACTTACTATTAGATAAAGATGAATATATATATCATACTGACCCAAATAGTGCAGATAGTGATGGAGATAATTTAAGTGATTATCAAGAACTATTTATAGTATATACTGATCCAAATAATAGTGATACAGATAGTGATGGTAAAAATGATTATTATAGTGATGAAGATGGTGATTATCTAAATAATGGAGATGAAGTTAATCTATATGGTACAAATCCTAGAAATTCAGATACTGATAGTGATACACTAACAGATTTACAAGAAGTAAGAACGTATCATACAGATCCAAATAGTGCAGATCCTGATAATGATGATTTGAATGATTCTGTAGA
>JAMOTA010000011.1 GCA_027068435.1 Sulfurovum sp.
TTCTACTTACTTGAAAAAGAACTATACTTTCTCTAAAAATGTTGAAGTGATTCATGGTGGAGTTGAGGGGATTAACCTTTTCTCTATTTTTGAAGAGAATGATCACATTCTTATTTTAGATTCTATTGAATTAGATGATGAACCTGCTAGTATCTATCTTATCCCTTCGTATGAACTTAGTGGTCATGGGCTTAACTCTGGTGGTGCTCATGAGATTGGGGTTTTACAGTGTCTTGATATGCTAGAACTACAAGGAAAAGAGCAGCCTAAAGCAACAATATTAGGTATTATTCCACAGCATGTTACCTTTGATATGGCATTAAGTTCTACGCTGGAAGAGGCTTTTGAAGGTTACATTAATGTAGCGTTAAATTATTTGAAAAAAGAGGGTATAGAAGCCATACAAAACAAAAAAATCACTACTCTTAAAGAGATACTTTATGAGGTAAAGAGAGTTTAACTCTTTACCACACTGGTTTCCCATCCATCATAACTTGCACTATAGCTTTCAAGTAATTCAATAAGATGTAGGGTTAACGTATCTATATCTGTATAAAAAGGTTTATCTACACGGTAAAAACTAAAACCTTTTACCCCATCTTCATTGCTTATTTCATCCATTACACCAAAACCTTCATGTGCTAAAGCTTCTTTAAGTGCCTCTTCGTCTGTTGCTTCACCTAAGTAAAGTTTATGCTCTATGGCTCTAGGTACTTCTAAGGTATCTTCTTTTGCTTTAAGTTGATCACAAACCTTATGATTTTGGATAATCTGCCACTCCCTTGATGTAGGATAGAGAAGTTTTTTATAGTAGTTCCACTCTTCATCTTCTTGAAATCCACTACTTATCTCATAACTTTTAAACTCATCTAATGCAAAATCTAAAAAATCTTGCCAATTATAGGTAAACTGCAAATAATATAAAAAAGTGACATATCCATCATTAAAAATACGACCAACATACTTTCCAATGCGATATTTAATAAGAGAAGCTTCTAATTTATCTTCTAAGTAAGTTATCTCTGCTTCTTCATTTTGACTTAACAATCCTCTCTCATTTGGTTCTTTTAGTTTTACTTTTACAAAAGCAATTTGAGGGTAAATATAGCGTATAGCTTTTATATCTATAGAAATACCTGCATTAAACAAAATAGATGCAGGTTTCCCCTCTAAGTTTTTCATGTAAATTTCCCAATACTCTTGCATACTTTACTCCTTTTAATTCATCTCTAAACTCATGAGGTACATCTCTTCCCCATCAATAGTATCCATACTCAGACTACCGCAGTTACGACATTTGTAAATAATTTCATCTATCTCATATTCATCTTTACAGTCACGACACTTAAGTTTAAGTTTTTGAGGATTAATAATAAACTCTGCTTTATCACACATTGTCCCCTCTTTAAAAGTATCAAAAGCTACTTGAAGAAGGTGTATTTCTATCCCACTCATTATCCCAATTTTACAGATAACTTTGCTAATCATCTCTGCATCATTTTGTCTAGCTATCTCTTCACATTGATTAAGAAGAGCTTGTACTACGCTATATTCGTGCATACTGAATACCTATTCATTTTTTATTTATTTTACACTAAAAAGCTTTACTTTAAACGTTTTGCTGTCTCTTGAGGACATACTTTATAGACAAAAGCTTGACGCAGAGGATGAAATAGACTTTTTTCATCCCAAAATTCAGGATACATCACTTCAAGCTCTCTCTCTTTAAGTGTTTCTATCTTTACCTTATTTTCTTCGAGATAATCTTGCTTATCCCATATAAAGTCATCATCGTACTTACTTTTAGCATAGCAGTGTAATGCTTCATCATAACACTTACTAGGAAAAACTTCATCTACCATACCTAAGGAGTTTGCCTTAGCTACAGAGAGAGGTAAACATTCATCTAAAAGTTTCTGTGCCATTTCTTCTCCTACCCGTTTAGGCAATGTATAGGTATGATATTCACTTCCACTTAGCCCCAAAGTTTTATAATGAGGGTTTAAAACGACTCCTTCTTTACCCACTACATAGTCACAAGCTAAGCCCATAAAAACTCCCCCTGCACCTGCATTATGAGAAAAAGAAGCAATAGTAACTACTTCATCTGCATAAAGTAACGCCGAAACAAGGTCATTCATTGCATTGATATTTGCCCAACCATCTTCACCTTGTTTTTGACTATCTTCAAGTATGTTAAGATGTATGCCATTTGAGAAAAAATCCATCCCTCCTACAAGTACTAATACTTCACATTGTCCCTTTAAGTACTCTACTGCATACTTAAGTCGTATACATTGTGCTGTACTCATCGCACCATTATGAAACTTAAAAGAGAGGTACACTACATTGTCTCTTTTTTCCATACTTACTTCATAAAAGGTTTCATAACTTTTATCAAAAATAAGCGGTAAACGTTCCTCTTTAATGCCTTGCAACTTCTCTTTAAGTACATACGTAGCAGGAAGTTTAAACCCACCTATCTCTTTTAGATGTGTTATCCACACAGCACCATCTATAGTCCCTAAACAAATAGCCCCATCACGCTTAGCAAGTATCTCCTTAGGCTCTCCTCTAAACTTCTCTTCATTATGCACCCCATAAAGGTAACAAGATACGCCCAATATCTCATCGAGTACACCAGGGAGTGAATCTGAAAGATTAATCTTATCTATGATTATTTTTGTGCTATCATTTTTCCAATCTATAGCTCTTTTAATTTGGGTAAATTGTTCATGTATAGGATTTAGTATTTGAGGTATAGCATGCTTTTTTTTTATATTTTCAAAGAGTACATCTAAAGCATCTAACGAAGCTTGAACTACCTCTTGTCTATAGAGTGAAGCTTTGTATGTCTTACGCACTTTAAAAAACTGTTCAGCATAAATATCTCCACCATCATACTCACTATTTGCACGAAGTACCACAAGTCCCCACTCTTTAGTTTGACTTTTAAGTGCATACTCCAAAGAGTAAGCCCCTCTATCCCCTCTTGGTGCAGGATGAAAAATATATGTAGGATAGTTATCATACACACTAATAGGTAGATAAGCTTTTAAAAATGGACAGAGTATAATATCAGGCTCAAAAGCTTCTATCTCCTCTAACATCTGTGCTTCATTAATAGCAAAACAGACAGATACTTCATTTCCTCTATCTTGTAGTTTTGTGTAGACTGCTTGAGTTTGGGAGTTGAAAATAGTTACTAGGAGGATGGTTTTCATTTATTTAGTATTTGTCCTAACAATTTCAATATCCAAACTAACAAACCCTTTATCATTAGTCACTATAAGTTCAGCTTCAACTTTCTTTGCACAAACATACTGCATAGCATCTTCATAGTCAGTACATTTGTTATGAGTACATAACTCTAAAGCTTCATAAAATATAGCATCATCAATAGAGATTAAAGTAAATAGTTCACGAATAAAATACATCTTCTCTAATGCCTCTTGAAAAGAGAACTTTGCTTGATTTCGTAATATATAAAAAACTGTTGCTAAAGTATCACTATTAATATAAAGTTCACCACTATTTGCATATTTTTGAACTATTGTTAAGCTTGATGTATGTGCAGGTCTTTTAATATCACAAATATCAATCACTATATTCGTATCTATATAGATTTTAGTTAGCATATTTTAGTGCCTTTTCAATGCGTATTTGTTTTATATCTACATCTACTAAGCTTCCTGCTGGTACACAACCTCTTAATGCGTTGAGTGCTTTCAAACGCTTTTTTTTCTTCTCTTCTCTTAAATCTTTTGCTATCAACTCTTCTAGGTATTGTGTTTGTGTTTTTGATTCACTTTTGGCTTTCTCTTCTAAATATTTTGCCATTTCTTCATCAAAGTTAAAATTCTTACGTATAGTCACAACATATCCTTTTATACATATAATCTGTATGTATAATATCATATTCAAATAGAATTAGCAAATCCTCGGCAATAACTCACCCGTAGGCAAATCCAAAAACCGTTTTGTTCCCCAAGAGGTGTTGAGTATGACTCTAGCTTTGTATTGTTCACTTACAGTAGCGATAACAGCTGATGTAGTGTGAGTGCGTTGTAACACTTTTAATGCTTTGGACTCTTCCTCTTTTGAAACAGCTAATACAAATGTACCTTCATTAGCAAGGTCAACTGCTTCAAAACCTAGCATCTCACAGATACCTTGTACCTCTTCTTGCACAGGAATACTCTCTTCTTTTACCTCTACACATACATCTGAACTTTTTGCCCATTCATTAAGTACAGCACTTACCCCTCCACGTGTAGCATCTCTCATCGCAACAATGTTTATACCTGAGTCTATCAGTGCTTTAACTTGTGGGTAAAGTGATGCACAGTCTGTTTCTAATGCACTCTCTAGTTCTATACCTTCACGTGCAGCAAATATGGTAGCTCCATGAGCCCCAATATCACGTGAAACTAAAATACTCATACCCTCTTTAATTCCTGATGCCGTGATACCTTTGTGTTCTATTTGTCCTATGCCTGTTGTGTTAATAAAAAGTTGGTCTACTGCACCTTTAGGTACAACTTTAGTGTCACCACTTACAACAATAGCACCATTAATCTCAAGCTCTTTTTTCATACTACGCACAATCTTTTCAAGTTCACGCGTAGAGAACCCCTCTTCTATAATGACTGAACAAGTCATATATTTTGGTTTTGCACCCATCATAGCTAAGTCATTACAAGTACCACAAACTGCCAGTTTACCTATATCTCCTCCAGGGAAAAAAAGTGGACTCACGGTAAAAGAGTCGGTAGTAAATGCTAGTTTACCATCTTCTATCACAGCAGCATCTTCACTTTTAGCTAAGATATCATTTTCAAAGTGTTTATAAAAAATACTTTTAATAAGTTCATTGTTCTCTTCTCCCCCATTTCCATGAGCGATAGTTATATTTTTTGTCATATTAGATTTCCATATTTATAGTATGCTGCACATGCACCCTCGCTACTAACCATACAAGATCCTACAGGTGATGTAGGCTTACATGCTGTTCCAAAGATAGTACACTCCTTAGGCTTTGCCATACCACGAAGTATGTCACCACAGATACAGAGCTTATGATCTTCTATCTCTGCTATGGGAAGTACATCTTTGTAAAGTACTTCAGCATCATAAGTAGCATATTTATCTTTTAATTTAAGTCCTGAATCAGGCACATTACCAAGTCCACGCCATCTAAAGAGGCTTATCTTTTCAAAATACTGTTCTATGAGTGCTTGGGCTTTAAGGTTTCCATCATAACTGACGACACGTTTGTATTGAATTTCAAGTTCACAACGCTCCTGCACAAACTGTTTAACAATCATACTAATACCTTGCATCGCATCCACTGGTTCAAACCCTGTTACGACAACAGGACGACCATACTCTTTTGGAAACTTCTCATAAATTTTAGAACCACTAATAACACTCACATGGCTTGGTCCTAAAAAAGCATCTATCTGGTTATTATAAGAATCTACATGTATATCACGACTGTCAATGAGTTCAACCATCACCTCTGGTACTGTAACATGATTGATATGAAAAAAGATATTGGCAATACCTAGCTTAATAACTTGATCAACAAGTACAGCTGTCATAGGTGTAGTTGTCTCAAAGCCTATAGCAAAAAAGATAATCTTTTTTGCTTCATTATCTTGAGCTATCTTAATACACTCCATTGGAGAGTAAACAAAACGTACATCTGCCCCTTTTGCTCTTGCATCTTGTAAGCTACCTTTACTTCCTGGTACTTTTATCATATCACCAAGAGTAACAAGTATAACATCAGGTTGCATAGACAAAACATAGGCATGGTCAATACGCTCTTTAGGCATGATACATACAGGACACCCTGGTCCGTGTATAAAATTTACATTATCAGGTAAAAGCTGAGGCAGTCCAAACTTCATAATAGTATGGGTATGCCCACCACACACTTCCATAATATTAATAGGTTTTTTTAACTTCTTTGCATCTTCAGCAATAATCTTTGCATACGCTTTTATGGTCTCTCCATCACGAAAATCATCATAAAGATTTTTAAGTTCTAAACCCATAATATTTTCCCAGCCATTAGCTTTTTATCTCTTGGGCATAACTCTCACCACGAGCTTCACACTCATCATCTTCTAAAATAGCTCGTTTTCTATCATCTTCATCCATAAGTTCTAAAATCTCTTTATACGTTTCTATAGACTCTAATGCTTTATCTTCATCTATTTTATTCATAACAAAACCGATATGAAGAAGTACATAGTCACCTATTTCTATACTTTCATCATCCATCATCATAAGATTAGCATCACGTTGTACGCCCATTGTATCTACTGTACACATGGTTTTATCTTCTGAAATTTTTACTACTTTACTAGGAATTGATAAACACATATTAACCTCTCATTTTTCGTTTAAATTCTATCCAGTCTGCTACGGCTTTAACTGAATCAATATCATTGATATTTACTTCCAAAATATCTACATTAGGCTTAATACGTCTAGCATCTGATTTTTCTTGAGCTATATCATATTTAAAATGAGGTAAAAGATCTGTTTTAGTAATAAGAATCAAATCAGCTTGACGAAACATCACAGGATACTTTGCTATCTTGTCTTCCCCCTCAGGAATAGAAACAAGTACAATATTTAAGTGTGTACCTACATCATACGATGCAGGGCAGACAAGATTTCCTACATTCTCTACAAAACAGACATCCATCTCATCAAGAGGCATATGGTGTAACCCTTTATGTACCATGAAAGCATCTAAGTGGCAGGCTGTACCTGTTTGAATTTGCTCTGCATGGATGCCTTTAGCTCTTAAACGGTTTGCATCACGTTCTGTCTCTAAGTCACCCTCAACTACACCAAATTTAAAGCTTGCAACATCTGCTAAGTACTCTAAAAGTGTTGTCTTTCCTGAACCTGGACTAGACATAAGGTTAATACCTAATACACCTTTTTCTTCCAAATGCTTTCTATTGTGGTCTGCTTCATGGTCATTCTTATCTAGTATTTTTTGTATCACTGAGATAGTCTTTGCATCATTAAGTTGTGGGTTGTGATGTAAATGTTCATGAGCAGTTTGATGTTCATCACTATGCTCGTGTGAATGGCTATGCCCCTCATGAGTATGTTCATGTTCTGTTCCTCTTATACTACAACCGCAATCTGTACACATATTTGTCCTTTATCCTATTAAAATATTTGTTCCTACTGCAAGTGAAATCACACCTGCAGTAGCAAAAGCTCTTCTTACATTTGTAAGATTTCCTAAAAAGTTTTCATTGACATACAACATAACCATACCAAAAGCTCCAAAGACTAACATCACCCCTAGTGTAAAGGCTGTTACCATTGTAAAGTTTACCATACCACCTTGTACTGCACCAAGTGTAATAAGCATACCTCTTACACCACCTGCTCCCATAAGAAGTCCAAGACTTAATGAAGAAGTTTTTGCTACTGTATCATCATTATGTTCATGTAATTTTCCAAACCAAATATGTATATGCTCTTTATTTTTATGCATATGTTTACGAAGTTGTATACGATTTGTAAACACCATAAAAAGTAGGTACAAGCCCATTGCTATGATAACAGTTGCAGAAATAACATCACCATACCCAAGTATATCTTTTGATATACTCACTCTCTCTAAGATTTTGGCAAAAAGAAAAAGACTTAACCCATGTCCTATGGCAAAAAGTGAAGTGATAAAAAGTGTTTTACGTCTGTTTTTACCTATAGAGAAATCTGCTATAGCTGTAAGATGGTCTGGTCCAAAAGCATGAAGTATTCCATACCAAAAAATAACAAGTAATGACATTTCCATAGCTACCTCTTTAAAAACTGAATGAATATTCATTATTGTATCTTTTCAAGATGAACTTTAAATTAAATCTTCACGATTTTACGTAATTTTAACAACGAAGTAGCATACAATATCACTTTCAAATAAGATATAAACTTTACAAAAAAATAAAAACAAGCTATACTTGTACAATAAACTGAACATATAAGGAGTATCTATGACTGTAGTCAATTATACAGAAGCCCGTAACAATTTTAAGTCTATTCTCGATACTGTCGTAAATGATGCTGACTACACTATTATCAATAGACGTGATGCAGAAGATGCTGTAGTGATGTCATTAGACTATTTTAATGCAATGCAAGAGACACTACATCTGCTTAAATCTCCTACAAACGTAGCACATTTAGAAAAATCGATAGCCCAATACAGAGCAGGTAAAGTAGAAAATCATGAGCTACTAGATGCATAAATGTCTACTTACTTGGACAGCAGAAGCATGGAAAGACTACCTCTATTGGCAAACACAAGATAAAAAGACCCTAAAACGTATTAATAAACTACTTGATGCAACTTTACGTGAGCCATTTGAAGGCATAGGAAAACCTGAAGCACTCAAAGAAAACCTCTCAGATTTTCATTCACGTCGTATAGACAATACGCACCGATTAGTCTATGCTGTAGAAGAGAAATCTATTGTTGTTATCTCGTGTAGATATCACTATTAGCCACCAATTTTAACAGGAAAACTATAATTTTTCTACTTATAATAAAAGTGCTTAGGGTATCCAAGCCAAGTATGAAAAGTTAGATTTACATTTTCATTTAGATTTTTTCTCAATTTCTTTAATTGCTGCTTTATCAGCAGCATCATCTATTAAAGATTTAATTAATGGTAATGTAATCCTTGGATATCCAGACTTTGAAATAATATTATAAAAATATTCTCTTGCAAAAGCTAATATGTGAGTAATTGCAGAAAATCTAAAAAAATTATTCGCAAAGCCTTCAATATCTTTAATTGTTTTATCTTCACCAAAGACTTCATTATTATAAGCATAAACTGATGCAAATTTTGCACTACTTTCTAAAAGTAAATCATTATTTTTTTCACTTGCTATATTAACCATAATTTCAATTTCAAAAATGATTAAATCATTTTCAACGACAAGATTTAAATCATTCATTTTTTTAAAATCAACAATTATTTTATCGTTATTAAATAGTGAGAATACATTATGCTCACTTTTTAAAAGTAAGACATCCAAAATCTCTAAGGATTTTACAAAATTTAATTCCTCTTTATCAAGCTGCATCTGTATTTCTTTCCCATTCATATCCAACCTTTACCGTATCATTTGCTAAGAAAGATGCATAATTAAATGAAGCTTGTGATCGAATATTACTAACTGAATCTCTTGATAGTACGTCATTATGCTTATAGCCTTTCATTAAATGCCCTAGATAACCTCGTTCTCTTGTAAAGTCAAAACCTAAATATGAATCATCATCAGGTAATTCATATTGATTTAAATCATTAATTTTTTTAAAAGTATCTAAGGTATTATAGTTTTCATATTTTCTATTTACTAAAGATACATCTGAATTTTTTACTATATCTAGTAATGTTGTTTTATTTGATAAATACTGTTCAAACAAATTTTTATTTGCTTTAATATAAAACCATTCTTCATCATTTACATTACTATCGTACCATGCAAGAACTGTATTATTATTCAAATTAACTTGAAGTTTCACTCCATCATAATAAATTACATCTAAAAAACTTTCTTCATTATTATTTAGAGCCACTTGCAAATTGCCTAAAAAGCAGTTAATTAAAGTGATAACGTAGAAAAAAGCTGAGTTCAAACTTCAAATATGTTAAAATAATTTACAACAAAAACTTA
>JAMOTA010000012.1 GCA_027068435.1 Sulfurovum sp.
TATATCAATAATTTAGGATTTAAAGGAGATAAACTGTTACAATCAGTATCGTAGCGAGGTGGAATAAGGAAAGTTATTTTACTGGTCTAGAAAATGGGGGAGCATTATAGTATTTAAAAGTGCTGTAAAAAAGTGGAGAAGTTTCCACTTTTCTAACACTCTTTCACGCTACTAACCCTACTCTTATAACTACTTTTTCTCTTGACCCGTTTGGTAGATAAAGATACCTGATGGGTGTTTAAGTTGGTAAATCTCACGCTCTAAGAACCACTCTTTAGTGTTAATGACATTGACTTTGTTATCATCACGCTCTTCACTGTTTCCATTTACCGATACATAAAGATAATCATCTAAATTTGACCAACGTACATGTAGTACTTTTGCTGTAAATGTAAACGTTTTGATAATCTCTAATGTTGCTGTATCTACTATCTGAATAGTAGGGAAATCTTTTCCAGAAAAAGTTACTGCTAAGTATTTTTTATCTGGACTTAGTGCAGTAAATACAGGTAATCCTTGCGTCTCAATATTTTTAATAAAATTAAACTTCGTATCATATACCATTACTGCATTGTCACCAACCGCAGGGATAAACGTCTTTTCATCACTAAGTGACCAGAAACCAAAGTGTGGTACTTTTAGTATAGGTTTGTTATTTTTAGCAGTTACTTTTATCTCTGAAAATTCCATTTTATCTAAGTCAATAACCCCAAACGATTTACTAAGAAAGAATCCTACGATATAAGTATTTTTCTTAATCATCGCGTCAAAAGGCATCGCCCCTACTTTGAACTCTTTAAAGATTTTAAACTTTGGTAAACCTTTACCTACGTTTTCATTTTTAAGTACCGTTACTTTATCACTATCCATTTGAGCAAAGATTAACATATCTTTGTAAATCTTAATTCCCACATTTTTAGAACCCGTTACTATTTTATCGATGGGTTTAAGATCACGAGTTAGAACATCTACAGATTTATCATCGTAGTTCGCTACAGCCACATAGTTTTTACCTATCACAAAACCTATAGCAGATTTAGATGTTTTATACTCATTAAGTATCTTTTCACTTATAGGGTCAAAACGTACCACATACCCATCACGACTTATCAGATAGCCATCTGCACCATCAAACTTGATAATACCATGATTCATGTTGTGTACATTTTTCATATGAGATTTAGTCAATCCCTTGTTAACAATCGCAATAGACTGACTCTCACGCTCAACAACAAATATCTTCTCATTCTCTGTTGGCGTACCTGCAAACAATATACTGCTCAATAACACTAAAGACCATAGTGATTTCATTAAAATCCTTTTTCAATAATTGTCTTTATTGTACTTAAAACTCTTTAACAATAACGTTGACACATATCAATTTTGAATAAAGATAACCTCTTTCATTAAAGAAGGTTGTGTTAAGTTACTCTTCTCTAAAGAAATTACCTTAGCACAGTCACTTTTTGCTAACTGAACATAAAGAGCTACTGAGATTTTATCACCTTTTTCAAGACTAGGGATAGCATACTCTAACACTTTAGTTGACTCTGCTTCTATGTTGTTAACAAAACTTTGTGTTGCATGAGCAGGAATGATAACTGCTTTTTCATCTTGCTTAAAACTATAAGAGAAATACCCTTTAGTATCGTCTTTTGGCTCAGTTACATAGTTCTCCCACACTACATTTTTAGCTCTTGTTATACGTATCTTTAAAAACTTAGCACGAGCGGGTTGTATAATAAGAGGATGCATCATTTTATTTTTCAGTGCAACACTAAGTTTTTTATCGGAAGTACTGATATTTATATCCATCCCAGTTTTTCTAAACTCTATGTCATGAATACCTAGAAACTTATGGCTAGCATGTCGTCCTCTTGCTTTTTTATCCATCTTCTCAGCACCACCTGAAACTTCAGGCATATGACAATTAATACAACCTATACTATCTTGCTTTTTACTCATAGCATTAAAGATAGTCGCATTGTTTTCATTGATTTTATGAGAGTGACACCCCATACAAACTTTCTTAGCATACACAGGGTTTGCAGTTGAAGAGTGCTTATCACTATCATCTGGATTATCTAACCGTCCATAAAGTGTAGGTTTATACCCTTTTGCTTGTCTCGATTTGGTATTGATATTAAAATTGTGTGCTGTTTTCACATATGCTATAGTATGACAAAAGAAACATGAAACTCCATCGGTATGGGTTTTGTTACTCTTGTTTGGTCTGGCATCACCACTTATAAGTTCTTTTATATTATCTGCCATAGGCATATGACATGAAGCACAAGCGTATTTCTTTTTACTTACTGTATCGGCTATTTTTCTATGTAGTGTGTTTGTAAAATAACTATGAGAATGGCTAGAAGTTTGATACTCCTCATAAATCTTTTCATGACACTCATTACAAGAGTGGTTATCGAGGTATTTATCTTGTGCAAAAAGTGAGTTAGAAAAGCAAACCAAAAATAGAAGCAAAAAAGCCCAAAAAGTATCTCTCATATAAAATCCCTTACAAATAATAATTATAACCCATTATGATAGTATTATTTTTATTTGAAATACTTGATATAGGTCATTCTAAGATTTGGTTAAGATATAAAACTTTTAAAATAAGTACACATTCGCAACTTTTAAAACGTATAACCTATAAAAATAGTTTTTATATCAAAATAAAATTTGCTTTTATTAGCCACTTATGGCATAATGAATAAAAGTAATATTTTAAAGGTTATTGATTATGAAAAGATTACACGTACTAGAAAGAGTAAAACAGAGAAAAGAACAGATAGGTCTAACCTTAGACAATATCTCTAAACTCTCACACCTTGGAAACAGAACTGTTACAAGGTTCTTTAGTGGTGAAGCTGTAAAGCTTAGTACACTTGAAAAAATAACCACTATTATGGGTTTAGACTTTGCAGGAAATGAAACTGTAGATATAGAGACACTGAGAGATACAAGAGCCAAAGAGAGAGCTATCTACATAGTCTCTTTGGTGCAAGACACCTCTGCCCTTGAAATGCAAGGGTTAGAAGACGAAGCCATACAATCACTTATACAAGATACAAAAGAGCAGTTTTTAACTGGTGATTATCAAAAAAATTTATGGGCTAGTTAAACTACACTATGAAAGATAATACAAAAATAGCAGACGCAACACCATTAGATGATATATCAGGTCTAAAACTTGATACCTCTAAACCCTATTCTATGGATGAGATATATCTTTATGAAGCTAAAAATATTACACAAACTACACTAAAATATCTCTCTTTAGTACCAAGTAAAAAGTTAGCCCCCCTTTAGTTACGAGTGGCTTTTACTACTACATAAAGAGATGTTTGGTGATGTATGGGTATGGGCAGGAAAATTAAGGCACGTAGAACTAAGTATTGGGGTTAAAGCCTATCTTGTTAGTTCAGAGATTAAAAAGCTTGTAGATGATTTAGAATTTTGGGAACAAAACAAAAGCTTTGATGTCATAGAGATAGCTTCAAGGCTACACCATAGAGCCGTACAGATACACCCTTTTATCAATGGTAATGGTAGATGGAGTAGAATGTTAGCCAACATTTATCTTAAACAAAATGGCTTACAACCTACTAAATGGAATGAGAATTTACTCTCAAAAGAGAATCTTCATCGAGATGATTATATCAAGGCTTTAAAGAGTGCTGATGATGGAGACTATAGAGATTTGATTACACTACAGGCAAATACACTTTAAAGAGTCAAGATAGAATTTTATTAGTTTTGATAATGCAGATTATTATTTATAAAAAACCGATAAAAAAAAGGTCTAAAATAAACTTACAGAATAAGCGTTTAACTAATGTATTGGTAAAAATTTAGATTACTACTTTTGATAATGAGTAAAAAAGATTTTATGTAAAGAGGTGGTACACCCTGCGAGATTCGAACTCACGACCTTCGGTACCGCAAACCGATGCTCTATCCAGCTGAGCTAAGAGTGCACACTTTTTGTGTAGATGCGATATTTGGAAAGGAATTATAACTAAATAACCTTTATTTTTCTAGTAGTTTCATGGGTTTAAAGAGATTTAACGCTTTTTCGTTTAAAATAAAGGTATGGTTATAGGGATGTTCTATCTCTATGGTTTCAAAACTCTCTAAAGGAAGTTTTTTCTTTAACTCTTTTGCATGTGTACCAAAGAGTATGAGTTTTGGTTTTTGCTCCTCCATAGAAGAGAGCAAACTTTCTATAAAAGGTCGCCACGCTTTTACATGTTTTGTAGAACTTTTTTTGTCTGTAAAGATGAGTGCTGTGTTAAGAAGTAGTACACCATTTTTTTCAAAATTTACTCTTAGTGCATCTATGCTGTTAATAAGCCCTGTTTTATCTACCCTGCTGATGGCATCTTGCGACAGATCTTCCTTGCTTAAGTCACCTCTAGCGTAAAGTGCCATCTTTACAAAGTTTCTTAAACTTGTGGCTCTGTTTACCTCTTTACTTAAGCCTGTTGAAGAGAAGATACTCTCTACTTTTGCATCTATAAAAGCGTAGCCCTTTGCACTCTCTACACGAGGGTATGGGTCTTGCCCAAACAAGATGTATTTTACTTTACCCTTTGGTAAGGTTTTAAAAGCATTAAAGTACTCCTCTTTAGAAGGGAAGTAGCTTTTGTCCTCTTCAAGAAAAGTACGGTACTCACTCTCCAAAGTAGAATAAGCTTTTTCAAGTGTAGGTTGCCAACTAAGATGAGGCATTTTTAATCTTATCGAACTTAACGATAAGCTCTACTTTACTTAGTGGTAAGTTTAGTTTTTCAGCAACGGTTGTTCTACTCTCTCCAGCATCTATATGCTTCATAACCTCGTCATGCATAGAGAGGTTTTCTATCACCTCTTTTACAGAAACACGTGCAGCCTCTAAGTTGGTTATGGTGGTGTTTTTTACTTCGAGTATCTCTTTGAGTACTCTGTTTTCCTTGAGTATCTTGGTATTGATGCGGTGTAGGTAAAACAAAATCCCTGCTAACAACAAAACCAGTGCTAAAATCATATAATCCATTAGTTTACCTCCAGAATGATTAAGAGTAAAAATACAAAACCTAAATAGCCATTAACAGTAAAAAATGCTTTGTCTATTTTGGTAAAATCTTTGTTTACAAGGTAGTGTTCATAGGTAAGCATTACTGCTGCGAAAACTACGGCTATTTGACCCCATAACGCTAAGTTTGCACCTAAGACAAACGCTTCCCAAAACACTATAGCCAAAAGATGAAAGACTCTTGCTATACGCATGGTATTGATAGCTCCAAAACGAGAGGGGATGGAGTGTAGTCCATTGGCTTTGTCAAACTCCATATCTTGTAAAGAGTAGAGTAGATCAAACCCTGCCACCCAAAACATGACACCAAGAGCAAGATAGAGCGACCAGAGTGTTATGTCTCCTGTAACTGCTACTACCCCTGCTATAGGTGCAAGACCAAGGCTTACCCCTAAAATAAGGTGTGCTAAAGAGGAGAAGCGTTTAAACAGTGTATATGCAGCAAGTACTAGCAAGATAGGTACAGAGAGTTGCAGAGCTAAAGGGTTTATAAAAAATGCTACCCCTACAAAAAGTAGAGCATTGAGTACGATAAACCATAACATCTGCACATTACTAACTCTTCCATCTACAGAGGGGCGTCCTTTTGTTCTTGGGTTGAGTATATCGACATCTCTATCTAAGTAACGGTTTACGCCCATAGCAAAGTTTCTTGCACTAATAGCTGCTAAGATACCTAAGAAAAAGAGTTTCCAACCAAACCATACTGTATGGTTTGCTTCATGAGAGGCTACAAGCATAGCAATAAAGATAAAAGGCAGAGAAAAGATAGAGTGTTTAAACATAACCAATTCTGAGAATTGTGCTAGTTTTTTCTTAATACTAATCATTATGGATGGGGTACTTTGAGTTTACTATTGAGTGACCATGCGATAACCAGTGCCATAAACGCTATAACAAAACTGTTAGCGATGATTCCATACGAGAACAAGAGATAAAGTATCCATAACAAAATAGCCCCTAGTGGGGTTGGTACACCTACAAAGTATTTTGCTGATTCGCCTACTTCTGCGTTGATGTTAAACTCTATAAGTCTTCTAAGTCCTGATATAACATAAAAGATAAATACAAAACCTAAGATAAGCTCTTCTAACCCAGAACTCTCTTTTGTAATAGCATAATAGAGTAGAAATGATGGCATCACTACAAATGATATAAAGTCTGCATAACTATCAACTTGTACACCAAACTCTGTAGAGAGGTTGTACTTTCTTGCTACTTTACCATCGGCTATATCTAATGCCCCTGCTATCCATGCTAAGATAATAGCCGTAAAGAAATCTCCATTTACGATAAAATGTATGGCAATTAACCCTGCGGCTATATTTCCAAACGTAATAATGTTTGCGATATTAAAGCGATTGTTTTTGTCAAATAAATTCATTTCTTTCCTTGTTTTATAAAATATATTTTACCTTTTTTGTTGTTATGCTATGATTACACATGCAAAACACTCATAAAAATTTTAAACAACTTGCAATTATTGGTTCAACTGCTTCAGGGAAGACAGCCCTTTCTATAGAATTGGCAAAAAAGATGAATGCTTATATCCTCTCCATAGATTCGCTCTCTATCTACAAAGAGATAAACATTGTCTCTGCTAAACCTACCTTAGAAGAGAGAGAAGGTGTTGAGCATTTTGGGTTAGACTACATCTCACCTCGTGATGATTTTGATGTAACGGTTTTTATAGAACTCTATAACAAAACCTATGCTAAGTGTTTAAAAGAGAATAAAAATCTCATTATAGTAGGTGGTACAAGCTTCTACTTAAAAATGCTCATAGAAGGGGTTAGTCAACTGCCTTTGCTTAGTAGCAAAACTAAAGAAGAGACAAAAAAGTTACTATTTACACTCTCCTCAACCCATCAGATGCTTTATGAGTTAGATAAAGAGAGTATGAGTAAAATAGAACCTACAGACAGATACCGCATGGAAAAGGTATTAAATATTTACCTTGAAACTGGACTTATGCCTACGCAATACTTTAAACTTCACCCTCCTCTACCTACTATACAAGCTCCATTACCTATTTATCAAATAGTGTGGGAGAGAACCCTTTTAAGAGAGCGTATCGAACTGCGTACACAACTCATGGTTGAGGATGGGCTTATAGATGAGATATGTATTCTTGAGAAGAAGTACGGAAGAAAACCAAATGCAATGAAAGCCATAGGGATAAAAGAGACTTTAGCCTACTTAGATGGTATTTACACAAAAAAAGAGATGATAGAAAAAATTACTATTAACACATCACGTCTTGCTAAAAGACAAAAAACCTTTAACAGTTCTCAATTTACAGATAATATAAAAGGGAGTATCACGGAGTTAAGGGAGATGTTATTGTAAAACATAGAGTCGATATAACCGACTCTATGTGTAGTGTTAATATCCGCTTGCAGATATCATATAGTAAAGATAAGAGATAAGTGGTTGAACATAGAAGATAGCTCCTACTGTTGCAACAGTTGCTAAACCAATCACTGCCATAAGCGGCTTAGAGAGGTTATAATAAATTGTATCTACATCTTTTACAGGGTCTTTCAAGAACATATAAACAATAAGTTTTAAGTAGTAGTACGCTGCAATTGCTGAGTTTAGACCCATTACAATTGCTAACCAAATATAACCAGAGTTTACGGCTGCTTGCATAACATAGATTTTACCCCAAAATATAGAGAATGGAGGTACACCTGCTAGTGAAAGCATAAATAGACCCATAATCATTGCACCTATAGGCATGATATGAATAAACCCTGCAAATTTTTCATAAGGGTGATCATATCTTGCATTAAATCTTCTGTTTTTGTGACGAGAGATCCATAACATTGCAAATGCACCAAGATTTGTAAACATAAAGAGTCCATAGTATAAGAATATACTCACAGTTCCTTCTGTAGTATCTAGTGCTAACGCTGCCATAATAAAACCAGCATGAGAGATAGAAGAGTATGCAAGCATACGCTTAACATCTTCTTGTACTAATGCCATAAGGTTTGCAAGAGTCATTGTCAGTACTGCAAGTAGTAAAATCATTATTCTAACCCATTCAACACCTAAATCTATATACATACCAAAGATTCTAATAGCAACAACAAATGCTGCTACTTTAGGTACAACTGACATATATCCTGCCAATGGAGCAGATGCACCTTCGTAAACATCTGGCGCCCATGTATGGAACGGAAATAGTGAAAGTTTAAAAGAGAATGTAACCAACAGAAGTACTGATGAACCAAAGATAGCAATCATCAATCCAGGCTCATCTATACGTGTTGCTAGAACTTCTGCTACTTTATAAAGTTCAACTGAACCTGTAAGTGCATAAACAACTGCTGAACCCATAGCAAAGAATCCTGCTGATAAAGCACCCATAGTAAAGTACTTCACTGCTGCCTCATACGAGTTAGATCTGTTATGAAGAGCAATAAGTGTGTAAAGAGATAAAGATGCTGTCTCTAAACCAACAAAAATAAGAATAAGGTTATCACTTGCAACCATAAACTGGAATCCTGCAATCATAAACAAGAAGAGTGCAAAAAATTCAGGATATGAATACTCATGAAATCTTTTAGAAGTTAATGCCAATGGAATAAAAATAATTGACCCAACAATAATCATCAATTGAGATATAATAGAGATACCATCAATAAGCATAACATCAAAGAAACCACGTTCATTTACATTGAGTCCAAGAACTGCACCAAAGTCAACAACAAGCATTAGAATTGTCAACATTACATAAAGTGACTTATCTAATTTATTATTAATCAAATCAAGAACTAAAATAATTAGTCCCCCAGCAATAGCAATAAGCATTGGTGCGAGAGTAATAAGATTTAAACTCTCTAAACTTACGTTAATAGGTTCTAACATTAGATACCCCCTTCAGTTGATTTAGCTACGATAATTACATCTTTAGCCTCTTGTGTGATAGCCTTCTCTTCCATAAACACTAACATTGCTTTTACAGAGTTATCGATAGGTTCTAAAATTGGTTTAGGATATACACCTAACCATACAACAATAAGAACTAAAGGTATGAGTGACCAAGTCTCTTTTCTATCAAGATCTTTTAATGTTTTATTTGCTTCATTTGTAATAGGACCAAAGAAAGTCTTTTTATATACAGCTAACATATAGATAGCACCAATGATAATAGACGTACCTGCTAAGATAGTCATAATTGGAGATATTTGATAAAAACCTAAAAGTACTAAAAACTCTCCAACAAAACCAATAGTTAAAGGTAAACCTACAGATGCCATAAGCATAATACCAAAGATTACAGCATATTTAGGCATGACAGTTGCTAAACCACCAAACTCGCTCATAAGCTTAGTATGTCTTCTGTCATAGATAACACCTACGAGCATAAACAGTGCACCCGATACAATACCATGTGATAACATTTGGAATACAGAACCACTGATACCTTCAGCATTCATTGCAAAGATACCTAACATAATAATACCCATATGAGAAACAGATGAGTATGCAATTACTTGCTTAATATCTTTTTGTGCATAGGCAACCATTGCGGTATAGATAATCATAATAATTGCTAAGATAGCAATAGGTGTAATCATCATTACTGATGCATCTGGGAACATTGGAAGTGAAAATCTTACAAATCCATAAGTACCCATTTTAAGAAGTACTGCTGCTAGTATTACTGAACCAATAGTTGGTGCTTGACCGTGTGCATAAGGTAACCATGTATGAAATGGAAACATTGGTACTTTAATCGCAAAACCAAAAAAGAATGCAGCAAATAACCAAAGCTGATACTCAACAGGTAATACCAATGCGTACCAATCAGTAATCGCAAAACTCCACACACCTGTAAGGTTGTGATATACGTATGCCATAAATAACATACCTACTAGCATGATAAGTGATCCTGCAAATGTATAGAGGAAAAACTTAATAGAAGCATAGACTCTTAGAGGTCCACCCCATGCACCAATGATATAAAGCATTGGTACTAAAGAGAGTTCCCAAAAGAGGTAAAAAATAATTGCATCTAGGGCAACAAACACACCCATCATTGTCATCTCTAAGAAAAGCAATGTGATAATCATATTTTTTACATTTTTAGTAATACTCATACTCATCATTCCAATAAGCGTCATAAGTGCCGCCATTACAATAATAAAGAGTGAAATACCATCAACACCTAAATAATAACTCACTCCAAAATCTGGAATTAGAGGTATCATCTCTACATACTGCATACCTGCATTTGTAGCATCAAAACTAAACCATAACCATAAAGATAGAAAGAACTCTATTGCTGCTACAGTGATACCGTATGCTCTAGCACTCTCTTTATCGACAACAAATCCTAGCAATCCTGCGATTGCTGGGAAGAAAATTAATACACTTAAAATATTATCCATTTAACTACTCCTTAACCTAGCATCGCTGAGATAGCTGCTACAAGTAAAAGTGCTACTGAACCAACTGCCATCCAATTTAGATAGTGTGACAAGTTACCCGTTTGCATTTTTCTTGAACTATCACCAGTTTTATATAGAAACTTAGCAATGCCATCTACCGATGCATCTACTATTTTCATATCTACTGTTGTCCATAATTTTTCAGAAATCATTGCATATGGTTTCGTAAGAAACTCTTCGTAAAACTTAGGTACATAGTACTGATTTTTTAGAAGTTTATATATAAATGACTCTTCAACTTTTTCATCTCTTTTAAATGCTTTTGCACCTGTTCTTGCATATTTGTAATACGCAAGTATAATACCAGAAAGAGCTACAACTACAACAAGTAGTCCTAATAACCATGCAATATGATGGGTATGATGACTCATCTCATACTCTGGAATTCCTTTATAAACAAATTCTTTAAAATCATCCATAAACCAACCTGCTGAAATAGCAAGTGCTGCAAGTGGTGACATTGCTACCAATACAAATTTATACATTTCGTGAGGGTGGAAACCAAATGCTTTATAACGCTCTTCACCATGGAATGATAAAAATATTTGTCTAAAGCTATAGAATGCTGTCATACCTGCTGTTAACACAAGCATAAACCATAAGAGATACGTACCTTCATTAAATGCTGTTTCTATGATTGCATCTTTTGAGTAGAACCCTGCGAAGATTGGTAAACCAGCAAGTGCAATAGAAGCAATACCCATATAAAGCCATGTACCTCTCATTACTTTCTTCAATCCACCCATTTTAAAGATATCAAGTTCATCATGCATAGCATGCATAACGTTACCACCACCTAAGAATAGAAGTGCTTTAAAGAATGCGTGAGCTGCAAGGTGGAAAAGTGCAATCCAGTATGCACCAAGACCAGCAGCTGCAAACATATACCCTAGTTGTGAAAGTGTAGAGTATGCAATAATTCTTTTTAAATCACGTTCAACCAATGCCATTGACGCTGCGTAGAATGCAACAAATGTACCTAGTGAAGCGATAAAGAAACTTACCCCTGCTACCTCTTCCATGCCAAACAGTGGGTTAGCTCTAATTACCAAGAATACCCCTGCTGTTACCATTGTTGCTGCGTGAATAAGTGCAGAAACTGGTGTAGGTCCTTCCATCGCATCTGTAAGCCATGTATGAAGTGGGAATTGAGCTGATTTACCCATTGCACCAATAAAGAGTGCAATTGCAGCTGCATTTAGTACTGAACCACTTAAATTAGGCAGTTCAGCAAAAACTACATCATATTGAAGGCTTCCAACATTCCAATAAAGAATAAAGAGACCAACTAACATTCCAAGGTCAGCAATACGGTTAACAATAAACGCTTCATTTGCTGCCCATGATGGAGAGATAGAGGGATTCTCTTCTCTTGTTTTATCTGCTTTGTGATACCAAAAACCAATAAGTAACCAAGAACAGACCCCAACACCTTCCCACCCTATAAATAGACCAGCAAAATTATCTGACATTACCAATATCATCATTGAGAAAACAAATGCTGAAAGGTAAGAGAAAAATCTGTTAAAACTCTTATCATGATCCATATACCCTATAGAGTAGATATGAACTACAGTAGATACTAAAGTAACTACTGTCATCATGGTTACAGAGATTTGATCAACTAAAAAACCAAATGGTATTGTTAAATCACCTGCTGAAATCCACTCCATCATTGTTACATGAATAGGTGTACCTGTTGTGTAAATGGTAAATGCCAAAGTTACTGATGAAGCAAAAGAGACAAAAAGGAGCATAGAGGCTATGATCCCAACATATGTTTGTTTTGGACTCATACCAAAGAGTGCTGCAAACATTGAACTTACAAATGGAGCAAAAAGTGCTATATATACTAAATTTTCCATTACTATCCTTTCATATTTGCTAGATCGTCAAGATCAAGACTACCATATTTTTTATACAATAAAATCAGAAGTCCAAGTCCTACTGCTACTTCACTTGCTGCAATAGCAATAATAAAGAATGCAAACATTTGTCCTGTCAAATCATTATAATAGTGTGAAATAGCTGCAAATGCAATATTTACTGCATTAAGCATAACCTCTGTTGCGAAGAAAAGCATTAAGAGATTTCTTCTTCTAAGTACCCCTACAAGACCTATTGAGAAAATAAGTGCTGATACGATAAGGTAATGAGATAAACCTATCATTTTTCATCCTTTTTTGTCATGATTTCATCATCTGCACTTGTATCTTCAGTGAGACTTAAATCCATTTTCTTACCTGCAAGAATAATACCTGATATCATTGCTACAAGTAACATAAGTGCTGCTACTTCAAATGGAATAAGGTATTTAGTAAAAAGTACCATACCTACATCTTGTGCATTTCCTATGCCATCATGCATAGGGTAAAGTGCAACTATTGCATCTGAATGAATAGGTGCTGCGAACATAAGTACCAATACAAACGCACTCAATCCACCAAGTATAAATACCAATGCTGGATTGGTATTTTTCTCTTTAATATCTCTTGTTGCATCAAAAAACATCATGGCAAAAGAGTATAGAGCCATAATAGCTCCTACATAAACAACCAATTGAACTACTCCTAGGAAATCTGCACCTAAAATAAAGAAGAAACCTGAGATAAGTACCATACCTGCTGCAAGTGAAGTCATTGCATAAAGTACATTTTTACTTAATACTGTAACAAGGAAAAGTCCTATAGTCAAAACCGAAAATAGATAAAAAGCTACTATTTCATACATATCTACTCCTCCTAATACGCTAATGGCGTTTTTTTAATGTTAGCATCTGCATTTGGAGAAACTGCACCAAATCCATCATACTCTTGTTGTAAGTTAAGCTTATCTATAGGCGTTAACATATCTTCAAAAAGAGAGAAACTTGCTCTTTGTTCAGAGGCAGTCTCATATCTTTGTCCATGTACAATAGCAAGTTCTGGACAAACTTCTGCACAGTATCCACAGAAGATACAACGACCAAAGTTGATAGTATATTCTGTTACTTCTTTACGTTGATTCTCATCATATCTTGTATCCATACTAATACAGTTAGAGATACAAATCTTTTCACATAATCCACACCCTATACATCTATAGTGACCACTCTCTAGTAATCTAAGCATATCGTGGATAGCTCTATATCTAGGAGATATAGGCATCTTTTCAAAAGGATACTTAACGGTATGCATCTTATCAAGGAAAAGTGCATTTACCATCTCTCTAAGTGTAACCCATAAACCTACAAATAGTTCACCTTTAAAGGTTCTTTTTACTACTTGTTTAAACTGATCCATACTAGTTGCAGGTTTTACACCTACATCTAGTTTAGTATAGTTTTGTGTTCCAACATTTCTGTTTTTAAATTGTTCTAAACCCATATCTTCTCCTTACAGCAATATCACAATAGCAGTGATTAAAATATTGATCAATGCTATTGGCATTAAAACTTTCCAACATAACCACATTAACTGATCTGGTCTAATGTGAGGCCAAGATGCTCTTACCCATAACATCAAGAAGAAGAAGAATGCAACTTTCAAGATGATAAAGAGCCAACCGATTCCCTCTACACTGTATCCACCTAAGAATACTACTGCAGCGATGATAGAGACTGTAATCATATTGGCATACTCACCAATAAAGAACATACCCCATCTCATTCCTGAGTACTCAGTTGCATAACCAGAAACTACTTCTGCTTCATGTTCAAGTAAGTCAAATGGTGTTCTATTTGTCTCTGCAAACCCTGCAATAAGGAAAAGAACAAATGCTACTGGCTGTTGCCAGATAAGCCATGAACCTATACCACCTTGTTGATAGTCATTAAAATCAACAAAAGAGAGTGAACCAACAAGCATAATAGGTGCTAAAATAGAAAGCCCTGTTACTACTTCATAACTTAAAAACTGTACTGCTGTTCTAGCTGCTCCAATGATACCCCATTTGTTTGCTTGAGACATACCAGCTAAAAGAGGACCATATAGTCCAGCTGCCATCATACCAAGTACAAATAAGATACCAATATTTAAGTCTGCTGCAATAGAAGGAACAAATGTACCTCCTAATAACGGTATAAACTCAGGTATTGTAAAGTCTGGAAAGACAGGAACTGCTGATAGGGCAATAAATGCTGTTGCAGCTGTAATAATCGGTGCAATCATAAAAATGAATCTATTTGCATTTTGAGGTACAATATCTTCTTTTGTAAAGAGTTTAATACCATCTGCTGCTAGTTGTAGCAATCCAAAAGGTCCAACATGCATTGGTCCTAATCTTCTTTGCATAAAAGCTAGCACTTTTCTTTCAATAAAAGTACCAAACCCTGCTATTGCAGAGATAACTGCCAAAATAATGACAGCTTTTATAAGTACGCCTAGCCATGTGACATGTGGTAATGTTTCCATTGCATGTCCTGCGAGTGTTGTTTCCATATTACACCTTTCTCATTGTTACATTTTTGTATCTTGACTCACCAAAAAGAGCATACACATCTTGCGAACTTTTAAAGTCTGAAAGTGCAACAATATCACCTTCCATACGCTCATCTTCAATAACATCTACGACAATGCTTCTGTTATCAAAAGTGATTTCTACTTTTGCACCCAACGCTTCAGCTCTTGCTTTACTTGCATAAAGACCAAAGGCTTCAAAAATTTCATGTGCTTTATCACTAAAGTCATTGAACTGTCTTTGTGGATTACATCTGTAAACAATCTCACCATCAAGAACCATAGACTCATCTACCTTCTCAACAGCAATCTCTTCTGCATCTGTTTTCACTGTCTCTAAAGTATAGCCTCTATTTTCAGTACCATCATTTAGGTATCCATTTGGTAAGCTATCAAACTCAACGGCTTTAAACCCTTTAGTAACTGGAAGTTTAACTGTCCAATCGATAGTCTCTCGAGGAGCATCTATAAGCACTTTCATAATGTCATTTAGTTCATAACCATGGTACTCAAGAGCTGCATTTGTTGGTGTAACTCTTTTATGCATATTAGTCAATGTACCCTCTTGTTGGTTCATTGATGGCATATCTAGGTCACCACGACCAAGTGCAGAAAGGGTAAAGTCACCATTTTCATTGTACCCTACTGTAGAACCTGTAGCTTCATCATCTAGTTCACAAATAAGTGCTACACCTAAAGAGTTTGTCTTAGGTGGAATCATCGCTACAGATACAGAAGATGCTGTTTCTATTAAAGCAATAAGTCTTGCTATATTTTCAGCTTTAGCATGGAAATAAAGATCCTCACCAACGACAAGAGAGAAACTCTCTTTCTTTTTCATCATTTTTTCAAATGTCGTTGCAAAAGTATCACTACTTTTACCAAGAAGTTCTACTAAACCATTTGATTCAACAGTTACCTCTTTCTCTTCCATAACAGGTACTTTTTTTGTAACCTCTTTACTCTCACCTGTCTCTTTATCTACTACTGTTTCGGTAACACTTTTCATTACTTTTTCTTTAACAGTTTTTGTAGAGGTAGATTTAAAACTTGCAAGATACTCTTTTACATCAGAAGGTAATTTACTCTCATCTGCAAACAAGTCTAAAATCAAATAGAGTGCTGCTTCTTCTAATCCTACTTTATGTGTGAAAACTTCTACATTTTTACCAAATGTTGGTACAAGGTTATCTCCAACTGGGTGGAAATAAAGTCCTGCACCTTTATTCATCTTTTGAACATTGTTAAAAGCATAACGTGCATTAGGGTTATCATTTCTCAATGAGCTACCTACTGACATTACAAAATCTGTTGCCATCACATCTTTGAAGTCAAGACTATAAAGGGATTGCCCTGAAGCTACTGAGTACGCATTTAGGAACTTTTGGAACACTCTAGCATCTGGATTTACTAGTTTTACCCCTGTTTTCTCTTTCAATGTTTGAAGCATCATCGCCTCTTCATTGGTAATAACAGAGTTAAATCTAATCGTTCCAGCATTTTTCACAGCTTCTACTGCTTTACTAAATGCTTTCTCATCTTTCTCTTTTACACGATTTTCAAAATCATATCCAAAACGTCCTGCACCACATAATGAAACATAGTTCCACTCATTAGTTACACGGAATATTTTTTCAGTTCTATCTTCAATAGAAGCTGGTTTTGTTTCGTAATAAATCTGACAACCGCTACTACAGTGGGCACAAGTTGCTGGCGTACGTTTAAGATCCCAAGCATTTGAAGTATATACAAAATCTCTACTTGACAATGCTCCAACAGGACAAACAGCCACACACTCACCACAATCTGAACAGTTTGTAAACTCTGTACCATTACTTGGAGCAATAACAGACTTTTGCAATTTATTCCACATAGCATACGCATCTTTAGGCATCGTAGATTTTAAGCCTTTATCGAGAGCTTCTCCACCTCTTTTGACTGTAGTAATTGCTGCGTCACCTATCATATCTTTACATGCTGTTGTACAACGTTCACACACAATACAAAGCCCTGCATCATAATGTAACACTGAAGACCAGTTTGTTGTCTCTCTTTTTGTATCTTGTATCGTATAAGATTGAGAATCTACCCCTAGTTCTAGTGTGTAGTTTTGAAGTTCACACTCACCACTCTTGTCACAAACACCACATTGAAGTGGATGATTTACATCATATACTTCCATGATAGCACGGCGTTCTTCAAGAATATTTGGAGTATTAACAGTGACTTCCATCCCATCTTTAACTTTTGCATTACAAGCATACACCTGTTTTCCATCTGCTTCTACGAGACAAATACGACACGCCAATGTTGGCGAACATCTTGTTAAGTAGCATATTGCAGGAATAAAAACATCATTGGCACGTGCAGCATTTAGAATAAATTCACCCTCTTTTACTGCATACTCTTTGCCATCAATTTTAATATTGACTTTACCCATATTATTGTCCTGACCTTTCAAAATCTAACCTACTAAATCTATAAGAGGATAACAAAGACCCACTTAATCCCTTATCAAAAGTTGGATTGAGTGCTATTGTTCCCTTCATAGATGTATCAATCTTAAACACACGATTAAAATCAACACCATCTACAGTAAAAGTAATACCTTCACCATCTTTAAGCTTAGTTACTGTTGCAAATTGCTCTGAACCTACTAAAAAAGCTTCTGTTTTCAAAAGTGAACATGCTGCTGTAAATACTGAATACTGCTCTGCTGGGTTGCAATTATAAATAACTGCACCATCAAAAGCTCCCATTTCAGACACTTCATCAAATGTTCTACTTACAGAAGTTTTTATACCTTTTAAGAGGTAACCCCTATATTCATTACCAACTGAATCAAAATAATCTGGTAAATCGTCAAATGCGATTTCTGTATATCCTTTTTCTACGGGTAATGCTTTACTATAATCGATAGTGTACTCTTTATTGAAGCCTAAAGCATTAGCAATATCATTTAAAGTATACCCTCCATACGACTGAGCAACATTCATAGGTACAACCCGTTTATCATTGGTTGTAAGCGTACCCTCTTGTTGATTCATCGCTGGCATATCTAAATCACTATCACCAAGAGCAGAGAGAGTAAAGTCAGCAGGTACATTGTATCCTACTGTTTTCCCTTCTACTTCATCATCTAAGTCACAAATAAGCGAAACACCCATGGCATTTCCAGCAGGTGGGATACAGATAACATTAAATCCTGCAAACTCTTCAAGAAGTGCAAGAAGTTTTGCTATCTGCTCTGCTTTAGGGTGAGCATAAAGGTCACTACCTACTACAAGAGAGAATCCTGATTTTTTAAGAAGAGATTTTGCTAAAAACTCTAGCTCCTCTTCTCCTATGTTACTCTCAGCACTTAAATTACCGATATCTAAGTCATCTAAATAGCTTCTCACCTCTTTAGGAAGTTCAATACCTTCTAAAAGTGTGTTAACTAAAAGTGCTGCAACACCCTCTTCACTACCTACTTCGTACTTAATGAATTGTGTTACGATATTTTTCATCTCTAAATCTTCTAGTGGATGCATATAGGTAACTCTTGCGTTATGCCATTTACTAGCCATGTTAACATGGTATTTTACAGTAGGCGCATCATCGTTGATTTTGCTTCCTAAAATAATAATCGCTTTTGACTCAGAGATACCCTTTAACGTACCACCATAAAGGCTTTTACCTGTAATCGTACTATACGCTTGCATAAACTTTTGATAGCTTCTTGCTTCATGAGAGATAAGCTTACACCCTTTTTTCTCTTTAAAGTTTTGTAAAATCAACGCCTCTTCATTTGAGATTTGACTACTAAATAAAATAGTATCTGCATTTTCAAATGCTGTTACAGCTAAAGCAAATGCTTGAGCATCTTTTGTAACACTCTTATTGGCATAATCAAAGCCATATCTACCAGCACCACAAAGTGTCGTAAATTCATAAGCATTAGTTACACGGTATATCTTCTCATTTTTCACTTCATACGTCATTTGACATCCACCACCACAGTGAGGACATGCAGATGGTATTTTTTCAAGTTCCCAAGCATTTGCTGTGTATTTGAAGTTTGTATCTACTAATGCTCCAACAGGACAAACGGCTGCTGCTTCACCTAGTGATGCATAGTTTTTATCTTGCTTACTGTTTACAATAGTTGAACCATATCCACCAAACTTGATTTTAAGTGCTTCATCACCTGTAATTTCAGTAGAGACTCTTACACATTTTTCACACATAATACATAGTGCTGGATCATAAGAAATATGTCCCCAGTTCTCTACAGGTCTGTGTTGGTCACGTGCAGTAAAGCCTTGCTCTTCTAATCCAAACTCCATCGTTTTATTTTGTAAGTCACACTCTCCACTCTTATCACATACACCACACTCTAAAGGGTGGTTTACATTGTAGAGTTTCATAATGTTCTTACGTTCAGCGTTGAGTTCATCATTTTTAGTATTAATAACAGCACCATCAGTAGCTTTCTCTTGACAAGAGAGGATCATCCCCTCTACACCCTCAACATCTACAATACACATACGGCAAGATGCAATAGGTTTCACTTTTGTAAGGTAACACATTGTTGGGATATAGATATCATTCTCTCTTGCAATATCTAAAATTGTTTTTCCAAAGGTACTTTTACACGTTTTACCATCAATAGTAACAGTGATTTCTTTCCCTTTATTTATAGAATTATGTATACTCATATTACACCGCCACCATTGAGATATAGTAACAACGCATACAACGTTCAGCTTCAGACATAGCCTCTTCACCTGTGAAGCCAAGATTGACCTCTTTGTTGTTTGTTTTACGCTCTTCTACACCTAGTTTTTCACTCTCAGCTCTTGGAAGTCCTGGCATCCAACCTGTGATTACCTCTTTTTTATCATAAACTCTAAGTCTATTTAAGTGATCTTCCATAATCTCATCATCTGTACGTGTACACTCACCATCATAAATAAAACGACTAATCACAGATGCTGCTCTTCTTGCCTGACCTACTGCATTAACAATAGTCATCGGACCATACTCACAGTCACCCGCAGCAAAAAGTCCTTTACGTGAAGTCATAAAGTCTTTACCATTGGTTAAGATACTGTTCCAAGATGTCATTTCAAGATTCCACTCTTCAGGAAGAATTTGTAAATCAAGAGCTTGTGAAACTGCTGGAATAAGATAGTCACACTCTATCTCAAAATCACCACCCTCTATTTTAACCAATTGTGCTCTACCACCATTAGGATCAGGTACAAGTTCAAAACGATTTATTTTAAGTGCTGTAATCTTTTTCTCATCATCATAAATCTCTTCAATAGCCGAGTGAAAGATAAACTCAACACCTTCTTCTACTGCTTCATGATACTCTTCATACGTCGTATTACGAATAATTGTTTTTTCATCACGACGGTAAAGCATAATAACTTTTTTTGCACCTTCTCGAATAGAACATCTAACCACATCCATAGAGGTAAATCCACCACCTACACAGACAACTGTTTTACCTTTAAGTTCGTTAGATGCTGGAGAACCTATACTATATTTGTGCCATAGATTAACTTTATCAAGCATCTCAATAGCACCCCAGTAACCACCCATTTTAGTATTTTCATTTGCTGCACGTACTTTTTTAGAGAGTCTAGCCCCAAAGCTAAGAAGTATTGCATCATACTCTGCTTCTATCTCTTTAAGACGCTCTGCATCTACTCTATGGTTATTGGTAATCGTTACTGCGTCAAGCTCAAGTACAAGGTCAATATCTTTTTGATACTTACCAATAGGCATACGATACTCAGGTACACCTACAGCAACTTCACCACCATTAACAGGTAAGTCTTCAAAGATATGTGACTCTATACCCTCAAGTGCTAAGTAATATGCAGCAGTGAGTCCCGCAGGACCTGCACCGATAATAGCTACTTTTTTACCATCTTTTCTAAGTGGTTTAGGTTCAACTGGATGTAACCAAGGAAGATCATGGTCTGTCTCATAGTCTGCACCTAAACGCTTAAGCTCCATAATAGAGATAGGCTCATCAAGGTTCATACGACGACAAGCATCTTCACATGGATGAGGACATACACGTCCACAAGTGTGTGCAAGTGGCATAGTCTGTCTTGTTGCTGCTAAGGACTCTGTAAATACCATATCTCTTACACCCTCTATATAGGCAGGTATATCTACATGTGCTGGACACATATCTGTACATGGTGCTGTAACTTTAGCAATATACTTTGTATCACCCGCATAGTGTTTGGAAGGTATTTGAGCATCGATACAAGTATCAAACTGCTCTTTATAGTGTTCCATAAGATCTAAAATAGGCTTAGGCACAGTCTTTCCAATTTCACACTTAGAGGTCATCATCATTGTTTTAGATATCTCTTTTAAGTGTAGAATATCGTCATGCGTACCTTCACCACGTGCTATTTTGTCGAGTAAATCATAAAGGATTCTTCCTCCCCATCTACCAGGAGCACAACGTCCACAAGCTTCAGAGTACTCTTGGTACTGTGCAGCATACTGTGACGCCAACTCAACAGCATCTATATCTTCGTCAAAGATGGCAACACCATCCCATCCGATAAATGCTTTTGAATTTGTATCTCCATGATAAGTTTCAGGGAGTTTAAATCCTGATTTACTCAACTCATCGGATGCTTTACCACGATTATCGATAAATTCATCCCTCCAAGTTGAGAATATAATACCTGACATTATTTAGCCTTCGGCTTTCTTGCAGCACGTTTAGTTGTTGCTTTTTTTACTGGAGCTTTTTTTACTGCTTCTTTCTCTTTAGCAGCTTTAGCTTCTTCCTCTGCTTTGGCTTTAGCTTCAGCTTCTTCTTTAGCCTTTGCTTCTGCTTCTGCTTCTGCTTCTGCTTCTACCTTAGCTTTCTCTTCAGCTTTTTCAGCCTCTGCTTTAGCTTTTACTTCAGCTGCAACTTTCTCTGCTTGAGCTTTCTCTTCAGCAGCTTTTTGAGCGGCTATTCTTGCTAACTCTTTTTTCTCTTCTCTTGCTTTTCTAGTTGCTTCATCAACTTTCTTTACAACAACAGTCCAGTCAACTTCATTAAATTTCAATGAATTCATCAAATCATGTCCAGCATCTTTTATAATATCAGCACTCTTTTGAATAGATGAGAAATCCCCCACTTCAAAAAGAAAAATCCCTACTTCATCAACTTTGAGACCTTTTTCAATAAGTTCAACCATTCTGTCATAAAAATCATCTTTTAAATGTCTTAAATCATAACGTTTCATTATCTATCCACCTCTCCAAATACGATGTTTGTCGTACCTATAATGGTAACAACATCAGCGATATATGTACCTACAAGAAGCTCTTGAAGTAGCCCTGTATGGAAGAAACTTGGTGCTCTACATTTAAGTCTGTAAGCATAAGGCTCACCTTCTGACTTGATGTAGAAACCAAGTTCACCTTTTGGTGACTCAGTAGGAACATATACTTCACCTTTTGGTGGTCTCATCCCTTGAGTTACAAGTACAAAATGTTGCATCAATGCATAGTTTTGTGTCATAATCTCCTCTTTTGGAGCAGAAATGTACTGTGGTGCATGTGCCATAAGTTGAGGCTCAGTTTTTTTATACATAGGGATAAGCTGTCTAATAATTCTTGTTGACTGCTTCATCTCTTCCATATAAATCATAAAACGTCCATAAGAGTCACATCTGTCTGAAGTTGGAATATCAAAATCTAACTCTGGATAAAGCTCATAAGGCTCCTCTTTTCTAATATCCCAATTGACACCACTTCCTCTAAGCATAGGACCTGTACATCCCCATGAAAGTGCATCTTCAGCAGAGATAACCCCTACATCTTCAAGACGCATTTTCCAGATACGGTTCTCATTTAATAATGCACCATATGTGTGTACCACTTCATGATCTATTTTGTTACAGAATGTCGCTGCGGCTTCTAACCAACCCGTAGGAAGATCAAGAGGTACTCCACCAATACGTACAGCAGAGTGTGTTAATCTTGCTCCACAGTAGTCTTCCATTAAGTCCATTGCAAACTCACGTTCACGGAAGGCATAAAGGAATACTGACATCGCACCAACATCTAGTGCATGTGTTGCTACAAAGAAGAGGTGAGAGATAATTCTATTAAGCTCTAGGAGCATTGTACGAATAACTTGTGCACGTCTTGGTGCTTCTATACCGATTAGCTTCTCTACAGCCAATGCATACGCATAGTTGTTAGAAGTTGACGCAATATAGTCAAGTCTATCTGTTGTAGGTAAGAATTCATTGTATGTCATGTTCTCAGCCATCTTCTCAATACCACGGTGAAGGTACCCTATATCTGGGTATGCTTTCACTACTTGCTCACCATCTAACTCAAGAACTAGTCTTAGTTGGCCGTGTGCCGAGGGGTGTTGAGGACCGAAGTTGATAACCATTGTGTTGTCATCACGCTCAAAATTGAGGTTTTCAAAAAATGGGGTTAATTTATTTGGTTGTTGCATCTCGCCTCCTTATCTTCTCTCGTCTAGTTGCTTGCCAGAATTTTTAGTATAATCTACAAGCACAGTTTCACTATATTCAATATCAGTTTTTGTCTCACCCGCAGAGATATCTGCATCAAATGGTACTTCGTATCCTACTCTTGAGAAACGTTTTGTATCATATCTTTCAATACGAGCTTGATCTCTGTTTTCTGGTCCAATAACATCTCTGTACTCTTTACCAAAAATTTTATCTACTTCATACCATGAAGCAAACTCATCACCTATCATAGGGTATGTTTTAAGTAAAGGGTGTCCTTCCCAGTCGTCAGGCATAAGAATACGTTTAAGGAATGGGTGGTTATTGACTTTGATACCAAACATGTCAAAGATTTCACGCTCTGCAAAGTTTGCAGATTTATAAAGAGGTTCAATACTCTCTATGGCTTCATTTTGTTTAATACGACATATAACTCTTACTCTTTTAGCTTCAGTAATATTTAACAGTTGGTAAAAGAGTTCAAACTCTCCATCTTTTGCTAAGTAATCTACAGCACTTTGTTCTGAACATTGAGTATATCCACACGCTTCTTTTAGTGTTTTCATAACTTCAAAGTTTTGACTTGCATCAATATGGATAACCATTTGTCCTAGCTCAACATATGCCTCTTTAGCTAGTTTAGCAAGTGTAGTAAGTACTTGAGCAAAATGACCCTCTGCTTCTACCTCTGTTCTTGGAACACGTGGTGCAACCCAAAATCTATCTGTATAGTATGACTTACCTTGAACGTTGTCTTTAGGTACGTATTTTCTCATTACACTAACCTCAAGTTTTGTTTTGTATTTTTATTCATGTTTGCAGATTCTCTTCTTATCTTCTTCTGTAACATCATTAGTGCATACTGAAGTGTCTCAGGACGTGGTGCACAACCAGGAAGGTAGATATCTACAGGGATAATACGGTCAACACCTTGAACTGTGGCATAAGTGTTAAACATACCACCTGTGTTGGCACAACTTCCCATAGAGATAACCCATTTAGGCTCTGTCATTTGGTCATAAAGTCTTCTTGCAAACTCTGAGTGTTTTTTAGACAAAGTCCCTGCCAAAATCATAACATCTGCTTGTCTTGGTGATGCTCTAAAGATAGTACCCATTCTGTCGAAGTCATAACGACTTGCTCCAGATGCCATCATCTCAATCGCACAACATGCGAGTCCATAAGTAAGAGGCCAAAGTGAATTTGAACGCCCCCAGTTTACAAGTTTGTCTGCCGATGTCAATACTATCGGTAAGCCTGCTGATGAGGCGTAATTTACCTTATGCTGTGCCATTCAAGTGCTCCTTTTTTCCATGCATATACGAAACCAATCGCTAATAGAACTATAAATAATATCATCTCTACAAATCCGAACCAACCTAACAGTTTAAAGTCAATTGCCCATGGAAACATAAAAATAATCTCTACATCAAACAAAATAAACAAAAGTGCTATAAGGTAGAACTGTACCGAAATAGTATTGGGTTGTTTTGTAACCTCAGGCCCACACTCATAGATACTAAGCTTAAGCTTCTCTGTGTCGAGTTTGGCCATTCTTCTACTAATGAAGCGTGCCGCCATAAGTGTTGCAGGAAATGCAACTGCCGTCAGTGCAAATAAAACAAATACACCAAAATATGGATGTTCTGTAATTACATGAGTCATATTAATCCCTTATTTAAATCAATTCTCTATTGAAAATGAACCACTCATTTTCAACTCCTCCCACCAAAACAGACACATAGCATCTTCTATAGTGTAGAGAATTCTCAGAATATTACCTTTATATTATCTGAAATATAGTTAAAGTTTTTATCGCTATAGGAGCTTTAAATCCTTTGTTTAAGGGGATGTAACTATGTGAAACAAAAAAAAGCTGTTACAATAAGAAGAAAATTAAAAGGTCTATTATGAAGATTATTATCAAAAATTATACAAACATACTTTACTGGATAGCAATGGTTGCATTAGTTATTTGGTTTGCATACTCAAAAGGGTGGATACTTACCAACTTTAAATCAGTCACAGCCAAACAAGCATACACACTTATACAAAATGATGAAAACATCACCATTTTAGATGTAAGAAGCATAGAGGAGTTTAAAAGCCACCACGTCATAGGTGCAAAACTCATACCTCTTAGTAAACTAGAAACAAACCTAAACAAACTCAAATATGACAAAAACAAAAACATCCTTGTCTATTGCCAAACAGGAAGAAGAAGCATAAGTGCCTCACGCATATTAGAAAACAACGGATTTACACCCCTAAACATAGAAGGTGGCATCATCGCTATGAGTCATGTCGGTTTTGAGATGGTGAAGTAGGTTTATTGCATTACTTGACGGTGGATAAATCCACCCTACATGATGCCATAATTGCAATAAACGCGTAGGGTGGGATTTCCCACCTTTTACTTATCTTTACTCAAACAAATAAATTTTAATATGGTAAATTGTTATATTTTATGCATATTGATTTATCCATCTCCATCTATCCCAATTACAATCAAAAGTTCTATCTAGTCTTTTTAGTGTTTCATACAAGTTTTCATTAGACCATCTTTTTTGCTGAAAGTCATTTTTAACAAAATATTTAAAGCCATAATAAAACTGTGCTATAAGTTCTTCTTTTCTAACTACTGTATCTAGGACTATATGCTCTTCTTTGTAGATGCAGTGTTCAAGAGCATAGTTATCATCAGCTACCACCACAAGTCTCAAATGTATATTATCTACAGGGTATATAAAAATCTTTTTATAGTACCCCTCTTCTTCTATTTCCCATGCAGGTTGTAGTCTGTTCCGTTGTATGCCTTCCATCCACCATACAAAATCATTAAAAGGTTCAAAGGCATAACTACAGCGTATTTGTATAGATATTTTTTCTGTGGCAATAGTAAGATGAATCCACCCATGATATTTTTTGGAATCTTTAAATGTTACTTTGAGTGTTTTGTCGATATTTTCTGTTTTATGCGTAAGAAGTTTTTTGAGTCGTCTATGCTCTTTTTCTGAGTTAAGTGTTCTAGGTGTAAGTTTTTTGAGTTTTTGATGTTTATCGTAAGGTCGTGTAATCTCTCTGAAATATTTTTGCATTCATAATGTACGGCTATATTGGATTTCTAACCATTAAGTTAGTTGAAAGACAGTATATCACAAATATTCATGTTTTATCTTCAAAACTAAATTTCACCAAAAACTTCTATCAAAGGTAAAATATCAGACAAATCATGATTTTTACTCATCGTTTCAATCAAGTCTACTATATCTCCATCTTGTATGATAAACTTTTTTGTAATAAGTTCTGCACCTTGAAATATGACATGTAGCCTATCTATAAATTTTAAAATTTCATCAAATATTTTATTTGAAAGTACCAATACTATATCATGAACTGCTTCATCTTTAAGTAATGCATAATCATATATTCTAAGACAACAACCTATCTCTTTAACCTTTTTTGCTTCTTTCTCAATATACTCTAAATATATTGCCATACTTTCTGAAAGACAATCTTTTGCTTTGGGATTATAAGATTCATGAGTTATCATGTTTTCATCTGTATATTCTTTTAAATTTGTGACAGTCTCTGCCAATTCCAAAGATAGTGTTTTTATACTAAAATCATCACGACGATGGCTTTCACAACATATATTACGCTGATTTGCATACATCAAAATCATTCTTGTTTGTACAAAAAGAGTGTCAATATCTTTTTGAGCTTCCTTATCTAAGTACCATATATCTAATTCTGCCAGCAGAAGCCTACATTCATTTTCATATACTTCTCGCATTGTAGGATTAATAAAATCTAATATATCAATACCTCTTTCATTTTCTTCACCTGCACATGCCCCAATATAGTGCTTCATAATTGACTCATCTGCTTCAGAAATACCAAATATTCTTAAAATATTCATATAATTATCTAATATGTCTTCAATAGTATAATCCAATAGATAAGAGCAAATCACTCCTTCAATAATTTCAAGAATCATAGGTGAGACTTTCACAAAAAGATTTCTTCTATTTTCTTCTCCCTTTATATCGTGTTGCATAAAATCTTTCATGATCTGTGGATTATATGTCCTAGAAGAAATACTTTCATGTATCAGTTTCTCTATAGCACCAATAACTATAGGATAGGCATTTGGAAATGATGCATAACCCTCTATATCTACTTGATACAAGGTTGTTTTACCATCCTCAATGAAAGTAATATCTATATGAATTCCCCATCCCATGCCATCAAGCATATCATCATTAGTATAGACTTTCTTTTCCCATTCTCGTATATAAGCAGTATCACATATATCGAGAAATTCTAAAATATTTTTTTCGGATACTGCAATACTTTTTTCATATACTAACTCTTCATAACGCTTTTCAGATGAGCCAAATTGATTATAATTGTAATGTAGCTTATTAGTATCCCACTTTAAACTAATTTTAGGTGAAAATAAAGCTCCTTGACTAAAGGAAATTTTTCTAATTTCTTTAATTTTTCTCATACTTTCCCCTCCAGCACAGCAATCTCATCATTACTCAACCCATACAGCTCATACACCATATTCGGTCTTAAGAGCAAAAGTTTCAAAACTATTTGTATTTCCAAAACTACTCTCCTTTAGCATTTTAAAGAGTATGACATACTTTTTTATAAATGTGAAAATATGTCAAATTGTCATATTATACACTACACAACAGAAGTCAAACTATCTAGCCTCTCTTTGAGCTCACCACTCTCAAATGGGTTATCCATGGTGGTAGTGCCATCGGGTAGCTAGAAGTAGAGTACTCCATTTTTACTATATACATTGGGGATACCATTTTCTAGATTTTGTCGTTGGGCTATTCGTACTGCATCATTACCTATCTGCTGTATAGTGGCTGATAGGTCTATATTATTCTCTTTTATCATCTGATATACTCCTAAATTCTTGCATTTTTTCATGGTCATATATAGATACCTACAATCATTTAATTTAAATTATTATAACATATAGAGAGTAGTAGTATTATAATTTATCTTGACGGTGGATAAATCCACCCTACGGTTTTATTGTAATATTGTGTAGGGTGGGATTTCCCACCTTTAATAGCTATGATCTATGATTAAAGCTCTTTTTCTCCGCACTCCATACAATACTCAATATATTTTACTGTTTTATTTTGACATGAGCTGCACTCTCTAAATAGCATTTCTTTGCAGTATCCACAGTAGTTTTTAGAGTAGTCTACTCTGTTTTTACAGTTTGGACAGATACTTTGGTTGTAGGCGTCTATGTGTAGTGTTTTCTCTTTTATCTCTTTTCTTAGCTGCTCTTTTTTTGCAACACCCCTTTGGATAAAAAAGATAATCGTACCTAGAACAACAATAGTAAGGAACATTAAAAAGTAATAGCCTAAAAATACAAAGCCAAACTGATACAGAAGTTCAAATAATGAGGCTAAATACTCATGAGGAAGAATATGATAAACCAGATACATTATATTAATAAAAATTGGTACGAGGACGATGAAGATAATATGTGAGCTTATAAGGGCTACTATTTTTGTAGGGATAGACTCTACGACTTTAACTCTTGTTGTAAATCTGTAAAGTAAAAAAGAGAGTATCAACAACGGTAAAGTAAACTTTAGAAGGTAAAGAAATGAGATAAAGGGTTTCCATAGCTTGTAAGAGGCTAACTCCTCTTGTACTTTAACTCTGTTTTGGGTTACAAAATCTTCATACGCTTTGTAACCCTCGTAACTAGAGAGCTGTTTAATGCCTTTGAGTTCATTCTCTATATTTTTCTCTTTTTCTAACAGTTCATAATATGTTTTCTTTATTGCTTTGTAATTACTATCTTTAGAAAGAGAGATTTTTTCAAATAACGCGGTATTGTATCTTTTCTCTATATTGTCTATCTTTAGCAGAACTTTTTGGTTATCTCTTTTAAGGTTGTTTTGTAGCTTTTTGTTGCTTGTAAATGTTTCAGAATTTACGATAACTGCTACTTTCTCATAGAGTTCAACACATAGAGGTGCTGTTCTTCTGTCTTCGTGGATCGGTAAACTTTTATGCTTACTGTAAGAGAGCTGTGTAGGGATAAAAAAATCCTTATATTCACTACTACTATGCTCTACTGTAAAGTGTTTTTGACACTCTGAAGGGTACTTTATATCTATCTTAGGAGACATCTCTGTTTCAGAGCCTATGCCACTAAGAATAGTTATAAATAAAAATATATCTAAAAGAATAATAAATAAGATAGAAAACTTAGAAAATGGCTCGTTATTGAAGCTAAAAAGTCTACTTTTTGTTCTTGTAAAAAAAGATTTTATTGCGTGAAACATTAGACTTTAAAGCCCATACTTTTAGCTCCATCAAAACTAGAACCTAGCTCTTTTTCTATCTCTTCAAGAAAGTCACTGTTACTAAAAACGGACTCTTTACGTACTGCTACTTTGTAAGCCGTGTTTTTAATCACTAAGTTTATCTGCCCACCTGTTAACTCGTACTTAGATAACTCTAGCATATCAAACCCCTCTTCATAGTCTGCTTTTTCAGGAAGCATAAACTGCCAGAGTCTAAGGCGTTGTTTTTTTCTTGGTTTTTTAAACTCTATCTTGTAGTTAAAGCGACGTGAAAATGCTTTGTCTATGTTGTCAAGTAGGTTCGTTGTGGCGATGAGTATCCCCTCAAACTTCTCTATCTGCTCTAAAAAGATATTTTGCATTTGGTTATGCATTTTATCTGCTGAAGATCCTGCCCCTTCAGACCTTGAACTTAGAAACTGGTCTGCTTCGTTGAGCAGTAAGATAGGCTCTACTTTAGCTTTTTTACTTAACTCTTTAAAGTCATCAAATATCTTACGAACATTCTTCTCACTCTCTCCTACATACATGGAGAGAATCTTAGAACAGTCAAAAGATAAGATAGGCTTTTTAAGGGTTTTAGCCAAACTTACAGCTGTCATAGTTTTCCCCGTACCTGCTGCTCCATAAAAGATAATACGTGCATCGATACCTTTACGTTTGTCTTTTATACCCCACTCTTTGAGCTTTTTAAATACCTCTTTATCTACCTGTTTGACTACATTTTGTAACGTCTCTCTGGTTTTTGGATGAAGCACCACATCATCTAAAGTGGTAGTAGGTTTTAAGTACTCAAAAATCTCTTGCTCTTGCACAAGAGCGTCAAGTTTAAGCTTTGTTACTTTTTTACTCTTCTTAGGGTGAATAATACGTTGCATCACCGCCTCTTGAAGGTAAAAAGAGCGACTAACGCCACCATATATGTTGAGTATCTCTTCATAGTCTATAATCTCTTCAGTGATAAGCTTTGCACCATCTTCTAGCAAGGCACGGTTTTTAATCTTCTCATACTCGTCAAAACTGATAAGTTCTATGAGGGTATTCATATCTCTAAACTGCCCCTCTCCCCCACTGTACTCCTCTTTAAGTAGTGCTAAGAAGATACGTTTTTCTTTAATATCAAAAGCTTTTTCTTTAAAAAACTCTTCAACGTCTATGGGTTTTTTAGTCATCTTTACACGCTCTTCTATACGTGTAGTAAGAAGCGTTAATTTATTTTTTAAACGTCCTATACTCAAAGAGTTATCTGCTACACCTTGTTTAAATGTAGCTATTTTGTAAAGGAGTGAAACCATGTCAAACTGATCTTGCAAGTACTCCAAATGGTCAGTATAAGGCTTCACTTCAGGAAGAAAAATCTCCAACGAACCCTCTTCTAAAAGCCTAAGAAGTGAGCTACTAGGCGTCACAGAGGTATTGATAAGCTCTAGTTTTGACGTCTCATGGGCTTTCATCTGCCCAAAGCTCATCTGTATCACCCAGCCTAAATCTAAAAGATTTTTAACCAATGCTAGGTTTTTAAGATAGTCATAGCCTTGTGATGAAAAGTTGTCTTGAAGCATCTCAAGTACAGGTACCTCTTCCACACCTTTTACATAACGTCTACAGACATACTGCACTAAAACCGCTTCCTCTTTTGTACACTTCAAATGCTCATACACAGATGCTTTATGCACATCTTTTGCTTCTATAAAATTAATAAGATATTTCAATCATGTTCCTAATAGATAAATAATTTTAAGTATAACAGATATTTAACTCTGTATAGTTTAAGCTATAAATGATTAACAGACTTAAGAAAATCAATAACTTCCTCTTCACTCATATTGACAAAACTGCCTATTATATTTGTAGGTGTACCGTTTCTATAAGCATTTATAATAAGCTCTTCTCTCTCTTTTTTACGTCCTTCCTCTCGTCCTTCCTTACGTCCCTCTTTAATCCCTGATTCCCTACCTATCTTCTTACCCCACTCTTCCCCTTCTCTCTGAGCTTTCTCAATACTACTCTTCTGCATAAAAATAAACTCTTCTCTTTTGTCTTGTATCTCTAGTTCTTCTTTGCTCATAGATGCCGTATTTGCTATGGAGATAGCATCTCTTAGGTTAGGGTCTGTAAATGCAGGAGCTACTTCCATATCTCTAGCATTTTTTATAAAGTAAATCCATTTATCTTCTATGGTTACACACTCTTCTAAAGTTTTATTAAACTTTGGTAGTTCAATAAATTGTAATTGTATATCATCTTTGTATTCTGTGAAGTTTTCTTTTTCTAAAAGTTTAAAGATAGATTTATATTTATCAAATTCAAACATAGTAAAATTTACTATAGTTAGAGCTATAACAGGATTAAGCAGATTGTATTTAGCTCCACGGTCTAGTTGGTTTGCGTAGTTCTTTGCTGTGTTATAGAGGATTCTACTTTCAAAACCATCATGGTTAAGTATTTGCATCTCTATAATCACTTTAGTTTTATCTTCTAATGTAGCCTTAACATCTACAGCTGTCTCTTTCATACCTTGAAGTTTAGGTACATTGTAAGGGTCTTCTATGGTAAGACTATCTATTGGAGATGCTAGGTCTAATGTAGAATTTAAAAAGCTTTTTAGGATATTTTTAGAGTTTTCAGAACCAAACACTTTTTTGAAGGCGTAGTCTGTTTTTATGTTTAGGAATCGCATAAGAGATTTTCCTTAATTTTTAGCTTATTATAGCGTAATGTTACATACACAAATAGAGAGTCAAAAATTAAACTCTCTATTTGATAACATCATTTTATCTACCAAATACATCACCTCTACAGATATTAAAATACAGTATTACAGAAAAGGCTTTTAAGTTTTTCTAAAAAATTACTATTTATACTTGAAAGCTTTTTATCCACAATCTTAGAATCTAGTGTAAAACATTTATCATACTTGATATAAGATTTAATTTTTAGTATTTTATTATTAAAATCTACTTGATTTATCTCTTTAAGATAAGTTTGTGTTGAGTTTGATGTTATCTGTAAACAGACTATATCACCGTAACTATTTTCATCTTTGATAACCAATACAGGTCTCTTCTTGCTATTTTTCAAATCGGTAAAAGGGAAGCTTATTAGTAAAATATCACCCTTCTTATAGCTCATCCCATACCTTGTCATCATTATTATTCCAAGTAGTAGCCATAGAGTTTATTTGTAATTTTTTTAAGTCTATATCTACAACTTCTATAGCATCTTTACGTTTAGATTCTTTTACTTTCATCTCTTGATAGCTATATTGTATAAACTCTAAAAATTTCTCTTTATTGGAGTTAAAACCCTCTAAAAATATATTTTCAATATTTGGGTTATTTATCTGTAGGGTTAACATTAAAATCCTTACTATTAATATTTAATCATTTAAATATACCTACTTCATATATCTATATGTTTTTCACATACACAAAAAGTAAGCTCTATTAAAATATTATAGTATAAAAAATATAATTGTGTCAATAAAAGTTTGTAGAATGATACACAGTATCATTCTAATGTCCAATCAATTCATAAATACTGCATATCTCTTCACCTACCAAATACATCACCTATAAGTTTAGCTATAAGGTCTAACTCTTTTCTCTCCATCTGCTCACCACACTTTGGACAAGTACTCATAAAATCCATAGGAGTTAAAGCATCACTCTTAGGTCGCACTGTTTTAGAGTAAGCACATTTTGGACATACAAATTTAAAGGGTTTTGGTTTTATCATTTTTTTCCTTTATATTAGAGTTAATTAAAAGTGCACCTATTTTAACAACTAAACTTATTTTATATTGTAAGCTCTTCAACATCTGGATTATCAAAATCACTAAGTAGATTCTTAACACCAGCCAATGGTGATTCTTTAGCTATAGCAACAACAGAACCTAAGCTCTGTTGTATTAACTCTAAATTATTTGTTTCAATACCTTTGTCTAAGGCATCAAACATCTTATTTATCATTAGCTTTCTTTCTGAAAACACTCCTTCAAAATATTGTTCTAAAACTTTTCTTTGACCTTTAATTTTAGCTAGTTCAACTTCTTTATATGCTTGTATCTGCTCTCTCTTAGTAGTTTCTACTTCAGTAACTCTATGATTTTCTTTCCATGCATCAAGTACTATTTTTAAACCATCTATTGTTTGCAAAGGATTTGGCGTTGGGATACTTGGACTTTTCATAATTAAGAACTTCCTAGTTTTAAAGTTTGATTAATTTCAGTTGTTATATTATTATTTGCCTGTCCCTCATCATCTAACACAGGTATATCAAGAAGATTTTTCAAAGTTTTACCCAAACTCATTAGAGTTTTAAAGTTTTTATCACTACAATAATTATCTTTTAAACTATCTTTAACATCATTAAATCTATCTTTAGTTTCTAATAAGATATTTTCCAACTCATCTGTTCGTGTTATAATACCATCTAATCCAGTTCGAAGTAACTTCATACCTTCAATAGCTTTATCTGCTTCTGCTTCTTGTTCTCTTGCTTTTGTTAAATTTTCTTCTGCTCTAGAATCCATAAACATTCCACCAACAGCAAGTAAAGGACCTAATGCTACTCCACCTAAAAGGGCAGCACCACCTGCCATACCAAATCCACCTGTAGCTAGAGAACCTCCACCTAACCATGCTAAGGTTGCATTGGTTGCAGCAACTCCACTAAGTGAACCAATAGCAGTCCCAGTTGAAGCAGATGCTAACATACCTACTGCTCCATAAGACCCCATTGCAGTTAAAGCTCCTGCTGTTGCTCCAGATGCTAACCCTGATGCTATTTCTTGTGAACTATTTACTGCTAAATTAAGCTCTTTTAATTCACCTTTTGTCAAATATTTTTTATCATCATACTTTGAATTACCTTTTTTACATTTTGACATAAAATCAATTAATGTTTTTATTTCATTTGTAAATATTTCAACTTTCAATAATCCTAACTCTTCTAAATTACTATTTGTTTTCTCTTGTTTCTCCTCCGTTTTCTCTTTTGCTTTTTCAAAATCTTTTTTTGATCTTCTTATAATTCCTTCAGCTTCATCATTCTTATCAGAAGCATCAATCCCTTTTTTAACTCCATATCCACCAGCCATTAATGCTAGTCCACCTAATATAAAAGGTATTGGCATAATCTATTCTCCTATTTTTACTTTATAACTATCATTTAATTTATATTGATTTTGTAATTCATTACATACTTTTGCATTTTCTATATAAAAATCTTTTTTTGTAAAATATTTAAAATATTTAATCTCAAACATTTTATCTACTTTACAAATATCTGGTCTATTATCATAAATATTACAACTATTATTTATTAAATTAAAATGTTTACATACTCCATTACCTAAGTTAAAGTCTTTTAATTCTGTTATATCTGCAATATTTTGACAACATAATCCACAACTTGTACAAGGAAACATTATAAATCTATAAGTGATTTACCTTGAATATATAATGCCAATATAGATTTTGCCCATTCTCCATAAACAATAGAAAGGGATTTTTTAATACCAAACTTTTTAATCATTACATCAAGTACTTTTTTCTCTTCATCATGTAATACATTATCTGAATATACTAAAGCCATTATTTCAAGTAAAATAATTCTTTGACTTTTAGATTTTTTAAATTTTGATAAGGTTTTTTTTAAACTAAATTTTTTTTCATCATATTTAATATCATCTATCTGCATTTCCATACAATATGTATTAATAATACTCTGTTGAGCTTCTGAAAAATCATTATCACTTCTTGCCATGTGGTGTGCTAACTCAAGGAAAGCAACCTTCTCTTTTTTCTTTAATCTATTTAAAAACATTCATCTACCTTTTATATGTATATTACTTGCCAAAAAACAAGCATATATAAATCATAATTTATTTAAAACTTATATATACTTCCTATAGGTTAACATTCTAATACACATATCTGATTCTACTCCAAATTAAGTATGATTATCTTAACTCCTCTTGATTAATCTGTATAATATCAGTAAGTGATGACAGGTTGTGTCGTTTTTAGAAAATTTTACAAATTATTCAAATAAACTTTTAGTTCATCTTTTAATTTTTCTTGTAAATAAATAGGTGAGACTATCTTAATATGGGGTATCCAATAACGAATAACTTTTAGTATTTCATCATCATAAGAGACTTTAGCAGAGACAAGTAGACCATTTTCTCTCTTTTCAACTAAAGTTTGATAAGGCAATAGTTTTCTTCGTAAGAAATACTCTGCTATTTTGGCATCTATTTCAAGTAATACCTCTATGCTATTTTGTGAAAACCAAACTGCTTCATTTTTTTCTATCGTATCGATAAACAGCTTTTTAGGTACAAACTCATCTAAAGTTTGCGATACATTGACTAACTTAGTGAGTGTATATGTTTTTAGTATATCATTTTCATCTCCTACTAAGTACCATATACCATTAGTGTTGACAAGTTTATATGGACTTACTACTCTTGGCTTTTGGTTGTAAGTAAAGTGCAATTGATACTTCTTAAGTATTGCGATATTTATAAGCTTAAACTCCAAAGATTTACTACTTAAATCTTCATAAGTGTGTCCTTTTACAAGATAGGCTTGATTTATTTTATCATTTAAAACATCTACTATAAAATCATCTTTTAATGTGGGAAAAAGTCCTCTAATACTACTTAATGTTGCAAAATTTCTCATATCATTGTAGTTTAACCTACCTAAACAATACTCCTCTAAAGCATACATACCATTTACTTTTTTCATAGGTAGAAAGTTTAACCTCTCACTTAAATCTCTCTGTATAGTTCTTTTGGAAACTTCAAACTCTTTGATTAAGTCATCTACAGTAAATTGCTCACCTGAGTTAAATTTTTGTAAAATACACACAAGTCTCTTAGCTATAGTATCATGCTGATTATTCATACGGTTACTCCTAAATATTGATTATAACTCTTACAATAACTTCTCTTGTCCAATACGGTAAAGGGCAAAGTCGTACTTGATGGGGTCATGTTTATCCCATGTTTTAAATCTTTGTGTTAACTCTATGGCTGCTTTCATATCGTAGGTTTTTCGTTTGAGTAATCCAAGCTTTAAAGAGACTTTGAAAGTGTGGGTATCAAGAGGCATGAGTAAATCTTTTTTGTCTATCTTAGACCATAAACCCATATCTAAATCATCTTTACGAACCATCCAACGCAGATACATCATATAACGTTTGTATGTTCCTGCTGAGTTTATTTTTTTAGGTAGTGTGCCTACAAGAAAGCTGTATCCTCTTGTTTTTGAAGGAGATATTTTTTCTAAAGTATGCATAAAATGCCATAAGCCCTCTAAAACACTCTCCTCTTTTTTATACCCAGCGTAAAATATATTTTCTATGCTATCTACACTTTGAAGCCGTTTCAGTGTAATAAATAGTTGTATCACATCTTCAGGCTTTTGAAAACGGTAGTAGTGTTGACTTAGGCTCTTTCGTATTTCTGACTCACTTGCATGAAGTAAGTTAAAGTCTAAACTCTCTAAAAACTTTACAATAAGCTTTGCATTACCATACGCAAACAAAGCACAGATAAGTGCTACCGTTTCATCTTGATATTTTGATGCTATCAGTAAAGGGTCTGGTTTGTCGTGGGTGAGTTCTGTTTGGTTATTTCTTCGATGAACTTCTTCATCTAAAAATATTTTAATCTCTTTTAAATTCACTTTTTTCCTTTATAGACTAAAAAGTAAAATGCTCACCTAAGTAGTATTTTCTTACATTTTTGTCGTTGGTTATCTCTTCACTTGTTCCACTTGCTAACATCTCACCAGACTTCATCACATAGGCTCTGTCACAGATGCCTAGAGTTTCACGTACGTTATGGTCTGTTATCAAAATACCCATATCAAGTTCAACCAACTGTTTTATAATATTTTGAATATCTATCACAGCGATAGGGTCAACCCCTGCAAAAGGTTCATCTAAAAGTAAAAATTTGGGTTCACCAACTAAGGCTCTAGCTATCTCTACCCGTCTTCTCTCTCCACCACTTAAACGTATACCAGTTCTTGCACGAATAGGTTCTATGTTAAAGATCTCTAAGAGCTTTTCTATGCGTGGTTGTACCGTTTCCATGGGTAAGTTTAGTGCTTCTGCTGCTATGAGAAGGTTTTCTTCTACTGTGAGGTCTTTAAAGATGCTAGACTCTTGAGGTAAGTAGCCTATCCCCATTTGGGCTCGGCTACTTAAAGGAAGTTCTGTGACATTTACTCCATCTAAAAACACCTCTCCAGTCGTTGCACCCGTTAATCCACATACCATGTAAAAAGAGGTTGTTTTTCCTGCACCATTGGGTCCTAAAAGCCCTACTATCTCTTTACTCTGTATTCGTATAGAGATATCATGTACTATTTTTGTTTTACCTATGGTTTTAGAGAGACTTTTTGCTTCAAGGGTATGCATTATGTTCCTATCTTATAAATTCTGCTATTTTTATCTACTTCTATATTTACCATAAAAATACTATATCCAACTGCTTCTAAAAAGGTTTTTAGTTCATCTGAACCCCACTCTACCATGTGCCAACCCTCTTTTTCAAAGTCTTCAAAAAGCCCTAGTTGCATAAACTCTTCATGCTCTAATCTATACAAATCATAATGAAAAAGGTTACTATCTGTACCCATGTAGCACTGCTGTAAAGAAAATGTAGGAGAGGTTACTTCCCCCTCTATGCCTTTTGCTTTAGCAATGGCTTGTGTTAAAGTTGTTTTACCTGCGGCTAAGTCACCACGTAAAAAGACGATAGCAGATGAGGGTAAAGTATCTTCTAAATACTCTACAACTTTATCTAATTGATTTAATGAAGCGTGTATCTCTTTCATCTGTTTTCCTAATAAGGCGTTATGAGAAAAAACCCTCTACGCTAGTTTTTGACTAATCTCTTGCATTAATGCTAAATGTTGAGTCGCTTTACCTGAATCTATCGCTTGTTCTGCCATCTCTTTTGCCTCTTGAATATCTCTTACATTACCATCTACAAAAAGAGCAAAAGCAGCGTTAAGTACAACAATATCACGTTTAGCACCCATCTCTTTAGCCAAGAAAATATCTCTAGTTATCTCTGCATTAAAAGTAGCATCACCACCAAGTATAGCCTCTTTAGATGCTTGTTTAAAACCAAGTGTTTGTGGGTTTATCTCACCTTCTGAAATACGTCCAGACTCCACATAAGCAAAAGAAGTGTTACACGCTAATGAGATTTCATCCATGCCATCATGACTGCTCACTACAAAAGCACGTTTTGTATCTAGTTCAAGAAGTGCTTCTGCCATACGTTTGATATACATAGGGTCAAATACACCTAAAAGATACTTCTTTGCTCCTGCTGGGTTGGTAAGAGGACCTAAAATGTTAAAAATAGTTCTGTGGTCTATAGATTTACGTATAGGCATGATGTGTTTCATTGCAGGGTGATGATTCATCGCAAAAATAAAGCAAAATCCTGTCTCTTCAAGCATCTTTATCTGATTTTCAACAGAGAGATTAAGGTTTACACCCAACGCTTCAAGAGCATCGGCAGAACCTGAGTTAGAAGTGATACTTCTGTTTCCATGCTTTGCAACCACGCAACCTAATGAGGCTAAAAGTAGTGACACTGTAGTAGAGATGTTAAAACTACCACTCTTGTCTCCACCTGTTCCCACTACGTCTATGGCTTTTTCTCTTAGCTCATCAGAGAGAGGAAGTTTCACAGAGTGTTCACGCATCACCGAAGCAGCCACCGCAATCTCTTCAGAAGTTTCACCCTTCTCATAAAGGTCTATCAAAAATGCACGAGCTTCTTCTGTAGAGAGTTCATTGCTAAATAATTTTTCAAATTGTTGTTTTGTGTTCATCTAAAAATCCTTAACATACTCTTCTTTTTTACTTTTAGGGATAGTTTTTGTGGTAGGGATTTGGAGTACTTCGTAGGACTTTGCACCTTTGAGGTACTCTATGGTAATCTTATCACCTATCTTTACATCTTTTGATGCTTTTGCTTTAATATCATTAATAAAAACTACACCTGATTTTAGCATATCTGTAGCGATGGTACGACGTTTAACTACATTGACTGCGGAGAGCCATTTATCTACACGCATTTTGAAAACCTTTTCATGATAGAGATTTTAGATAGCATAACACCATCTAAAATCTACTGCTTAAACATCTCTTCTGCTAGTTTAGCTTCCATAACACCCTTCATAGTAAGGGTATTATTAGAGATATACTGTTCCTCTTTTAGCATTTTAAAGACTTCTTTACACTCTTTCATATCAAACATACCAGTCTCAACAAGCATATTTTGTATATCTTTTAGTGTCTCATCTGGCTCTTTTTTCATAAGTGCTAAAAGACACACTCTTTCTACTACGTTCTCTTCATTCATCTTTTTCCTCTACTTGGTTAGTGTAAGTCAGCGTTAAGTACAACTTCTCTTGTACTTCTTCTTACTATTATCTCACCTGTTGTTGAGTTTTGTCTAAAGTGAAGACCATTAAGTCCTTGGAACTCGTCTGCTCTAAATGTTGTTTTAGAAGCTAGTGTTGCACTTGGGTTTGCAGAAGTGATTTTTGCTAACTCTTCAGGAGCTACTTTTACTTTAGTTCCAGCAAATATAGCTACACCACCATCGATAATACAAGCATCACCAAGAGGGATACCACAAGTAGAGTTTGCACCAAGTAGTGTGTTTTCACCTATGCTGATAGGGTTACCATCTGTACCACTTAAAACACCTAAGATACTTGCTCCTCCACCTACATCTGAACCTGCACCAACGATAGCAGAAGATGAGATACGACCCTCAACCATAACAGGACCAAGAGTACCTGCATTAAAGTTAATGTATGAAGCACCTGGCATAACTGTTGTTCCAGCTGCAAGTTGTGCACCCATACGCACTTTAGATGCTTCTAAGATACGTGTGTTATCTGCTGGAATGATATGTTGTAAGAATCTTGGGAATTTATCTACAGAGTCAACTGCTGGGTAAGTACCGTTAAGTTTCATCTCTATCTCATTCTCTCTTAAGTAGTCAAGCTCAAAAGGAGTATTACCTACCCATGCAACGTTTGACAAGATACCAAATGCACCATTTAAGTTTACTTTTCTTAACTCTGCTTTTGCTTGAGAAAGAGCGTAAAGTTTAAGGTAAACTGCCTCTACTGACTCTGCATTTGCATCTTCAAACAAGAATACAATTCTAAAGTTTTTAGCGATATCTTCCATGTTTGCAAGGGCTTTAACTACTTGTACATTTTTGTGTGCTTCACCTGTTGCTTCTGCTATGTAAGGAGCAAAAGCTGCCATAGCGTTTGCTACAAAATTATCGTTAATAGTGGTTACAAATTCTGAACCTGAGAAATCTACAGGACATTTAGCCTCTTCTAATGCTTTTACAAATACAGCAGCTGAACCAAAGTTCTCTTTCCAGTTAATAAGACCAAAATTTGCTTGAAGAATTTTCTCAGCATTTTTTTGCCCTCTGTCTACACGTGCGATACCAAATGCGATAGGCTCTTTATACCCCTCTTGTGAAGTTACTTCTGATACTAATGCTTTAAATGCGTCTGTTGATGTTACTGTTTCTATTGCCATGTAGGACTCCTAATATATAATAAAAATAATTTAGAAGGATTATACTTTATTTTATTTAAATTACTGTAAAATCCCGCTATGAAACACTTAAGAGGCTACACTAAACGTTACTTTTCACTAGCAGTTATCGCGATGTACTCTACTATGCACAAATTGAGTAGACTTGACAGTAATTATCAGTACCATAAATTAGCCCATGATATACTACCACGAAAAACTTCTCCTCCTGAAAAAACTGCATAACTATAAAATTCTAAACCAATGGTGAATAAATCCACCCTATAATTATAAATATTTAACAAATATTAACAGGAAAAAATATGACAAAAAAATCACTTAGCCTTATTACGGCTACACTACTACTTACAAACACTACATTTGCCCAAGAGGTTCTTGAAGATATTATCGTAACTTCAGCAACAAAAACAAGCCAAGATATTAAAGATACTACATCAAATATAGATGTTATTAGTGCCGATGAGATAGAAGACAGAGGATTTACTACGGTAACAGAAGCACTTAACTCTTTAGTAGGAGTTTCTTATACAAGTAATGGTGGGATAGGTCAAAACACCTCTGTGTATTTAAGAGGCATGAGTACAAATCGTGTTTTAGTACTCATAGATGGAATAAGATATAACGACGCTACTTCAGCAAGCGGTGCACCTTTTGCACACTTGATGATAGCAGATATAGAACAGATAGAAGTAGTAAAAGGTGCTCAATCTGGTATTTGGGGAGCAGATGCAAGTGCTGGGGTTATCAACATCATTACTAAAAAAGCTGAAACTGGTGTACATGGTTCTTTTTATGCTCAGGGTGGCTCATTTAGCTTACGTAAAATAGGTGGAAGCCTCTCTTACAAAGATGAAAACTTTTACTTAAAAGTGACACACGACCACATTAAGACAGATGGTTTTTCAGCTTATGCACCTAACGGCGAAGATTTAGATAAATTTGAAGATGATGGGTATGAAAATGATACAACAACAATTAAAGCAGGTTTTCAGATAAACGAAAGTAACAAGATAGATATCTCACATACTATCATTGATGCTAAAACACAATCTGATGCTTATGACCCTGTACTTTTTGCGATGAATCCTAATGGAGTCTATAACTCAGAAGTAAAAGATAAGTTTACAACTATTAACTTTAACCATATAGATAGTTTTAATGAACTCAATGTTTATGCCAATAAATCTGATTTTAGCAGATACTACCCTGATGATCAATACTCTAAAAACTTTGATGGTAGTATAGAAGAGTATGGGATAAACTCTAAAATACCTTATGGTAGTGAAGCTTTTGTTGTTGTGGGTGTGGATTATAAGAAGTTTGAACATGAAAATGACATCGATGAAGACTTTAACAACAAAGGTATCTTTGTTACAAATAGCAATACTTTAAAAGGCTTTAGCGGTGGTAAAACTATCTTAACAGAGTCCCTACGTTACGACAACTATAGCACTTTTGATAACAAAGTAACAGGTAAAATAGGTCTTAAACATATACATGAGAGATTTGAAGGGCTTATCACATCTGTTAACTATGGTACTTCATATAATGTACCAACACTCTACCAGATGTATTCACCGTATGGTAGTACTGACCTTAACCCAGAAGAGACAAAATCTTTTGATGTAACTGTGGAGTATAAAGCGTTTAAAATAAGTTATTTCAACACAGAGATAGACGATATGATTGACTTTGATATGAGTACATATAAATATGCAAATATAGCAGGTACTTCTAAGATAAACGGCTTAGAAATCTCATATAAAAAATCTTTCTTTGATGCACTTTTAATCAACTTAAACTATACTCGTCTTTTAACTGCTGAAGACAAAGATGGCAACGACTTAAAAAGAAGAGCAGAAGAGACTTTCAAAGTTGCACTTGACTACTATGGTGTAGAGAACCTTCACCTAGGAATAGACGCAGAGTATGTTGGAAGTAGAACCGACACAGGTAACAGTGTATGGCCTGCTCCTGCTCCAGATGTTGAAACAGGTAAATACACAGTGGTAAATCTTACTGCAAATTATGACATTACTAAAGAGATACAAGTTTACGGTAAAATAGAAAATCTAACAGATGAGTACTACCAAACTGCTTATAACTACGCTTCAATTCCAAGAGCATTTTCATTGGGTCTTAAAGCAAGATTTTAGGAAAAAAGGTAAAGAGAGTGAATATGATAAAACTTGTGTTTCTTACACTTTTACTAACATTTACTTATGCTAAAGAGCGTATAGTCACACTCTCTCCTGCTATCAATGAGATAGTTTATGCATTAGGTGTAGGAGAGCAAGTAGTTGCTAACACAGAGTACTGTACCTACCCTAAGGCTTCACAGCTTGTACCTAAAGTGGGTGGCTATTTCTCCGCCTCTTTAGAGAAAGTTGTAGCCTATAAGCCTACTCTTGTTTTAGTGCAGAAAAACAATGAAAAATTAGCATATAAATTAAAAAAACTAAACATTAAAACTACTGTTATTCAGATAGACACCTTAACACACATTAAAGAGGCCATTAGTCAGATAGGCTCTTTGGTGGGGCGTACGCAGAAGGCTCAGAGTATTATCAGAAGCATAGACCATGAACTCAGTGAGATACAAAATATCGTTACAGACAAAAAGATACTCATAGTCATAGGGCATAACACTACTTTAGTTAAACGTATTTTTGTTGCAGGACAAAACCTCTACTTTGACAACATCATAGAAGCTAGTGGTAATAGCAATGCACTTCAAAGTAAACGTAAAGGGCAACCCATACTCAATAGAGAGAACCTCATCGCCTCTAACCCTGACATAGTCATACTCCTAGCCCCTAGAAAAGAAGCCTATAATCTACAAGAGAGTGACCTCATAGAGCCGTGGGATAGCCTACCTATTGGTGCAAGTAAAAACCATAACATTTACATCATAGATAAAGATTATGCAGGAATACCTAGTGACAGACTTGTCAACTTCTTACAAGACTTTAAAGCTATTTTAACACAAGTTAAAGCACACCAAAAAGTTAAAGTAACTCCATAACATGCTAACTATTGACACCTATTCCGATAAGATTTTAAAGAACATTACGCTCTCTTTAGGTGAAGGTGAAAATCTTATTATTTTAGGTTCAAATGGTGCGGGTAAATCTACTCTTGCTAAAGTACTGTGTGGGTTAACCTATAGTAACAAAGTGAGCATTGGTACAGTTGCTATGCATAAGCTTAGTATGAAAGAGAAAACCAAAGCCATCAACTATGTACCACCTAAACTAGAGGTATTTGATGAGTACCTTACAACGTATGAGTATTTAGCCCTAAGCAAACTCTACTCAACACTTAGCACAGAAGAGGTACTAACCCTACTCAACATACAAAACTTACGTAACAAGTCATGTAAAACCCTAAGCTCTGGTGAGCAACAGCTCATTCTTTTAGCCTCTGCACTTTTACACCATGCTAAGCGTACTATTTTTGATGAACCTACGGCTAACCTTGACCCACAAAAGACACGTAAAGTGTATGAACTACTCTCATCAGATATATTTCAAAACCAGATAGTCATTACGCATGATCTTACCTTAGCTTCAAAGTTAGGCTATAAAATACTCTACATGAAAGAGGGGAAGATTACTTTTTTTGGTGAGAATAAAGCGTTCTTTGAGAGAAAAAATTTATATTCTATTTTTGATAATGCCATTAAAAAAGTAGATGATGTGTATGTGGTAAACTTATGAAAATACTCTTTACCCTAGCCTCATTGTGCATACTTATCATTGCTCCTTTTTATGGGCAGATAGATATAGATACTGCTAAAATCATTGACCCACTGAGTATGGAGTACCAAGTCTTTTGGGAGTTACGTTTTCCTCGTGTGGTTGTAGCATTTTTTACAGGAGGACTGTTAGGGCTTAGTGGTCTGCTTTTTCAGTCACTCTTTAAAAATCCCATGGGTACACCCTACACGTTAGGGGTAGCTAGTGGTTCTACTCTAGGGGCTGCTTTTGCCATAGTCTTTGGTTTAGGAGCATTAACTTCACTCTTTGGTTTCTTAGGAGCTATCATTACTGTGTTTATTCTTTTTACTGTAACTGCTAGACTCCAATCTTTTGAGAGTAACTCACTCCTGCTTGTAGGTATCGCCCTCTCTTTTTTCTACAATGCTGTACTGATGATACTCTTTTACATTAGCGATGAGTC
>JAMOTA010000013.1 GCA_027068435.1 Sulfurovum sp.
GGGGCTAGAGGGAGGGTCATACCCAGCTCCATTCCGAACCTGGAAGTCAAGCCTCCCATCGCCGATAATACTGCAGGCTACGTCTGTGGAAATGTAGGTCGCTGCCACTTTGAGTTATTTCTTCTTTACTTCTTATTCACTTATTAATATCACTACTTTTACTTTTACTTTTACTTTTACTTTTTCTTATCCAATTTTATCTCTCATTTTAAACTATTTCACTATTTTTTACTTATTCTCCTTTTGTTTTTATCTATATATACTATTTAAGTTTATGTTTACCAATATTATCTTAGACTATATTTATATATTTTGGACGAATATAAATTAAGGAGTAATATAATGAAAAAAATAGTACAGCTATCAATGATAGCAACAATGGCAATAAGTGGATTAAGTGCAATGAGTAACTCAGCTTTGAGTGCAAAATTAACAGCACTTGAAGTTGAATTAGCAGATGTTAAAAAAGATTTAGTAAAGCAGAATACTAAAATAAATAAAGTAAAAGCACATGATGCAAATGATAATATAAAATGGGGTGTTGATTTAAGAACATCAATGGATAAAATTAATTATGATATGGCTGATGGTAGCAGTAGAAGTAATGATAGTTTATTATCAACAAGACTTTGGTTAAATATGGCATATGCACCAAATAGTCAAAATATTTTTAAGGGTCAACTTTCTATGAATAAAGCATTTGGTGCTGACTTTGGTAATAATAGAGGTTGGGGTATGGATACTTTTGACTGGGTAACTAATGAAGCATTAACTGGAAATGCATTGAAAGTAAGACAAGCATATTGGCTTTATTTGGGTGAAGATTTTCTTGGTACAGATATTCCTTGGACTTTTTCTATGGGAAGAAGACCTTCAACTACAGGTTTTCTTTCTAGCCTAAGAGAAGATGATAAGGCACAATCTCCACTAGGACATATTATAGATGTTGAATTTGATGGAGCTAGTTCTCTTTTTAAGTTAGAAAATCTAACAGGTATCTCTGGTATGTCATTTAAAATATGTGCTGGACAAGGATCAACAAATGCGAAGCCAATGTTTAGTGATAGTACAACTTACGATGATGATGCAAATATTGTAGATGATGTTAAGTTATTAGGATTTATTTTTGTACCATATGATGATGGGCAGTATAAAATTAAAACAAATGTATTTAGAGCTTATGATTTACCTGGTTTAGTTGATCCAATGGATTTATCACAAGGCTTTAAAACAGTTGGTAATATGGATGGTGCAGCTTTATCAGCTATGATGGATGGTTTAGCAGAAGATACAGTATTTGAAGACACGAAACTTTTTGCTTCTTTTGCTTGGACTAAAACAAATCCTGATTCTATGGAAAGTATGTTAGGCTCAACAGATAGTGAAACGGGTACATCTTATTGGGTTGGACTACAACAACCTTTATTTGATGGTAAATTAGGTGTAGAATATAATCATGGTAGTAAATATTGGAGATCATTTACTTATGCAGAAGATACTATGATAGGATCTAAATTAGCTGTACGTGGTGATGCTTTTGAAATGTATTATACTTACCAAATTAATGAGGCATTAAGTGCACAATTTAGATATACGGCAATAGATTATGAATATACAGGAAGTAACCAATTCTTTGGTAATGGTGGTACACCAATGAAGATTTCAGATATTAAAAAGGGTGCGGCAGCTGGCGATCCTAGATCTCAAGCAATGTTACCATTTATAGTTGATAAAGCACAAGATGCTAGATTTTATATTAGATATAGATTTTAAATTATAGATAAGGGATATACCCTTATCTGAATACTGCACACTTTCATTTATACTTCATTTGTTAACATTTATCATTAAAAATATTACATAACTTCTTTACATATTGTAAATATTCATTTAAAAGGTAAATAATTTGATTCTTTATTTTGATGATAATTATATGTTTCTTTGATTATTAATTATGATAGTGTAACATTTTGAGTATATAATTCAATTATATAAAAATATATTATAATATATATTGACTTATTATGATAGCATCATTATACTACATAAAATAATATTTATAGATAGGAGGAATAATGACTAAAATGAATCAGAAGAGTAAAAAATCTCTTGAGTCAAAGAGTCGAAGAGACTTTTTTAAAAAAACAAGTGTTCTAAGTGTAGCTGCTGCTGGTACTTTAGTACCTGTAGTACTAAGTGCTGATGATCAAGCAATTATGCATCATACAAAATGGGGGCAGTCATGGGGAGATGCTGTTACAAAGAATCTTTATGGTATTCCATCTGCATATGAACATAATAATACTAGAAGATATACAAAGCTTCTCGCTTCAGGAAATTATCGAGCATCTATTGCTGTAACGCCTATTCATGAAAGTGAAGGGATTATTACACCAAATGGTCTTTTTTTTTCACGAAGCCATGGAGGAACTGCACATATAGATCCAAATGAATTTAGACTTATGATTACAGGGCTTGTTGATAAAGAAATAGTATTGACACTTGATCAACTTAAAAGATATCCAAGTGTAACAAGAACACACTTTATAGAATGTCCTGCAAATGGTGGTCAAGAGTGGAGAAGACCACAATATAATTCACTTCAATTTGCAAAAGGCTTTATGGCATGTGCAGAGTGGACGGGTGTCTATATTAAGACTATATTAGAAGATTTAGGGCTTAGCTCTAAAGTACAATGGATGCTTGCAGAAGGTAGTGACAATTCAGAAATGGGACGATCTGTACCTATAGATAAAATACTTGATGATGCTATGATTGTATGGGGACAAAATGGAGAAGCTTTAAGACCTGAACAAGGATATCCTGTTAGATTACTTCTTCCAGGTTGGGAAGGTAATCTTTGTGTCAAATGGTTAAAAAGATTAGATTTCTCTGAGGAACCTTGGTTTGCAAAAGAGGAAACATCTAAATATACTGCACTTAAACCTGATGGTAAGGCAATACAACACTTTTATGCTAATGAAGTAAACTCTACAGTAGTTTCTCCTTCACCAGAAAAACCATGGAAAGATTTAAAAGATGGAGATGTTGTAGAAATACAAGGTTTAGCATGGTCAGGAATGGGTACGATAACAACAGTTGACTTATCTTTTGATGGTGGTAAAAATTATGTTGAAGCAAGTTTAAAAGGTTTGGTTCTTCCTAAGTGTTGGACAAGATGGAGTTATATACATACATATAAAAAAGGTGATAAGTTACTACTCACATCAAGAGCAATGGATGATGCAGGATTTATTCAACCTACTATTGATCAAGAAGTATCGGTAATGGGTGTTGAGTCTATTTATCACAGAAATGCTGTAGAGACGTGGGAAGTTACTGAAAATGGGGAGGTGAATCATGTTCAAATTAGATCATAAATTATTATCAGTTACTGTAGCCACTGTACTATTTAGTACTTTAAGTTTTGCATCTTCTGAGATTGTAAAAAAAGAAGATATAAGTGGTGGTGTTCAGTACCCTATAGTTGGGAATCAAACACATTTGTATAGAGTAAATCCTAATGCCTATGGATTAAAATTAAATCATGGTAGATTAGCTACTAAGAATGAACTTAAAGCATGGGATAAAGATGTAATGCCAGATGGTACAGGATTACCAGAAGGTAGTGGTTCAGTAGAAGAGGGTGAAGAACTTTATGAAGCACAATGTGTAATGTGTCATGGTGACTTTGGTAGTGGAGGGGGCGGTTATCCCTCACTATCTAAAGGTAATGCAGTGGAGTTACAGAAAACACTTACAAACAACAGATGGAAAGATCCAGAAGCTGAAGGTCCTGTAAGAGTTTTTGGTTCCTATTGGCCACAAGCTAGTACATTATTTTGGTATATTAGAGATGCTATGCCTCATACAAAATCAAAAACATTAAGTGATGATGAGACATATGCTTTAACTGCCTATATCTTAAATATTAATGAGATGGAAATAGATGGTGAAGAAGTTGATGATGAATATGTTCTCAATAGAGAAAAGTTTTTAAAGATTAAAATGCCAAATGTTGATGGGTTTGTTCCTAATATTAGTGGACCTGACGCACTTAAAGGAATCAGAGCATTCTATAGAGAACCTAAAAATTATGGTGCGATAAAAGTTGAAAAATCTAAAAGATGTATGAAAAATTGTCAAGAGCCTTCAGCTAAAATAGCAAGAGTTCAAGGTGCAGGAATTAGTGATTTTCATCCTCCTATGAATGTTTCTAAGGATTTACCAGATAAAAAAGAAGATAGTGTACATAAGATGAGTTTTGATGCAGAAAAAGCGTATGAAGCTAGTTGTACTATGTGTCATGGTGCTATTGCTCCAGCTGCAAAAGATAAAGATGCTTGGGCTCCATATGTAGAAAAAGGTGTTGAAAAAGTTTATGCTAATGGAATAAATGGTACAAATAAGGGTATGCCAGCACTTGGTGGTTCATCTCTTACAGAGAGTGAATTTAAACAAGTGGTTGACTTTATGTTGAAGTAAAAGTAAATAGTTTTATCTACACATTTTTACTGCACAATGAAGTGATAGTATTAGAGATAGAACAAAGTATTTTTGTAGTAAAAATTAAATTTAAAGGAAAGAAAATGAATAGAAGAAAATTCTTAGGATATTTTGGTAGTGCTGTTGCACTATCTGTAGTGCCTGCAAGCTTAAGTGCTGATGATTATAGAAAGTTAAAACCAAAGGTATGGGAAGCTAAAACAGTTGATGATGCTATTAAAGAACTTTTTGGTTCTGCAGAGATGATAGAGAAAGGGGTAAAGATAAAATTACCTTCAGTAGCATCAAATGGTGGTGCAGTACCTGTAAAGTTTAGTACGAAAATTCCTGCTAAAACTGTAGCTATTTTTCAAGATGCAAATCCTGAAAGTGCAGTAGCTGTATATAATGTAGGAAAATATGATTTAACACAATATTCTCTTAAAATAAAAATGGGAAAATCAGGAACGATTACTGTAGTAGTAGAAGGTCTTGATGGCAAGCTATATGTAGGGAAACAATCTCTTGAAGTAGCTGCTGGTGGTTGTGAAGGTTAATCTTCACAATGATTAAATATATAATTAAATAGTTTAAAAGGAATTTTAATGAAAGTAAAAGCTAAATTAAAAAATGGTGTAGTTAAAGTAAAAATGATGGCTAAACACGCTATGACAACATATAATCAAGCAGAAAAAAAGACTGGAGATAGAGAGAATGCAAACTTTATTACGCATCTTTCTGGAACAGTAAAAGATAAAGTAGTAATTGATATTTCAACTAGTCAATTTTTATCTAAAAACCCTATTTTCCAATTTAAATTTAAAGGCGATGAATTTAAATCTGGAGATGAATTCTCTATGACATGGGTAGATAGAAAAGGTAATACTAAAACTAAAAAAGTAAAAATAAAGTAAGGATAGATAATGAAAAAAATCATTATGGGAGTAGTACTCTCAGCAGGCTTACTTTTTGCAAATGAAGTATATAAGCCAATGTTTGATAAAGTAAATGTATCCGGTGCGGATATATATGTAGTCGGTGACGATAAAGAAGAAGCTATTGAAGAAGGTCAACTAGATCAAAACTGGTTTGCAGAGCTTATTAATAGTAAAAAACCACTACCTAAGAATTTAACTTTGGTTGATTTAAGAAAAGTAGAGAGATATAATGCTCAACATATAGATGGTGCAATAAATATTCCTTTTGATATGAAGACAGAGAAAATGGATCTTTCTAAGCTTCCTAAAGATGGTTTGATTGTATTTTATTGTAGAAAAGGTATGATGTCAACAGCTGCTAGAGCATCATTAGAAGATGAATTAGCAGAAAGAGTATTTGTATTTGATGCAGTCTATAAATGTGATGATAAATATAAAAATTGTACGCTAACGCCTAACGAATTTTTATAGCAATAAGCGAGAAGAGAGTATTTGGCTCTTCTTCTTAGGTCTGGGTATTAATACCAATGATATTTAATTTGAAATGTTATTGATATTAATATGAGTTATAAACACTTCACTGGTGTATGGAGTTTAAAAATGGGCAATTTAAAATTTGAAGAATTAGAGACAGTAGATAATATTAAAGATGTTGTTAAAAATCTTTTTGATGTGGAGTTGAATATATCTGGTGGATGGGGTTATAATGAACATAGTGCTTTAATTGTACATGATTTAAGTATGCCAATAGAACAATTTATGAATCTTTTTGCTACGTTACGGGCTAATATTGAGATGAACCTTACATTAGACTCAGATAAGCGTTATGGGGGGATTACTGTACAGTTTGAGAGAGAAGAGAATCACTCTATAGAGAATAAAAAATTGATAGTAGCAACGTTTAAAATATCTGCTATGCGTGAAACAGATTATGCACAATTTATAAAAGAGTATAAAGAAAATTATGGTAAAAAAGAGTTTGATCTTGCTGACCACTTTAAAAGACGAAAAGAACAAACACTTACACGATTAATGGATTATTGGTTTATTAAGGATGCTTAGATGAAAAAGACAGGAAAAATTTTAAAATTATTTGAATCTCATGTAGGAAAAAATGAGAGAGTTGAATGTTTAGAGCTAAGAGTCGATGAAAATGGTGTGCTTAATGATAAATTTTATGCAAAGGATAGAGAGAGGTCTGTACTTATCTCTTCAATTGATAGTTATCTGTTAGCAACAAAAAATAATATCGAAATGCAGTATGGTGATTTAGGGGAGAATATAATTGTTGATTTTAATCCTTATCATTTTCCAAAAAAGTACCAATTTCAAATAGGTGAAGTTATATTTGAAATAAGTCAGTATTGTACATTATGTAAAAGCTTAACAAAAATAGATAGTAAATTACCTAAATTATTAAAAAATGATAGAGGTGTTTTTGCTAAAGTGATTAACTCAGGGAGTATTCATAAAGATTCTAAAGTAATATATACAGAAAGATAGAGAAAGCTAAATACTAATGAAATAGAGTATTTAGCTCTGTTAATTTTTATAGACTAGAGTCCTGCTTCTTTAATAGACTCTGTTCGTGCATGTGCCATAAGAGGCTCAAAGATGAGTTTTAGGTTACCATTACTCATAATATCATCTAATGCATAGAGCGTTAACCCTATACGGTGGTCAGTTAGACGGTTTTGAGGGTAGTTGTAGGTACGTATTTTCTCTGAACGTGAACCTGAACCTACTTGTAGTTTTCTTTGGCTAGCAGATTCATCTAAACTGGCTTGTAACATATGCTCATAAACTCTTGCTTTAAGTACTTTCATAGCCTTGGCTTTGTTTTTGTGTTGTGATTTTTCATCTTGAATGGCTGCGACTATCCCTGTAGGGAGGTGTGTAAGACGTACAGCAGAGTCTGTTGTGTTAACTGACTGTCCTCCACATCCACTTGAGCGGTAAGTATCCATCTTAATCTCATTAGGTTTGATATCTACTTCTACATCATCAACTTCAGGAATAACAGCTACGGTGATAGCTGAAGTATGTACGCGACCTTGTGTCTCGGTATCTGGAACACGTTGAACACGGTGTATTCCACCTTCATATTTAAGTTCAGCATAGACATTTTCACCAGATATTTGTGCAATAAGCTCTTTGTACCCTCCAGCAGTCCCATCATTACTACTAATAATTTCCATTTTCCATTTTGCTTGTTCTGCGTAGCGAGAGTACATACGGAAAATATCAGCAACAAATAAAGCAGCTTCATCTCCTCCTGCCCCAGCTCTAAGTTCAAGTAAAATATTTTTATCATCATTTTTATCTTTTGGAAGCATAAGAATTTTGATTTCACTTTCAAGTTGTGGGAGTAGAGGCTCTAGTTCTGAGAGTTCCTCTTTTGCTAAATCACCAAGCTCCGCATCGCTTAGAAGCTCTTTATTTTCTGTTATAGCATCAGCAGTCTCAATATAAATGAGAGCTTTTTCTACTAAAGCACTGAGTCCTGATTGTTCTTTACTTAGCTCTGTCATACGTGTAATGTCAGTGGCTATATCTTGGGAACTTAGAAGAGTGTTAATATCATTATATCTGTCAATAAAAGGTTGGAGTTTTTCTTTGAACATAGGCGTTCTTTGTGTTGGATTATTAGGATGATTAAATTATAGGATAACCTATAAGGTTACCCTATAAAAGGAGAGCTACTTATGCAGCTTCTATGTTATTTACCATTTTATGAAGACGGCTTACTTTTCTTGCAGCAGTTGCTTTCTTGATGAAACCTTTGCTTACGAGTGAGTGGATGCTTTTATTTGCTACTGCAAATGCTGCTAGTGCTGCTGGTTTGTCTGCTGCTTCAACTGCAGTGTGTACTGCTTTAACAATGTTTTTGATTCTTGTTCTGTAGTATCTGTTTCTTTCAGTTCTTACAGCAGTTTGTAAAATACGTTTTTTCGCTGATTTGTTGTTTGCCATGGATAGTTCCTTTTAGGTGTATTGTTTATCACTGATAGTATAAAAGTGAATATTAGTTCGCGAATGTTATCTAAAAAAGTATTAAAATTGTATTAAAACTACTAAAGAGGTAGATTTAATTAAAGTTCCGTTAAAATTAAACAATTAATATTTAGAAGGAAATTATTTTGTCACTCTTTGGAACAGATGGTGTACGTGGAAAAGCAGGTAAAAAAGTAAGTGCTATAAATTCAATGCGTTTAGCAATGGCTACAGGAGTATATTTTAAACAGTTTGCAAAGACAAAAAGAATCCTTGTAGGTAAAGATACACGAAGAAGTGGTTATATGATAGAGAATGCTATTGTTTCAGGTCTTACAGCAGTGGGTTTTGATGTAATTCAGATAGGTCCTATGCCTACACCAGCTATTGCATTTTTAACAGAAAGTATGCGTTGTGATGCGGGGATTATGATAAGTGCTAGTCATAACCCTTATTACGATAATGGAATAAAGTTTTTTGATGGTGAAGGGAATAAGCTCAATAGAGATAAAGAAGTTGAGATAGAGAGTATCTATGAAAATCTTGAACTACTTGAATCATCACAAGTAACACATAAAGAGATAGGTAAATCTAAAAGAATCGATGATGTTATTGGTCGTTATATTGTGCATATTAAGAACTCTTTTCCTAAGTCATTAACACTTGCAGGTAAACGTGTAGTGATTGATTGTGCTAATGGAGCAGGTTATATTGTTGGTCCAACGATTTTGCAAGAGCTTGGTGCAGATGTAGTCGTTATAGGTGATAAACCAGATGGATTTAATATTAATGAAGGATGTGGAGCGATGCATCCTGAGAATTTAGCCAAAGTTGTCTTAGAATTACGTGCTGATGTAGGAATAGCTTTAGATGGTGATGCAGATAGATTGGTAATGGTTGATGAAAAAGGTGATGTTATTGATGGGGATAAGCTTATGGCGGTACTTGCAGTTCATCTTAAAAACGAAGGTAAATTAAGTGGAGAAGGTATGGTTGCTACAGTGATGAGTAATCAAGGACTAGGTGAATACCTCACTTCTGAAGGGCTTACTCTTCATCGCTCATCAGTAGGTGATAAAAATGTTGTAGAGATGATGCATGCTAATGGGATAAACTTTGGGGGAGAGCAGAGTGGACATGTGATTTTTTCAGATTATGCAAAAACAGGAGATGGTATCTCTAGTGCCTTGCAAGCACTGGCTTACTTGGTAGGAACAAAGCAAAAGGCAAGTGAAGCTTTTAACCCTTATGCCTCTTATCCTCAAATGCTTGTTAACCTTTTGGTTGAAGAGAAGAGAGATTTTGTAACTATTAAAGGTTTTGATGTGCTTAAAGAAAAAGTAGAGAGTTTAGGAATGCGTCATCTTTTTAGATATTCAGGTACTGAAAATAAAATTCGTCTTCTTCTTGAGGGAAAAGATGAAGATAAGTTAGAAGAGATGATGGAAGAGTGCGTCTCTTTCTTTAAAGGAGCGTTGGTCTAATGCGTACACTAGCAGTTTTTTTATTGGTTGCTTTAGGAACATTTGTAATTGATCAAAATATTAAGATACTCTTTGTTGATGGGTATTATCATGCAGGAAGTTGCATAGATTTAGAGTTACACTACAACAAAGGTGTAGCCTTCTCTATGTTTGCTTTTTTAGGTCCTTACTTAAAGTGGATACAGAGCCTTTTAGTTTTAGGTATTTTGTATTATGTATTTTCAGAGGGATACCTTAAACGCTATGCCTTTCCTATAGGGTTACTTGTTGGAGGAGCATTAGGTAATGTTTATGATCGCTTTATTCATGGGGGAGTAGTAGATTATATAGCGTGGCATTGTGGATTTAATTTTGCAGTCTTTAACTATGCTGATATTGCTATTGATTTAGCTGTTGTATGGATACTTATAATGGTTTATTTTTTCCCTGATTCTAATAAAGAAAAATGAAAATAGTTTTTTCTTGGGTCATTCCTTTATGCGATACTTTAATTTACTCTAAGATATGAGAATGAAGTCTATAAAAAAAATATTTCTTTACACTTTTTTATCAATCGTTCTTATGTTTATGCTATTTTTTGGACTAAAAGCTTATGCTCAAGCAAAAGTCTATGAAGAGACCACGGCTAAACTTGTTACGCAGATGACAGCCAAAAAATTAGTAGAGTTTCAACTTAAAGAGTTTGCCTCTACACTCTCTTTAGGCTTTTATGAAAATAAAAAAAAAGAGAAACTTGAAATGCTACGTACTTTAAAAGAGTATCAAAAACAAAAAAGTCAACGCTATACGGAGTACTTTATTGGGTTTCTTCTGTTGATTTTAAGTAGTTATTTTTTTATCTCACTACGTGCTTTTACTTTTTTTACATCAGTATCAGCTGTAATTACACTATTTTTTGGGGTAATTACACCTATTATGATGGTAACTATCCATAAGGAGGTAGAGTATCTAGGTGATGTTATTCTCTCTTTTGAATCTAAAAGTCTTTTAGGCTCTATCTATAAACTTTTTGAAAACTCAGATGTAATTGTTGCTATGGTTATAGCACTCTTTTCTCTGTTTATTCCGTTGATTAAAGTACTCTCTTTAGTGTTTGTCTCACTCTTTGTAAGCTATGGGTTTGGTCATAAAATGGTAAAGTTTTTTAAGCTTATAGGCAAGTGGTCAATGGTGGATGTGTTTGTAGTAGCTACTTTTTTAGTTTATCTTACATCCAATAATGCTGAGGTAAGTCATGCAGAAATCGAAGTAGGACTCTATTTCTTTTTAGCGTATGTGCTTGTCTCTATATTAGTGAGTTTAAGTGCAGATAAAATGTTACATAAAGCTAAAAATGCTAGCTAATGTTTAGTTCAAGACATGGTTACTTTTAACAAAAAATCAAGCATAATTTGAGTAAAATCGGATTTCGTTTTAGCTAGGAATGCTTAGCTAAAATATTTATACCACAAGGGAGTGTATTGTATGATAAGAGTAGTAAAAAGAAGTGGAAGAGTTGAAACTTTAGATGTGGCAAAAATCCAAAAATACACTTCTGCCGCAGTAGAGGGCTTGTCTGAGGTAAGTCAAAGTGAATTAGAAGTAGATGCTAAACTTCAATTTCGTGATATGATTAGCTCAGAAGAGATACAGACAACACTTATTAAAACTGCTGTAGATAAGATAGATATAGATAGACCTAACTGGACATTTGTTGCCGCTAGACTTTTTTTGTATGATACTTACCATAAAGTGACAGGTTTTACAGGCTATAACCACCTTCGTGAGCACTTTGAACGTGCAGAAAAAGAGGGACGTGTAGTTCTTGGATTAAAAGATAAATATAATTTAGATGAGTTAAATGAGTACATAAAACCTGAACGTGATCTTCAGTTTTCATACCTTGGTATCCGTACACTTTACGACAGATACTTGTTAAAAGATGGTAATGGTGTACCTATTGAGTTACCACAGCAACTCTTTATGGGTGTAGCGATGTTTCTTGCCCAAAATGAATTTGACTGTCAATCATGGGCAAAAAAGTTTTATGATATTTTGTCTAAATTTGAAGTAATGGCTGCAACACCAACACTCTCAAATGCAAGAACACCAAGACACCAACTTAGCTCTTGTTACATCGGTTCTACTCCAGATAACATAGAGGGTATTTTTGATGCATATAAAGAGATGGCACTACTTTCTAAGTTTGGTGGAGGTATCGGTTGGGATTGGTCTTTAGTAAGAGGAATGGGTTCTTTTATTGATGGGCATAAACATGCAGCAGGAGGGATAGTCCCTTTTCTCAAAATAGCCAATGATGTTGCCATAGCAGTTGACCAACTCGGAACACGTAAAGGTGCTATTGCTGTTTATGTTGAGCCTTGGCATATTGATGTTCGTGATTTTCTTGATTTAAAGAAAAACTCAGGAGAAGAGCGAAGAAGAGCACATGACCTCTTCCCTGCACTCTGGCTCAATGACCTCTTTATGCAAAGGGTTCAAGAAGATGGTATGTGGACACTCTTTGACCCTTTTGAAGTTACAGAACTTACAGAACTCTATGGTGAAGAGTTTGAAAAACGCTACATAGAGCTTGAAAAATCAGACAGCAAAATAACAAGAGAAGTGATCTCTGCAAAAGGGTTATGGAAAGAGATTTTAAGATCTTACTTTGAAACAGGTAACCCTTTTCTTACTTTTAAAGATACTGCTAACAGAACAAACCCTAACAAGCATGCAGGTGTTATCAGAAGTTCAAACCTTTGTACAGAGATTTTTCAAAATACAAGTCCAGATACATATAAGATACAGTTTATATTTGATGATGGAACAACAGAGTCGTATGATGAAAATGAGATGATTACTGTTGACAATGAAACAACTAAACCTGCCAAAAAAGTGACAGCACTTGATAGTCTAAATGGTAAACAGATTTGGATTGTTGATAAAGAGAAAACAGATGGAGATACAGCAGTATGTAACTTAGCTTCAGTAAACCTCTCTAAAATTCATACTACAGAAGACTTAGCAAGAGTTGTTCCCACAGCTATTCGTATGCTTGACAATGTGATAGAGTTAAACTTCTACCCTTTAGCAAAAGTGAAAAAGACCAATGAGAAGTCAAGAGCCATAGGTTTAGGTGTTATGGGTGAAGCTCAAATGCTTGCAGAAAATCAGATAGAGTGGGGAAGTGATGAACACTTTACTAAAATAGATGAAGTGATGGAGTCTTTCTCTTACTACGCGATACGAGCTTCAAGTGATTTAGCATTAGAGAAAGGGAAGTATCCTACTTTTGAAGGTTCAGATTGGTCTAAAGGAGTATTTCCTATTGACAAAGCCAATGCAAACGCGTGTAAACTTGTTGACAGAGGTGGACTCTTTGGATACACCCACGATTGGTTAGCACTTAGAGAGAAGGTTAAAACAGATGGTATTAGAAATGGATACCTTATGGCTATTGCTCCTACCTCTTCTATCTCTATTTTGACAGGAACAACACAAGCGATAGAACCTGTATATAAGAGAAAATGGTTCGAAGAGAACCTCTCTGGACTTATCCCTGTTGTTGCACCAAAACTCTCTGCTGATACATGGCAGTACTATACACCAAGTTATGACCTTGACCAAAACCTACTGGTTAAAGCAGGGGCTATTCGTCAAAAATGGATAGACCAAGGACAGTCACTCAATATCTTTATCACACTTGACAAAGCAAGCGGTAAATACCTAAATGAGATTTATATGAATGCTTGGAAGTTTGGGTTGAAGAGTACTTACTACTTGAGAAGTCAATCACCTGAAAGTTCTGGAGATATTGAAGATAGAAGCCAAGAGTGTGTTGGTTGTCAGTAAAATAAAATAAAAAAGGTATAAAATGAAACAATTTGAAAATGTAAATGTAGAGTTAGAGGGTAATAGCTATTTTGATGGTGCCGTGACGAGTCGTACCGTAAATTTTGCTGATGGAACAAAAAAGACTTTAGGATTTATGCTTCCTGGTGAGTATGAGTTTGGTACTGCTGCTGCGGAGTTGATGGAGATCACTTCTGGTGAGTTAGATGTAAAGTTACCAAACACAGATGAGTGGACAGCTGTTAAGGGTGGAGACTCTTTTGATGTACCTGCTAACAGTAAGTTTCAAGTAAAAGTAAAAACTATTACTGATTATTGTTGTTCTTATCTTTAAGAGATAGATAAATTTTACACAATAGGATACAAATGATTAAATTAAAAAGATGGATATACCTAGCTATAGTGCTTACTCTACTGTATTATATTTTCATCGCAAATATATGGATAACACTTACTGTTATCGCTTCTTTATATGTAGCATTTAAACTCTATAAGGTGTATGTGAGAACCAAACTCATCAAAACAGCAAGTTCTAAAGAGTCCTTTAGACAGAGTGAACTAGGACTTTTTATCGCTTTGGTTGCAAAAGTTGCAAAATCAGATGGTAGAGTAGATGAATTAGAAGCACATCTTATTGGTATTATGTTTGATGACATTTCACGAATTTTCCCAAATAAAGAGAAAACAAGAGATATTTTAAAAGAGATTTTCAATGAAGAAAAAGAGAAAATTGCTGATACTAAAGAGGTAGCAGAAGATTTAAATACCTTACTAGGGCGTAGTCAGTTAAAACGAAAACAGTATGTTGAGTTTTTAATACAACTTGCATTTGTAGATGGTGGAGTCAGTTCCGAAGAAGATAAAATCTTACGTGTTATAGTAGAAGCATTACGCATTAGCTCTTCTGATTATACTGCAATGGTCAGTCGTTTTGAAGCGATGCTTAAAAATAAACAGCAAACCATGACAGTAGAAGAAGCGTGTAAAATCTTAGGGGTAAATGAAACCGATGATATGAATAGCATCAAAAAAACTTACAGAAAACAGGTACGTCAATACCACCCAGACCTCATAAAATCACAAGACAAAGATGAAGCCTACATAGCAGAATCAACAGCTAAAATGCAAGAACTAAACCAAGCCTATGACCTGATGAAAGAGTTACATAAAAGTACGTAGATTAAGAGATAATAGTCTATTTAATACGCTAATTCTAACACTAAATGCCGAAGTGTTCCGTTACGTGTTCAAGTAAAAGAAGCTATAATCTTTTGTACCCTTTTTAGGTAATGGGGTAGTGTTCTTCTTTTCTTTTGAGTGGGTGGGCTTGAAGTTATAATGCTTTTTAGCATAGGCAGGGTTATCTCAGTTGAAAGGGTACATTATGGAAATTTATTTTTCAGTACTAACTTTGATTCTTGGAGTAGCTAAAGTTACAATTATGTGGTTAAGTTATAAAGAGAGTAAAAGGTCAAAGAACACCGATAACGATAAGTAATCGCATTGATCTCGAAGAAATGGAACTTCTTCGAGTATCGATGTACCCTTTCCCTCATTGTACACAATAAACTTTAAATACAAATAAAATCTATAGAAGTAAGTTTACCCTCCCCATCCATGCATCTTCTTAGAGATAAGTACATCGTAATTTTCAAATAAATCATCTATAGTGTTACTTGCTACATAGTAATGCTCTTCAAGTAGCTCTACCCAATGGTAACGCTCTTCATAGCTACCAGAGGGTAAAAAGATAATAATATTTCCTGCATTTTTGATAATACTATGGGCTTTTTTTAGAAAATCACTTCTCATCTCTTGGGGTATGGTACTTGTGACAAAAAGATACTCATACATCTTACCTTGTATCATGTATCGTGGGCGTTCTAAGGTAAAGTTTATAGGCTTCACATGACTTAGCTCTTTGTAGGTTTGTGAGAGTGTTTCAAAAAAGGAGGGTTCTGTACAGTTTATCTGATATTCGTACGCTTTTTCTTGGCAAAGTTCACTAAGCATATTTACTATAGTCTCTCCTCCATCGGAAAAGTGACCTATACGCAGGGCAGGAGCATGGCTTATAATTTGTAAGAGTTTTTTGAACTCTGTTGTTTCTATTTTATTCATAAAGTTAGTCTATCTAAAATCAGTCTAAAAGTGTATAATGCGTTTTAAAAAAAATAAGAAATATGCAATAGGGTAGATAGATGAAACGTAAAAAGATATATAATCCAGAATCAAAAGAAAAAACATCAGAGAGAAGAATATTTGGGGGAGACCCTACGGGGATATTTGAACTTAATGATATAAAATATCAGTGGGCGTATAATCTTTGGGAGATGATGTTAAACAATACATGGTTCCCTAAAGAGGTAGATATGACTAGGGATATTAGTGATTATAAGCATTTAACAGATGCCGAAAAATCTGCCTATGATAAAGTGTTAGCACAACTTATTTTTATGGATTCACTACAAACCAATAATATAATAGATAATTTAAATCCATTTATCACTGCTCCAGAGGTAAATCTTATTTTGGTAAGACAAGCGTTTGAAGAGGCGTTACACTCTCAAAGTTATGCGGTAATGGTTGACAGTATATCTACAAACTCTGAAGAGATTTATGAACTGTGGCGAAGAGATATGAAGTTAAAATCTAAAAATGATGCCATCGCAAAAGTGTATGATGAACTCTCTGCAAATCCATCAGATACTAACATTGTTAAAGCGATGTTTGCTAACCAAATCTTAGAAGGTATCTACTTCTATAGTGGTTTTGCTTACCTTTATACTTTGGCACGTTCAGACAAGATGCTAGGAACTGCACAGATGATACGTTTTATCCAAAGAGATGAAGTGACACATCTGCTTCTCTTTCAAAACATGATAAATGCAACAAGAAAAGAGCGACCAGAACTTTTTACTAAAGAGCTTATGGATGAAGTTTATGAGATGTTTAGGTCTGCTGTTAAGCTTGAGTCTGAATGGGGTGCTTATATTACACAAGGGCAGATACTTGGGCTTACTGATGAGATTATAGAGCAGTATATTCAGTACCTTGCAGATAAAAGATTACACGCAGTAGGGCTTAAAAAGATCTATAATGTAGAACACCCTATCAAGTGGGTAGATAACTTTTCACAGTTCAATGACCAAAAGACTAATTTCTTTGAGGGAAATGTAACAAACTACTCTAAAGGTAGTTTAGATTTAGATGACTTCTAACCGTAATAAAGGAGAAATAGGATGAAAAAAACAGTTAAAAAGATGGATGTAGCTGTTCTACAGCTCCCAAGTAAAAAACGCTATCAAGAGAACCTTAGTAAACTGTTGGACTTTTTAAACTCTAACCCAGAGAAAAAAATAGTACTTGCCCCTGAGGTCTATTTAACCGCGTATGACTATGAACATTTAAGTACGGCTGCGAAATTTTCTGCAAAGGTCATAAAAACTTTAAAAAAAGTAGTAGATGGCCAAATAGTGGTTTTAACCGTACTACTTAAAGAGGGTGATGATTTTGTGAACCAAGCAGTGGTCATACATAAACATAAGGTTGTACATAGACAAGAGAAAGCAAAGCTTTTTAAACTAGGAGAGGAAGACCTTTATCTCCGTGCAGGAAAAGAGAAGAAAATTAAACCATTTACTATAGATGGTGTACGTTATGCCTTGCTTATCTGTTTTGAGTTACGCTTTAAGTCACTTTGGAAACAGATAGAGGGTGCAGATGTCGTTCTTATACCTGCTAGATGGGGATTAGCACGTAAAAAACATTTAGAAATCCTCTCTCAAGCACTTGCTGTTATGAATCAGTGTTATGTTCTTCTCTCCAATAGTTCCAATAGTGATATGGCAAGCTCTTCAGCTATTATCTCTCCCAATGGAGATGTGGTAATGGATGATACGCAAGAGATACTAGAAAGTACTGTAGATTTTAGAGAAATCAAAAAGATGCGACGCTATATTGTGTTAGATTAAATACTCTTAATCATATTTTAGATAAAATAATTTTAATATTTTATAACATTAGAAAGAGGAAATATGATAAAAGCGAGCCAAAGACGACATCTTGTACATGAGATAGAAACACATTTCAAGTTAGACAAGCATGTAAAAGAGGCTTTTATCACTATAGATAGAGAAGTATTTGTTCCTAATGAATTTAAGCATCTCTCTTACAAACTAGATGCACTACCTTTGGCAGCTAGTCAGTGGATATCTTCTCCCTTAACCGTAGCAAAAATGACACAACATCTTGAACTAAAGGGTGTAGATTCCATACTTGAACTAGGGTGTGGGAGTGGGTATCAAGCAGCTATACTAAGTAGCATATGCCGTAGAGTTTTCACCATAGAACGTATAGATGAACTTCTTAAAGAGGCAAAAAACAAGTTTTCACACTTAGAGATAAATAACATCTTTACACGTTTTGATGATGGGCAAAGAGGGTGGAAGCAGTATGCACCTTTTGAACGTATTTTGCTCTCTGCTACAGCAAAGAAAGTACCTGATATTCTTTTTGAACAACTTGCAGAAGGTGGGATACTCATCGCACCTATTGAGCAGAGTAAAGATTATCATATTATTACACGCTTTTATAAGAAAAATGGACGTATCACTTCTGAGAATATAGAACCTTGTCTCTTCGTTCCTGTCCTTAATGGAACACAAAAATAACACTTTAGCACAAAAATGTCACAGCTTTTTGGTATACTTAATGTAAATTAGTATATTTAAAAGGAAGAATTATGCAATTATTTATCCGTAAAACAGTGAAGAGAGGTATTGTCCTAATGGTACTACTATGTACTGCTGGGCATACTACATCAGATATGCTTGATCTGTATATGATGGGGGTTTTACCTGCTATTGTTGCCAATCAAAATAAAGTAGTAGATAAAGAGAAACCCGTATTGACATTAGTAGGTGCTGAACGTATGAATCTACAACTAGATGATACCTATAATGAAGAGGGTGCAACTTGTGAAGACAATAGTGACAAAACTTGTAGTGTGGTTATAGGTGGAGACACAGTAGATACCTCTACAGTAGGTACTTATATTGTGACATATAACGCTACAGATTCAAGTGGAAATGAAGCAGATGAGTTAACAAGAACAGTAACCGTTGAAGACCCTGCTTTAGTAGTGGATGATTTTGCTTTTGTTGATGAAATAGGTGTAGAGTATAATGTTTGGGTAAGTGCATCTATGGTAGTTAGTGGACTAGGAGCAGAGGTTAATGTATCTATCAGTAGCAGTGGTTATGAAGGACAAGCGTCACATAGTTACTTTACAGTCAACGATGAAACAGATGTTACAGAGGTTAAAAATGGAGATGTAGTTGAGGTAAGACACCTCTCATCTAATGAAGATAATACAACCTTAAATACACTCATAACCATAGGAACGAAGAGTGATACCTTCAGTTCTAAAACAAAACAAAACGATAGTGTAAAACTACCACTTATAGTAGGAGCTCCAAACTTTAATGCTAATGTACATGAAGTGTATAGTTACTTACCACAGTTAAGTACAGATGCTGATAACTTTGCACCTGCTACAAAACCATTTACCATAGAAAACAGACCACAATGGGCTACTTTCGATACATCTACAGGTGAGTTAAGTGGCACACCGACACAAACAGCAGTACATCATAATATTAAAATATCTGCTTATGGTGATAATGGTATGGATAGTATCGTATATGATTTAAGAGTGGAATCAAATCCTCCATACATAAACCCTACAGATTTAAGTCTTGAAAACCCAGATTTGGTTTTAACGTTTAATGAAAATGCTGACTGGAGAAGTAAGGTAACAGCGGTAGCATTAAGAAGTTGTTATAGTCAAACCAAAGGGGTTATTTTAGACCCAGCAGACTATACCTTTACAGAAGGTACATTAACCCTACATGCTTCAACTTCAGTAAATGTAGCACTACATATCCCTACAATGGGAGGTGGTGGCATTGAAGTAGTAGCTACAGATTATGAAAATAATGCTACAGGACTTATAGATTATATTGTAGATGGTCAATATGGAATAAAAGCAACAGTGAGTGCATCAGAGAGTCTTACAGAGCTAAATATTGATAATCAAACGTTAGTGATGAATCTTTCAAACTATTTGGAGTTTAATGATAGTAGTTTAGTTGCATCAAACTTCAATATATGGGATCCAGATATTGAAGTAAGTAGTGTAGTGTATGTGAGTCCTACAGAAGCCAATATCACTTTAGCTTTTAACGGTAATGATTTTGATACGAATAAAACATTTACAATTAGTATCTCTCCTGAGGAGATGAATGTATGTGAATATGTTTCAACGAATGATATAAATGTTGAAGCTATTGTTGAGGTACCAACATATATCTATCCTGATGATCCAACAGAAAATGCTATATTTGGATTTGACATAGATACAGATAATGAAAAAGTTGCTACTCTAGCAAGAAATGGTATATATATACATGAAAAAGATAGCAATGGGGAGTATCAACAAAAGCAAAAAATTGTACCTCCTACAGATTATAATATTTCAGCTGATAGTAGTTCAATAGCTATTGATGGTGAGTACTTAGTTTATGGTGATGGTATGTACTATGTAAATGCTGAGCGTGGATTTGAAGGTAAAGTGTATATCTATAAAAAAGATTTAAATGGATTTTATACGTTAGATCAAAACTTTACGGGAACAGGTGTTACTTCTTTTGCTCATTTTGGAGCAAGTGTAGATATTAGTGATGATTTGTTGATTGTAGGTGCATATAATGATGATGATCATAAGGGTGCAGCATATCTATATCAATTAAATACTACAAGTGGAGATTTTGAACAAAAAGAGAGATTAACCCGTCAAGATGGAAAAGAGATGGATTGGTTTGGATATGATGTAACAATTGATGGTAACTACTTTGTTGTAGGTTCTATGTCAACCCCTATTGTAAAAGACGATAAAGATGAGTTAGGTTCAGGTTTTGCATACTATTACAATTACCTAAGTGATACACTAGAAGTTATGGCTGAACTTAAAGCATCAGATTCAACTGATTTAAGTGATCACTTTGGAATTAGTGTAGATATATCTTCTGATCATATAATAGTTGGTACTTATGATAAAGGTGCTTATTTATTTAAAAGAGAGTTTGATACGGCTTCTGAAAATGGAAAATTAACACCTGAAGAGGGTGAAAAATTTGGTAGTCAAGTTGCTATGTTATATAGTAGTTTAACAAAATATATAGTTCTTGGAGAGCAAGGAAGTTGGAATTATTTTAGTACTAAAGGATTTGCTTTTATTCAAAGCAGTTCAACCAACCCAAAAAATAGCATAGAAACAAACGCAGAAGATAAGCTATCTAATTCAGTCTCTGTAGATGAAAACTTTGCTTATTTCTCTATGCCATATAATGAAGATAAGAAAGTTTATCATCATGGTGCTGTAATGGTTGTAGAACATGGTCAAAGTTATAACTTAGATGTAGAAGATACAGTAGCTTACATAAGTGGTACAAGAGACTTACTTGATGTTGAGTTAGATATAACTATTGTATTTGATGCAGAGATAATTCAAATAAATAGTGAAGTAAATATAACTATATCAGGTGGAGAATACTCCATAGATGATGGTTTAAATTGGATAGATTATAGTACACCTATAACAGCGACACAAAGTATTAAAATCCGACATACAAGTTCAGGCGAGTATAATAGATCCACTTCTACAACACTAAGTGTTGGAACGCAAAGTGCAACATTTACTTCTATAACTATGATTGAAGCAGATGAGAATGAAGATACAAATGGTACAGTTACAGTAGGAGAGTTAATGTGGGAAGACACTCCTGAGACTACAAGTTCCTCTTCAACACATACTTGGAGTGATGCAAATAGTTACTGTCAAGACTTAGACTTAGCAGGATATACTGACTGGAGATTGTCTCATATAGATGAAGACTGGGTAGCAGAAATCTCTTCTATTCGTGTCGCAAGTGATGGTGAAAATGATGATGATATTGTTATAATTGATAGCTTTAATCCTGTACGTCAGGGAGATGGTATTGCATCATGGACAGATAAACTCAATGAAGATTCAGAAGAGAGTTCACACATTGCAATGATTTTCCGAGATAATATAGAAAATGGCGATTCATTTTTTGACACTGAGGAATTAAATGTTCGTTGTGTGAGAGATATAGCTAAATAAGTAGATGAGGAGATACTCATCTCCTCACTGTAAACCTTTCATTAAACTTATGTTATGATTGACAATCAAATGACAAAGGGGGAGAGTGTTTATGGAGAGATTGGTAAAACCTGCTGAGTATGCTAAGGAACTTGGCATCTCAAGACAAGCCGTTTATGCGAAAATAAAAAGAGGAATACTCACTGCAAAGAGTGTAGAGGGTAAGCTTTACATCATTCTTGACACTCCAAGACAAGAAGAAACAACAGTGACAACAACCTCCTTAACAGATACATCATCTTCAAATAAAACCCATAAAAGTAGTGTGAGTAAAGTAAACACAAAAGACTATAAGTCTTTACTTAAAGCAAAAGATGAGACTATCTCCATACTTAAGGGGACAGTTAAAGACCTTAAAAAGAGTAATAAACAGATAGCTTCAACGCTAAGAAGTGAGATAGATTTACTCAAAGATGCTTTTCATGAAATGCGAACACTGTATCTGCATAGACTCGAGCAGAAAAAATCACAAGATACCATAGAGGTAGTGATGGAAGAGGAAGAGAGTGTAGAGAGTATGGATGTACCTGCAGAAGAGTGGGGTAGTGTGAAAAAGTTTTTTAAAAAGTATAACATTAAAAAAGAGAAGCAACAGACACGTATTTTAAAAGCGTTAAAAAAAGCTTATAAAAAGGGTGACAAGCGTTTACAAAAAGAGCAAGGAAAGCTCAAAATAAATTTAGATAAAAAATATAAGGACATCATAAAATAATGCAGATATTAAGAGATTTTTCAAAAGAGTATAGCCTTTTCTTAGCCATCATTACATTTTTCGTAATAGAGCAATTTGAGCATACATTAGTAGCAACAACAGGAGGAAACTTACTTGGTTTTCTTATTTTATTTGTGGTTATCATCTATGCAGCAGTCAATGTAGCCCATCATGCAGAGATGTTAGCAGAGAAGTTTGGAGAGCCTTATGGAACACTTATACTCACTTTTTCAGCAGTAGTTGTAGAGATAGTCATCATCGTTATTATAATGTTACATGCTGACAACCCCACTTTAGCTAGAGATACTATCTACTCAGCTATTATGCTTGATATTAATGGTTTACTAGGTATCGCTGCTATTATAGGTGGTATCAAATACGGAGAACAACCTTACAATGTTGACTCCTCTAACTCTTACCTCTCGATGCTACTCGTTGCCATAGGGATAGCTATGGTACTTCCACACTTTATAGATGCTGAACATCATACAATGTTTGTAGTGTTTACAGTCATTACATTTTTACTACTTTATGTGACATTTACACGTATACAGCTTAAGTCTCACAAGTACTTTTTCGAATACAAGGGTACAGCAGAAGAGGTGTGTGACGATGAAGAAAACTGTGAGAGCCATGGTGAGATAAATACCTTGTATCATGTCTTTGCCTTAGTTACATATATTATTGCCATAGGTGCATTGGCTGAGATACTCTCTGTCTTTATGGGTAACACTTTAAGTCACTTAGGATTACCTCTAGCCATAGGTGCAGTAGGTGTAGCACTTATCTCTGCTTCTCCTGAGCTTATAGTAGCAGTTCGTGCAGCACTTGACAACCGTATGCAAACAGTCATCAATATCGCCCTTGGTGCCTCACTAGCAACGATACTCCTTACTATTCCAGCAGTTATCTTAGTCTCTTACTTTATGGGTATGGATTTACAACTTGCTATCAGCCCTATACAAGGAGTTATGCTAGGGTTAACACTCCTTGTAAGTATCGTCAACTTTAACGACGGAGAAACCAACGTCCTAGAGGGCTTCTTACATGTTATCTTATTTGTAGTATTTGCTTTTTTATTGTTTGTGTAGATATTGAGTTAGAGGTGTTGTAAGCGTTAGCACCTCTACAAAAACAAACTATTTAACTTACCTACTACTTCTTCGTCTGTGAATATTTTTATATATCTAATGCCATATTGTGAAAAGTACTCTTGGTTTTTTTCATCTTGTTCTTGTAGTTTTGCTAAGTATTTTTTTATGCTTCTTTTTCCAAAGTAGGTATCTACTTTGTTTTGGTTGTGTGGGTTATGAAGTGTGACTTCTGCGAGGCTTTTTGGGTTCTCTTCGGCTCGGTCTCTTACGATGACGGCTATAACCTCATGTTTTTGTGCAAGAAGAGAGAGGTCTATAGGTTCTAAAAAATCCCCTACGATAAATACCAATGAAGGTTTGGTTACTTTTTTAAAAAGTGCTTCTATAGCAGTAAGGGTGTTTAGTGTAGTCCCTAGTAGAGAGGTTTCAAAAAGATGTTTTGCGAATGCGTCTATGTGGTAAAGTTGCTTGGTTGGTGGGGTTATGTATGTTTGGTTTTGTGTATAACTCACTCCCGTAAAGAGGTCGTTACTGTGTAGTGTGGCGTAAGCTAGGAGGGTGGCTATCTCTGTAATCTTTACTTGTTTCGCATTGCCTTTACCAAAATAGAGACTTCCATCCATTAGGGTGCTCACTACAACTGAGAGTTCACGGTTAGCATGTAACTCTTTAATGTAGGGCTTTCCAAGCTTTGCAGTGATAGTCCAGTTTATTTTACGTATATCATCACCCATTTGGTACTCTCTTAACTCTGAGAAATCATACCCCTCACCATGAAGTTTAGAGAGGTTGTGTCCTGAGAGTAGCGTATAGACTTGATGTCTAGCTTTAAGTTGAAGGGCTTTAAATGCTAGGCTCATTATGGTATAGGTAGTGTCTCAACAATAGTAGAGATAACGTCATCTACAAGTATGCCTTTTGCTCTTGCCTCATAAGAGAGTACGATACGGTGACGAAGTACATCATGCACAACATAACCAATGTCAGCAGGGCTTACAAACGTCTTACCACGTAAAAAGGCTTTGGCTTTAGAGGCTTTGTAGAGGTCTATAGAAGCTCTTGGACTTACCCCAAACATAATGCTATTAGCAAGTGTATTTAAGTGAAACTTTTTAGGCTCTCTTGTTGCAGAGATAAGGTGAATAATATACTGCTCTAACTCTTTGTCTATGTGTACGCTCTCTACCTCTTTTTGTAAGCTCTTTAGCTCTTCTATATCTAGTACTTTCTGAACCTCTGTAAAGCTTTTATTTGCTCCCTTACGCATGATCTCTAGCTCCTCCTCTTCGGAGTTGTGTTGTACAACTATCTTCATCATAAACCTATCTAGTTGTGCTTCAGGTAGAGCATAGACTCCCTCTTGTTCTATGGGATTTTGAGTTGCCATTACTAAAAATGCAGAGGGGAGTTTAAAGGTCTCATCTGCGATGGTGATTTGCCTCTCTTGCATCACTTCAAGGAGAGCAGACTGTACTTTTGCAGGGGCTCTGTTTATCTCGTCTGCAAGAAGAAGGTGGGTAAAAAGAGGACCTTTCTTAATGCTAAAACTGTGGTCTTTAGGGTTATATATCTGTGCACCTATAATGTCAGAGGGGAGAAGGTCAGGTGTAAACTGAATACGTTTAAAGTCTAGTCCAAAGAGTTTAGAAAAAGCGTTAATGGTAGTCGTTTTTGCTAACCCTGGAACACCCTCTACCAAAATATGTCCATCACAAAGAAGCCCTATAAGAAGTCCCTCTATCATCGTCTCTTGCCCTATGACTGCTTTACTTAGCTCTTGTTTGAGTTGTGTAATTTTTGTATTCATTCTAGTCCCTTTAGTAGTTCTGCTTTTACTGTGTGCACTGTTATTTTACTGTTTCCATATAGACTATTCTCTAGCTTCTCTATGCTTTGGCTATAGGCTTTACTGTCTGTTGCCATGAGAAGTTGCAAAAGTTGTTTCTTCTCTTGACATGCTTTTATCTTCTCTTTGAGTGGGTGTTGTGTGGTAGCTACTCTCTTCACTCTCCACTTTAGACTTATAGCACTAAAATACCCAGCGATAAACACCATAAGGTAACTTAAAAATGAACTAAGCCAAGACCAGTCACTTTTTAGAGGAGTAGGGTAGTCTATTTTGTCAACTAAACTTTTGACTTCAACAGGCTCAACAGTAAAATGCTGTTTTTTTACTTTAAGCGTATAACTCTGTTTGGTTTTAGGGTTAAAGGCATTGATGTTTAGAGGTGGAAGGGTAAAACTCTCTGTATGAGAGAATGCCATGGGGTAAGTTACGGTACTTATTGTCCCTTGTAAACTGTTAACGGCTTTGATAATGGGACGCTCTTTAAAGAGTGTGAACTTATCCTTGTTAGTGTAGAGTTCTTCTAAGAGTGGAAGATAGCCTCTACCTTGAAGTGTCACTTGAAAAGGTAGAGGCTCATAGGCAGTGGCATGATGTTTTGTAAAGGTATGTGTGAGGTTAAAGTCACCTACTAGCATGGTACCTTTAGGAAGCGGTTTTACGTGAAGTGTCAATGGCATTAACGCAATGCTAGTGTTAACAGTAGTTAACCCTTTGACATTGTCTCTGTCTCCTGAGAAACTGTAGGCAAGGTTCTCCTCTGTAGTACTCTTTTCTATGAGTTCAAAGTGAAGTTGTATCTCTCCCGAATGAAGAGGATAGATAAGATACTCATAATGCACCTTTGCTGCAATGTTCTCTCCACTCTCTTTTGCACTAAGACGATGAAAGGTGTAGTGAGGACTTTTTTTAAGTGTAAAGTGAAAGAACAGTACCATATTATGGTTTGTTTGGTTTAAGTCAAGTGTCAAAATGACCGCTTCTTTTACATACGGTGTAGCATTACTTAGTTTAAATTTATGGTTAAAGTCTTGAGAGTAAAGTGGCGTTACTCCCATGAGTCCTGTGAGAAGTAAAATATAGATATAATTTAAAGTATAAAGTTTTAACATATTTTCCTCTTCTCTCTACCTTTTCTATGAAGAGAGATATTATATCAAGATAGAGCTAAGAGTAAAATCTATGCCTCTTTTTTCTTAAATATCTCTCTTATTATCTCTCTTGTAGCGTTTACTTTTAATGTTTTTATCTTATATGTTTTATCTTTCTCTTCTGAAACAAACATGATAGGTATCGCCCCAGAATCTTTTACACTATCTACAATGGTATGTTCAATCGTAGTACAGATTAACTCATCATACATAGCATAGGTATAACTACTGGTTTTTAAGGCATCCATAAAACTTTTACTGTCTCGAACAATATCAACGTTAAAACCAAAAGTTTGAAATATAGAACGATAGATGTTGGATTGAAGTTTCATATGGTTATAAAGAAGAATGGTTACGGTTTCCTCTTCCACAGCTTGTTCTACTGGCTCTTGTGGCTTTACCTCTTCTTCATGTGGGAAGTATCTTGCAATAATATTTCTTAACTCTAGGAGGTTGATAGGTTTTGAAGCATAATTGTCCATACCTGCTTCCATATATTTCTCTCTGTCTCCTTTAAGTGCATTGGCAGTTAAAGCTACGATAGGAATATGCTTAATATTATTTTTCTTTTCATACGATAATATAGCTTTTGTTGATTCTATACCACTCATGATAGGCATTTGAATATCCATAAAGATAATATCAAATCCTCCCTCTTGTCTCTTCTCAAATGCTTCTTTTCCATTAGAAGTAAGTGTTACTTTTAATCCAAAGTTTTTAAGAGTCATTAAAAGTAGTTTTTGATTAATAACATTATCTTCAGCAACTAAAGCATGAATGTTTTCAAACTTTACATGACTTAGTTGACTGTTATTGCTTTTTGATGTACTAATATTATCTGAAGTATAATTTTCCATAATTCTATCTGTTTTAGATAGTGTCATGGGTTTATGTATCATGGTAAGAAGTTTTTGCTTTTTATTATTAAGTAGTTGCTTGAGCTTACCTGTAGTTTTTAAAACTAAATGAGTATCTAATTTTAAGAACTCATTCATAAGGGTTTCATCTTTTATATGTTGATGATCTACAAATAAAATATCTGGCATGCTTACAGGATGTTCAGATGAGAGAAGCTCTTCAAAGCTATAAAATTTAAAGGTAGAACCCAAATGTTCAATATATGTTTTTAGATAGAGGTTTAACTCTCTCTCCTTCATATTAAGTGTTGGAATGGCAAGAGCTGTTGAGATGTTTTTATGGTTTTGATACACAGGTTCTGCATGGTTAAAATCTCTCTCTATTGCAATTGTAAAGAAAAACTCTGAACCTTCACCTACTTTACTTTCTACATCTAGTGTCCCACCCATATAATTAACAATATTTTGAGAAATAGTAAGTCCTAGACCAGTTCCTCCATATTTACGGTTTGTACTTGAATCGGCTTGCGTAAAGGAACGAAAGATATTGTTTTTTTGTTCTTTACTTATGCCAATACCTGAATCATTCACTGAAAATCTTATACTTATGGTGTTCGAATCACTCTCTACTTCTTCTACCTTTAAATTTATAAACCCTTTATCTGGAGTAAATTTAAGAGCATTACTTACAAGGTTAATTAAAACTTGTGATAACTTAGTGGGATCACCAATAAAATTTCTTGATAGTGTAGGTTCTATCATAATACCGAGTTCTACACCTTTTTCATCTGCTTTTGCTACAAAAGTTTCTACTGCTGATTCTACTTTCTCATGTAGGTCAAAAGGTATGTGTTCTAGTTCCATTTTATTTGCATTTATTTTTGATATATCAAGTATATCATTTACTATAGAGAGAAGATTATCTGAACTATTTTCTATGATATTGATGAACTCTTCTTGATCTGCTGTAAGAGGAGAGTCCTTTAGCAGTTGGGTAAACCCTACAATACCATTGAGTGGGGTACGAATCTCATGTGACATATTAGCAAGAAAAAGATCTTTTGCATTGTTAGCATCTTCTGCTTGAAGCTCTTTTTGATGTAAAAGTCTTAGAATAGACCGAATATAATCATATACTTGTTTTTTATCTGAAAAGTCTTTTAAAAGATTATCGCTATCTAAAACCTCTTTCTTACTCTCTTTTGTGAGAATCTCTATCTCTTCCATCATTTCATTTAGTGCTTTTTCATCGGCTTTCGCCTTACGTAGTGAACTTATGATAGTGTATATAAATAAGATTAGACCAAAAAGTGAAATCATAGCACTACCAAAAAGTATCATCTCTTCACTTGATATTATTTTCTGTACTTTATTTGAAAGGTGGTTTAATACAATAGATTTTGCCTCTCTAAAAAGATTCTGTTTCTCTTTGTTATACGATACCCAATCTTCTATATTACTTTCATACTCTCCTGTTGTATGACTGACTAGTATATCGATACGCATATCATCTATTTTATTTACAATCTCTTCTCTTGTCTCTTCTGAAAATAGATGAATTAGGCGAGGTTTTATATCATCTATATTACTATATGCTTCAATATCTGGAAATACAGATAACGTGATATATCGATCCCATTGTGCAAGATCTTTTGATGTAAATATTTTCTTATTAGATAAAAAATATGCTCCAAATGTTGTCTCTGTTGTTGAGTATGCATAGAGCTTATTGATTTGATTTAGAAAGTTAAAGTAATATTTATTCTCAGTAGTACTGTAGCTGTCAAAGTCTTTCCAATACTGTTCTATAGGGTTAAGAATATTTTTATGGTAATCACCTTCAATCAGCATTTTAAGATTTAATTTTTGAGAGGTATCAATATTGTATCTAATATCTTGTAGGATTTTCTCTAATTTACCTTTTTCAAGTAGTGAAAATTTTAAGGTATCTGTCTCCTCCTTAGAAAAAAGTATCTTGTTTATCTTTTTTGAGAGTAGGAGATGGTTTGACTGTTTCATAAGTTTACTAACAATGGTATTTGTTTGATTTCTAAATGTTTGACAAACCTCTTTTAAGTTCTCTCTATCTCCACTCATTTGGGCAGTACAGATATTCTCTTCATATATGGATTGCTCAAGTGACTGTAGAAGTTCGACTTTACTTAAATGTTGTTCTAGCTCTGACGAGCTAGAGTATTTCATCCATGTTGTATAAAAAAAGTATGAACCTGTTACAAAAAGTATAACAAGTGGTAAGAGAACCACAAGTTGAGTTATTTTAGTATTGTTGCTTTTCATTATGGCTCTCCCCTTGCTACTTGTTTACTAGTTTTTGATGATATTTTATAAGTTTAGTAATTGATCTTTCCATATGTTTAGTAGAAATAAATATAATGGTTGGAAGTTCACTTTTTTTGATACCTCTATAGAAACTTTTACTTGATGGCCAGTATCTTGCAAGTTTTCTAATAACTTTTTTAGAGATAGCTGGAGGATAAGTGTACTTTTCAACTTTTGCTAACTTTTTACCAAACTTATCTACTGCAATGTTTGCTTGTGCCACATTAACTGCATCTGTAAATCCTGCACTAAATGCAATGTAGTATTTAGCTGCTCTTGCTAATAGGTATTTCATATCTACAACCATAAGTAACATCTCTACATCTTTACTTGGATTTTTAGGTGTTTGATATTTAGCAATAGTATCTGAACTCTCTAAAAGTGCTTCAGTATAATCTAGTATCAACCCTCCATTTTCTGGAGTATATGACTCTTTTAAAATATCTTTTAACTCTTCTGTACTAAATATCGTAAATTGTATTAAATCTTTAGTTTGTTGGTCTTTCGCATTGTCTCCAATTATTTTTATACTTCTATCAAGTTCAAATATATCTTTTTTAAGACCTCTTTTTGCAGAAGATATCTGGATACCTTGATTAATATAAAAATAGTTCTTTGCTAAACTTTGAGATATAATTTTTATGTTTTCTGCATTTTGAAGAATAATATGAGATGTGTTTGCAGCTTGTGCAGTGTGTAGTCCAAATAGTGTAACCACAATAAGTAGGTACAGTGGTTTTAGTGTGAGGTGTTTCATGGTTATTTCCCTTCCAATATCTGTGTAATTATATCATTGATTGCTGATGCCTTTTTGTTTGCTAAAACAGGCATATATCTTCCAGAACTGCTTGAAACCATGAATTTAAGAGCAGTAAACTCTTTATCTAATTTCTCCAAATCACTCTTTTTAGCTACAGCATCTAAACTTGTACGTATATCTTGATAGGATGAAATCATCTTAGCTATTTTTTTACTGTAAAGATTTGTATCCATTAAATCCCATGATTTAACCACATAAAGAGTAGTCATAGACTGTACGTTCAAGTTAAGCTTCGTAAAGAGTAACTTCTTTTTAGATTTGCTACTTGTCACACCTTTAGCTAGAGATTGACATTGTGTATCAAAGGAGTTAAATCTTGTATAAAGATTAAGTGCTTTCTCTTGTGTAACCTTCTTCTCTGTTTTTTTCTTTATAGTAGCCCAAGATGATTTTAGAGCAATAATTTTCTTATGAAGTTTTTTAGATAACTTCTCTTTTTTGAGTTGTAATAACTTCGTATCAATCTTTTTCTTTACGGCTATTAAGTTTTTCTCAGGATTACTATAGGTAATATCCATACTTATAAGCAATTTGTCTTTTAATACATTTTGAGACATAGAACAAAGTTCTACTACCTCATACTGTTTACTTTTTGCGTGTACTACCTGTGAAAATAGTACCAATGAGCATACAACGGTTATCTGTTTTAATCTGTTTGCATTTATCAAATAAGATTTCATTTTTATCCCTAATTATTTAAAATAGTTTTTATTTTGTACATCAATACTTATGGAAGTACTGGTGCTTTTGTATCTGGTTTTCTACCGTCAAGTGTTTTTAAGAATGTTACAATCTTATCTGCATCTACATCTGATATATCTACTAATAACTGTACCTCTCCCATAGTTTTTACTGCTGTAGCTAAGTCATTTACTGTTCCATTATGAAAATATGGTGCGGTTAAGGAGATGTTTCTAAGTGTAGGTGCTTTTATAAGACCATCTTTATCACCTTTAAAATCTCCTACATCATTGTATTTAAAGTCTGAACTAAGGTCAAAGGGTTGCATCTTCCCTCCAAGGGCAATGCCTACGTGACATGCAGTACATCCTGTCTCCATAAATAGTTTTAATCCCTCTTTCTCTTCTTTCGTAAGTGCATCCTCTTGACCATTAAGGAAATCATCATATCTTGAAGGTGTAACTAGAGTACGCTCATAGATACCTATGGTGTTAGCAATCGTTTCAAATGTAACCTTTACATCATCACTATAGGCTTTTTTGAAAGAGCTTACATAAGCAGGTATAGCATTGATTCTTTTTGATGCCTCTTCTTTGGTAATAGCCATCTCCGCTTTATCTTGCATAGGTCCTTGTGCTTGGGCTTCTAGGTCAGGACTTCTTCCGTCCCAAAATTGTCTCTCAAAAAAGACTGCATTATATACAGTAGGTGCATTAATATGGTGTGGATTTTGTGTTCCTCTATGTCCTATAGACGTTGGTATGCCATCTACTCCACCTGCATCAAGCAAGTGACAAGTATGGCAACTTATCTTTCCATCAAGTGAAAGTCTTGTATCAAAAAAAAGCTGTTTTCCTAATGCAACTCTTTCTGGTGTTATAGTTCCTTTAGGATCCGTTAATTTGAGAAGTTCTGTAGTGTCAGTAGGTATTGCTACTAACCCATTATGTTTGGCTTGTTCTACAAGGCTATTAGCCCCAAGTAGTATTGATGAAGCTACAATAGTAACCGATAAAATTTTTGTTATAATCATTTTTTCTCCTTTAGTCTAATTATAACAAATTTTTATCTAAAAAGTTCTTATCATAAAGTATAAATTTGAGTAATATTAAAGTTGTTTTTTACACTACCAAGGTTTTGTTTCATGGATATAACCTCTGTTTATAAGCTCATATACTTTAGAACTTAGGGGGTGTCTCTCCTCTTGTTGTGTATCTTGTATAAGTTTATTTTTCTCTTGTTTTTTGTTGTATTGTTTTTCTCCACCCTCTCCTTGGCTAGAGCTTGGTTCATCTTCACTTCTGTTCTCTTCTTTTTTGTTTTCACTCTCTTTTTTAGGGCTTTTACTACTGTCACTACTTTGTGACTTAGGGTGAGCTATGCCAAGAGAAGCCTTTTTTTTATTAAGTAAAAACATTACAAGGTGTAGGTTTGCTCTGCTGTTGTTATCATCTCCTAGTTGTAAAGCTTTCACATAGTACACTTTTGCTTTTTCGTATGCCTCTTGTTTCACATAGGTATTGGCTATGTTGTAGTAAAGTTTCTGTTTAACTGAAGGTGAGGTTGAACGAATACTTAGGTAACTACTTAACGCTTTTTTATAGTCACCTTGTTTGTAGTAAGTATTGCCCAAGGCAAAGTAACTTTGTAAAGAGGGCGTTGTTATTTGTGTAAGGTATTGACTACTTCTGTTGTAGTCATTGAGATGGTAACTTTTATAGGCTTCATTTAGGTAGTAAGTATCTAGCATAGAAGCTTGCGTGTCTATGCCTAAGAGTGTAAAAATAAGAAGAAGATACTTAACCCCACGTGTGTGAAGCATCATAAAAAGTAACACAGCCAAGAGTAAGGGGAGTTGGTAAAGTTCGGTGTAGTGTTGTTGCTTTTTGACACTTAGTTTACGTATCTTGTCTTGTTCTTGTAATGCAGTGTAAATGGCTTGTGCTGTAGCAGTAGGTGTAGAAGATGCAGTGAAGTACGTGCCTTTGGTTTGTGAGCTTAGTTCTTCTAACATGGGGTTGACTCTGGAGACAACAAGATTTTGTGACGGGTCTTTTAGCAGTGACCCATCACTTTTTTCTATGGTTGTTCCTTGTCTGCTCCCTAGTGCGAAAACAGTTAACGAGATAGAAGCGTCATTAACTACTTTACTTAATGCCTCTACATCTTTCTCTTCTCCCCCATCTGTGAGTAAGATGAGGTTTTTTTGTGAACCTTTTTGTGAACTCTTCATAGAACCAACTTTTTTAAAAAGTCTCTCTAAGGAGGTACCTTTAGTCAAAATATACTCAAGCTTAAAACTCTTCAATGCCAAAGCTATAAGCTGATGGTCAGTAGTTGGTGGAGAGAGTAGTAGAGGGTTAGTTGTAAATGCAATGAGCATAATGTTATCACTAGGGTTAAGTGTTAAAAGTGCATTTATGGTCTCTTTAGCAAAAGTGTAACGGTCAGGTTTTATATCTTTAGATCTCATAGAGTACGAGGCATCTATAGCAACGATAAACGTTTTACCCTCTATAGGTTGCACCTCTTCTCCTTGCTTAAATACAGGACGGCTGAGTGCTAAAACAAGAAGTATAACGATAACTAAATGCACAGTCTCCATAGCTTTCTTCTCTCTATAATAAAACAGAATCGTAAGTGGCACTAGCAGCCATAAAAAAGTAGGGTAGAGAATACTCATGATTTAGCCCCTAAAATGGAGGTTCGTTTTGGGTAGAGTATCCAAAGTAGTAGAAGTAAGAGAACTACGTAGAGAGGAAAGAAGCTAAGAAGTCTTTGGTTGAGGTAGTTCTCACTGCGTATAGGGCTAGGTTCAAGCTGGTCTATCTCTTCATAAATTTTACGTAATTCACTAGCACTACTTGCATGGTAACTTTTTGCAGCAGACTCTTTAGAGATAGTCTCTAAAAGGGCAACATCATAGTCAGACTTTTTACCTATGCCTATAGTGTAAATCTTAATACCTAAACTTTTAGCCTTCTTAACAGCTAGAGAAGGAGAGGTTCTTCCTGCATTGTGAAATCCATCTGTTAGTAAAATAATCGCTCTGTTTTTTGCTTCGCCAAAAGAGAGGGTACGTATAGACTGCATGAGTGCATCTCCTATGGCAGTACTCTCACCTGCTAAACCTACGGTTGTCATCTCAAGTAAATAGCTTAACGCTTCTAAGTCATAGGTTAAAGGAGAAGCTGTGTATGCAAATGTTCCAAAGATAACTACTCCCATGTTGTCGTCAAAACGCTTTTTTGTAAATGCTTTACTCAAGGCTATGGTTGTCTCAAATTTATTTTGAAATCTCTCTTTTTCATTGAACCCACTTTGTGCCATAGAACCACTCGCATCTATCGCTAAGATGAGGTCTCTACCTTTTCTATGTTGCGTACTTTTGGTATTATAAACAAAAGGTTTAGCAAGAGCAAATACCATAAGAGAGAAGAGAAATATTTTAAGCCAAGGTTCCCAACTAAGTAGAGGAGTTTGCCTAGATACCCATGCGAGTTTAGGAAAATAGTAAACCCTGTTATACTGTTTACACCATAAAAAACAGGGTAAAAAAAGTAATAGTACTAAGAAATAGGATGAGCCAAATGTAAAATGCATAAGAATATTTTAGCATAAGAGTATAAAGAATAGTTCTTTTATCCTATTTAGATATACTAATGTTAAAATTTTTTATGGGCGAGATGAGATGATTAATGTTAAAAAAAGTGTAATACGGTTACTGATGGGAATGGGTATTTTTTCTCTGTTATTGCTAAATGCAAATACAGAAAATATAGCATTTCATGAGTCGATGTCAGATGTCATGATGGAGCGGTTGCAAGTACAACCTAAAAGTAGTTTCTTACGTAAACTTTATACGCAAACTTTTTTTGTACCTATTTGGGTAGGAAAAGATAAAGTATCTACTTTAGGTCAAGAGCTGTTTTCTACCATTAAAGAAGATGAGAGTTTAGATAAAAATACAACACTTTACAAAAAAAATTTAGCCTTAGAGTATGAGCTACAACTGCTTTACAATGTAGGCATGAACAGTACCGATGCTGTTGAACTAGAGTTTAAACTAAGCCAACTTTATCATGAATATGCAAACTATACACTTTATGGGAGTATCAACTGGGGTTCTTTTCAAGCAAGACTCTCAAACCTTAGAGTAAGTGCTATTACCGCGGGATGGATTACTCATAAGCCTAAAGTTGGTCCTTTGGCGTTGATAGAAGATGCAACACTTAGTGGAAGTTTGAAGCAGGCAATAGCAAAAGCAGAGCCTACGAAGTACCGATACAGAGCATTGAAAAAAGAGCTTAATAAATACATTGCAATTAAGAAAAATGGTGGATGGTCACGTGTAGTGCTTAAAAGAACACTAAAAGTAGGTAACAGACATAGTGCAGTTCCTCAGTTACGTGAGAGATTGCGTCTATCTGGCGACTATATTGACTGTGAAGAGCAAAACAGTAGTAGTGAACTGTATGACAACTGTTTAAAACAAGCTGTTATAAAATTTCAAAACAGAAACGGACTCATCGCAAAAGGTACCATAGGTAAAAAAACCCTTAAAGCACTAAACAGGAGTGTAGATGAGTATATCGCTACGATTAAAGTTAACTTGGATCGTATTAAGTGGCTCAATGAACGTAATACAAAACGTCACGTGATTATCAATATTCCAGCATTTAGACTCTACTTTGAAGAGGACAATAAGCTCAGACAAACCATGAGAGTTATTGTAGGTAAGAAGAGAAACCCTACACCTATTTTCTCAAACTTAGTGCAAACGATTGTTCTTAATCCTTATTGGAATATTCCTAGAAGTATTATTCAAAAAGAGATGATTCCTAAACTCATGAGAAACCCTAATGCCATGGCAAATAGAGGGATAGAGATACGAAGTGGTTGGGGTAAAAATGCAAAGAAAATAAGTGGTAGCTCTGTAAACTGGAGTCAATACCGTTACAGCAAAAGTATGCCTTTTCGTTTTGCACAAGTTCCAGGAAGAAGAAATGCTCTAGGAAAAGTGAAGTTTCTGTTTCCTAACGAGTTTTCTGTTTACATGCATGACACACCTAATAAAAATCTTTTTAACAGAAATGTAAGAGCATTTAGTCATGGCTGTATCCGTCTGCATAAACCTAGAGAGCTTCTTAAAACGTTTTCTACCTTTAACACAAATGTAAATTATGCGAAATCAAAAAAGACGCTTAGAGGGAAGAAAAGAAAGTACCTTGCTTTAGATGCAAAAGTACCTATAGATGTAGTGTATCTGACAGCATGGGTAGACTACGATGGGGTACTTCAGTACAGAGATGATGTGTATGATTATGACAAGATGCAAATCGCCTCTTCTCGTAAATGGTAAGAGTGTAACATCTATGGCATTTGAGTATGCAGTCGTCTTAACAGGAAGCATCGCAACAGGAAAAAGTTCTGTAGCGAAGTTTTTTAGAAAAGAGGGTTTTGTAGTAATAGACGCAGACCAAATAGCCCATACCATACTCAACCAAGAACATAAAGCTATAGCGAAAATGTTTGGTGATGCCGTGGTAAAAGAAGAGTGTGTAGACAGAAAAGCTTTAGGGGCTATCGTCTTTTCTCAGAGTGAAAAACGTAAAGCACTAGAGGCACTACTTCATCCTCTTATTTACGAAGAGATTTGTAGACAAGCAGAAGAGCAAGATAAACTTCAAAAACCCTATTTGGTAGATATACCACTCTTTTTTGAGAGTGGAAAGCGTTACCATATAGAGCGTGTTTTAGTGGTCTACACTACACTTCAAGAGCAGTTAAAACGACTGATGTTAAGAGATAGTTCTACAAAAGAAGAAGCACAAAAGCGTATATATTCACAAATCTCCATAGAGAAAAAAAGAGAGATGGCTCACTACCTCATAGACAACAGAGGTACCCTTAGTCAACTTAAACATGTATGTGAAAAAATAAAAGAACAAATAGTAGGAGAGTTTAATGACCGTAACTAAATACTCAGGAAATGGCAATGACTTTGTCATGTTTGTAGCCAAGAAAAAAGCAGACAGAACAGAACTTGCAAAAAAACTTTGCCATAGACAAAATGGTGTTGGAGCAGATGGTTTAGTAGTACTACTACCACATGAAACGTATGACTTTGAGTGGGAGTTTTACAACTCCGATGGTAGTTACGCAGCGATGTGTGGTAACGCCTCTCGTTGTGTGGCACATTTTGCACAAGAAAAGGGCATCTCTACTGAGGGTGTATCGGAGTTTTTAACAGGTGCAGGGGTGATAAAAGCAACCATAAATGGACTCTACGTAGTTAGTGACATGGTAGAACCTGACATTCAAAGAACAGATATTCAAGAGAATGATGAGTCATGGTGGATCATAGACTCAGGAGTCCCACACTTAGTAGCACTACGTGACAACATAGATACCTTTGACTTAAAAGAAGCACGACGTTTAAGAGAGAAGTACAACTGTAACGTAAACATCGCTAAAGTTGAGGGTGACACCATGTATGTAAGAACCTATGAACGTGGTGTAGAAGATGAAACATTAGCGTGTGGTACAGGTATGGTAGCTTGTTTTATTCGTGCTTTTCAAGAAGAGAAAGTAGAAAAACAGGTAAAAGTACACCCTAAAAGTGACGATGAACTCTATGTGAGTTACGAAGAGGGCATTTACCGTTTTGGTGGAAAAGTCACCAAAACTTTTGTAGCAGAGACATTTATAGACTAAGCTTTAAGAGGAGATACCTAAGGCTATTAAGCTTTTTTTGCTATAATTTCTCCTCTTAACCCTTTGCTCGATTAACTCAGCGGTAGAGTGCCTCCATGACATGGAGGTGGTCACAAGTTCAAATCTTGTATCGAGCACCACTCCTAAACTTCTTCATTTTATCACTTTTTTAGTTTCCCAAAGTTACAATGCTCTCATACAATTATTCAATATTTATATGGAGTTTTATATGCAATCAAATTTTTATTATCAAGAAGAGAGGCAGTATGGTGGGGTGAGATTAACTATTTTGTTTATTCTTACTTTTTTTAGTATTATCCTTTTTGAACAAGTCGATATACAAATGGCAGAAAAAATGTTTTTTGTTAAAGTGGTTTTAGTAGGCATGCTTCTTATCTCTATGTTTCATTATCTTTTTATTTTGCGAAAACCGCATACGCTTATTATTAGTAGAAAAGTGATGTTAATTTTACTTGATTTGTCTGTACTTACTTTTTTTATCTCTATTTTTGAACAAAATGGATTGTTTCTTCTTCCCCTGTATATTGTCATTGTGATGCAAAATGGTTTGAGTTTTGGTATCGCATACTTTTATGCGAGTATTGCTTTAGCTAGTGTCTCATGGGTGTTGTTACTGCTTTACTCTCCTTACTGGAGAGAAGAGAATGAAATTATCGCTACTTTTGCGATGACTACTTTTCTCATACCTCTGTTTTACTTGAAATTTATAGGTAAAGTACATGAGAAAAATGATGAATTAAGTGAGATACTTAGCACTACAAAACATGATGCAAACCATGACATATTGACAGGTTTACCTAACAGAAAAAGGTATAAAGAGGAGATAAATAAAATTATAAAAAGTAAAGAGTTTTTTGCCTTGTTGTTTATTGACCTCAATAAGTTTAAAGCTATTAACGATACTTATGGACATGATGTGGGAGATAGTGTTTTACAAGAAGTTTCAAAAAGACTACTTAGTATCATGGGTAAAAAGGATTTTTTAGTACGGCTAGGGGGTGATGAGTTTGTTATTATTACTAGAAGAAAAAAGATATTTTTAGACAAGTTTATAGAAAAACTAGAGCAGACAGCCATAGGAGACCATGCTATACATGATGTAACCGTGTTTATAGAGTTAAGTATGGGAATAAGTCTTTACCCCGATGACATTAAAGGGAGTACTCTCCAAAATGGTGGGGTGGAAGCTACTTTAGTAAGGTTTGCAGATGAAGCAATGTATATAGCAAAGAAAAAACCAAATACATATCATATGCTATACAGTAATATTAAAAGTTAATTTTAGCTATAATAACTGCATTTTTAACGCGTGGCACAGTTGGCTACGATACACAAAGGTATAATTTGAGCGAAAATCTTATCGGTTACATAGATGACCAAGGCAATATATTAGATACACAAACTGCAGGTGAAAACTGCACAGCTACTCCCATAGAGTATGACAATAGTGAGCAAGCATTAGAGATAGTTCGTCACTCTACAGCACACCTTATGGCACAAGCTATTACAGAGCTTTACCCTAATTCACAGTTCTTTGTAGGACCTGTTGTTGATGAAGGGTTTTACTATGACTTTAGAATAGATGAGCAGATAGGTGAGAATGACCTTAAAGGCATCGAAAAAAAGATGAAAGAACTCATCAAGAAAAAGTATAAAATAGAGAAGTATGAGATAAGTAAAGAAGAAGCTTTAGTGAAGTTTGCTAATGATGATTTGAAACTAAAAGTGATGGAGCGTATTACTGATGATACACTCTCTATCTACAAGCAAGGGGATTTTGAAGACCTTTGTCGTGGGCCTCATGTTCCAGCACTTCGTTTTCTTCATAACTTTAAGCTTACTCGCGTTGCTGGGGCTTACCTCGGTGGAGATGAAAAAGCAGAGATGCTTACACGTATTTATGGTATAGCTTTTGCAGATAAAGAGTCTCTTAAAGCACACATGACTATGCTTGAAGAGGCAAAGAAACGTGATCACCGTAAAATAGGTGCAGAGATGAACCTCTTTATGTTTGATGAAGAGTCAGGAGCAGGACTTCCTTTCTGGATGCCACAAGGTGCAAAGTTGAGAGCAAAACTTGAAGATATTCTTCATAAAGCACACCGTGTAAGAGGGTATGAACCTGTACGTGGTCCAGAGATTCTTAAAGCAGATATGTGGAGAACATCAGGTCACTATGCGTGTTATGGTGAAAATATGTACCTTACAACTATAGATGAACAAGAGTATGGGATTAAGCCCATGAACTGTATTGGGCATATTCAAATCTTTAAACAGACACAAAAGAGTTACCGTGACTTGCCTGTAAAGTTTTATGAATATGGTGTAGTCCATAGACATGAAAAGTCAGGGGTGCTTCATGGCTTACTTCGTGTAAGAGAGTTTACACAAGATGATGCACATATCTTCTGTGCTCCAGACCAGATAGCTACTGAAGTTATAGATGTAGTTGAGTTTGTTGATTCTGTGATGAAACTATTTGGTTTTGAGTACACTATGGAAGTAGCAACTAAACCAGAAAAAGCCATCGGTGAAGATGCAGTTTGGGAGTTAGCCACACAAGGTCTTAAAGATGCCTTGACTGAAAACAAGTTACCTTTTACCATAGATGAAGGTGGGGGAGCATTTTATGGTCCTAAGATAGATGTAAAAATCACTGATGCACTTGGGCGTAAATGGCAATGTGGTACAATACAAGTAGATTTTAACTTACCAGAGAGATTTGGTGTTGAGTATGTAGCTGAAGACAATACACGTAAACAGCCTGTTATGATACACCGTGCTATTTTAGGATCATTTGAAAGATTTATTGCTATTTTGGTTGAGCATTATGCAGGAGAGTTTCCATTCTTCTTAGCACCGACGCAAGTTATCTTTGTTCCTATCTCAGAAAGTCATGTAGCATATGCTAAAGCACTTAAGAAAACATTGATGCTAGAGGGGATAGACTCAGAGGTTTATGATAAAAATGATTCTTTGAACAAACGTATAAGAACTGCAGAGAAGCAGAGAGTACCGTATGTAGTGATTGTTGGAGATGAAGAGGTTCAAGGAAATTCTGTTGCGATAAGAAATAGAAGAACTAGAGAACAGTATAATCTTACTCAAGACGAATTTATGGTAGAATTAACACAACAACTTCAAGAAGGAAAAATTTGAGTAGACACAACGACAGAAACAACAGAGGAAGAAAGAAGCCAGATGATACCATCATGAATGATGCTATTAGAATTAATGAACTTAGAGTTCTTGGCGATGATGGGGAACAATTTGGTATTATATCTCGTAGTGAAGCGATGAGTATAGCAAATGAAAAAGGTTTGGATCTTGTGCTTATGTCACCAGATGCAAAGCCTCCTGTTGCAAAGATCATGGACTACGGTAAATACAAGTATGAGCTTGAGAAAAAGAAAAAAGAAGCAAGAAAGAACCAAAAGAAGATAGAAGTAAAAGAGGTAAAGTTCTCTTGTAAGATAGCAGAAAATGACATTAACTATAAAGTCAAACACGCTAGAGAGTTCTTAGAGCAAGGAAAGCATGTAAAACTTCGTGTCTTCCTTAGAGGACGTGAAATGGCAAACCCTGAATGGGGAGTAGATGTACTTAACCGTATATGGCCAATGCTAGAAGATGTAGGTAACCTAGAGAGTAGAGCTAGTCAAGAAGGTCGTTACATTAACATGTACGTAACACCACTTAAAAAATAATATCTACAATGTGGGCTTCCGCCCACAAAACACCCCCTCCCTTCAAAAAATTAGTAACATCATTTTCATTTAAATTATCAAAAGCTTTATGCTATAATCTTAACCATAAAATAAAAGTTGGAAATGGCAATGATAAAAGATATTGAAATAGTTAAATACAAGGGTTTTAATAATCTAAAACTAGAGAATCTAAGTCAAGTAAATATTATTAGTGGTGAAAATAATATTGGGAAGACAGCTTTATTGGAAGCTCTTTTTATTTATGACAATATATTATCCTCTGATTCGTATTATATTTTTGAACCTTTTTCATTAAATCCATTTTTATTTATTGCGAAAACAAGAGATATTCAAAAAAATAGAATAAAAAATTATTTAGAAAATATTGATTTTATAATATATACTAATAAATTAAAATTAAATATAAAATACAAAGCCAGATATAAGTTTAGTAAAGAAGAAAAAGAAGAAATAAAAAGATTTAACCAAGATTATAATGACTATATAGTTGGTTATGCTAATACTAACTTACAAATTTTTCCTATAGATAATATCTCTACTGATAATATAAATAGTTATAACTATATTGACTCCTCTAAACCAACCAATAAAAGACTTGTAGAGTTATATTCAAATATTCAATCTCAAGGTATTCAATATAAATTTTTAAGATATCTAAAACTTTTAGACGGTGACATAGAGTGGATAGAACTACAACTTTTAGATGACGAGATGCTCTTACGTCTTAACCTCAATAACCCTGAACGCTCTCTTGTCTCTTCAGAACTAGGAGAGGGTACTAATCGTTATATAGAGATACTTTGTACTTTGTTAAGTAGTTCAGATGGTATAGTATTTATAGATGAGATAGAGAATGGAATCCACTATACAAAACTATATGATATTTGGAAAGCTATCTTAGAGATAATAGAAAAAGAGAATATTCAACTTTTTGTAACTACTCATAATTTAGAGTCAATAGAAGCTTTAAATGAGGCTAGTGAAGCTATGAAGTTTGATAAAATATCTTCTGTTAAATTACAAAAAGATAAAGATAATACTATCTATTCTGTAGTACGAAACTATAGTTCATTTACAGCAACTGTTGATTCTGGAATGGATATAAGATAATGACGGTTTTGTTAGTAGAGGGTATTACAGATGTTAATTTGGTTCGATATATTTATTCTCAAATAGATAATACATTTGATTTTTATGATTTTGAAGCACCTAAAAAAGGGACTAAATCTAAGGTTATAACTTTTAGCAATAAGAAAAATGTTAATCTTCAAATTATTAATCTAAAAGGACAAGATAATTTACCCTTTGCTTTAGAAGAACTACTTAACCCTATAGAAGAGAGTATTGACAAAACAGCAATTATATCTGATGCCGATAGTGATTTTAAAAATTCCAAAGAACTTGTAGAAAAAGCTATTAAAAATTCTAAAATTAATAGCGATAAATTTACTATGTTTTTAACACCAAATAATAGTGACATAGGTAACTTAGAAACCTTACTTCTCTCATCATTAGATAAAGAGTCTATCCCACAACTTCAATGTTTTCAAGCGTATAAAAAATGTTTAGAAGATAAGATAACAGATATTGAAAAGAGAGCAATAGATAAACATGAAGTAGAGGCATACATAAAATTCTCACAAAACCCTAGAAATAGAAATCAGGCTCAATTTTCTTTCATAGATAGTAATGGAGATACGGGGTTATGGGATTTAACTAAAGAAGAGTTTATACCTATTGTAAGATTTGTAGAATCAATTCTAAAAGTAAAAAAATAAATACTACTTGAGTGTTTTTTGTTAAAGTTCTCTTACATCCCAATGCAATTTTAATCCCTCATCTGTCATCATAAAACCTGAGATGATAATCTCTCCTTCGTGTACCATGGTGTGGTGTTTTTTACATAGAGGGATGAGATTGTATTTGTGGTTTTTGTGAAAGTGGTTTATGTGTCCTGTATTGTTTGCCTTTTTTTGTTCACTAATATGGTGAACATCTTCAACATTTTTATCACATAATGCACATTTTGCAATGAAAAGATTTTTATGATATTTACTACTTTTTTGTTGGCTGAGTTTTTTGATGTCACTTTGTGTTTCATTGAGGTTTTCTCTAATAGTTTGAGCCATTTGTAAGAACTCTTTGTCCATGTGTAGGGACTTGGCAAACTCTAAACCATACAGACTGTCGCCTTTTCCTAGTTGAAGTACTCTGTTATAGATGAGTCTGTCGCTTGTCTCATCATACTGAATGCCTAAATGTAAAAAGATAAGATGTTTCACATTTTGTAACTGAGGGATATTTCCTAACTGATGTAAGTGTGTAGCAAAGATAAAGGTTGACTTTAAAGAGATAAGTTTTAAGATGGCACTTGAAACGATGGCAAGGGCAGACTCTGTCTCTGTACCTTGACTTATCTCATCTCCTAAGACTAAAGAGCATTCATTGGCTCGGTTAAATATATTTTTAAGTTCCATCATCTCTACTGCAAAAGTAGATAGACCTTTATAAAGGTTGTCTTGTGAAACGATACGGGTAAAGAGTTTGTCGTAAAGTCCTAAGTGAAGTTCTACAGCAGGCACAAAAAATCCAGATTGAGCTAACACTACAGAGAGACCGACACTCTTCATAAGCGAGGATTTCCCTGAAGAGTTGATGCCGTAAAGTAGTACCCCTCGTACATCTTCACCCTCACTAGCATTCAAGGTAATATGGTTGTGTGCAGTGTGGTTGTTTTCCCCTAAAAATAGATCATTAGGTACATAGATACCCCTCTCGTCATTGGCTTCTATAATAGGATGCCGCAGTGCAACTGCTTCATAAAAGTTTCCCTCTTTTATGTGTGGTCGAGTAAGGTTCATCTTTTTTGTACACTTTGCATTAGATATCGCTACATCAATGTTAGCGATAAAAGAGATAAGCTTTTCAAGGAGTAGAGAGAACCTATTTTCTAGCAAATCAAGACTCTCTATGTAGCGTTGTTTGACTAAAGAGACTAGCTTAACTTGAGATGTTTCATAGTTTCTAGTTATCTCTTCAAAAAGTGGTGCTTGTACTTTTACACTGTTTTTCAGGTATTTGTAGTGAAAGTCCTTAAAAAAGTGATGTTGGTTCTCTATGGTGATAAAAGACTCTTTTAAAGACTTCTCAATGAGTGTAAATCTGTTCTTGGTTAAACTTAGAAAATACCCTTCACTCTCTAGGTAAGAGACGGTGGTATAGCGTGTAGTTCCTGTAAAGAGTTTCTCTTTTTCAAAAAGTGACTCTACATGAACAGCAACATTATCCATCTTCTCAATCTCTTTTTGCTGTTTTTTTACGATGGTATCAATAGCAGGGTAGATACCATCTTTAAAGAGATTATCGTTTATCTGTTCTATCCGAAATCTTGCACAGATATCTAGTTCAAAGGTGTCATTTAGTACTTTTAGCATCTCTTTTGTCTCATCTTGAAGACGATTTTCTACCTCTAACCCTTCTGCTTGTGCATCGTTTAAAAGGTTTAAAATAGCTTCGAGTGACATGGAGATGTAGGTAAGCTCTACGGGGTGGAGTTTACGTAGTTTAATCCGTCTAGTGATGCGTTCTAAATCATAAATTTGTTTAAGATGTGTCTCAAAACGGTCAATGTTAGGAAGTAGTAGTTCTGTTAGGTTGTAACGTGCTTCAAGAAGTGCTTTGTCACAAATAGGGTTAAGAAGTCTCTCTTTAAGTAGGCGTTTTCCAAAGGCCGTAGAGGTTTTGTCTATAAGGTCTAGCAGCGTTATATCAGAGGGGTCACGAGAGATGACAGAGAGTTGTTCCATCGCGTTATTACCTATATACATATAACGGTTGTTACCCAAAAACTGTGGTTTATTCATTTTCTCTATGATACTCTCATCATGCTCAATAATAAAGTCAATAAGTATAGCCAAAGACTCAGTAGTGTAAGGGTGACGTTCAAGGTCTAAAAACTCAATACTTGAGAGAAAAGAGTTGATGTTAAATACATGGGTAAAGAGTTCATTTTGGAACTGTATCTTCATCCGTTTTTTATTTATACTATAGTGTATAGACTCTAGTTCAAGGTAGTGTATAAGCCATGCTTGGTCTATCTCTTTACTTTCAAAAGTGACAATCACTTCTGAGGTTGTGTAGGTTTGTAAAAGGTTAAATGCTTCATCAAGGGCATAGGTTTTGTCATCACGTGTAGAGTGGATTTCATTACAGATGGTTTTACCTGTACTCACATCTATAGCAGCATAACCTACAGAGTAGATGCCCATGTTTTCATCTATGATAAGTGATACGATGTTGTTTTCACTGGCTTCATTGAGGTATTCAAAATTTGTACCAGGAGAGACAATGTTAGAGACATAGCGTTTAATATGAGGCATTTCGCCTTTTTGTTTAACAACAACTATAGTGTACTTTTTTGTGCTAATTAGCCTAGAGAGGTATCTCTCAAGTGAGACAGCAGGTACCCCAGCTAAAAGAGGGTTATGTATGGAGTTTTCAAGAATAGCTTTGTTTTTTCTTGTAAGTTGTATGTTGAGTAGTTCAGCTATCTCTTTGGCTTTTCCTATTTTTAACGTATCATTATTTACTTCATATACTTCAAAAAAAGTACCTATCTCCATAAGTATCAACGCATCTTTACCATACTTTTGTTCAAAATAGTGTTGTAAATCAAAATAGACTTCTGTTAAAAGTTTCTTTTTATTAGAAAGTATTTTGGTAATCTCATCCACGAGCAATGCCTTTTTTGATATTAAGATGGATTTTAACACATTAACGCTTGTAGAGGGTTGTACTATTAAAAGCGTAAAATATGGTTGATTTATAGTAATTTTAGAAACTTTAGGTATAATACCGTCCCATTTTCTATTACATTTAATGTATTGAAAAAATATTTCAAGGGAGTAAGCATATGCCAAAAATGAAAAGTGTAAAAGGCGCAGTTAAGCGTTTTAAAGTTAAAAAAAGCGGCAAGATTAAAAGAGGGACTGCGTATAGAAGTCACATTCTAACTAAGGTTGACGGTGGTCACCATAGAAGTATGAAAAGTCCTAAATATGTTGATGGCGCTGATGCTAAAAACATTAAAGAGATGATTAACTAAGAAATTAGTTACATTTTTTAATAAGCTATAATCCCCCGATTAGGGGCAAGTTTAAGCAGAGAAAATGCTTAACACCTACTATAACATGACTTCAGCAGTCGGCTCATGCAACTCGTTGCATTTGAAGAAGCTTTAGCATAGTACAAGTATAAGGTAAAGGATAACCATGAGAGTAAAAACTGGTGTTGTAAGATCAAGAAGACACAGAAAACTATTAAAACAAGCTAGAGGATTTTACAGTGGTAGAAGAAAGCACTTTAGAAAAGCTAAAGAGCAACTCGAGCGTTCATTAGTATATGCTTACAGAGATAGAAGACAAAAAAAGAGAGATTTCAGAAGATTATGGATTACGCGTATCAATGCGGCTACAAGACTTAATGGTATGAACTACTCAACATTTATGCATGGTTTAAAACTTGCAAATATTGAACTTGACAGAAAAATTCTTGCTGATATGGCAATGAACGCACCTGAAACGTTCACAAAAATAGCTGATGCTTCTAAAGCAGCACTTGCTAAATAAGTCTTAGTTGACTATCTTTTGAGGAGTCTCGGCTCCTCAACCCCATTTTTAACCATTTCTCCTCTAATCATTAAGGAAAATTATCTTTGAAAAAAATACTTTTTATACTTCTATTTCTCTATATAACAATACTCTCTTCCAATAATGATTTTGATGAATTTATTAATACACAAATTAAAATGGAAGCACAGTTTCTTGACCAAAATATTTCATTAGACGAAAAAATGGATATGCAAGAGAAGCAAGACAAAATGTATCAAAAATTCTTCTTTAAATATGCTACTGAAAAAGAGATGCATCTTCAAAGTCTTGATCCTTATTATACGAAAATAAAACGATTAAAACTACGTTTAAAAAACAATCAATATAAGGGATACTATAATGCAGCTAAACGCGATGAAGTCCTTCTAAAAGCATATACGTTACGTCAAGATATACGCAATTTACTACATGCTACTTTACTAAGTACAGAAAATACAAAAAAATCTACTTTTGAAGATAAAATTAATACTTTAGTACTTATATTTTATGAAAAGTTTAAACCATTAGATACGCATAAATATATTTCAGATACTAATGAGACAAATACCATTTTAAAAGACCTACATGAAGCATTAAAAACAGAAAATGCTTTGGAGAGTATTACCAATATTTTTACCTCTTCTTTAATACTCAATAAGTTATTAATTTATCGTACCTCACGGATTTCAGACTCAAAGTTTTTCACTATTTTAAACACCATTAATAAATCTCCTTATAGTGAAAAATTCAATAAGTATTTACTACCATTACATTTAGATACAGCAAAAATTATAGCAGTACTTTTATTTATCTTATTTATTATGATTATTATTAAATTAATGTATATTATTATTAATTACTTTTTACGACACTATAAATTAAAAGAGAATGATATAGACTATATTCATTCACATATTACCTCCGTGTTTAATATTTTTGCTGTATTACTTATTTTACATCTTATTATCGTAGCTTTCATTGGTATCGATATAAGTAGTTTATATATTACTAAGATGTTTGGTATTCTTTATGTGGTTATTATCTCTTTACTTGCCTATCGTATTACACATACAGTAGCGTATCTAAAAATAGAGAGAATGAAAAAAAGTAAGATACTTAAAAATGAAGTTGTGAATCTTTCTATTAAGGTAATTAATGGACTTATTCTTCTTGTTGCTATAATATTTATTTTAAAAATATTGGGAGTGAATCTCACCGCACTATTATCTGGATTAGGGATAGCAGGAGCAGCAGTAGCTTTTGCAGCTAAAGATAGTATTGCCAATATTTTTGGGTCTATTTCTATTTTGGCTGGTGATATTTTTGAACAAGGAGATTGGATAGAGACAAAAGATGTCAATGGTACCGTTGTAGAGATAGGGCTAAGAGCCTCTACTATACGTACATTCGATAATGCACTTATCTCTATACCTAACTTTGAGTTAGCTAACTCTGGGGTAAAAAACTGGAGTAGAAGACGTATAGGAAGACGTATAAAGATGAATCTCTCTGTTACCTATGAGTCTAAATTTTCAGATATTAATCAAGCTATATTAGAGATAAGAGAGATGTTGAAAGAGCATAAAGGTATAGCTAACCAACGTACCGAATATAAAAATGAATATCGCCAAGCAAGACTTGTTTCTGCAGAAGATTTTCAGGGTGTGAAACGTACAACATTAGTCTATATGGACAATTTTTCAGAATCAAGTATCGATATCTTAGTTTACTGCTTTAGCCGTACAGTAGAGTGGAGTGAGTGGCTAGAGGTAAAAGAGGATGTTATGTATAAAATTGCAGAAATTTTTGAAAAGAATCATCTTGAATTTGCTTATCCTACATTAACGCTACACAAGGGTATAGGTACTTCCAAAAACTAGCATATTTTGGCAAGATACCTATTTACTTAATCTTTACCCTCTTTGTGTTTCACCTTGGTAACCGATAATTCCTGGCTGAAGATTAGATACTTGTTCAAAGCCTAGAGATTTCATGGCATGTTGTACTTGAAAACTTCTACTTCCTGTGTGACAATATACAATAACAGGTGTTTTTTTCTTGTCATTATGCTCTTCTATTTTGGCATAAAATTGAGATGTAGGCACTAAAGCATCTGTACCTACGATATGACCCATCTGAAACTCCATAAACTCACGTACATCTAAAAGTGTAAACGCTATCATATTAAGATTTCTAGCTTCAATGAGTGCTTCAAGTTCATCACCATCTAGTTGCTCTTCTTTAAGAAGTGTTTGGGCTTGTTCTTGCGTAAGCCCTTTTGAGTGTTGATGTACGATCTCTTCTATCTCATTTTTTTCTGTTTGAGCTTTTGCGTACTCTGGTGTACAGAAAATACCACAATGACAAAGACCCTCTTCAGGAATCTCTTTTTCTAAAGCAGGTTTACACGGACAGATGCGGTTATTGGCAGCTTTTTGCTCCTCTTTTGTCTCTCCTTCTACCATGAAACATGGGCAGAAACGTTTTCCGTAAATAAGCTTGTTTCTAGCAAGTCCCATAGTTACACCCTCATTCACTTCTTCATTGGGGTTTTGAACAAAACCAAATTGATTATTGACTTTCTCTACAAACTGTATGGTTTTTTCCATCTCTGCTTGAAACTCATCTGAATTCATATCTATTTGTTGCATATTATTATCCTTTATTGTGTGTTATTATCAAACTCTTTTGCTATATCGTTAAACTCTTTGGCATAGACTTTCATCTTCTCATTCCACTGCTCAAGAAAACTTTTGGTTTTATTTAAATCTATACTAATGTGTTTTTTATCTATATCAATACCAGCATTACTGCTTTTCATCATGCCCTCGTCTAAATCTTTATGAATTTTATTCATTTTTTCTTTAATTTTATTTGCAAATGCATTGAAGAAGTGTTTTGTTTTATTGGTATCGATAATAATTTTACCATCTTGGGTTGAAAATCCCATCTGTGAGTATTTGTTATCTTTTTTCTCTACCTCTTTGGCTTTAGCTTTTACTTTAAGCTCTTCTAGTAGAGCTTCTCTTGCCTCTTGTGCAACCTTAGCATCATGTTTTGCTTGTGCTTCTTGGGTATCTTGACATGCTGTAAATAAGAAGAGTAAAATGGTTGCTAATAAAAAGTGTTTCATTGCATCTACCTTTTTTAAAATATTAAAGGTATTATACATATGTTTATATAAAAGTGTATCTCATTAAAAAAGTAGTTATAGTATGAAACGAAGAGTTTTTTTAATCTTAGGGTCAATTTTTGGACTCTCCTCTATCTTATCTTCTAAAGATACTGATGTTCTAAAACTCTCATCTTCACTGCAAGTAAAAAAGACTATATCTGCAGTGCAAGAGCATCTCTTCCCCACACAAAGTCTTCTCCCCTCGGCTAAGTCCATGCAAGTAATAGAGTTTTTATTTGAAACTATTATGCATAAAACGTATGATAAAGATATTCGCCTATTTATCCTTCAAGGTGCCAAAGAGTTAGAACGGCGTGAGAGGGGTGTATTTGTTTCTCTTACTTTCTTAGAGAAAGAGCGTGCCTTAAGAGCGTATGAAAACAGCTCGTATGGAAGTAGTTGGCTCTCTCAGATTATGGTTTTAACCCTTGAGGCTATGCTTAGTGACCCTATATATGGTTCTAATATCCATCAAGAGGCTTGGAGTGCGTTAGGTACAAATGGTGGAGAGCCAAGACCAAAGAAAGAGTATCTTTTTGATGAAATATGATGTCATAGTTGTTGGTTCAGGAGTAGGGGGAGCTGGAGTTGCATACAGCTTATGTAAAGCAGGCTATAAAGTAGCACTGTTAGAAAAAGGTAAGCTTATTAAAAGAGAAGAGTTCTCTAAAGATGAGTTAGCTTATGTACGTAGAGATATTGTAACCCCAAACCCTTTTGAAGAGTACCACACCATAGAAGAGAGAGTAGATGGAGCATGGGTAAGTACATCTACTTATGCTTCTGGTTGGAGTTTTTGGAATGGTAATATCGTAGGAGGCTCTTCTACTTTTATGTCAGGAATGTTTCATCGTATGCACCCAGATGATTTTAGACTTAAAAGTAAGTATGGTAAGATAAAGGGTGCAAATGTTGAAGATTGGGCTATCTCTTATGAAGAGTTAGAACCGTACTATACTTTAGCAGAAGAGCTTGTGGGTATTACAGGTAGAGCAAACACGCATCGCTTTTCTCCTCCTAGAAGTAGAACTTACTTTTCTCAAGCACCTACTAAAGAGAATGAAGTGGTAAAACTGTTTGATAAAAGTTGTAAAGACTTAGGTGTTACCTCTTTAGTTACTGCTAGAGCCATACTATCTAAAGATAGAGGCACACGTAAGGGGTGTTACTACTCCAACTTTTGTGGAAGTTATGGTTGTAGCTCTGGGGCAAAGGGGAGTGCTATGGAAGCTCTTATCAAACCAGCTCTTGCAACAGGTAACCTTACGCTTATGAGTAATACTTATGTAAAAAAGCTTCTTTGTAACACTGAAACAGAGGTAGAGTCTGTTTTAGTGCTTAACACCATTACAAAAGAGGAGAAACAGCTTTTTGCTAAAGTATTTGTTGTGGCTGCACAAGCACATGAGAGTGCTAGACTTTTACTAAACTCAGCTAACAAATACTACCCAGATGGTTTAGCTAACAGTAGTGGAGAGTTAGGAAAAAACTTACTTTTTTCAGGGGGAGGTTATGGATATGGTGAATTACATAAAGATGCACTACAGCAGATAAGTTTTGCATCACTCATGCAAAAAGGACTTTTTATTAATCGCTCTATTCTAGACTGGTACTTTGTTGAACATTGGTGGAAAGGTAAGTTTAAAGGTGGACTTGTAGAGTTTATGTTTGAACATCAAAATATCATCTCTCGTGCCGTAAGAAGTACAAAGAGTGAGCATAAGCTATTATGGGGTAAAGCATTAGGGGAACATCTTGTTAGTAAATTTACAAAGAGTAAAAATGTACGTTTTGAAGTCTTTACTGATTGGCTTCCTCATAGCAACTGCTTTATATCTTTAGATAAAACACATAAAGATACGTATGGAATGCCCGTAGGTAAACTACGTATAGAGGCACATCCACAAGATGTGAAAGTGGGAGAGTATCTTGCTAAAAAATGTGAAGCAGTGTTAGAGGAGATGGGTGCAACCAATATACGAAGTGTCATTAATGCTTTACCTCCTCCAAATCTTATAGCTGGGGGCTGTCGCTTTGGTACGAATCCTAAAACTTCTGTACTCAATAAATATTGTCAAACACACGATATAGAAAACCTCTTTGTCTCTGATGCAAGCTTCATGCCAACAGGTGGTTCTACCCCTTATAGTTGGACTATTTATGCCAATGCACTCCGCGTAGGAGAACATATTGTAAAGCAGTTACGAAAGCGTAGTTGAAGCTGTTTTTTATTTTAAAGCATATTGCGTTATTATAATTTATAGAGGTATTAAAAAATTAAACCTCATTTAGAAGCAGAGACTGAAAATAATAGAGCTTTAAAATAGTTATATGTTATTTCTCTTCTCTCATGCTGTTATAGAGTTTTGTTTCAATTATAAGTACGATAAGATAGCACTTAGTATTAAGTTATATTTAAAATTAAGTTTATTATTGATTAACGAATAATTGTTATAATTACATATATATTATCTTAGTATGGAACACAGTTTCTACTAAAAAACAATTCAACATTAGGAGAATTTATTGAAAAAACTTTATACATTATTATTAACACTGTCATTTGGTACAGTATCGAGTTATGCGGCAACAAAAACAGTAAAGCATACCATTAAAAGTGGTGAAACACTTTATATGATTGCACATAAAAATCATACGACAATAGATGAAGTAAGAGTAGTAAATAACCTGAAAAAAGGTGAAACACTTAAATTAGGTAATGTATTAACGGTTCCTCAAAACACTTACTTTCCTGATAAAAAGATAGTAAAACATACTATAAAAAGTGGAGAGACACTCTTTACTATTGCTCGTAAGCATAAAACATCTGTAGATAAAGTAAGAGAAGCAAATGGCTTAAAATTAGATGACATGCTTAAAGTAGGTAAAGTCTTAACTATTGCAGAGAACACTTACTTCCCTCCTGAGGGTAAAAAACAAGCACCTAAACCTAGTAAAATAGTAAAACATACTATAAAAAGTGGAGAGACGCTCTTTACTATTGCTCGTAAGTATGGTTCTTCAGTAAAAGATGTGAGAGAGAAAAATGGTCTTAAGCTCAATGAAACATTAGCATTAGGAAAAGTATTACTTGTACCTAGAAATAGTTATACTAAAGGTAGTACAAAAATAGTAAAGAACCAAAAAAAGATTACTAAGACTAAACATTCTAAAAAGTATGCAAAAAAGAAAAAATCTCATATTAAAAAGAGAGTTAAAGAGCAAAAACTTGCAAGAACACTAAGAAAAGTTAAAACAAAAAGATCTACTAAAAAACATAACGGTTTCTCTTTTGATAATATTTTCTTTAGTAGAAATTCAAATTCAAAGTCTAAAAAGATTACTAGTCTAGCAAAAAAAAAGCTTGGCAAAAGATATGTATGGGGTGCGATAGGTACTAAAAATACTTTTGACTGTTCAGGATTTACTTCTTATGTATGTAAAAAGAATGGTATCTCTATTCCTAGAACATCAAGAGCACAATCTTCTTACGGTAAATACGTAAGTAGAAGTAACCTTAGACCAGGAGATCTTATCTTCTTTGATACTTCTAAAAGACGTAAAGGGTATGTTAATCATGTAGGTATCTATTTAGGTAATGATAGATTTATTCATGCAAGTTCTGCTAAAAAGAAAGTGGTGATTAGTAAGTTAGGTAAGTCATTCTATAGTAGAAGATACAAAGGTGCAAGACGCGTAACATCTTAAACCATTTCTCTCTTTAGAGGAGTTTTACACTCCTCATCTCTTTGAAACTTTTCTATATTATTTTATAACATAGGGTGAAGCAGATTACTCTGCTTCTAGTACTGCTCCATTACTTGCATTTGTTACTAAGGCTCTGTACTGCTTTAACCATCTACTCTTAAGAGGTTTTACGAGTGGTTTAAAGTTTTCTTTTCTTTGTGCTATCACTTCGTCACTTAAGTTTGCTTGTAAAATGTACTTATCCACATCAATATGAATCTCATCGCCATCTTCAAGTAGTCCTATAAGACCACCTTCTGCTGCTTCAGGACTTACATGACCGATGCTCGCACCTCTAGTAGCTCCAGAGAACCTACCATCTGTAATAAGTGCAACATCATCTCCAAGACCCATACCCATGATAAGACTTGTAGGGCTTAGCATCTCTTGCATACCTGGACCACCTTTTGGACCTTCATAACGTATAACAACAACATTACCAGCTTTTACTTTGCCATTGATAATACCTTTAATTGCTTCATCTTGTGAGTTGAAACATACAGCAGTACCTGTAAATACTCTATCACCTGTAATCCCTGCTGTTTTAATTACCGCACCTTGTTCAGCCAAGTTACCATAAAGTATAGCAAGACCACCAACTTCAGAGTAAGGGTTATCTATCGTATGAATAATGTTAGTATCTAGTATTTTACTATTTTTGACTTTTTCATAGAGTGTCTCACCTGTAACATTGAGGTTATCAAGTAAAATATTATCTCCACGTTTTATCATCTCGTGCATTACGGCATTAACCCCACCAGCTTTATTGATATCTTCCATGTGTACAGTTGTTAAAGAAGGAGATATTTTAGCGATATGAGAAACACGCTTAGAGATAGCATTGATATCTTCAAGGTTAAAGTTGACATCTGCCTCTTTAGCAATAGCTAGCATATGAAGTACAGTATTTGAAGAACCACCCATTGCCATATCTACAGCAAAGGCATTACGTACAGCATTTTCATTAAGAATATTTTTCATTCTATACTTTTCACGCTCTGATGCTTCAAATTTAGCTATTTCACATACACGACGAGCTGCTTTTTTGTAGAGTTCGGTTCTCTCTGGTGTCAATGCCAAGATAGTTCCATTCCCTGGAAGGGCAATACCCATAGCTTCCATAAGTGTATTCATAGAGTTCGCTGTAAACATACCAGAACATGAACCACCACTTGGACAAGCATTACACTCTATGTCTGTAAGTTCTGCTTCGTCTATCTCTCCTGCTTCAAATTGACCTACTGCTTCAAATGCAGTTGCTAGGTCTATAGGTGTACCATCTTTCTTGTACCCTTTCTCCATAGGACCACCAGAGACAAATACTGTAGGTACATTGACTCTTAATGCACCCATAATCATCCCTGGAACGATTTTGTCACAGTTAGGTATAGCTATCATTGCATCAAGCTTGTGAGCGTTCATTACCGTCTCTATAGAATTTGCAATAATCTCACGACTAGGAAGAGAGAAAAGCATACCATCATGACCCATAGCAATACCATCATCCACCCCAATAGTATTGAACTCAAAAGGTACACAACCATTGGCTCTTATCTCATCTTTTATAATTTCTGCAACTTTATTTAAGAAAAAATGCCCAGGAATAATCTCTATAAATGAATTTGCTACACCAATAAATGGCTTTTCAAAATCTTCATCTTTTACGCCCGTAGCACGCAATAGACTTCTATGTGGGGCTCTACTAAAACCTTGTTTTATTTCGTCACTTCTCATTGAATCACCTTTGTTAATTAAGATATTTTATGGATTATAGCACTTTTTTATTGAAAATTGCTATTTACCCTTTACATTCAAATATTATTTAGCTATAATCGCACTCCAATTTTAAATGAACTTGTTTAAATTGGTATGGATTTGCGGGCGTAGCTCAGCGGTAGAGCATAACCTTGCCAAGGTTGGGGTCGACGGTTCGAACCCGTTCGCCCGCTCCATATTTTTCAAATGTTATGAATGGTACCAATTATGCCCGGGTGGTGGAATGGTAGACACAGGGGACTTAAAATCCCCCGGTCATTGTGACCGTGCCGGTTCAAGTCCGGCTCCGGGTACCATTGATGAAACATCAAATAGTAGATTTAATTATATACTTTATTTGATGTTTTATTAACCATATTTATGATGGAGCCATCGCCAAGTTGGTAAGGCCGTAGATTGCAAATCTGCTATTCACCAGTTCGAGTCTGGTTGGCTCCTCCATATAAACTAACTTTTATCTTTTTTTAGGTAAAATACTTTTCTACAAATGTCGGGAGATGTCAGAGTGGTCGAATGTGCCGGTCTTGAAAACCGGTGAGGGTTATACCTCCGGGGGTTCGAATCCCCCTCTCCCGGCCACCAACTTTAATCAATAAAAAGTAATTACACTTATGTTAAGTATGAATGAAAATTTAGAAGATGCCTTGCAAAAGTATATTCTTTTACTCCATAAAGAGAAGTATTTTGATGCTCATGAAGTACTTGAAGAAGCATGGCATTTTTTACGTGTAAATAACTCCTCTTTACAAAACTTAGTTAAAGGACTTATCAATGCTGCTATTTCCTTTGAACATCTTAAGCGTAACCGTACAAACGCAGCGTTAAAAGCACGTAAGGTTATGCTCTCTTTTGAACGCCATAAATGTTTATGTACAGATAATATTGAGTATGTGGAACTTTTCAGTAGGGCTTGTCATAAAATAGAATCATTAAAAAACAGACATAAAGAGGTCTTTCCTCTGTCTGTTTAGTAGCTTTAGTGTGCTAATTCTTCAAGGGCTTTATTTTTTTCTTCTACTATCTTATTACTCTCTATTGCAGAGGCTTTAGCCATATCTAGTACATTTAAACGGCTATCTATGTAATTGTCTATAGGGTTTTCTAGTTTGTTAGGCTTCTCTGCTTCACTCTCATCTGAACAAGAGGTAAAGAGTAAAGCAAAAATGACAATGAGTGTAAAGCTAAAAATACGTTTCATTAAGCAACCTTTTATTTTATATGTTTAAGTATATCATAAACTTTTACCAAGATTATGGAACATCAGGAAAAACATCTACAAAGCTAATTTTGAAATCTCCAAATGCTTTTACTTTTTGTATCTTAAAGTCAGGAAAGGTATCAACTATTTGCCATTTTCCTACACTGTCTGGAAAATATTTTACCTCTTTTACTTTGAGGTCTGCAAAGTGCTTTACAACTTCCACTTTGTAGTCTGCAAAAGCATCAACATATTGGATCTTTCCATATATTTTACGCACATCTACGTTCTCCTTGGCTTGAGCTAAAGAGAGAAATATTACTAACAGTATTAAGAGTATGATTTTCATAAAATACCTTTTTGGTAGATTTTAGCATAATTGTAAAGTACTCTATTATCTTTAGAGAAAATTACTTTGAAAATTTATAGGGTTTTGTATATTTATAAATTTATCAAAATGAAGACACACAAAGAAAAGAAGAAATAGGCAATTTTGGGCTTCACAGTCTGAGGAATTGGTGTTTTTGATGTTGTATAAGGGTGATAACATGGAGAAATTAGCTTCTGTATTGGGTAATAAATAGGGTTGTACTAATTAGTTGAATTCAGGAATTGATAGGTTTTTGTAAAATATGAAAATGCGTGAAATGCCGATTATGTTGGGCTTTGAAGTGATATATAGATATATGGCTGAGAGGAAGGGATTCGAACCCTCGGTGAGTTACCCCACACAGACGTTCCAGGTCTGCACCTTCGACCACTCGGACACCTCTCAACAGTAGTAATACATAGCTCTGTTTCATAAGTAACTTAATAGTTAAATTTATTAGGAAAAAAGTTAAGTAGATTAGTACCTCTTCCCAGATATCTGCGGCACACAGAAAAGAAAGGTGGGCTGCTATGTTCCCATCCTGACCCGTTATCTCTCAGTCCCGTTGCACAGGTCTGAAAAGAGGCACGTGAATTTTAGTGCAAAGATGCTTATGGAGTGCTTATATTTCACAAGTTTTTTGAGAAGAATCAGCATAATCAAGGTAATCATAGGATCTTTCATCGTGTAAAACACTCCATTCATCAAAGGGCAAGGCTTCAAAATGTAATTTCTCTATATGGTACTCATAAGAGTTTGCTACCGTAATGATACTCACTTTTTTAATACCATACTTTTTATATAGTGAAAACTTGCCCTGAGACTTTACCCATAAACTCTCTTCACTCTCAAAAGGAGCTGGAATGATAAGCTCGCTGTTTTGTGTGAGGTATCCATGTATGCCAAGAGTCTTTACTATTGTATGGTGTTTGATGAGTGTTAAGGCTATCATCGTGTCAAACTGCGTGATGAAGGGTTGTCCTATAGTAAGGTATTTACTAAAAGCAAAATCAAAAAGCAGCATCTTCTTCCCAGACTTCTGATAGTAGTCATCTATGAAAAAAAGTAATTTCTCCTCTTTAAAATATTTTATCGTTTTGTAGAGCCAATCTTTGGAGACTTTAAAATGCTCTTTAGCAAAAGTATAAATTTGATGTACGGTAAGGTGTTTGGTATGGTGTTGTGCAAGAACAAGTAGAAGTCTCTGTTCACTTTCATTAAATGCAGAGTAAAAAAAGGCTTTCATCACTTGCATACTACTCTTTTGAGAGAGTGCAAGTAGAGGTAGTGTACCAGAGCGTAAAAAGTGGTTAAATCCATTACTATGTGAAACAGTGGTTTCAAATGCTAAAAACTCCTCATAATCTAAAGGAAAAAGCTCAACAGAGGTTAGTGAAGGCGTTAGTAATGCAACACGCGAAAGTACAATGAGCTTTTCTACTTTAGGGAATGTCGTAAAGTAATCTTTGGTGTAATGATCTAATACAAGTATGGTAATGGACTCCATATCTATATACTTCTGTAGTGTATGAAGAGAGAGTGGGGTTAAGAGTAAGTTAGGGTCCTTTAAATCTATATAGAGTGAATGTTCAGACACCTCCATATGAAGATAGTCAAGTATCATGGTAGTTTTTCCTGAACCACGGACACCATAAAGGTTAAAGCTCTCTTCTAAAGGGAGTTGACATTTTCGTGTAATGTAGTTTTCTACAGATAAGGGCTGATTGTGATAATATTCTAGTAAGTTCATTTGCTATCCTTCCTTCTTAAAAGGAAATATTTTTCTTTATTGTACCTCAAATTGGTTAAAAGCTATTGCACCTTATAAAAAATTTGGGTATAATTCGCGTTCCTAAATAAATGTTAGAGGGGTAAAACCTTGTGTATTAGGCACCCGAGCAATGTCTTTGGCTAACGAGTTCTTTAAAGGGTAAAAATGGAAAAAATTAGATTAAAGCTTAAAGCTTATGATCATAGAGTACTAGACAGATCAGTTGCTGCGATAGTAGATGCAGTTAAACGTACAGGTGCAGAAATTAGAGGGCCAATTCCAATGCCAACTAAAATGAAGCGTTATACAGTTCTTAAATCTCCACACGTAAACAAAGATGCACGTGAGCAGTTTGAGATTAGAATTCACGGAAGAATGATTGATATCGTTTCAGCAACTTCAGATACTATCGATTCACTTATGAAGTTGGATCTAGCACCTGAAATTGAAGTTGAAATTCGTTCAATGGACAAGTAGGAGTAGGATATGGAATTTATTATTGAAAAAATTGGTATGAGCAGAACTGTTGATGTTCCAGCTGTTCCTGTTACACTTCTTAAAGTTATTGAAACAAAAGTATGTGAAGTCAGAGAAGACGGAAAAGCACTTGTTGCGTATAATTCTAGTAAAAAACTTAATAAAAGCATTGAAGGTCAACAGACTAAATTCAATGTAACTAAAGAGTTTAACAAATTTATGACTATCGAGGTAGCTGAAGGTACTGAATCTGGTGATTTAAGCACAGCTGTACTTTCTGATACTGTATTAGTTAAAACTTCTCTTAACACTAAGGGTAGAGGTTTTGCTGGTGGTATGAAACGTCATAATTTTGGTGGAGGACCTGGTTCACACGGTCACAGATTTGGTAGACGTATCGGTTCAATTGGTAATGCTGAATGGCCTGGACGTGTAATGCGTGGTAAGAAAATGCCTGGTCACTACGGTAACAGTCAAGTTACTGTTAAAAATGAAGTAGTTTCATTTGACGCTGAAAATGGTATCTTAGTATTAAAAGGTGCAGTCCCTGGAGCAAATGGCTCACGTGGATTGGTTAGGATAGTTAAATAATGAATACAACAGTAATTAAAACAAGTGATTTGCCACAGGCGTTTTTAGAAGTTCATCCACATAATCTTTACCTTTATTGTAAAGCATATGCTGCAGGACTTAGAGCTAACACAGCACAGACTAAAACTAGATCTGATGTACGTGGTGGTGGTAAAAAGCCATGGGCTCAAAAAGGTGGAGGACGTGCAAGAGCAGGTTCTTTAAGATCTCCAATATTCGTTGGTGGAGGGGTTGCATTTGGTCCTTCTACAAACAGAAACTATGATCAAAAAGTGAATAAAAAGCAAAAGAAATTAGCGCTTTATCATGCATTAGCAGAGATGGCAGCAAATGAAAAACTTTTTGTTGTAGATAGCATTTCTATTGAATCAGGTAAAACAAAAGATGCGATTGCATTTGTAAATGGTCTTGAGCAAAGAGATGTACTTGTAGTAAAAGAGATGATTGATGATAAGACTTTCTTAGCATTTAGAAATCTTCAAAACGCATACCTTATTGAATCAAATGAGCTTAATGCTTATCTTGCTGCTGCATATCACTCAATTGTGATTGAAAAAGCAATATTTGATAAATTGACGAAAGAGGCTTAATATGGCAGATATTACAGATATTAAAGCAATTATGTATACAGAGAAGAGTTTAGCTCTTCAAGAAAGTGGTGTCATTGTGGTTCAAACAAGTCCAAGAATGACTAAAAATGGTCTTAAAGAAGTTTTTAGAGAATTCTTTGGGATTAATCCACTTAGAGTAAACTCAATGAGAGTAAACGGTAAAGTGAAGAGATTTAAAGGTATCGAAGGTAAAAGACCAGACACTAAAAAGTTCTATGTCTTACTTCCAGAAGATGCAAAAATCGAAAGCTTAGCGGTATAAGGAGAGTAGATGGCAATTAAAACATATAAACCAACCACACCTTCACGTCGTTATATGACTAACCTTGATAGTAGTGATATCACTGCTAAAGCAAGTGTTAGAGCTCTACTTAAAAATCTTCCAAGATCAGCAGGTAGAAACAGTAACGGTAGAATCACATCTCGTCACAGAGAAGCAGGTGCTAAAAAACTATACAGAATTATTGACTTTAAAAGAAATAAATTTAATGTTGAAGGTACTGTTGCAACAATTGAGTACGATCCATATAGAAACTGTAGAATTTGTCTTATCAAATATGTTGATGGTGACAGAAGATACGTACTTCAACCAAAAGGTCTTAACGTAGGTGATAAAATTATGTCAGCAGAGTCTGGACTTGATATTAAAACTGGTAACACAATGAAGTTAAAAAGTATTCCTGTTGGAACACTTGTACACAATATTGAAATGAGTCCTGGTCATGGTGGTCAAATCGCACGTTCAGCGGGTGGTTATGCACAAATCATGGGTAGAGATGGTAAATACGTTTCTCTTAGACTTCCTTCATCAGAGATGAGATATATCCTTGGTGAGTGTCTTGCAACTATCGGTACAGTTGGAAATGAAGATTTCTCAAATATTGTTATCGGTAAAGCTGGTAGAAGTCGTCACCTTGGTATTAGACCACAAACACGTGGATCTGCGATGAACCCAATTGATCACCCACACGGTGGTGGTGAAGGTAAAACGAATTCAGGTCGTCATCCAGTATCTCCATGGGGTACACCAGCTAAAGGGTTTAAGACTCGTAAGAAAAAAGCTAGCGATAAGTTAATTATCTCTAAAAAGAAAACAGGTAGGGGCTAAGATATGGCAAGATCGACAAAAAAAGGTCCATTTATCGATGGTCACCTAATGAAAAAAGTATTAGCAGCAAAAGAAGCTGGAGATAAAAAACCAATCAAAACTTGGTCAAGAAGATCTGTGATTTTCCCTGAGTTTATTGGTTTAACAATTAATGTACATAATGGTAGACAATTTATTCCTGTATTTGTTACAGAGAATCATGTTGGATATAAGCTTGGCGAATTTTCACCAACAAGAACATTTAGGGGCCATAAAGGTTCTGTTCAGAAGAAAGTAGGTTAATATGAGTAGAGCATTATTAAAATTTGTAAGAGTTTCACCTACAAAAGCTAGACTTATTGCTAGAGAAGTACAAGGTATGAACGCAGAGTTAGCATTGGCTTCTTTAGAGTTTATGCCTAATAAAGCAGCAGGTATCATTTCAAAAGTAATTGCATCAGCAGTAGCTAACGGTGATTTTGAACCAGAAGAAGTTGTTATTACTTCTTGTAGAGTAGATAAAGCAGCGGTAATGAAAAGATGGAGACCAAGAGCTAGAGGTACAGCTTCTAGAATCATTAAACCAACAGCACACATTCTTGTAGAAGTTGGCGTAGCTGAAAAAACTGAGAAGGACGCGTAATGGGTCAAAAAGTAAATCCTATAGGTCTTAGACTTGGAATCAATAGAAACTGGGAATCAAGATGGTTTCCAGCAAAAGGAAGAACTGCTGAGTTTATCGCTGAAGATTATAAAATCAGAAAATTCCTAAAAAAAGAACTTTTCTATGCTGGTGTTTCTAACATTATCATCGAAAGAACTGTTAAAAAGTTAAGAGTAAACATTGTAACTGCTCGTCCTGGTATCATTATTGGTAAAAAAGGTGCAGACATTGAGAAACTTAAAGCAACACTTATCAAAATGCTTGGTAAAGATGTAGCGATTAACATTAAAGAAGAGAAACGTCCACAAGCTTCAGGTCAACTGGCTGCTGAAAATGTTGCAACTCAACTTGAGAGAAGAACTGCATTTAGACGTGCGATGAAAAAAGTAATTCAAGGAGCACTTAAATCAGGTGCAAAAGGAATTAAAGTTTCTGTTTCTGGTCGTCTTGGTGGTGCTGAAATGGCAAGAACTGAGTGGTACTTAGAAGGACGTGTTCCTCTTCATACGCTTAGAGCTAAAATCGATTATGGTTTTGCAGAAGCACATACTACTTATGGTATTGTTGGTGTTAAAGTATGGATCTTCAAAGGTGAAGTTCTTGCTAAAGGTATCCAAGCAGAGCCAAAAGAAGAGAAAAAAGGTGGTAGAAGACCATCTAACAGAAATAATAAAAGAGGTGAATAACAATGTTAATGCCTAAAAGAACCAAATGGAGAAAGCAGATGAAAGGCCGTAACCGCGGCAAGGCTTTCAGAGGGTATAAAATTGAATTTGGTGATATCGCAATCAAAGCTGTTGAAGCTGGTAGAATTGACTCACGTCAAATCGAATCTGCGCGTATTACAATGACAAGAAAAATTAACCGTACAGGTAAAACTTGGATTAGAGTTTTCCCTGATAAACCACTTACTGCTAAACCACTTGAAACAAGAATGGGTAAAGGTAAAGGTGGAGTTGATAGATGGGTTATGAATATTAAGCCAGGTAGAATTATTTTTGAAATGGCTGGAGTTGATGAGACTCTTGCAAGAGAAGCACTCACACTTGCAATTCATAAAATGCCATTTAAATGTAAAATCGTTGCTTTAAAGGATACTAATGAACTATATTGATTTAAAAGATAAAAGTGAAGCAGACCTTTTAGTGATGCTTAAAGAGAAAAAACTTGAGTTGTTTACACTTAATGCAAAACAAAGAACGATGCAATTGACAAACACTACTGAGCTAAGAGTAGCGAAAAAAGATATAGCAAGAATCCAGACAGCAATTACTGCTGCTAGATCAAAGTAAGGAATCAACATGCCAAAAAGACAAATAACTGGTACAGTGATTAAAAAAGCTGGAGAGAAAACTGCAACTATGATAGTTGAAAGAAAAGTTCTTCACCCAAGATATCACAAGACAGTAAAAAGATTTAAAAAATATCTTATTCACGATGAGAAGAATGACGTTAATGTTGGAGATACGGTAACTGCTATTGAGTGTAGACCACTTTCAAAAACAAAAAGTTTTAGACTTCTTGAAATAGTGAAAAGAGGAGAAGCGTAATGATCCAAGGTTTTACTAGATTAAATGTAGCAGATAACTCTGGTGCAAAAGAGATCATGTGTATCAAGGTTCTTGGTGGATCTAAAAGAAGGTATGCATCAGTAGGCGACGTTATAGTTGCTTCTGTAAAAAAAGCACTTCCAACTGGAAAAGTAAAAAAAGGTAAAGTAATTAAAGCAGTAGTTGTTAGAACTAAAAAAGAGATCCAGAGAGAAAATGGTTCACTTATTAGATTTGATGACAATGCAGCAGTAATTATCGATGATAAAAGAGAGCCTATTGGTACTCGTATCTTCGGACCTGTAAGTCGTGAGACAAGATATGCAGGTTTTATGAAAATTGTATCACTTGCACCGGAGGTATGGTAGTATGGCAAAAACATTTAAAATCAAAAAAGGTGATACTGTAATGGTTATCGCTGGTGATGATAAAGGTACAACAGGAGAAGTTCTTCAAGTACTTACTAAAAAAGATGCGGTAATCGTTGCAGGTTGTAAAATGGCTAAAAAAGCTATTAAACCAAGCGAGCAAAACAAAGAGGGTGGATTTGACAACAAAGAGATGCCAATCCATATCTCAAATGTAAAAAAAGTAGAGGCATAATCTTATGAGTAGAATGAAGCAAAAGTACAATGACATCGTTCCTGCACTCAGAGAAGAGTGTGAGATTGCTAATCCGATGCAGACTCCTAAGCTTGAAAAGATAGTAATTTCTGTTGGTGCTGGTGAAGAGGGTAAAGATAATAAACTCATCGCTAACATGGCAGATACTATCTCTCTTATTGCTGGTCAAAAAGCAGTAGTAGTTATGGCTAGAAAATCTGTTGCAGGATTTAAAGCAAGAGAAGGTGCTCCAACAGGTATTAGAGTAACTCTTAGAGGTGACAATATGTATAACTTCTTTGATAAACTAGTATCAATTGCTCTTCCAAGAGTAAAAGATTTTAGAGGAACACCTAGAAAAGGTTTTGACGGACGTGGTAACTATAACTTCGGTCTTCAAGAGCAACTTATGTTCCCAGAAGTTGAATTTGATAAAGTAATTAAAACACATGGTATGAATATTACAATTGTAACAAGTACTGAATCTGATAAAGAAGGTTTCGCGCTTTTAGAAAAGCTTGGAATGCCTTTTGCTAAAGGAAAGAACTAATGGCTAAGAAATCAATGATAGCTAAGCAGAAGAGAACAGCTAAGTTCTCTACTCAAGCATATACAAGATGTAACATTTGTGGTAGACCTCACTCGGTATATAGAGACTTTGGTCTTTGCCGTATATGTTTAAGAAAAATGGCCAATGAAGGCCTTATTCCTGGTATGCGTAAAGCAAGCTGGTAAGGAGAATTAAAAGATGATGACAGATATAATTGCAGACTCTCTTACTCGTATAAGAAATGCTGCGCAAAGAAGACTAGACGTTACAACACTTCTTCACTCTAAAACGATTGAAGCAACAGTATCTATTTTGGTAGATAAAGGTTACTTAGAGAGTTTTAAAGTAAAAGAGGATGGGAATAAGAAAACTATTAAAGTTGTTCTTAAATATGATGAGAATGAAAAAAGTGTTATCAATGAGATTAAAAAAATCTCTAAGCCTGGTCGTCGTGTACACCAAGGTAAAGATGATATTAGAACATTTAAAAATGGTTACGGTACTTTGGTTGTTTCTACTTCTCAAGGTGTTATTGCTAATGATGAAGCGTACAAACGTGGAATCGGTGGCGAAGTAATCTGTAGTATTTGGTAAGGAAATAAGATGTCAAGAATAGGAAAAAGACCAGTAACTGTAGCAAGTGGTATTGATGTATCACTAGACGGTACGACTCTCGTGGCTAAAAAAGGCAATCTTGAAAAAAGACTTGAAACTCATGGTAGAGTTGGAATCAGTATTGATGGTTCAGAAGTAACTTTTGAAAGAGTTGGTGATGAAAAACAAGATGCAGCATTCTGGGGTACATACAGAGCATTGTTTAACAACATTATCATTGGACTTGATAAAGGTTATTCAAAATCTTTAGAGATTAATGGTGTTGGGTATAGAGCATCAGTTGAAGGTAAGAATCTTAAACTTCAACTTGGTTTTTCTCATGATGTTAATTTTGAAATCCCTGAGGGACTTGAAATTAAAGTTGAGAAAAATGTTATTACTATCAATGGTACAGACAAGCAATCAGTAGGTCAAGCAGCTGCTGAAATCAGAGCATTCAGACCACCAGAGCCTTACAAGGGTAAAGGTGTGAAGTACACAGATGAAGTAATCATCAGAAAAGCTGGTAAAGCAGCTGGTAAGTAAGGGGCGAGTAGATGTTAAAAAGTATTCAAAAAAGAAAAAATAAACTACGTGCTCAAAGAAAAGCTAGAGTAAGAGGTAAGATCTTCGGAACTGATACTCTTCCTAGACTTTCTGTATTTAAGTCTAATAAGTATTTCTATGCACAAGCAATTAATGACACTACTGGTGTTACTTTGGCTTCTGTAGATGGAAGAAAAATGGGACTTAAAGCTAACCAAGTAGATGTAAAAAAAGTTGCTGAAGCAATGGCTGAAGCACTTAAATCTGCAAATATTGAATCTGTTGTTTTTGACAGAAATGGTTACCTTTATCATGGTGTTGTTGCATCTTTTGCAGACGCACTTAGAGAATCTGGTATAAAGTTGTAAGGGCTGATGATGCATAATAATCAAAATGAAGAAATCGAAAAAGAATTTGAAGAAGTAATCGTTAATATCGGTCGTGTTACTAAAGTAGTTAAGGGTGGTAGAAGATTTAGATTTACTGCTCTTGTTGTTATTGGTGACAAAAAAGGTACAGTTGGATATGGATTTGGTAAAGCTAAAGAAGTTCCAGATGCGATTAAAAAAGCGGTAGATGATGCTCACAAAAATCTTGTGAAAGTAAATATTAAGGGAACTACAATTGCACATGACATTGAACATAAATTCAATGCAAGTAGAATTGTACTTAGACCTGCATCTGAAGGTACAGGTGTTATTGCTGGTGGTGCTGCTAGACCAGTACTTGAGCTTGCTGGAATTCAAGATGTTCTTAGCAAATCAATCGGTTCTAATAACCCAAATAACTTAGTAAGAGCGACAATCCAAGCACTTACTAGAATTAAAGCGTAAGGGGTAAAGTATGGGTTTACATAATTTACAACCTGCTCCAGGTTCAACTAAAAATAGAAAAAGAGTTGGACGTGGTCAAGGTTCAGGAACAGGTAAAACAGCTGGACGCGGTAACAAAGGTCAAAAGTCAAGATCTGGTTACAGTAAAAAAAGAGGTTTTGAAGGTGGACAAATGCCACTTTACAAAAGATTACCTAAAATAGGTTTCACATCTAAAGTTGAGAAACCTTATGTAATCAATGTTGAAAAAATCAAAGCAATTGCTGAACTTTCTGAAATTACTTTAGAGAGTATTAAATCAGTACACAAGCTTGGTAAATCAGTAAGTAGAGTAAAATTGATTGGTGCTAGTGCAAAAGATCTTGCAGCTAAAATCAAAGACGAAGCTGTTACAACAAGCGGAAAATAATCATGGGAAATGCTTTAACTCAAAAAATCCTTATCACATTAGGATTCCTATTTGCATATAGAGTTTTAGCCTATGTTCCGACACCAGGTGTCGATCTTGAAGTTATCAAAGGTTTCTTTGATAGCCCTGGTGGCATTACAGGTATGGCAAATATGTTCTCTGGTGGAGCCGTAGAGCGTATGAGTATTATCTCCTTAGGTATTATGCCTTATATTACTGCTTCCATCGTTATGGAACTTCTTGCTGCAACTTTTCCTGCTCTTGGTCAAATGAAAAAAGAACGTGACGGTATGCAAAAATATATGCAAATTATCCGTTATTTCACTATTTTTATTACTATTATACAGGCTATAGGTGTATCTATGGGGCTTCAAAGTATGACAGGTGCATCAGGACAGAGTGCTGTAATGATTGATCCTATGTCATTTACTATCTTGACGACTTTCTCTATGTTAACTGGTACGATGTTGCTTATGTGGATTGGTGAACAAATTACACAAAAAGGTATTGGTAATGGTATTTCACTTATTATCTTTTCTGGTATTGTGTCAGGATTACCATCAGCAATTAGTAATACAGTAAGAGCTGTAAATGCTGGAGAGATGAATTTTTTAGTAATTCTTGCTATTTTAGCAATCATGTTAATTACAATTTTATCAATTATCTATGTTGAGCTTGGTGAGAGAAGAGTTCCTATCTCTTATTCTCGTAAAACAATTATGCAAAATCAAACGAAAAGAGTAATGAATTATATTCCTGTTAAGGTAAACCTTTCAGGTGTTATTCCTCCTATATTTGCTTCTGCTGTTTTAATGTTTCCTTTAACAATGTTACAATCTAGTACTTCTGAGTTTGCTACAGCTATTGCAGATTCATTATCACCAGGTGGTTTAACATTTAACATAGCAACATTTTTACTCATAATGTTTTTTGCTTTCTTCTATGCTTCAATTGCTTTTAATGCAAAAGATATAGCAGACAACTTAAAACGTCAAGGTGGATTTATCCCTGGTGTTAGACCAGGTGAACACACTAAAGAGTTTTTAAATGAAGTGGCGAGTAGATTGACAGGTTCAGGTGCAATATACCTAGCTATTATTTCTACTGTACCATTTGCTGTTATCTCAGGAATGGGTGCTAGTTTCTACTTCGGTGGGGTTGCAGTACTTATTATTGTTCAAGTTGCACTTGACACAATGAGAAAAATAGAAGCACATAGAACAATGAATCAATATGATACATTAGGAAATGTAGGTCTATAATGGCTATTGCTATTAGAAAAAAAGACGAAATCGCTAAGCTTAGAGCAGCTGGCGAGATCGTTGGTAAAACACTTCAATATCTTCAAAATATAATCAAACCTGGAATGACGCTTAATGAAATAGATGCTATGGGAGAGAAATATCTCCGTGATTTAGGTGCAGAACCTTCATTTAAAGGACTTTACGGATTTACTGGATCTGTATGTACTTCTGTGAATGAAGTTTGTATCCATGGAGTACCTTCTGATAGAGTTATAAAAGAGGGTGATATTTTAGGTTTAGATATTGGTACAAAGTTAAATGGTTATTTTGGTGACGCGGCTATCACAATGGCAGTGGGAAACATATCTAAAGAAGATGAAGCACTTATTGCTTGTTCTAAAGATGCGTTATACTATGCTATTGATGCTATCAGACCTGGAATGCGTTTTAAAGAGTTGACTAAAATTCTTGAAGACTTTATTACCAATAGAGGATATGTACCATTGAGAGATTATTGTGGTCATGGTATAGGAACTAAACCACATGATGAACCAAATATTCCTAACTATCTTGAAGGAAAACCTAAACAAGGTCCTAAAATCAAGAACGGTATGGTGTTTTGTTTAGAACCAATGGTATGTCAGAAGAGTGGTAATCCTTCGTTACTTGAAGATAAATGGTCTGTTGTAAGTGAAGACAATCTTCATTCAAGCCACTATGAACATCAAGTAGCTGTTGTAGATGGCAGAGCAGTTATTTTGACACAAGCATAAGCTTTTGTTACGAGTAATTATATAATATAGTAAAGGAATGAAATGGCAAAAGATGATGTAATTGAAATTGATGGTAAAGTAGTTGAAGCTTTACCAAATGCAACATTTAGAGTAGAGTTAGACAATAAGCATATTGTGCTTTGTCACATTGCTGGGAAAATGAGAATGCACTATATCAAGATTCTTCCTGGAGATACAGTTAAAGTTGAACTTACTCCATATAGTCTTGACAAAGGTCGTATCACTTTTAGATACAAATAGACGTACAATGGGTGGATAACTCCACCCAACACAAACTCTTTTTTACAAAAACTCCTCAATAAGAAAATATTAATAAACATTTCGGTATAATCCACATCCCTATTACTATTAGGTATAGGAAACTGCGAGAAGAATTTTTGATTAATTTCGCACCAATTACTCAAGAGTTGGATAGACTAGGATCATCAGTTATCCACGCAAAACAAAGATAGAAATATCTAGGTGTATGAACAGTAATTTGTTCTATAATAATTACAGGAGTAACCAATGAAGGTTAGACCATCAGTTAAAAAAATGTGTGATGATTGTAAAATCATTAAACGCAAGGGTATCGTACGCGTGATTTGTAAAAATCCAAAACATAAACAAAGACAAGGATAAACATGGCACGTATTGCAGGTGTTGATTTACCACAAAAGAAAAGAATGGAGTATGCACTTACTTACATTTTTGGTATTGGATTAGCAACATCAAGAGAAATTCTTGATAGAACAGGTATTGACTATAATACAAGAGCTCACGAGCTTACAGATGCACAAGCAGCTGTAATCCGTAATGATATTCAAGAGCATGTAATGGTTGAGGGAGATCTTAGAAAAAAAGTAACTTTGGATATCAAAGCACTTATGGATTTAGGTTCTTACAGAGGTCTTAGACACAGAAGAGGTTTACCTTGTCGTGGACAAAAAACAAAGACAAACGCGCGTACTCGTAAGGGTAAACGTAAAACTGTCGGCGCAGCATAAGGAGTTCTTGGATGGCTAAGAAAAAAGCAAAAAAAAGTATTGCTAAAGCAGTTGTTTACGTAGCAGCTACTTTCAATAACACTGTTATTACAGTAACAGATGAAATGGGAAATGTTATCTCTTGGAGTTCTGCTGGATCACTAGGGTTTAAAGGTTCTAAAAAATCTACACCATTTGCAGCAACTGAAGCAGTAACTGATGCAATGAATAAAGCAATGGAAAATGGCGTAAAAGAAGTAGGAATTAAAGTACAAGGTCCTGGTTCTGGTAGAGATACAGCTGTTAAAGCAATTGGTGCAACTGAGGGAATTAGAGTAACATCTTTAAAAGATATTACACCACTTCCACACAATGGTTGTAGACCACCTAAGAAGAGAAGGGTATAAGTATGGCAAGATATAGAGGTCCAGTTGAAAGACTAGAAAGAAGACTTGGCGTTGATTTAGGATTAAAAGGTGAGCGTAGACTCAGCGGAAAATCTGCATTAGAAAAAAGACCTTATGCTCCAGGGCAACATGGTCAAAGAAGAACTAAGATTTCAGAATATGGTCTTCAACTTCAAGAGAAACAAAAAGCTAAATTTATGTATGGTGTATCTGAAAAACAATTTAGAGCATTATATAAATTAGCAAACTCAAGAGATGGGAACACAGGTTCAATTCTTATTCAACTTCTTGAGCAAAGACTTGATAACGTAGTTTACAGAATGGGTTTCGCAACGACTAGAGCGTCTGCAAGACAATTTGTAAATCACGGTCATGTACTTGTTGATGGTAAGAGACTAGATATACCTTCTTACAGAGTTAAAGCAGGTCAAAAAATTGAAATTAGAGAAAAATCTAAAGCTAACGTTCAAATTGTAAGAGCTATGGAACTTACTAACCAAACTGGTATGGTTGAATGGGTAGATATGGATAAAGAGAAATTATTTGGACTTTTTACAAGAATTCCAGAGAGAGAAGAGATTGCAATCCCAGTTGAAGAGCGTTTAATCGTCGAGCTATACTCTAAATAATCTTAGTAAAGGCTAGTTAATGAGAAAAATTAAAGTTGCACCATTTATGCCCACAGAGGTAGAAGTCAATGAGATCAGTGCAAATCGTGCTGAAATCATCGCTTACCCTTTTGAGAGTGGTTATGCTGTTACACTTGCACACCCATTAAGAAGACTTATTTTAGGTTCTTCTATTGGTTATGCTCCTATATCTGTAAAGATAGAAGGTGCAGCACACGAGTTTGACAATATTAGAGGTATGCATGAAGATGTTGCTGTATTTATTATCAACCTTAAAAACATTCGTTTTAAAATTAAAGATGAAAGTGATAAAGTTGAAGTTAAATATACATTCTCTGGACATAAAGAAGTTACAGCACAAGATTTAAATAATGATCAAGTTGAGATAGTAAATGGTGACTTACCATTGGCTACTCTTAATGAAGATGCTGAACTTAACTTTACTGTTGTTATCTCAAAAGGTATTGGTTATGTACCAAGTGAAGACCTTAGAGATGATGTAGCAATTGATAGTATCGCTTTAGATGCTTTCTTTACTCCTGTAAGAAAAGCAAACTATAAAATTGATCCTGTTCTTGTTGAAGATAATCCTAACTTTGAAAAGATTACTTTTGATATAGAGACAGATGCTCAGATTGGTCCTGTTGAAGCATTTACTAATGCTTTAGAAGTGATGAATAAGCAACTTTCAGTTTTTAATGGTGTACTTGATGTTGATATCTCTGTAACTCCAGTGAAGAGAAGCAATGACGATAGTGAACTTAAACCTTTTATGCAAACAGTAGATAATCTTGGACTTAGTGCAAGATCATTTAACTCACTTGACAGAGCAGGTATGAAGTATCTTGGTGAATTGGTATTGATGAGTGAAGTTGAGATTAAAAATATCAAAAATCTTGGTAAAAAATCTCTTGATGAAATCAATGAGTGTCTTGTAGAACACGGATTTGATTCAGAGTTTGAACTCACAGATGTTACAAGAGCAAATCTTGTAAAGAAAATAGAACAACTTAAAGCTTAGGCTTTAAGTGTAAATGTAAAAGGACAAACATGAGACATAAGCATGGTTACCGTAAATTAAATAGAACGTCTTCTCATAGAGCAGCACTTCTTAAAAACCTTTCTATTGCTTTGACTAAAGAGGGTAGAATAGAGACTACATTGCCAAAAGCTAAAGAGCTTAGATCTTACTATGAAAAGCTTATTACTAAAGCTGCATCTGGTGATTTCAATGCACACAGAGCAATTTTTGCAATGTTACAACATAAAGCATGTACAAATACTATTGTTAATGAACTTGCACCAAAATATGCAGACAGAAACGGTGGATATACACGTATTATTAAAACTCGTATGAGAAAAGGTGACTCAGCACCAATGGCAATTATCGAACTCGTATAATTGTTACTCACTTTCGTATTTAAGGCTTTTGCCTTGAATACACTCCCTTATAATTTAAAATCTTTCCATATTATTGACAAAATAACACTTTTAGTGTATAAGTACCTAATTAAATTTACTACTAGATAGAGTTTTACTATGATTTAGTTATAATATTTTTTACAGAAAATAGACATCCATTTAGATGAGATGTAAGGAGAAGTATTGATTCCATTTACAGATGAAGAGTTAGAACCAGTGGTTAGAGATGTGATAGAAAAAGTGAGACCTTCTATTAAATTAGATGGTGGTGATATAGAGCTTATTGCTATTAAAGAGGGCGTGGTATATGTACAGCTTCAAGGAGCATGTATAGGGTGTGGAAGTGCAGGGACAACTATCAAGTTTGGTGTAGAGAGACAGATTAAAACATTGATTCATCCAGATATAACGGTTATGAGTGTTCCACAAGGTTGGGAAGATAAATTGGATCAATTGGGTTAATATGAGTAAATCAAGCCAAGGGCAATTACTAAAAAGAGCAGAGACTGAATTTCTAAAGGGTGAGTACCCTAAATCTCTCATAAGTTATGGACTTATCTTAAAAGATTATCCGATGCTAGATGAAGCAAAGATGGGTGTCTATTTGAGTGATTTAGGTACAGATAATGAAGTAGAAGCACAAGCACTTTTTGACTACTATCAGATGATAAAAACAGAAAAGACCAATGCTGTAGATATTATTGAGAGGCTTATTGACTCTATTGATGTCACTAAGCTGAGTATTCAAAACCTTTTACTCAATCCTATGCAAGAGCAGATTGAGTATGGTGATGGTATCAGGTATAGTGATTTTCTTACTTTAGTAGAGAGTCGTGGTAGTTTTAAAAAAACTTTTGAAGATATAATGTTCTCTACTAAAGTGATTATTACAGATAAAGATGAGTTTATAGATTTTGTTACGCAACTTTCTAATGAAGGTTTTGATGAGATGGCATTGGGTTATCTTGATGCAACAACAAATCTTTTTGGTAATGATCAAGATGTCTTGGCATTATATAATGTTGTTAGAGGAAATAGATAGTGAAATTAGATTTTCAAAAAGAGGGATATAGCTTTCTAAGTGATGATACAAGTGTATTAGATGAGAAAACGCTTTTTCTTAAGACGGCACAAAATAGCCATTATTACGATAAATCAGATGTAAAACCTGAGTCTATTACTCCTAAAGAGCTTATCGCTTATTGGGGTTTAGAAAAAATAGCAGTTGTAGGCGTAACTGGTACAAATGGTAAGACAACAGTAACAGCAGGAATATACTCTTTTTTACTTGATCTAGATGAGCATCCAGCATTACAAGGTACAAGAGGGTTATTTGCAGGTGAGAAGCGTATTGAAGAGAAGAGTATGACTACTCCTTCTATTTTAGAAACGCTACATAACATGAAGCAAACTATGGATTTAGGATGTAACTATTTTATTATGGAAGTAAGCTCTCATGCTATAGACCAAAAACGCATAGAGGGGCTTAAATTTGCTCTTAAAGTACATACTAATGTAACATCTGACCATTTAGACTACCATGGTACTGTAGAGGAGTATAGACGTATTAAGAGCCTTTTCTTTGCTGATGATACTCCTAAGTTACTCAACAAAGATGATATTAAAAACATTACTTATAATCCTATTGGGGCTCAAAGTTATGGTGTAGATGAACCTGCAACTTTTAAAGTACAAGCTTTTGCACTGGTTCATGGTATAACTGCGGGTATTAAGCATATGCAAACAGAAGCGACTTTCCATTCTCCTATGGTTGGTCTTTTTAACCTCTTTAATCTTATGGCTTCAGTAGGTGCTGTATCTATGTTGACAGGACGAAAGATAGAAGAGATTTGTGAAGTGGTTCAAAACTTTGCTGGGGTAGCAGGTCGGATGGAAGTTGTAAGCCGTGATCCACTTGTTATTGTAGATTTTGCTCATACAGATGATGGGATGCACCAAGTACTTGACTCCATTAAGGATAGAGATATTTCTGTAGTCTTTGGAGCAGGTGGTAACCGTGATAAAGCTAAACGTCCTCGTATGGGTGCAGCTGCGGGTAAGTATGCTAAAAAGATTTATGTAACAAGTGACAACCCACGTGACGAAGTTCCAGAGATGATACTTGAAGAGATTTTACTAGGGTTGCATGGTAAAGATTATGTTACCGCTACACCAGATAGAAGACTCGCTATAAAAATGGCACTAGATGAGTTAGAGGGTGATGATGCACTGCTTATTTTAGGTAAAGGTGATGAAGATTATCAAGAGATAAAAGGGGTAAAGTACCCATTTGATGACAGAGTGGTGGTTAGAGAGCTTTTAAATATTTAAAAGCTCTCTGTTTATGAAAGTTTATCTATATGAATCTTTCATCGCTACATCATAAGTGTCATGAAAATTCATTACTTTTCCACCAAACTTCTTAGCAAAAGCTTTTGCTTTAGCCTTTGATGCAAAAGCATACTTACTTGTACGTGTCATCGTACCTGCTTTAGAACTTCCTACTACATAAAATGCTTTTTGAGCAGAGATATGTTTGAGTGTATCTGTATCTACTACTTTAACATTGAGAAGATCTGTTTTGTTTATCTCATTATCTTCTACTACACAATGAAGTGAACAGTACTGTCTTTTTGTTCCATTTTTACTCTCTGCTATGTAACTTGTTTTATAAAACTTAACTAAGTTCATACCACAAATAACACAGGACTCTTTGTTCGCACCCTTTTGTACTAACTTAGCTTTAGATGCTAAGACAGTTTGAAAACGTGTCTTACTGCTCTTTGGAGATGGAGATGACGTCTCACTACATCCTAAAAAAAGAAGTGAAAGAAGAAGTGTTGCATGTAGGGTGATTTTGTTCATTATATAGCCTTTTAAAATAGTTTAAATAAGTCTAACAAATTTTTATTAAACTTTATCCATTACCCATATTCATATCAAACTTTTCACCTGTTTTTTGTGTCTTAATGTAAAGTAAATACGCATGAATAATCTGATAGCTCATCCAACCAAAGGAGAGCATAGTAAGAAGCCCTGCAAGCAAAGTTAGCTCGGAGATAAAAATTGAGACTGCAAATATAGCTACAGTAGCTATATGAATGTATAGATGTTTTTTTGCTGTCTTAGGGTGGATTACCTCATGCATCATGGGTGCAGTGAAGTACCCTTGGGAGTTAAGGTGAAACCACGTAAGAAAAGGGACTATTTTGTAAAACATCGCAAAGACAATACTCAGTGAAAACGAGGTAAAAAAGAGATAGCTTAAGCTTTTTATACTCTCTATGTCATAGCTTAGCGTTAAACCCATAAATAGCATACTTAAGAGTAAAGAACCTAGCCCCATACGCCAAAACAGTACAGTTGCATCGGTTAATGGACGTTTCTTTTGTGTAAGTCTTTTAAGTGTAACTAAGGCATACCCACAAAGGAGTAAAATAAGTAACACATCCGTGACCACCCAAATAAGAGGGGTAAAAAAACTTACAACAGTAGAGAGTAAGAGTAGTCCAAGTAGGGTGTTGGGTAAGTATTTTGTTACCAATGTGGGGTAAGGAGGGGTAACATAAAACATTTCAATTACTTGAAAAGAGATAGAGATAATAAGTAGTGCAACCCATCCAAAAAGCCCAAAAGAGTAGTGTGCTTCTTTTATGGCGGTGTAGTAAGTAGCTTCAGTAAAACTTGCAAGTGAAGCTGTAAGGTAAAGTGCTAAGATTACCACCAAAACTAAAGAGATAAGTGCTGTAAGCATACCCTTTGATGAAGCACTATGATGAGTAAGTGTTAAAATGTTTTTAAGCATAGTAAAACTTATAAAAAGTACACTACCACCCAATAAAAAAGAGGCAATACCAAAGAGCCAAGGGGCAGATAGGTTAAAAGCAAAGAGTAGAGCCAATACTCCCAAGATAAAAGGGTACTGAAGTGCGTTTGCTTTTTTTATGGGATTTTTTAGTGTCACTCCTGCGATAACAGGAAGCATTTGAAAGAGTGCAGCAAACATAAAAGAGAGCATAACACCTAAGGTTAAAGTATGGGTGAGTGTCACTGCTGCTACTGAGTGAGCATCAAAAATATCTGCTTGGTAAAACAAGATAAGTACACCTGCAAGCATACCAAAAATAGAGCCAGTAAAAAAGAAGCGAAAGACTACACTCAATGGTGGTGCTTGGTCTAAAGAGAGACCATTTTGACTAAACATAATGTATCTACTCTATAGAAGTTAAGATAACAAGTGGATCTAAAGAGATGTTAGGATTTTTAGCTATAAGTATATGCCAATTCCCCTCACTATCTTCTTTTATGCAAGATTGAAAGTTTTGTTCTCTTGCAAGGTCAAGAAGAGGAATGGGATTTTTACGATGTATCATGTAAAAATAGTTTCTATCATTTAGGGTTCTTAGTGCTTTTATAGAGAGTTCTAGTGGTTTAGGATGTTCTAAATCTCTTGCATCTAAGGCTATCTTTTCTAAATCATTCATTATCTGCCTTGGTGTTATACTTGGATCAATACTCAAAGTACAACTTTTTTCATTTTGTCTAATGTCTCTTCTTTTACATCAGAAGGAAGTACTCTATCACACATAGCATAGAGCATCTGCTCCTCTTTCATGTTGTGTTGTTGAAGTAAAATCATCATAGACTCACAAAGAGAGAGATAGGCATCTTTATCTTGGGCTTCTAGTGCATGTGCTAGTTTTCCTATGAGACTTTTTACTTGCTCATGCTCAAAACGCATCACTTGTGTAGGACCTTCACTGCTTCCTGTTTGTGCTTCAAATGCAGGGAAAAGCTCTTCTTCCTCTTTTTTGAAGTGTGTTAAAGTTTCGTTTGAAAAAGTGATAAATCCCTCTTCTGCTTTAGCCCAGTCACCATTTGCAGCTGCTTGTTCTGCTGCTGCAAAGTGTGTATCACATGCTCGGTGTTCATCTTTCATATAGTGAGAAATTATCATCTTTTACCCTTTTTTAACTGTTATTAATCTTTTACCATTCTCTTCGCCCAATAAAATACTTTCTACACGAGCTTGCCATAGTTTACCAAACTGCTTCTGCTCCTCTTTTGAAGCTAAGCCTTGCATACATTTTCCCATAAGTGGTTGCATCATTACATCTGCGGGTACGGTAGAGGGGTTGTATCTAAGTGTTACACTCTCATTTGTGTCTAATCGTGTAAGTGTTACCTCTCCCCCCATATCAACATTATACTTTACAAGGTTATCTCTTGAAAAGTTTCCATTAAGTCCTTTAAATCCACTTGCCCCATTGGCACCAGCGATAAAAGAGATAACATTACATACAACACCTGTAACACCTTGTACCTCACTCTCTTTCATAGAGACTTCAATAGAACCTCTTTGTGGAAGTTCATTACCATAAAGTGATTCAAATCCTGCACGTGCCATGAGGTAAGCACCTGCAACAGTAGGACAAGAGTGCCCCGCTAATTTTACACACTCAAGATAAGAGATTTCCATCTCTCCCTCTTCAAAAGCTCCTAAAAAGTTACTTAGTGGATCTTGAAGTTTAATAGTAGGTACATTGTCAAAAAATGTAGGATATGCCATGGTTTTGCCTTCTTATTTATTAAGTAAATGAATTATAGTAAAAAAAAGTAAATTGTAGATTGATATTTGTCAAGGGAGAGAAAGTGGCTAGAGATTATGAAGTAATATACGCTCTTCTTCTACTGAAAGATAACGCCACTTACCACTTTCTATGTCAAGCTTGAAACTACCTATGCTTATGCGTTTTAACTCTAAAACTTTTAAAGGTGTACCAAATTTTGGGTCTTTCATCGCTCCAAAAAGACGGCGAATATGTCGGTTTTTACCTTCATCTATGACTACTTTGAGCTTGGTTTTTGCTCCACCTCTGCCTATGGGTTCTACTATGAGAGCCTTTAGTATCTCACTTCGACTCTCTACGCCTTTTAGTGCAGTAGCTATGTGTTCTTCTGTTACGTGTCCTCTCACCCAAATCTCGTACACTTTCATACAGTTTCCTGGTGTGGTTAACACATTGCCTATTTTGCCATGAGTGGTAAAGAGTAGAAGCCCTTTTGACTCCAAATCAAGCCGTCCGATGGGCATCCATCCGTCATCAAAAACCCAATCAGGTAAAAGGTTATAAACTGTTTTCCTGCCAAGTTCGTCAGAGCGTGTTACTATGTAGCCCTTAGGTTTGTTAAGCACTAGTAGGGTTTTAGATGGGTTTGTAGTAGTACTCAAGAGGTCTCTTCCTTAGGTGTATGTGCTGTGTCAGTCAAAGTTAACTCACAAACAACTTGTGCATGGTCACTGGTAAGTAAAGAGCCATCTTTATGCTCTTTTAAATGTGCATTAAAAACTGTATAGTTTGTTACCTTACTTGTCAAGTCATTGGAGATAAATACATAATCCAATACATTGCCCTTTCCTAAAAAGTAACTTGTAGCTTCTCTTTGAGGTGCTTTGGCTTCTGGGTGAGGGTTGTAAACCTCTTGGATGTAGTGGTACGATGCATCTTGTAAGACATAATTCTCTGCACTCTGCTCATCATGGTATTTACTATTGGTTAAGGCATCTATGGTGAGTGAAAACTCTTTATCGTTTAAGTCACAGAGTAGTACAGTGGGTGTTTTTCTGTATGCTACTATATCGTAAAAAAGTGAAGATGCTTCACATAACCTCTGCTTTAAAGAGGCAGAGTGTTTATCGGTTAACGTTTTACATACAAGCTTCTTCTTATGTGCTAAGTCATGATTTTCATTAAATACATATTCAAATTCATTGTTTCTGTTAGACTTTAAATGACACACATAGACTAAAAGTTCTCTTTTATTGGGTAGGGTTATCATCGCTTTTATGGGTATCCTAGAGAAATGAAACTGCTCTTTATCGTTCTTTCCAAAATGGTACTTCTCCATACTAGGAAGATAACCCTCAACCCCTTGAACATTTGCTATGGGGTACTTAGAAGCTATAGCAACTGTAGTGGTAACGTATTTTAGTCTATCTCGTTTACTCAACTTTGCCACATCAACAACTTTAAAATACTTAAACCCTAACTCTTGAACAAGCTTCTTTAAGGCTTTTCTTGAAAAGACTTCTTGAAACCCTATCACATCACAATCCATAAGGCGTATCTGATGCTTTATCCATGTAGTTTTCTCTACCCATTGAAGTGCGTTAAACTTCTCTTTTTTAGTATACCAAGAGTAAGGAGGCTCTACAAATTGAAAAAGGTTAAATGTTCCGAGTCGTATTTTCATAGCATGAGTATAGCCAAATATAGGTGTGAGATTAACCTTTTGAGGTACAAAAATACTTACTTAATATGAAAAGTAAAACTGTAATAGTAGTTGTCTAAAATATAGTAAAAAAGAACGAATGTTTATTTTCTAACTTTCCACGCTTCCGTTGTTCTGAGAAATAAGTCGCCGTTAGGCTACTTATTTGTCTCCTCCTACTTGTTATATAGCTGCGGCAGTAGTGTTCAAACTTTGAAGCTTTTCTGCTAACCACATTTTAATAACAGCTTGTCTGCTAACTCCAACGTGTTTAGCTTCTTTATCAAGTGATTGTACCATCCATGCAGGAAAATCAATATTTACTCTTTTAGGTTCTTCGTTTATCATTCTGATTTTTGATGTATCAAAATATTCTAATATATCTTCTTGATTTTCATCAAATATCTTATCTAGTTCTGATGTTCTCATAAAGTTTTGTCTCCTTGTCTCTTGATCTTCTTACAGAAATTATTCTAATATTTTTATCTCTGTAAGTGATAATAGCAGTATAGTTTTTAGATTTAATTTGACCTAAAACTAAAAACCTATCTTCATCTTCACTTTGTGGAGATGGTAGCTCAAAAGAGTATGGGTCTTCCCAAAGTTTTTGAGCTTCATCAAAATCAATACCATGTTTTGATTTATTAATACTGCTTTTTTGTTCATTATATTCAAATATCATGCTTAAATTATACCATATTTATAATTATATTTGATTTTTAGGAATTTTTGAAGCTCTAAGATTTTATTATGTAGCTTTATTTTATATGGTTCAGAGATACCTTTTAAATCTTTTATAGCACTTTTTCTAAGTTCAATTTTCATTTTTCAGATACTCTTCAAAAGATAGAGTTTCTTCTTCTCTTGTAGCTTTTAGAAGTTTTAAATCTTCAATATCTTCTTTTGATACTATCTCTAACCACATCACAACTCCTTTTAGATATTTTTTAATTTTAGTTAGTTTCTTTTTCTAATCGTTCAGAAATACTTTGTGATATTTTTTTCATTTTCTTGTTGAAATCATTATCAAAATCATCTTCATAGTAAAATTGAGGTTTTACTAGCCCAAGCTTTAAAAATTCATTTTGTTGATAAAGTATATCAAGATAACTTTCAATTAGTTTTATATCTGTAGTATTTCTATTTATAGCTTTTTTAAATCTTTCAATAAATTGTTTTATCTCTTCTTCATTGTCAGAGTCATTTATATGATAAAAAACTCTTTCAGCAAATACAGGTTGGGATAACCCAAGCTTTTTTAACCAACTTTTCAGTTCTTGCTGTTTTTTGTTTAATTCATCTTTCATATTGTCTCTAAATGTCCCTCTCTCTTGTTTTATACTTCTATCAACCTAAACATTTGTTTAGGAATAATTTTAAAGGAGCCAAAATGGCTAAGTCAAATCCTATGACTAAATCGGCAGCTGCAAGAATTCAATCTGGAGCAGCAAAATCAAACGGAGGTGGTGCACCTAAAGGTCACTTCGCAGGTAGAGCACAATCTGGTGCTGCAAAAAACTCTTCAAAAGGTGGTAAATAAAATGGATACATCTGATATGAGTCAAGAAGAACTTGATATATATTCTGATATGAATAATCCAAATAATGATGCTGATTTAGATGATTGGTCAGATGCACACAATCCTAACAACGATGATTATCTTGATAATTGATGATAAATAATTAAGACAAGTATAATGCTTGTCTTAATTACATGCATTTAAATTATTTTTAAATATAACTAAAAATTTATCTTTACTTTTCTTAAACTCTGAATAATCGTAATCTTGAATAGTTTTAGAAAATGCACAAACACATACATTTTTTATCTCTCTAATATGAGATGTTCTTAGTGGCTCATTATAAGATGAAATACAATTTTCTAAAATTGAATGTTCAATACTCATCGGATATCTATCTGTATCAAAATATTCAGTTATTTGATGTCCCCCAACACTTCCTATTATTACTGCTGTTAATGTTTTTATAAACGGTTTTTTAAGCTTTTTATATTTAGTTTTTGTTAAAGATTTTTCACAATGTTTACATTTAATTTCAGATGATAATTTTATTATATTTTCTTTATCACAATTTGGACAACTTATTTTTAATACTTCCATTTTTTTCTTTTTATTAAAATAATCATTTATATCTTCTGGCAATATATTTCCTTTGTCTTCAACTATCTATTTAACCTTATTTTAAATTAGAGAGGATTTTGAAGATATAGTGTGGTCACAAAACACTTGCTTAGAGTAAAACTTATAAGTAGTGCGTAAAAAGGTAAACTCCAAATAGTACGCATGAAGCATAAGCCTAGAGGCTCCTGTGGTTTTTATGCGTTGCGTGTTTTCTATTTTATTACTTAAAAAATCATCTACAAAATCTTCATCGAGTCCGTAGATGGGGTCACCTACGATGCGGTGAGATATGGCATCTAAATGTACTCTTATTTGATGTTGTCGTCCTGTGTAGGGGATGGCTTCTACTAAGGTTTGATTTGTAGTTTTGTTATAGGAGATGGGTTTGATGAGGGTACTTGATGCTTTTCCCTCTGGTGAGGTTGTCATTTTTAACTTTATTAACCCCTTAGAGGTTGTAATCTTTTTATCTATCAAGATCTCTTCTTTTAGCTCTTTTTCTACAAGGGCTTTATATCTTTTTACAAATGCTTTTTTGGTAAACATCTCTTGCAATACATACTGAGCGTATCCATTTTTAGCTACGAGTATGAGTCCTGATGTCTCAGCATCTATACGGTGGACTAAGTTGGCTTCTTCTCCAAAGTGGTAGCGTATTTCATCTAAAAGAGTGTACTCTGTAGAGCGTACAACAGGGTGAACAAGCAGACCTGAGGGTTTATCAAAAAGTGCAAAGTGTTCTGTTTGGAAGAGGGGTTTTAACCCTTTGGTTATGGCTTCAAAGATGGTGACTTCTATATAGCCAGATTTGACTACTTTTCCTTTTTGTAAACGTCTATTTTTATGGTCAATTATTCTACCCTTTTGTAAAAGTTTATGGGCTAAAGTTTCAGATAGTTTTACAACATTAACTAAAAACAGTTCTACTTTTTCCGCTTCTATAACATCATATCTTTTAAGTACATAGGGCAATAAAAATCCTTCAAATAAAATTTGAGATATTATACTCTTTAAGAATTAAATCATATATGGCTCTTACGTGTAGATTATACCAATTGAGTATTATTTATTGTGGATTATCTTTTATGGTATAATTTATTTAAAAAGGAGTTTGTATTATGCATAAAATCACTCTTGAAATTAACAGTTCTATTTATGAACATATTATGTTTTTTCTTGAAAATTTACCCAAAAATTTGGTAAATATTAAACAAGATATAGAAGCAAAAACAAAAAAACCTACAAAGCAAAGTTCTGTTTTAAAAATGAAAAACTTACAAGGTGTTGGGAAAGAGTTATATCAAGATATAGATTCTGACACCTTCATAAAAGAGTTACGAAATGAGTGGTAAACTGGCTTTTTTAGATACCAATATTTTTATCTATCTTATAGAAGAAAATCCATCTTATCTAAATCAAGTTTATAAGCTTTTAGAGTTTTTAGAAAAGAATAAATATGAAATCGTCACTTCTACTTTAACACTTGGAGAGATTTTAACTAAACCGTATAAAGATAATCGTATGGATTTGGTCAAGAGATATAAATTGTTTTTTTCAGAGATGAAATTGATAGAGCTAAATAGTGAAATAGCCTCTTTGTTTGCTAAAGTAAGAGCAGATTATAAAATCAAAACACCTGACGCAGTGCAGTTGGCTTCTGCTGTGTATGCTAAGGCTAACTTGTTTGTGACCAATGATGACAGATTGAGTCGCTTTGAGAGTGAGGAGTGTCGTGTAGTTTTGTTGGGTGAGGTTTATAAAGTATAATAACCACAACTTTACATTTGCTTTAGCTTTTATTAAGCAAATAGGAGTAAAATACTCTCAATTAACAATAAAAGGATCTACCATGATGAATGGCGTACCACAACCAGCGTTTTATATTTTTAAGTGTCAGCAGTCTGCACCTCCAGGGATGCCAAAACTAAGCTGTGTAAGTCAAAATAACCCAGAGTCTCAACAACTTTTTCAACATCTTTCACAAGCGTTGATGATGAAAGGTATTATCGCGACGGTTTCACCTATCCAGACAGGTTGTTTAAACCGTTGTCAACAAGGACCAGTGATACTTGTTGAACCAGGACACACAATGTATACAGAATTAACAAAAGAGAAGATAGACAGAATCATTGATGAACATATTATTGGTGGAAATGTTGTAAATGAGTATGTAATAGCAGATGAGATGTGGGGTGACGCTGTACCTCCTTCTGAGATGGCACGTTAATTTAGATACCTCACTAAAAATGGCATACTTTTAAGTAAAAAAGTATGCTCTCTTAAATACTTCACAAATTTTAGCTATAATCACATAATTAATACAAATTTTAGGAACAATGATGAACATAACCATGTTATATAGTAAACTTCATAGAGCTACAGTAACAGATGCAAATCTTAATTATGTGGGGTCTATTACCATAGATCAAGACCTTTTAGATGCTGCAAGTATGAGAGTAGGACAAAAGATAGATATAGTAAATGTAAACAATGGGGAACGTTTTTCAACCTACATTATCTCTGGTGAACGGGGTAAAGGTGACATCTGTCTCAATGGAGCAGCAGCAAGAAAAGTACATAAGGGTGATAAAATCATCATTATCGCTTATGCTAGTATGACAGAAGAAGAGGCAGATAGTTATTTGCCAAAGATTGTTATTTTAGATGATGATAATAGTATAGCACAAGCATTTGAAGGGTTAAAGTAATGTTTGAGGGTTTTGATATGAATAAAATGTCTGAAATGATGGGGCAGATGCAAGAGAAAGCCAAGGAGATGGAGACTCAAGCAAAAAATGTAACATTTACTGCAAAAGCTGGTGGTGGACTTATAGAACTAACTGCCAATGGTACAGGTGAAGTGATAGATGTTACGATAGATGACACACTTTTAGATGATAAGTCATCACTACAAATACTGCTTATCTCAGCAATGAACGATATCAATAAAATGGTTGAAGATAATAAAAAATCTCAAGCTATGGGAATGATGGGTGGGATGAACCCTTTTGGTTCATAGATAAAACTCTTTAGATAATTTTAAACCATCTTCTTTAGATGGTTTCTCAAAGACCTTTACTTCCTCCTCTCTTCTTTTTATTAAAACTACTCAACTGTTTAAGATAACACACTAATATAGTGATTATCAAATAGTAACAAAGGATAAGATATGAATGAAATAACACTAGCAATAGAAAATGACTCCGTAGCTAAAATGAAATCGTTGTTAAAAAAGGGAATAGACTTAAATAAGCCTATACTTATAGGTGAAGAGTATGATCTTGAAGATTATGATGAGATAAGCCCACTTTTTTATGCGATTAGAAAACATGTAAGTCTTGAGATGATAGAACTTATGTTAGCAGAGGGTGTAGATCTGTATGCTGTAGACTCTGATGGTATCTCTGCTTTAGATATGGCGATAAAGTTTAAACATAAAGAGTGCATAAAATTTTGTGTAGATAAAGGGTTTGAACTCAATACAAGTCAACGTAAAAGTGGCATTACTCCTGTTATGTTAACAGCATGTTTTTCAGATATAGAGACGATGGAATTCTTTTTAAGTCATGGTGGTGATTTTAATATCGCAGATAAGACGGGTATGGCTCCTAAAGATTATGCTAAAAAACTTGGACAGAAGAAAATGTTAGAATTTTTAGATGAAAAAGGTGCAAAATTTAACATCTATCCGAACAGTTAAACACTATAAATTATAGGGTGTAATCATTTTGTAACTATTTTTTTCTATACTTCCAATATAAATTACACAAGGAAGTTAAAATCATGAAAAAAATTCTACTCTCTGTAGCTACCATCGCTACTATGGCAACTGTATCTTCTGCAAACTCTGAAATAGATACATTAAAAACACAAATGGCAGAAATGATGGAAAAGATTGAGAAGTTAGAATCTTCTGAACCATCAAAAGATGTTGCTAAAGTAACACATGCTAAAACAGAGAAAAAAGGTACTTTAGTAAAGTCTAAAGCACCTATTCTTAAAATTTCTGGTAAGCACTATTTAGGATTTGTAAGTGATAATGCAGGAGATTCTCGTACCAATGAATTTGAAACAAGAAGAAACTACCTACAGATAAAAGGATACTTCGCAGAAGATTCAAAAGATTATATGAGAATCACTTTAGATACTTTCCATAATACAGACGATGACGGCAAAGACAAAGGTAGCTGGGAAGTAAGACTTAAATATGCTTACCTTTACTTAGATAATGTACTACCATATACAGGTGTTGAACTTGGACAAGCACACAGACCTTGGATTGATTATGAAGAGCATCATGGATGGAACTACCGTTCTATCTCTAAAGTATTTGTTGAGGCACATAATGGGGCACACTTTACAAACTCATCAGACCTTGGAATTAACTTTAAAACAAAATTAGACTACTTTACTTCTGAACTAGGTGTATTTAATGGAGAAGGTTACCACGGTGTTGAAGATGGTAATGGTTTAAGTGGTGAGTGGAGACTTACAGGACACATCTTTGGAACAGGTAAAAAGCATGTACACAAATCAGACACTTATGCAGATATCTCTTTCCTTGGACAGTATAACACGGACTACAAAGCAAAAGGGAATGATTTTGTATGGTATGGTGTACACGCTGTCTATAATCAAGCAGAATTTTTACTAGCAGGTCAGTATATTACTGCAACCGATGGTGGGGCAGATAAAGAAGGTAAGGGGTATTCAGTAAATGGTGAATTTAGAGTTACTGATGCGTGGAACATTATTGGAAGATATGACTACTTTGAGCTTGACGCAGGAGAAGAGAGAAAAATCATGCTTGGTGGTCTCGCTTACAAATACAACAAAAATGTTGAATTTATTGCAAACTATGTGAAAGAAGAGGTAGATAATACAACAGAAGTAGATGCACTTATGCTCACTGCTGAGGTAAACTGGTAACCCTATCTTTTAGTAACAAAAATGTAATACTTTTATCTTATACTTTTATTAATGAGACTCTTCATGGAGAGTTTTAATTAATTTGAGACAAAGGTAAAAGATGAATAACACAATCAAAATGTTTATCGGTGCAGGTTTTGCAGTAGCTGTTGCTTTTTACGCAAGTAGTATTATTGGGAATGTGTCAAACAGTGGTTTTTTAGTACTTGCAGCTGTATTTGGTGCCTATATGGCAATGAATATTGGGGCAAATGATGTAGCAAATAACGTAGGACCAGCAGTAGGTTCTGGAGCATTGACTATCACTGGAGCTATTGTTATCGCTTCTATCTTTGAAGCTTCAGGAGCATTAATAGCAGGTGGAGATGTTGTAGGGACTATTAAAAAAGGTATTATCGACCCTTCTGCATTTGGTTCTGATCCTATGCTGTTTGTTTATGGTATGTCCTCAGCACTTCTTGCCGCTGCCCTTTGGTTAAACCTTGCTACATGGCTTAAAGCACCAGTCTCAACAACACACTCTATTGTAGGTGGTGTTCTTGGTGGTGGTATAGCTGCGGGTGGATTTTCTATAGTTTCATGGGGAACTATGGGTAAGATAGCCGCTTCATGGATTATCTCTCCTGTTTTAGGTGGTTTGATAGCAGCTATTTTCCTCTATATTATCAAATCTAAAATTGTTTACAAGGAAGATACCCTTGCAGCTGCAAATAAAATAGTACCTATCTTGGTAGCAGTGATGGCAGCAGCGTTTATCACGTACTTAACACTTAAAGGACTTAAAAAAGTTTGGCCTCATATCGTTGATGTACTTATCTTTTTACCAGACACTAAAAAACCAACACTTCTTGTTGCATTAATCTTTGGTCTTATCGGTGCAGGGATTACCTATATGATTGTAAAACCTAGAATTGCAAAAAAGATTATAGGTATGGAGCCTACAAGAGAGTCTATAAACCTTCTTTTTACCATACCTCTTATCTTTGCAGCAGCACTTTTAAGTTTTGCTCATGGTGCAAATGATGTTGCCAACGCAGTAGGACCTTTAGCCGCTGTGTATGACTCACTTACAACACATGGCATTGCTACTAAAGCAGCTATCCCATTATGGGTTATGGTTGTTGGTGGTTTAGGTATCTCTATTGGTCTAGCACTTTTTGGTCCAAGACTTATAAAAACAGTAGGTTCTGAGATTACAGAGCTTGACCAGATGAGAGCATTTTCCATCATGATGGCAGCGTCTATCACTGTGGTTATCGCTTCTCAACTAGGCTTACCTGTCTCCTCTACACACATCGCAGTAGGGGCTATTTTTGGTGTAGGTTTTCTTAGAGAGTGGCTTGAAAGTAAAGAGATGGGTGAGAAACAACAGAAGCTTCAACTCGAAGTAGAGAAACAAAGCAGACTTAAAGAAGAACTCTCAGTACTTAAATCAGCAGAAGATTATAAAAAACAAGTTAGTCTAATGAACGCATTAAAAGTACAAAAGAAAAAAGTAAAAAGTATAAAAAGAAATATCCGTGAAACGTATGTAAAACGTGGAATGGTAAAGAAAATTATAGCAGCATGGGTTATCACCGTACCAGTTGCAGCAGTACTCTCTGCTATTATCTTCTTTGTTTTAAAAGGTTTTGCTGTATAGGTAAAACCTTGTGAAGTATGAAAAGTTCACAAATCCTACAAATTAAGTAAAATTACCTATAACTCTTATGTATAATGTAGTCATTAAATATAAGGGAGGTATGAGAAGATGAAATTTTTTATGCATACTATAGGTTTTATAGTAGTGAGCATGGTAATGGTAGCATGTGGTAGTGGGGGAGGGGATAGCAGTTCTTCTTCAACTCCTATAACTGAAGACATTCCTGTATTAACATTAGATAAAATAAATAACCACTCGGTAACAGAGTACTTTGCACCTTTTGAAGTACAAACACAACTCACACAAACAGATACTAGCCCTTATCATTTCTATGTAGAGAGTAGTAACACTAACCTCATACAAGCTACTGTTACAGACAGAGGAGTTATTACCGTCTCTTCAGCAAGTGGAGAAGCAGGTACAGGTGAGTCCAATGTTACAGTTGTTGTCTTTACCCTTACCGATGTAGCAAGTCAAAGTTTTATGGTTGAGGTAACACCTGCTAGCTTCTCTGGGTTTGACCCTTTGAGTTTTAACATTGTAGATGATGCTACTTGGGATGAAGTAGCTGTACGTAAAGTACTAAATACTTTTGCCTATGGTGGACATGCAACAGATGCTCAAATAGTAACATGGGCAGATATGTCACCAAAAGCTGCTATCGTACAGATAATGACCTTTGATGCACAAAATTTACTTCTCTCTCCTAAAGAAGATACTCTACCAGATAGTACTTCTTTGGAAACCCTTGCAATATTTTGGCAAACGGATAATAGTAATAACTTTTTAGATGAGAGTCAACGAAGATACTTTGAGACTGATCGATGGGATGCACCTGCTAATGCATGGGCTTTAGCAAGTATGACACGTGGGTTAAATCCTTTTTTACATAGAGTAGGGTTATGGGAAACAAATTACCATATGGCTGCAAATCAACTTGCAGGGGTTTACCCTCTTCCTATGCTTCACCATTATGACAACATAGTAAATGCTTTAAGTCAAAACAGTACATACAAGAGTGTCATAGCACAAGGGGCTAAAAATGCTGCGATAGCCTATCAGTATGGACATAGATACAACATTTTTACCGATGGTATCTTTAGAGGAAATGAAGATTTTGCTAGAGAGTTTCATCAACTTTTTTTAGGTATTTTAGGTGAGTATGACCCTGAGTATCATGAGTTAGTGACTATTCCGAATACAGCAAGAGCTTTGACTGATATGCAAGCCCATTGGTATCCTACAGAGGAAGGTGGTCCAGATGTGGAGATAACTTTTGGAACAGAACAACATTACAGTGGAGACTTGGATATTCTTAAAAGTACTATTTCTGGTGCAGATGCTTCTGTGAAGATAGATGCTATCGCTTCTGTAGGTATTGTTCATGAGGAGAGTTTAAAAAATTTACCTGTGACGATTATTGAACATTTTGCCGATAATAATTTAAATGAGGAGGCTAAAACGCGTATTCGGGAGAGTTGGAGAGGGATGGAGAGTAAATACCTTCTCACGTTCTTACAAGCTTATGCCATTTCAACGGATTTTCATAACCCTTTAAGAGTGAAGTATGCGAACTCTATTCAGCGTACGGTAAGAGTATCTAACTTGATGATAGTAGATAATGAAGATAATAGTTATCGGTTTTATACCCCTTTAAGTAGGCTTTCAGAAGAAGATATCTTTTTGTTTAGACCTACACATGATGTTTTTGGTCATCAAACATCAGTAGAAGCTGCAGATAGTTCAGATGTATTTCGTGTCAACTATAACCGAAGTGTAAAACGCTCTTATATTTATACACGTAATTATTACTGTGAAGAAGATGCTTCAGGGAGTTGTCCTCGTGATGAGAATGATGTGAAGATTGGCGTATGGGAAAAAGATTGGGCAAAGAAAATACCTGCTGATAGTAATGGTGATTACCTAGTAGAAGATGTAGCGTTATGGTTATGGAACCATTTCATAGGAGATGGGGGTAAAAATTATGGTGTTTTAGAGAGAGCCCACATTGTAGCACTACTTAACGGTAAAGACTTAGGACTTTTTATAGATGAAGAGAAACCTTTAGAAGTGTATAGCCTTTCAGACTTAAGTGATAACATTACGTTAATCCAACTTATTCGTGATGGTTCTATTGCTAAGATGGACTTGGAAAGTAGTGATATCTCAGATAGACGAAGAGCAAACCGAAGAGTAGGATTAGCTATAGCATTTATCGTAGCAACTCCGTATATATATGTACAAGAAGGACGTTAATTATGAAAAGAAGAGATTTTATAAAACTTTCTGCTAATGCTGCATTAGTATTGGCATTTGCTGGACTCGGCTCTCCATTGTATGCAGAGGGGAATGTTACTACACCTAAAACTGTAGTAAATCTTATGTTAGATGGTGGACCAGACTTTAGACACCTTATTGTTCCTGTCTATGCACTAAACAATAACGACAATAACAGTTACGCAGCTAAATTTTGGAATGCACGTGCTTCACTGTGGAGAGTAAGTAGTACAGATGATCTTAAACAAGCCTATAGTGATAACTATGACGAGGTTATTATATCTGGTGAAAAGTATGGTATATTAAAAAAATGTGCATGGCTTAAAGATGAGATAACAGCAGGTAATGTTGCCATTATAAATAATGTTATCGCTTCAACTGACCGTAATCATCATCATTCTCAAATTGTTATAGAGAGTGGAGATATGAATGCTGATGTATATAATTTGGATGTGAGTGGTTGGGCAGGACGTGCAGCAAAGAGTTTAAGTGCTAATGTCTTGTCTCTCTCTGCTTCGGTAAGACTTGTCTGTAATGGACCTCACTCTACAGATGTAAGAAAACACGATAATAGCTGTGTGATTAGTAACTACTATAGCCGTGATACTGGTTTGGTAAATTACGACACACAAGCAGATTTAGATGAGGGGAATCCTCAGTATAAATGGTCTGAAGAAGGTATAATGAGCCGTTCACTTTCAAGTTACTATAGTGCAAAAGAGCCACATGTTCCTACTACTAGTATTTTTAGAAAACCCATAGAGCATGAGATTAAAGTACGAAACTTTGGTATTCCTTTAGAAGAGAGACTTAATGAAACACCTATCCCTGCAAGTATTGCTAGTTTGCGAGAGAGAGACCACCCAAATGAGCTTGACTCTTCTACTTTTGCACACCAGATACAAGCACTGTATGACAGTTATGCAACACAAGACATACTTAACATGCGTTTAGCAAGTCTTGACTACACAGGATGGGACTCTCACAAGAACCTAAGAACCCAAATTGAGCCTAAATTTGAAGATATTTTTGGAAGAGATAGAGGACTAGAGTCACTGTTTACCGAAAGTACACTTCTTAAAAATGACTGCTATGAGAACAGTGTAGTCATCGTCTCAGGTGAGTTTGGTCGTCAACTCAAAAGTAACGGAGACCATGGAAATGACCATGGAAGAGGAAATAGTATGTTAGTCATCGGTAAAGGGGTAAACGGAGGTATGTACGGAGACCCATTCCCTGAGTATGAAAAAGAATTTTTAGAGGTAGATAACAAAGATATAGAGGGTAAAACTTCACTCTTTAAAGTCTATGCAGAAGTACTAAACTGGCAAAAAAATGGACTAGGCACAACAGTATTTGGAGACCTTTCTAGCCATGATGTAGAAAATGGGGTAGAGTTGGGAAGTATGTTCTCATAAGAAAATTGATGTATAAGATACTATTATTACTAATACTAAATATAGGATTCATTTATGCCAATGCTCCTGTATTGCAAAAAATAAAACTACAACTTCAATGGAAACATCAGTTTGAATTTGCAGGGTTTTATGCAGCACAAGAGAAGGGCTTTTATAAAGAGGTAGGACTTGATGTAGAGTTTGTGGAGTATAAGAACTCTACAGATATTACTCAAGAAGTATTAGATGGAAATGCTCAGTATGGTGTGACTTATGCTAGTATTATTGCTCAGTATTTAAATGGTAAACCTGTTGTTCTTCTAGCAAATTTTTTTAAACAATCTCCTTTAGTACTTGTAGCACAAAAAGGTATTGATACCCCTAGGAATCTTAAAAATAAAAGAGTTATGGGTGTTTTAGATGCTATAGATAGTATAACATTAACTTCTATGTTAGAAAAGTTTGGTGTGAATAGTTCTGATATAATCAATGTATTACCCTCATTTAATATTAATGACTTTATAGAAAAAAGAGTAGATGCAATGGCTGTATTTACTACTAATGAGCTTTATACATTGAGTAAAAAAGGAGTGAAGTATAATATTTTTGACCCTACATCTTATGGCAGTAAATATTATGATGTCAATCTTTTTACTACTCAAAAGGAGATAGAAAATAATCCTAATAGAGTTAAAAATTTTAGAGATGCTTCTATAAAGGGTTGGGAGTATGCTCTAAAGCATCAAGATGAAATAATAAAACTTATTTTAAAAAAATATAACACTCAAAATAAAAGTAAAGATGCTTTAGCCTTTGAAGCTAAACAGATAGAACAACTTATGTTACCAACAGTATATCCTATAGGTAGTATAGATAAATTTAGAGTTAAAGTTATCGCTGATAGTTTTATACAGTCAGGTTTTGTAACGAACTCTAAAAATAGAGATTTAGATAAATTAATCTTTAAAAATACTCTGCACAATATTTACTTAACACAAAAAGAGAAAGAATTTATAGAAAAACATCCCCAAATAGTTTTAGGAAGTGGAGATAGTTGGGCTCCTTATGTGATAGTAAATCGTGATGGTTCAATTACTGGATATGATAACGATATTTTAACTAAAATTAATCATGTAACAGGTGCAAATTTTGTTTTAACAGTGGGAAATTGGTCAAAAATACAAGAGTTAGCAAAAACAAAAAAATTAGATGGATTAAGTACTTTAACCAAAACAACAAAGCGAGAAGCATTTTTTAACTTTTCAAATGTTTATATCTCTTTACAAAAGATGGTAATGGTTAAACAGAGAAATCCTTTAAATATAAAATCAGCTAAAGATCTAGCCAATAAAACTATTGTTATACACAAAGGTAATGTAGCAGATGAGAGAGCAGCAAAAGAATTTAAGAACTCTATTGTTATTTATGCAGATACACCTAAAAAAATGTTAGAAGAGGTTATCTATGGAAAAGCTGATGCAACTTTTGGTAATGGTGCTACTGAGTATATGCTAAGTGACCTAGGACTTCCTTATATAGAGAATGCTTTTTTGTTAAAGGATAGTTTAAATTTGAGATTTGCTATTAGAAAAGATTGGAATGAAGCTATCTCTATTTTAAATAAGGGTTTAGCTACTATCTCTACTCATGAGAGAACTATGTTAAAACAAAAATGGTTCTCTCCTACTCCTTATAATATAAATAAGAAAATAAATTTTACAAAAGAGGAAAAATTATACTTAAAAAATAAAAAACGTATCACTATGTGTATAGATGCACAGTGGATGCCCTTAGAAGGGATTAAATATGGACAACATAATGGATTTATTGCTGACTATATTAAAATGTTAAATCAAAAGATTGATATACCTATTCAATTAGTAAAAACGAAAAGTTGGAGTGAATCACTCAAGAAGGCAAAAAATAGAGAGTGTGATATTTTATCTTCTGCTGAAAAGACACCTCTACGAGAAAAGTATATGGATTTTACTACGCCATATTTAGATATACCTATTGTTATAGCCACTAAAAAAGAGATGGTGTTTATCTCTAATATAGAACAAGTTTTAGATAAAAGGCTAGGTGTTGTAAAAGGGTATTCTCTTAATGAAAGATTAAAGCTAGAGTATCCAAATATCCATATTGTTGAAGTTGATTCTATAGGAGATGGTTTAAGTAGAGTTGAAAATGGTACACTCTTTGGGTATCTTGATAACGCGATTAGTATTAATTATGAGATACAAAAAAACTTTATAGATATACTTACAATTTCTGGGAAATTAAAAGGTGAAATCTATATTAGAATTGCAACAAGAAATGATCAAAAGATATTGGGTAAGATATTTGAAAAACTTATTTTATCTGTAGATACTGCAGAGAAACAGCAAATGTTAAATAAATGGGTTAATATCTCTTATAAAACAAAAATAGACTATACACTTATATGGAAAATTTTAATATTATTTGGTCTGATTTTTATACTTTTTATCTATAAACAATATGCTATTAAAAAATTAAATAGTAAACTTCAAAGTAAAATAGAAGAAGAGTTAAAGATATCAAGAGATAAAGATAGAGTTATTTTTCAGCAAAGTAAACTAGCAGCTATGGGTGAGATGATAGAAAATATAGCTCATCAATGGAGGCAACCTTTGTCACAAATTAACTCTGCAGTATTGATAATAGATGATGAATTATATACGCAAAAGTTTGAAGATGAAATTATTCAGCAGAAATTAGATGAGATAGAAAGAATGACTAAATATATGTCAAGTACTATTGATGATTTTAAAAGTTTCTATGCTTACGATAAAATAAAGGAGTGGTTTAATGTGAATGATTCTATGATGGTTGCTATCTCTTTGGTAGAATCATCTTTTAAATACAATAGAATTGATATTTCCATAGATATAGATATAGATAAAGAGATAAATATATATGGGTATAAAAATGAGTTTCAACAGTCAATTTTAGTCATACTAAATAATGCTAAAGATGTGTTAATCTCCTCTTGTATTAAAAATCCAAAAATTTCTATCGCTTTAGAGATAACAGATAGTTCATATATTTTAAGTATATATGATAATGGTGGAGGTATAAAAGATGATATTTTATCTAAAATATTTGAACCGTATTTTACAACTAAACATAAATCACAAGGGATAGGTTTAGGACTATACCTCTCTAAAATGATTTTAGAAGAGAGTATGGGTGCTAAACTTTATGCCAAGAACATAGATAGTGGTGTATGTTTTTATGTAGAATTTAAAAAAGAGAGTAAAGCTGATGCAAAATAATATAGAACAACAACCTTATTCGATTTTATTTATTGAAGATGAAGATGAGACCAGAGAAAATTATGTAAAATATTTAAAAAGGTACTTCATTGATGTTTATGAGGCAAGAGATGGAGAGTCAGCTCTTAAGATATATATAGATAAAAAGCCAAATATTCTTATTATTGATATAAATTTACCAAAAATAAGTGGTATAGAACTTTTAGAAATTATTAGAAAAAAAGATCATACAACAAAAGCTTTGATGCTTACAGCCCACTCTTCAACAAACTTCCTTCTTAAAGCAACAGAGTTAAAACTGACAAAGTATTTGATAAAACCTATCTCAAGAAATGAATTAAAAGATGCACTTGACTTAGTGATAAAAGAGTTAAATAGTTTTAATACGGTTTCTAAAAATACATTTATATTTAAAGAAGAGTATTTATGGGATTATACTGAACAAAAGCTCTCAAAAAATCATGTAGAGATTGTTCTGACTTTACAAGAGAGACAAGTTCTTGAACTTTTACTAAATCATATCAATATCAATATATCTTATGATAATATCATACTTCATCTATGGGATGATTTTGAAACAGATAAATTAAATTCTGTTAAAACAATAATTAAAACGCTGAGAAAAAAACTTCCTGATGATACAATCCATAATATCTATGGTTTTGGGTATAAAATAAAATATTAACTCACTACTTAGACACTCTTTTATTTTATAATTTTATGCAATTATAAAATAAGGATAAGTGTGATTGAACTTAACTCTATAAAACTTCTCTTTGTTGATGACCAAAAAGAAAATACTTTAAATTATATTAGCTTTTTTACTAAATATTGTCATATAGTTGAAGTGGCATATGATGGAGAAGAGGCTTATACAAAGTATAAAGAGTTTAACCCAGATATTATTTTATTAGATATAAATTTATCTAAACTTAGTGGACTACAAGTCCTAGAAAAAATAAGAGAACAAGACACTACTACAAAAATCATAATGTTTACCGCCCATAATGAAAAAAAATTTATAGATAAAGCTTATCAATTGGGTATTTTAAAATATCTTTTAAAACCTGTTACAAGAGATGAGCTAAAAAACGCGTTAAAACTCTAAAATATACTCTAAATCACCTAAATTTCACTAGTTAGACACTATTGTATTTTATAATTAAAAATAGTTAATGGATTTTACATAGAAAACACAGTGAACTATATATTATAGTTTTAGAAATAATTAAAATATTAGGAGAATAATAAAGTGAAAATAACTAAAATATGCTTATTAGGATTATTAGCTTCAGGCTGTTATGCAGGTGGAGATAAGATGATAGTAGAGGAGTCTGCTATTGTAATACCAGAAGTTATCACAGATGATAGTGCTTTTTATCTAGGGCTTGGAGTATCGGGCATGAGTTTAAGAGATGATTTTACAGATGAAGAGTTTAGTGCAACAGGAGTTATGCTTCAAGCAGGATATAAATTTAATAACTATTTTGCACTAGAAGGAAGATATACCGTAAGTGTTAGTGATGTAGAGTATGAGCAAGGAAGTACAACTAATCCGCATTATGATGCTTATCCTACAGATTTTTCAAATATGGGTATTTATCTTAAATCAATGTATCCTATTGGAGATTTTACACCCTATATATTACTTGGTTATGGTGAAGTAGAATTAACAAATATTCCTCTTATTAACTCTGCAGATAGAGCAGAAAGTGGATTTCAATGGGGCTTAGGTGCAGGATATAATATAACAGAAAACATAATAGCTTCTCTTGATTATGTACGTCTTTATGATGATGTCGGTTTTGATTATAGAGCAATCAATGAAGATGTGGTCTCAGACTTATGGACACTGAGTGTCTCTTATAAATTTTAAATATAGATTAAGGAAATAATATGAAAAATAATAAATTATTATCAATAACATTGAGTACTGTAGCAGTTCTTATGTTAAATGCCTGTGGTGGAAATGGTGAAGATGGTGCAGAGCATTATGAAAATCTACTTGATGCAGCCGCAGAGGTTACTGTTACAAGTGCACCCCCAATAACACTTGCTAATGAAAATGCTTACCCAATAAGTGGTACATGTACAACAGATGCAGGTGATGTAACAATAAGTATTGAAAATGCAGTACCTGAAACACAAGATATTGAATGTAGTGAAGAGGGAACATGGGATGCGACATTTGATTTTTCTAATATCTCTGATGATACAGAAGAATTATCAATCAATGTAACTCAAGGAAATGCTTCAGGTAATGCAGAGGCAGAGCTAGATATTGAAATAGATAAAGATACTGTAGCCCCAGTAGTAGAGACAACAAGTGCTCCAGTTATTACATCAAGTAATCAATCAGTTTATCCCGTAAGTGGTATCTGTACAGCTAGTGATGGTGAAGTAACAGTAAGTATTGATGGTGCAACACCAGAGACACAAGGTGTAGAGTGTAGTGAAGATGGAACATGGAATGCAACATTTGATTTATCTGATATAGCAGATGATAGTGATACCTTAAATGTAAAAGCAAGTCAAATAGATACTGCGGGTAATCCAAGTGCTATAGTACCAGTTGAAATAGAACAAGACACGATTGCACCAGAAGTAGCAATAACACCAGTACCGTTAGTAACACCAGAAAATATGACAACATACCCAGTAAACGGTAGCTGTACAGCAGGTGATGGTGATGTAACAGTCAGTATTGCAGGAGCAACACCAAGTACACAAGATGTAACTTGTAGTGATACAGGAACATGGAGTGCTATCTTTAATGTAACAGATACACCAGATGGTAATGTAGAAGCAAGCCAAAAAGATGAGGCAGGTAACACAGGAACAGCAACACCAGTACCATTTAGTGGATATGCTGACACTACTGCACCTGAAGTAGCGATTACACCAGTCCCAGAAGTAACAGAAGATAATCAAGAAACTTACCCAGTAAGTGGTAGCTGTACAGCAGGTGATGGTGATGTAACAGTCAGTATTGCAGGGGCAACACCAAGTACACAAGCAGTAGAGTGTAGTGATGCAGGAACATGGAGTGCTATCTTTAATGTAACAGATATACCAAATGGTATAGATGCAGTTGTGGTAGAAGCAAATCAAACAGATGAGGAAGGTAACAGAGGAACAGCAACACCTGTAAGTACAGATAAAGATGTAGCTGTCGTTGAGATACCATCAAATGCAGGTAAAGTATTTCATATTGCATTTACATCAAACTATACACAAACTGCAGCATTAAAGCTTTATATCTCTTCTTCAGAAGATACAAACGTGACTATTAATGTACCTACCTTTGATCCCATTATTGAAACTATTTCAGCAAATGAGTCAAAAGAGGTCATTATTGATAGTAGTATGATGTTAGATGGTATAGAAATAGCGAATAAAGTGATAGAAGTGATTGCTGATCAAAATATTATTGTCGTAGGGATGAATCTTATATCAGCAAGTTCAGATGCTTTTTTAGCCTTACCAGATACGATTTTATCTAATGAGTATAGAACGGCTACTTATGAGCCTTTAGGTAGTGATTATCCTGAAGAATTCTCTATTGTAGCGATAGAAGATAATACTACTGTAACGTATGAGTTGATGGATGGGGTTACTACAGAGACTATTACGTTAAATAAAGGTGAAGCATATCAATATCAAGGTGCTACAGTGAGTTTAACAGGTGCATATATTTATGGAGATAAAAACTTTGCAGTACATAGTGGTAATACATGTACTAATATACCAAATGATCAAAGAGCATGTGACCATATTGTAGAGCAGATGCTTCCACTTAATACATGGGAGAAAGAGTTTATTACTGTACCGTTAAAGACAAGACTAAATGGTGATACCTTTAGAATAGTAGCTTCTGTAGATAACACTGAAGTGGAAGTCAATGGCGTAGTTGTTGCAACACTAGATGCAGGGGCATATCATGAAATGATAATCGATGGTTCAAGTTTCATTAAAGGTAGTCAACCTATTTTAGTACTTCAATACTCAAATGGAACAAATTATGATGGTGTAATTTCAGATCCATTTATGTCTATTGTCCCTGCTACTACTCAGTATGATACTAAGCATATGATTCAAACACCTGAAGGGTTTACAGATTATGTTAATATATCTATTCCAACAGTAAATATAGGAGATGTTATATTTGATGATGTAGCTATTGATAGTAGTGAGTTTACAGAAGTTGCTGGAAATACAGCATTTTCTACAGCACAGATACAGATAGTTCCAGGAGCACATATACTTTCTAGTTCTGCTGCCTTTGGTCTTTCAGGATATGGATTTGCAAATGCAGAATCTTACGGATATCCATCAAGCTTAAAATTAACTAAGCATTAATAAAAAAGAAGAAGTGTATTTTTATACACTTCTTCTTTAACACTTTTCTTTTTTCATTTCCTCCTCTTCACTAAACCCAAACAATAAGCTATAATAACGCCATTTCATTTGCAGGATAGACATGTACTCATACATCGGCACACACCACTACATACCTAAACCAGACTACCAACCCTTAGAGACACTTATACCACTCATAGACCAAGCACTTGAGGCTAAAAAAGCTGTACTACTTTTAGGGGAGGAGAATCTCTCTTCTTTTAGGGAGGGTGTTTTGGGGTGTATGGAAGTTTACTATAGACTCGTAGGCATAGATGAAGAGGTGATAAAAGCACAAGGACGCATAGAACCTAAAGGGGTGCTTCCTCGTTTTACGGAGAGTCTTATTGGTTACTTTGAGAGTTTACAAAGAGAAGTACCGCAAAACAAAGAGAGTGAAGTGTTGGAGTACTCAGGGGTTACGAGTGTTAAGGTACGCTATAAGTACACCTCTAGTGTCATTAAAAAGATAGTTAAACTGGGGCTTCGTGACCCTAAAGTGTTAGAGAAACCTCTGCAAATGTTTTTAAAAGGTGGTGTACTTCATGACATTATAGGGATGCAGTTTATCTGCTCTTATCCGTATGAGAAGGAGTGGGTGGCACGTACGTTGTACAACTTTTTTGAGTACGATAACCGTACAGATGACCATCTACTTTATGGATTTTACAGAGTTGAGAAGAAGAGTGGGTACAGAGGACTTCACTGTGACCATACCCTCTTTAACCCACGTTTTGATGCGAGTATAAAGTGTAACACTCACAGTACTTCGGTTAATGCAGAAGAGCTTTTTAGTATGCTTAAGCCAGAAGATGAAGGGGTGGTTGTCTTACGTAAGCTCAAAGACTACTTTAACATAGAGGTGCAACTACATACCACTTTTGAGAGTCTTTGGTCTTCTATGGAGCATACCAACAACTATAATATTCAAGCTAAAGGAGCAGGACGTAACAGTAAGATTACGGTGCAGTGGAAACTTCTTTCAGATACCATGAAAAACCTTGAAGAGCAGTTTGAACGACTACAAATAGACACAGAACAAGCACGTTTTGAAATAGCACACCATGGGGTGTATATTCCTGTAAAAGGGTTACTCCATAAACTAGGTTCTACTGCCTACCCTGTCTATGAGAAATCGGTACAAAAAGTAGATGAGCTTGAAGACTTACTCGTAAGCCATGAGATATCACGCCATGACTATGTGGCTGCTTTACAAAAAGAGGTAAGTTATATTAATCGTTTTGCTCAAGAGCAAGAGCATTTTACTGTACGCATTATTTTTAAAATGCAGAGTGCTTTTATCTACTATGGTTTAGCAAATCAGAGTGATTACTTTAATGCAGAAGATATACACGAATTTGTTAAAATCTCTTTACGATACTATCGAGAGATTAGTACTACACTTTTATCTCATACATACATCTATAAGGGAGCCTTATTAAATATTGTCACACTTTTTCGTTATCTTTATTTAGGACAGAAGTATGGATATGGGTTTATGTCTTCGCACAAAAACATACCACATAAGCGTCAACCATCTGTAAGTTATGAAGAGAGTTTTGATGCATTTAAAACAGCCATCTCTTTGTTTAACACTTTAGAAGAGGAAGATATAAAGTATCTTAAAAAAGATAGTGCTACTTCACTAAAGATTATTCATCATTATGATGTATTGGCAAGAGAGTGGGAGTTGTTTAATCAAGAAGAGGAGAGCCAAGAGTACGAAAAGATGCTACAGCAGATAGGCTTGTTTAGAAAGCGTTTTATTAATGCCTCTCTTCAGACACAGTTTAACACCCTTTTAGAGTCAGACAAAATCAAAAATATAGGTTTTGTTGTAAAGTTTTACACCACTTTAGTCTGGCATGGTTTTTTAAGACCAAGAGATGCACTAAAAGAGATTATCAGGTATTCAGCTTACGATAAAATCAAAGCAAGTGACCTTTTTTATTATGAGGTCTCTGCCTATAGATTTCTTGTGTTACAGCGTTGTGAGACAGTAGAAGATTGCGACAAAGAGATTGCTCAGCGTTGTCAAGATGACATACGTATCTTACACTTTCAAAACTACCATAGAAAAAATATGATTCATCTACTTTTTCGTATTAAACGTAGTGAGTCCTCTTACAAATTTTACAAAGCAAAATCTTATTTTGAGAAGTTAACACAAACAGAGTTTAAAATAGACCACTTTAGTGATACACTTATCAAAGAGTTTGAGTAGAGACAAAGGCTTTTTTTGATAAACTCTAATTAGATAGTACGGTATAAATTAAATACAAGGTGAAACATGTTTGAACTCTTGACCTCTTTACTGATTTTAAGTATGCTTATAACGCTTTACCGATTTTTAAAAGGACCTACACTTGCTGATAGAGTGGTGGCATTTGATGTCTTAAATATCATGGGAGTCTCTCTTCTTGTACTTTTAGCACTCTATTATGAGAGAAGTTTATACCTTGATATTGCACTAGTTTTTGGACTCATAGGCTTTTTAGGTAGTACGATTTTTGGACGATACATAGAAAAAGGTATATAATGGATACATTAGGTTATATGTTTATTTTTGTAGGGATGGGTTCTTTTCTCATCTCTGCGGTGGGACTAGTGAGAATGCCAGATGTCTATACGCGTATGCATGTGGGTACAAAGGCAACAACGATGGGTACACTTTTAGTCCTTTTAGGGGTCATGTGTATAGAGCCAACGTGGGCAGTTAAACTCATACTTCTAGCTATTTTTATACTACTTACCAACCCTCTCTCCTCTTCGGTTATCGCTAGAGCTACCCATACAGATGGCAAAACACTTAACTATGATGAACTAAAATGACAGGTTTTATTATCTTAGCTACATTTGTAGGTATCGTTATTGTGGCTTTTGCTTCTGTAGTACAGAAAAGACTTGCTGACTCAGTAGTTTTTCTTATGGGTGTTGGGTTAGGAAACGTGGTACTTTTTTTTCTTTTTAAAGCACCAGATGTTGCGTTAACAGAAGCGGTAATAGGTGCAGGTATAGGTACATTTATCTTTCTTATTGCCCTAAAGCATTTAGGAGAACAAGCATGAACATAAAAAGAGATATTCCTACTGCTACGCTAAGTGGTTTTGCTTTAAGTGCCGTTTTGGTGTTAACCCTTATTACGATTTTACTCCAGTATCTTCCCCTTTCACAGCAAAGAGTAGGCGACGCACTCTTAGTATTAAATGAAAAAGAGGGTGTTGCTAACGTAGTGACTACTGTTGTAGTCTATTTTCGTGGGTTTGACACACTAGGAGAGATAGCGGTACTTTTTATTGCCTCTTTAGGTGTAGGTCTAATGTTACAACCCAATACAGAGTGTAGGTTAAAAGCAGAGAGTAACTTTATGCTTCAAACTGCATCGACACTACTTTTTCCTCTTATCTTACTTTTTGGTATCTATGTGATGGTGTATGGACATTTGAGTCCAGGAGGAGGCTTCCAAGGCGGGGTAATCATCGCTAGTGGAGTGTTACTTCTTCTTATCTCACATAAAAACTTTGAAGTACCTCATACGGTTATCGTTGCATTTGAAACTGTAGCAGGGGTAAGTTATGTATTGATAGGATTTATGGGACTGCTACTCTTAGATACTTTTTTAGGTAACTTTATCCCTCATGACATTGCCAATATGGGTATGTTACTTAGTGGAGGGGTGATACCGCTTATTTACATTATAGTGGGTATCAAAGTGGGTAGTGAAATGAGTGGTATCGTACAGAACCTTATGCAAAGGAGTGATGATGTTTGAGTTTTTAAATCAACCAGAAGTTATAAAAACCATTGTAACCCTAGGAGCGATGTCGCTCTTTTTTGTAGGACTCTTTGGACTCTTGACACGTAAACACATCGTAAAGGTTTTTATCAGTATTGCTATTATGGAGAGTGCTATCTTTCTTCTCTTCATAGGCTTGAGCTTTAACCGTGAAAAGGTAGCCCCTATCATAGATGCAACACAGACACAAGTAGCCACCATGAATGACCCTATCCCTCAGGCGATGATACTTACAGCCATCGTTATAGGTATGGCTGTTCTAGCTTTAGGTGTAAGTTTTGCGATAGAGTACTACAAGCTTACAGGAAAAACAGAGATAGATACGATGAATGAGATGAGGTTTTAGTATGAGTAGTACACTTTTTATAGCTTTACCTCTACTGTTTGGTTTTGCAACACCTCTACTCTCTCGTTTGGGTAAAAATGCACTCGCTTACACTTCTGTACTCATGCAACTCTCTCTCTTAGGTTTAGCACTCTCTCTTCTTTTAGCACATAGTAGCACAACTGTAGAACTCATCTCCATCGCTGCACCTTTGGGAATCTCTTTTGTTTTAAGTACGGCTTCACTTTTGATGGTGTTGCTTTTTACGCTTCTTATGACACTCTTTTCTCTATACTATCTTTTTCAAAGAAGAGCCAATGCCTATGCCAATGAAAGTAAATTTTTTACACTCCTCAATATGCTTTTAGCTGCAAGTATCGGCTTGGTGTTGAGTTCAGATATTTTTAACATTTATGTCTTTTTTGAAATAGCAGGCATCTCTGCATACATACTCTCAGCCTATAGTAAAACAGCGTTAGCACTAGAATCAGGGTTAAAGTACTTACTTACAGGAGCAGTGGCATCTATCTTTTTACTCTTTGCTATTGTCCTTATCTACTTGCATGTAGGTTCACTAAACTTAGCAGTTATCGCAGAACAGTTTCAACTGCTTCCTTACAATGTAAAACTGCTTATCTCTTTACTACTACTTATAGGTTTTGGGTTTAAAGTAGAAGTTTTTCCTCTAAACTTTTGGGTAACAGATGTCTACCAAGGCTCGACCTCTTTAGTCAATGCACTCTTTAGTGGCATCGTAGTAAAAGCCTACCTATTTGTCTTTTTTCACATACTCTATCTCTTCTTACCTCAAGGAGAATTTACTCTCTTCTTACTCTACTTAGGAGGGGTGAGCATGTTGGTTGCAGAAGTAGCAGGACTTAGACAAACAAACCTAAAACGCCTTTTTGCTTACTCCTCTTTAGGGCAAGTAGCACTTATCTTTGTCGCTTTTGCTATGCAGAACATACAAGCTGTTCAAGCAGCATTTTTTATAGTCATCGCTCATTCTCTTGCAAAGTTTATGCTCTTCCTAGCTTTGGCGTCTTTAGAAAAAACAGAGCAGAACATGCACATAGACAGACTTAAGCAGATAGACTCTCCTTTTCTCATGGTTATGATGTTCCTTGCTATGCTCTCACTACTTGGGATTCCTCTTTTTGTAGGTTTTGTAGGTAAATTCTTACTCTTAAAAAGTTTAGCTGTTGAGGGGATGCTTACCCTTTTAGTTATGGTAGTGGTGGCTTCTTTTATAGAGGCTATCTACTACTTTAAACTGATGGGTTACATGTTACACAAAGGTACGCGTAGTGAAAAAGTAGAAGTAAGCTTAGGAGAGAAAATGATTTTTGTATCTTTAGGACTCTCTTTACTTTTACTTGGAGTGTTTCCCATGAGTATCGCGGGGTTCTTGCAAAATGCTGCTGAGGTTTTGTTAGACCAAACGGCATATATTACACTGTTAGTAGGAGGTTAAGATGGAGTTTTCTCTGTATGGTTTGAGTGATATTGTACTCTCTTTAAAAGTTACAGCTCTAGCAAACTTTTTTGCACTTCTTATTGTACTATCCACGTTGACGGTACTTTTTATAGCACCAAACTATAGGTTAAAGAGATCTTTTTATCTGCTTTTTACTCTATTAGTGGCTTCACTTTTTCTTATCGTCTATGCCCATGACTACTTGCTTTTCTTCATAGGCTGGGAGGTAATGAGCATAAGTACCTACTTCTTACTCTCCTTTACCCTTAGCAAAGAGGCATTACATAAGTATATTCTTTTTGCTATGGCATCGGCGTTGAGTCTCTTTGTGGCTATTCTCCTTCTTTACTCTACACAGCACTCTTTTCTTTACGAAGATGCAAAGCAGAGTTACCTAGCCATGAGTGATGGGGTGCAACAGCTATTTACACTCTTTATGCTTATCGCTATTTTTATAAAACTTGGAACTATAGGTTTTCACTACTGGTTAGTCGATGCGTATGAAGAGTCACATAACCTTTTTACCCCTTTTCTCTCTGCGATGCTCTCTAAGATGGGTCTTTATGCACTCATACTTTTTGTAGCAAATATTACACAAGCAACATACGTATTAGCGGTGATGGGCTTACTTACTACCATCATAGCAACCTTTAAAGCCATAGAACAAGAGAGTATCAAACGACTCTTAGCCTACTCTTCCATTGCTCAGCTTGGGTACATCGTTACAGTGTTAAGTGTAGCAGATGGCATGGGTGGTGCGTTATACCATGCACTTATTCATACTTTAGTAAAACTGTTACTTTTTATTAACATCGCAGGAGTCATCTATGTGACACAAAAAGAGAAACTTAGTGACTTAGGAGGGTTGATTTATAAACTTCCGCAGTCATTTGTTTTTTTACTCATAGGGATTATTGTACTTGCAGGTATGCCCCCTTTAGGTGGCTTTGCTTCTAAATTTATGATTTACACAGCTTTGCTAGATGCGAAGTATTTACTACTTTTAGCAGGGGTGATGTTCTCTAGTGCTAGTGCGTTTATTTATGTTTATAAACTTATCTATGGTATCTATCTTGGACATCCAACACATAAAAACTTAGAAGAGGTAAAAGAGGTGCCATGGACATTTCTAGCACCTCAATACCTTCTTGCTTCACTGCTTGTTATTATAGGAACTTTCCCTGGATTAGTCATCCCCTACATTAACCGTATCTTAGGAGAGCTAAACCTTACGCTTCTCTCTTTTGAGACAATCCAAACACTCATTACCTCTTATGCTCAGTACAATGGTTTTGTGGTCATGGGTGCATTTGGTGGTATTTTTGTTTTAGTACTTATGATGTTTATGTTACTGCGTTCAAAAGCCAAAAAGCCTAAGAACCGTTTTGACATTGCCTACTGTGCAGAAGAACCCAATGAAGCGACACATCTACACTATGGGTACAGTATGGGGCAAGAGTTAAAAAGAGTAGGACTTATTCATCTTATAGCTAAAAATTCAAGTAAATACTTTTATGACTTTTTAGCCAAGCAGATGCAGTACTTCTCTGAAGTGGTGAGAAAAATCTATTCTGGAAACCTCTTGCTTAACTTTAACATCGCAGTGCTTTTTCTTATTATTCTTTTGTTATGGAGCCTAAAATGATACTCTTTGATTTACTTTTTATGTTACTTGTAGCATATATAACAGGCTTTTTGTATTATGGACTCTACCGTAACATAACAGCACGTTTTCAACGCCGTTTAGGACCTCCTGTATGGCAATCTTTTTTAGATTCTATTAAATTCTTCTCAAAAGAGGAGAGTATCTCACACGGATGGATGTTCTATCTAGGACCTGTTATCATGATGAGTGGTGCTATCATGACACTTTTTTTTATCCCTCTGTTTCACACGGGGGAGAGTTTTAAGGGGTTAAGCTCTTATGGAAACCTCTTTTTAGTTCTCTACCTTTTAGTTTTAGGAGCTTTAGGAAATGCTTTAGCTGTAGGAGCTTCGGGTAACCCTTTTGGGGTGATGGGAGTCACTCGTGGGCTTAGCCGTCTCTTTGCGTTGGAGTTACCTTTTTATATCTCAGTGATTGCACTTATTAGTGTAAGTGGTAGTGCTGACATCGTCTGTATTGCGGCAAGTCAAACAGAGTGGAATGCATTTGCTTACCCTCTGCTTTTCATAGCAGCACTCTTCTCTTTTGTAGGCATGATGGGACAAGCACCCTTTGACGTAGTGGGTGCTCCAGTAGAAGTCTATTCAGGACCAGCCTCTGAGTTCTCTGGAAAGTTTTTGGCACTACTCATGAGTCAAAGTGCCATCTTTACCTTTGCAAAACTGGTTCTGATGGTACATCTCTTTTTAGGTGGTGCAAGTGGATTTGTAGAACTTCTTGCAAAGAGTTTTGGGTTATTTCTGTTTGTCATCGCCTTTGGTGCAATGTACGGAAGATTTAAAACCCCACAAAGTATAGATTTTTTACTAAAAGTACCTACAAGCATCGCCATTGTAGGGTTAATTTTGGCAACGTGGAGCTAAAGATGGAAACAGGATTTTTACAAGAACAAAAGGTGTTAGAGGGTGACTTGAATTCAGAAAATTCACATCAAAATAGTGTAGATTTTTTGATGAATTGGTTTCGTAAACAGAGTATTTTTGTTTTAGCCTATGGGACAGGGTGTGGGGCTATAGAGATGCCACCTACTTTTACGAGTCGTTATGATGCAGAGAGATTAGGCATACGAGGTGCAGCGACTCCTAGACAAGCAGATGTTATCATAGTATCTGGTTACTGCTCGTACAAAACACTTAGAAGAATTATACGAACCTATGAGCAGATGAGTAACCCCAAATACCTTTTAGCTCTTGGCTCATGTACGGTTAATGGGGGGATGTATTGGGACTCTTACAATACGATTAAGAAACTAGAAGATTATCTGCCTGTTGATATGTATGTTAATGGTTGTATGCCTAGACCTGAAAGTATCTTAGAGGGGTTCATAGCACTTCAAAAAGAGATAGGAGAGGGTAAAGCCTCTTCTTGGCAGAAGTATGAAGAGAATTATGAGTTTTACAGAAAGAACCAAGAGGCTGTTTTAGGTAAAAAAGTAGAACCCTCTTATGAGGCAGATTGGTATTTGTATGAGGGAGGGCTATAATGTTTAGTGAAATAAAAAATCGTTTTGCAACAGATGATGTTGAGGTTAAACGTAAAGGGCTTTACAAAGTAGTAGTAAAGCATGAGAGACTTTTTGCACTGATTGTTATGCTTAAAGAGATGTATGATTATAAAACACTTAACACCATTACTTGTACAGACTGGATAGAAGAGGGGCATTTTGCATTGACGTATATAATGACTACGCTAAAGCGAAATGAGACTTTTATGCTACAGACGATGATACTCAGAGAAGAAGCACATACGAAGAGTTTAAGCTATCTGTTTAAACAAGCACAAATCATGGAGAGAGATCTACATGAAATGTATGGTATCAAGTTTGAAGGCAATGAAAACCTTAAAGAGTTAAGCTTAGAAAACTGGGTACATACGCCACCTCTACGAAGAGAGTTTGATACCTTAGAGTTTGTAAATAATCACTTAACTTTTCGTGATGGACGCGATGACAACATAGATACAAAAGCAGAGAGTAAACGACTTAGAGCCATTAAAAAAGCTGAAAAAGAAGCAGCCAAAAAGGCAAAAGAGTCAAAAAAGGCTGAAGATGTCCAATAAACATATCACTATCTTTCACGGTCCTCAACATCCAGGGATTACAGGTAACATGTCTGTAGAGCTTGACCTTATAGGCGAAACGATACAAAAAGCTACTACTCATGTAGGCTACTTGCATAGAGGTTTTGAGAAGCTTGTAGAGAGACGAACTGTTATACAAGCATTTACGATAGTTTGCCGTATCTGTGTTCCAGAACCTGACCCAAATGAAGCCAACTTTGCTATGGCAGTAGAGGAGTTAGCAGGGTTAGAGGTGACACCTAGAGCGGAGTACATTAGAGTCATGGTACTAGAGCTTTCACGTTTAGCTGCACAGTTTTTATGGATGGCAGGGCAGAGTGGTTCTATTGGTCTTTATGCAGTAGGGCAGTGGGCTATAGCAGACCGTGACCTTATTTTAGATCTGTTTGAAGAGCTTACAGGTGCAAGAGTTTACCATATGTACATCTACCCTGGAGGTGTAAGACGTGACTTACCTGAAGGTTTCTTAGGAAGAGTCTCTACTCTACTAAACTACATGAAAAAACGCTTAAAAGAGTATGATGATGTGTTTATTAACAATGCTAGTTTTAAAAACAGAGCCATAGGCGTAGGTGTCATTAGCCAAGAAGAAGCTATAGCAAACGGCTATGTAGGGCAAGTACTTCGTGCATGTGGTGTAGAAGCAGATGTTCGTAAAGATGCACCTTATTTGGTCTATGAGTCATTGGATTTTAAAGTGCCTACTCAAACAGCTGGAGATGTCTATGCAAGAGCATTGGTACGTCGAGCAGAGATGGATCAAAGTGTGCATATTTTAGAGCAAGTTGTAAAGATGATGCCAGAGGGTGAAGTGATGATAAAAATGCCAACACACCGTAAGTTTAAACTACCAAAAGATGATACATGGGTAAAAGTAGAGAGTGCTAGAGGTGAGTTTGCTTACTACATGGCAGGAGATGGTAGTGAGAAGATACGCCGTATGCAAGTAAGAGGTCCTTCACTCGTACACGCCTATACACTTTTAGAATCACTTTTAGTAGGTGCAGAGCTAAGTGATGTGGCACTTATTATGAACTCTTTGGGTATCTGCCCTCCTGAGATAGAGAGATAGGAGTTAAGATGAAATGGTCAGTTGATATACAAGGGACACTAAGTCCCCTTAAAATACTAGGTGCTTTCTTTCAAAAGCCAAATACTATCGCTTATCCGACAGTTAAAAAAGCGACTGCAACGGGCTATCGTGGTTTTCATACCAATCTTTTAACAGACTGTATCGGTTGTGCTAACTGTCAAGATGTATGTATGAATAATGCGATAGATATGGTCAAGACAGACCAAGAGTACAATGCTAAGAATGCTTCACAGTGTATTCCTCGTATAGATTATGGGAGATGTTGTTGGTGTTCTCTCTGTACAGATGTATGCCCGCCAGATAGCCTTAAGCTAGAAGATGATTATATAAATGTAACTAAATATGCTAGTGACTTTTTATATATGCCAAAGAATAAGGAGTAAAGATGAGGTTACTGTTTTGGACACTGTTGCTTTTTATAATGTGGATGGTACTAAGTGGGAATATACAACTATCTAACGTACTAGTAGGTGGAGGGGTTAGTTTTTCTGTGGCACTACTCTACACTAAACTTTTTATACATAAAGCATTTGAACCCATAAACCCTATATGGTTTGCTGTGTATATATGGGTTTTACTTAAAAATCTCATACTCTCAAACTTTTATATTAGCAGAAGGGTATTACGAAAAGATATGAAACTCTCTCCTGCTATAGTAGCTGTAAAGACCACACTCAAAAGTGACTGGAAAAAACTTCTTTTAGCCAACTCCATTACCCTTACTCCAGGGACACTTACATTAGATGTAGAAGATGACACTCTTTATATTCATATTATTGAGTACTATGAGGGGTCAGATAAAGCATTTATTATTAAAGAATTTGAAGAGGTTATAGCTAAAATGTAGTGAGTTTTTGGGTAAAGTAAGTAGTTTGGGTTGTAGGGCAGAAGCCCTACTAGAGACTGGATTAGAGTCTAGACTCGTATCTTCTAAGCATGAAGAGTTTTTTAAGAATTTTCTTGCGAGTTGCAATCTTTTCTTTTTTGTTCTTTTCAGTTTGAGTTTCAAAGTTCTGTCTAGCTCTTGCTTCAGTTACAATAAGGTTTCTGTCACATTGTCTCTTGAATTTTCTATAAGCGTCATCAAATGAGTCACGTGAAGTTAATTTAATTCCTGGCATCGAAAAGCACCCCCTTCCTTATCAAAATTTCTTACCGATTAGAGTAAGAGAGATAAATATGAGGGGGATTATATCGAAAATTTATAATAAAGAGATGAATAAAAGCCTATAAAGTTATAAACTATGACGATATAATGTTAAAAAAGAAAGAAGAGAAATGATAATACTATTTGATTTAGATGGAACACTAATAGACTCAACAGAGGCGATACTTGAGAGCTTTGCTGTTGCATTTGAGAGTTTTGGTGTAGCAGTACCTAAAGATGCACTTATAGAAGCAGAGATAGGACACCCTTTAGATGTGATGTTTATGACTTTAGGGGTAGCAGAGGAGAAGGTTTGGGACTATGTTCATGCGTATAAAATGCACTACAGAAAAATCAGCTGTGAAAAAACCATACTTTTGCTAGAAGCTAGAGAAGCTGTTGAACTTGCTAGTAAACATGCAACCTTAGGTGTGGTCACTACAAAAACAGCAAAATACTCCATAGAACTCTTAGAACATATGGGGCTAATGCACTATTTTGAGGTACTTATAGGTCGAGAAGATGTGAAAAATCCTAAGCCAGACCCAGAACCTATTTACAAAGCTTTATCTGCGTTACCAAGTGACACATCTAAATGTTGGATGATAGGTGATACTTGTATGGATATGAATGCTGCAAAGGCAGCTGGTGTGGAGAGTGTGGCGGTTACATGTGGATATGGAACAGAAGAAATTTTACAAAAATGTACAACAAATATACACAAAAATGCACTAGAAGCTGTACGATATATCACAATAATATAGTTCAAAGTTAAAAAAATCATAAATTCAACACCCTTTAAGAGGGTGGAGATTACAATACTTCATGATTGATAATACTATCGAGGAGAAAATATGGTAGAAATTAGATGGCACTCACGTGCAGGTCAAGGTGCTGTAACAGGTGCAAAAGGTTTAGGATCTGTTGTAGCTACAACAGGTAAACAAGTTCAGGCATATGCTCTTTATGGTTCTGCAAAACGTGGAGCAGCAATGAATGCATACAATAGAATTGATGATGAGCCTATTGTAAATCAAGAGACAAAAATGTTTCCTGATTATGTATTTGTTATTGATCCAGCGTTGGCATTTACAGATGATATTACAAAAAATGATAAACCAGATACACAGTATATCATTACAACACATTTATCTAAAGATGAGTTAATTGCAAAAATCCCAGCATTACAAGACAAAGCTGAGAGAACATACGTTGTAGATTGTATGCAAATTTCACTTGATACGATTGGTAGAGCAATGCCAAATACACCAGTACTTGGTGCATTTATGAAAGTTTCTAAACTATATGAATTAGATTTCTTTTTGGATAATATGAAAAAAGTTCTTTCTAAATTCCCACAAAAGATTATAGATGCGAATATGGAAGCGATTACAAGAGCTTATAACGAAGTGAAGTAGGGAGGAAAGAAAATGAGTATTACAGGTTCAGCAATAGGAACAGATAAAAGAGGGATAAGAGAGCTTGGTGGAGAAGAGAAGCTAGGTTGGGATGAAGTAGAACAAGGTGTTGTACTAAGTTCATTTGACGGAAGCACTGAAAACGCAGCTTTTTTAAAGCCTGAAGAGCGTGAATATAGTGATTTCAATTCATATACAGCAACTGTTGCGTCTTGGAGAATTATTAAGCCAGTGTATAACAGAGATATCTGTATTGACTGTCAAAATTGTTGGGTATGGTGTCCAGATACATCTATTATCTCAAGAGATAAACAAATGTTAGGGATCGATTATGATCACTGTAAAGGGTGTGGGGTATGTGTAGAAGTATGTCCAACAAACCCAAAATCACTTTTAATGTTCAATGAAGCCTCTGATAATGATGCAGAGCTTGCAGGTTGGCCAGTTAAAGAAAAGAAAGAGAAATAGGTAAAGGATAGTTATGGCAAATGAATATGAATTAAATGATGTAGAGGTTTGGGACGGTAATTTCGCTGCTTCTCAAGCACTAAGACAAGCTCAAGTTGATGTTGTTGCGGCGTATCCTATTACTCCGTCAACTCCTATTGTTGAGGGGTACGGTGGATATGTAGCCAATGGTTATGTAGATGGCGAGTTTGTAATGGTTGAGTCTGAACATGCGGCAATGTCTGGATGTATCGGTGCATCAGCAGCTGGTGGTCGTGTTGCTACTGCTACTTCTTCACAAGGGTTTGCTCTTATGGCAGAGGTACTGTATCAAGCATCTGGTATGAGATTACCAATTGTATTGACTGTAGTAAATAGAGCATTGGCATCTCCACTTAATGTTCGTGGTGATCACTCAGATATGTATCTTGGACGTGATTCTGGTTGGATTCAGATTGATGCATTTAATGCACAAGAAGCGTATGACCTTCCATTATGTGCATTTAAAATTGGTGAGCATTTAGATGTAAGACTTCCAGTTATGGTACACCAAGACGGATTTACAACATCACATAAAGCACAAAATGTTTACCCTATGAAAGATCAAATAGCGTATAACTTTATTGGTAAATTTGTACCAGTAGATGAGATGCTTGACTTTACAAGACCTGTAACACATGGTGCTCAAACAGAAGAAGATTGGCACTATGAACATAAAGCAAAACAACATAAAGCACTTATGGATTCACGTACAGTAATCGATGATGTATTTGCTAAGTTTAAAGAGCTTACAGGTAGAGAGTACAAAAGAGTTGAAACATATATGATGGAAGACGCTGAAGTAGCATTAGTACTTCTTGGTTCATCTGTTGAAACTGCAGTACTTGCAGCAAAACAACTTAGAGATGAAGAGGGTATTAAAGTAGGAATCGTAGCACCAAGATGTCTTAGACCGTTCCCTTATGACCTTATAAGAGATGCATTAGATACTACTTCACTTAAAGCAGTATGTTGTTTAGATAAATCAGCACCAGGTGGAGCAATGGGAGCACTTTTCAATGAAGTTTCAGCTGCTGCATATACTACAAAAGCAAGACCATTAATGTCTAACTATATTTATGGTTTAGGTGGACGTGACTTTGCTGTTGATGAAGCAAAAAGAATTATGAAAGAGCAAGTAGCACACGCTAATGCTGGACATATTACAACAGATATCCAACAGTTCTCAGGACTTAGAGGTCCAAAACTTGGATTTTTCCAGACTAGAAGGGGTTAAGAATGGCAATTACTTCAATTAAAAACTTAAAAGAATTTTCAACAAACAACGACAGATTTGAAGGGGCACACCTTCTTTGTCCTGGTTGTGCTCACTCTATGATAGTTAGAGAGCTTATGAACTGTACAGATGATAACCTCGTTATCTCTTCAAACACAGGTTGTCTTGAAGTATCAACGGCAGTTTATCCATACACATCTTGGGATACATCTTGGATTCATATTGGTTTTGAAAACTCTGCTACTGCTGTTACTGGTGCAGAAGCTATGTACAAAGCTAGAAAAAGAAAAGGTACACTTAAAGACCCTGATGCTCCTGTAAAATTTGTTGCCTTTGGTGGTGATGGTTCTACTTACGATATCGGTTTCCAATGGCTCTCAGGAGCAATGGAGAGAGGGCATGACTTTACATACATCTGTTTAGATAATGAAAATTATGCGAACACTGGAGGACAAAGATCTTCTGCAACACCTATTGGAGCACATACTTCAACAGCACAAGCAGGAACTCACTCTTACGGTAAAAAGCAAAAGAAAAAAGACATCGTTTCTATTATGGCTGCACATGGTTCACCTTATGTTGCCCAATTGGCTCCAAACAAATGGAAATCAATGGCTAAAGGTTTCCAAAAAGCACTAGAGACTGAAGGACCTTGTTTCATTAACACAGTTTCTGCTTGTACAACTGAGTGGAAATTTGACCCTAAAGATACTATTCATGTAACAGATTTGGCAACAGATTCACTTATGTTCCCTATCTATGAAATTATTGATGGGCATGAGCTTAATATTCTTTATAGACCAAAAAATATTATTAAAGTAGAAGATTATCTTGGGGCTCAAGGGCGTTATAAACACTTATTTAAGCCTGAGAATAAGCATGTTATTGAGAGAATTCAATCTGATATTGATAAGAATTGGACGATGCTACAAAGACGCGAAGAAGCAAAAATATAATCTTTCTTCTGCTTTTATAGCATCTTTGACCGATTGGCTTCGTTCCATTAGGTCACTTCTGGTACTAAATGCCGATACCCCTGTCGCTAAAGCGTAAATGGGGGTATAGTTATACCTAAGCTCCTTCATTACTAAACCCACATTAATCCAAACCTACTACAAACTTACAAAAAATCTTTAGATTCTTATCATTTTTAATAATTTCTTTGTATAATCAAAATTATAATTTTAAGGAAATAACTATGCCACTATTAGACAGTTTTACCGTTGACCATACCAAAATGATAGCTCCAGCAGTGAGAGTTGCAAAAACTATGAGTACTCCAAGTGGAGATGACATTACCGTATTTGATTTACGTTTTTGTGTGCCTAACAAAGAGATATTAACAGAACGGGGTATCCATACTTTTGAGCACCTTTTTGCAGGATTTATGAGAGATCATTTAAATTCAAAAAAAGTAGAAATTGTAGATATTTCACCGATGGGATGTAGAACAGGATTTTATATGTCATTGCTTGGAACACCTAAAGCTAAAAAAGTAGCCAAAGCGTGGAAAAAGTCTATGAAAGATGTACTAAAAGTAAAAAAGCAGAGTGATATTCCTGAGCTTAATGTTTATCAATGTGGAACATATAAGATGCATTCACTTAAAGAGGCAAAAGCCATCGCTACCAAGGTACTAGAAAAAGGGATTGGTATTATGAACAATGAAGATTTAAAACTTAGTAAAAAAATACTCAAAGGACTCTAATATGCTAATCTGGATTCCTGTAGATGGAAGTGATGCAAAAGCATCTAAAGTCGTAAGTCAGTATGAAGTTTCACAGTGGGCATTGATAAATTTTGATGAGGGTGAAGTTAAATCGGTTCGTTTTTATGAAGACCGTAAAGCGTGTGAAGAGACATGGGTGGACTTTATTATCCTTGTTAACAAATATGAAAATTACATGGACTTTATGGATGAAGGTATGATGGTTCTTTGTGTAAGAGAAGAAGAGAGCATAGAAGATATTATAGAGGCTTTTAAGTTTAAAGAGCTCGATGAGATAGGGTTATAGTTCATTGTATAACGAAAGTATAAGATCTCAAAAAGAGGTCGTTCTTTGTGAAGATGGAAGTAACACCCTCTACTCAAAAGAGTTTGACGAACCTTACCACTCAACCAAAGATGGGGCGTTGCATGAGTCTTTAGAGAAGCATGTAAAACCCGCTTTAACACTTAAAAAAGAGAAAGCTAAATTGGTTATCTTAGATATCTGTTTTGGTTTAGGTTACAACACCTTTGCAATGCTTTACTACATTAAAAAACATAAACTCTCAACAAAAGTACACATACTCTCTCCTGAGTTTGACGAAGAGCTTGTACGCTCATTAAATACTTTTAATTTTCCGCCAGAGTTTGAGAGTATTAAACCTATCATACATGCTATTTCACAAAATCTCTACTATGAAGATGAACAGTTTAAAATAGAGATTTTACTTGGAGATGCACGAAAAAGTATCCCTAAAATAAAAGAGAAGATAGATGTAGTGTTTCAAGATGCCTTTAGTCCTGCCCATAACCCACTTCTTTGGACAACAGAGTACTTTAAAGACGTAAGAGCCATTTGTAAAGAAGATGCCATCATTACCACTTACTCTACAGCAGCAGCTATTCGTTTAGGACTTTATGAAAATGGATTTTATATCTTTGTTCATCGAGCCAAGATGATGAGATACTCTACAGTAGCTAGTCTAAAAATGCTTAATGGTTTAGAGTATATAGATATGGAGTTAAAAAAAGAACGAAATCCTACGGCTTGTAGTTTTAAAGATATAGATTACTTTTAAAAAATATGTACTGTTAGCCAAACAGTCCCCGCACTTGTTTTTAAAACAGTATGAGGTACTTTGGCAGGAATAAAGAGCGTCTCACCTTTAAAAAGTTTTTTCTGCTCTCCATCTATAAGAAGTGTGGCTTCTCCTTCAATGAGAACTACCCATTCATCTTCTTCTTGAATATACTCAATAGGTTCAACATCGGCTGAACTTACTATACGATTAATTTTAATATTTTTATGTTCAAGTAGTGTAGTAAAATCTTCACCGACTTTAGGTGTATCAAAGTCGTAAAGATTCATCAATAACTCATTTGCATACGGTCTACGTCATCCCAGCTCATACTTTTTTTTGCAGATCTGTGTGCTAGTATATGGTCTATATATCGTGCAAAGACATCGGTTTCTATGTTGAGTTTTGTTCCTACTTGATAGTTCTTCATGAGGGTCTCTTTAAGGGTATGTGGGATGATAGTGAGTCTAAAGTTATCTGCATTTACGTCATTTACGGTAAGAGAGATGCCATCTATGGTGATAGACCCTTTAGGAATGATATGTGCAATATACCTAGGTTCTACCCCAATAATAAAATCGGTAGCATTTTCTCTAGGGGTAATCTTCATAACTGTACCTACACAATCTACATGCCCTTGAACGATATGCCCTTCAAAGCGATCGTTCATCATCATCGCGGGTTCCATGTGTACTGAGCCTGATATTTTACTCTCATCTATAATAGAACGTGTCTCATCTGCTAGCTCTAAGTCAAAGCCATCACTATGTACTTTGATAACCGTAAGACAGACACCATTAATAGCAATGGAGTCTCCAAGTTTTGCTTTATGTTTGGAATGTATTGTTAAAATATTGTTTTGGTAGTTTTTTACTGTGGCGATTTCTCTTATTAGTCCTGTGAACATTTGACCTCAATTTATTTGGATATAATTCACTAATTATAGCGAAAAATTATTTTTGCGTCTTGTAGGGTGGATTAATCCACCATTTATATTTTAGATAAGGTTTTTTATGAATTATGAAGTTATAGTTATTGGTGGTGGACATGCAGGGATAGAAGCTTCGTTAGCTTCTGCACGTATGGGTGTGAGTACACTCTTGATTACAATATTAGTAGAGCAGATAGGTGCGTCAAGTTGTAACCCTGCCATAGGGGGACTTGCAAAAGGTCACTTAGTACGTGAAGTAGATGCTCTTGGTGGTGAGATGGGTCTTTGTACAGATAAAACAGGGATACAATTTCGTACACTTAACGCCTCTAAAGGTCCCGCAGTAAGAGGTACACGAGCACAGATAGATATGGATGCGTATCGTATCTATATGCGTAATGTAGTTTTAAATACCCCTAACTTAGATGTAAAGCAAGAGATAGCAGATGGACTGGTAATAGAAGAGGGTGTAGTCCGTGGAGTTACAACAGAACTAGGTAACACTTACCATGCTCCTAAAGTGATTATTACCGCAGGTACATTTCTGAATGGACTGATACACATAGGTGATAAAAAGCAAACTGCTGGAAGACAAGGAGAGTTTGCCTCTTTAGAACTTGCAGAGTATTTAAAAGGGCTTGGTTTAGAGATAGGGCGTTTAAAAACAGGTACTTGTGCAAGAATAGATGCAAAATCTGTAGATATATCGGTGATGGAAGTACAACCTGGTGACATGCCTCCTCCACCTTTTTCATTTAGAACCGATAAAAAAACGTTTAAGCCTACGCAACTCCCTTGTTATGTAACGTATACCAATGAGACTACTCACAAGATAATAGAGAGTAACTTTGACAGAGCACCACTCTTTTCTGGGCAGATAGAAGGGGTAGGACCACGCTATTGCCCTAGTATAGAAGATAAGATAAATAGATTTAGAGATAGACCAAGACATCAAATATTTGTTGAACCTCAGACTATAGATGAGACAGAGTATTATATCAATGGTATGAGTACCTCTTTACCTACAGATGTACAGCTAGAGATGGTGCAGTCAGTTGAAGGTATGGAAAATGCAAAGATAGTTCGTTATGGTTATGCTATTGAATATGATTATGTACAGCCTACAGAGTTGAGACATACCTTAGAGACAAAAAAGGTTAAAGGACTCTACTGTGCAGGACAAATCAACGGTACTACAGGTTACGAAGAGGCAGCAGCTCAAGGGCTTATGGCAGGGATAAACGCAGCACTAAGCATACAAGAAAAAGAGCCTTTTATACTTCGACGTGATGAAGCATATATAGGGGTACTTATAGATGACTTAGTAACCAAGGGTACAAAAGAGCCATATCGTATGTTTACCTCACGTGCAGAGTATAGACTGCTTTTACGTGAAGACAATGCAGATATGAGACTCTCACACTACGCCGAAGAGTTAGGACTTTTAGATGCAGAGTATATGAAACAGTTTAGAAAGAAGAAAATAGCACTTGAAGAGGCGTTAGACTATATGAGAGTGAATCATGTAACCCCTACAAAAGAGTTTTTAGTTAAATTGGCATCTATAGGTGCAGTAAAAATCAATGACAGAACCTGTTGGCTAGATGTCATCGGACGTGGAGACTTTAACAGAGAAAAGTTAGTAACACTCTTACCAGACTTTGATAAATACGATGATGAAGTGATGGAGCAGATACTTGTAGAGGCAAAATATAGCCGTTATATAGAGAAGCAACAACAGCAGATACTTAAAATGGATGATATGCTTAAAATCAAAATACCACAAAATTTTGTTTATAAAAATATCTCTGGATTGAGTAATGAGATTATCGAAAAACTCGAAATTGCTACACCACCTACACTCTTTAGTGCCTCTCAAATATCAGGAGTAACCCCTGCTGCGTTAGAGATAGTTCATGTCCATATTAAGATGGCACAAAAAGGAAAAAGATAAATGTTATTTTATTATGCGAACTCAGGACACAAGATAGGGTTAGATAGAGTAAAACGTGGGGCTGCTTTGTTAAATAAACTTAGTCATAGTGGTGTAAAAGCACAACTTTTAGTCAATGACTTTCGTGCAGGATTAGCAGCTAAAGAGTTGGGCGTAAAAGAGTATATTACTATAGAGACGATACAAGATATAGATGCTATTGCTCAGTTTGGAGATAGCATTATTATTGATTCTCCTGAAAATGACCATGGACGATTGGTAAAGTACTGTGAGGACTTTAAAAATGTTTGGCGTTTTGAAGTAGCAAAAGATGATACATCTGTGCATGGTGAAGTTTTATTTAAGGTAGATTGTAAAGAGGAGAGTTGTTTAAGTGCAGTTATTATTGATGACATGTATTCTGAACAGATAGAAAAAGAAGAACGAGTGCTTTTCTTTTTGAATGATGCAGACTATAATAAAGTGATTTTAAATAATGAAGCATTTTTCAAATCATTCAATATGGAGTTACTATTAGGAAATTACTTTTTTGTTAAATATGAAGATGCCTTAGGTAAACTTTTCTCAATACTTCATGAACCTGAAGAGTATGAAACAGTTATAAAAAGTAGTAGTCATGTGGTTACTGCTTCAGCACAAACAGCATTAGAGGCAAAAGCTAGTGGATGTAAAGTCATTTACTTGCAAGTAGATAAAAATGATTTTTACCCTGTTGAGCTTCTTAAATCGTATGATATTACAGTTGTTAATGATTTTAATATAGATGAGGTAAAAAAATCTTTAAAAGAGGAAAAAACACTTTTAAAAAGAGGTTTAGAATATCTTGATAGTAAAAAAATTATAGAAATGTTATAAATATTATAAGATTAAAATATTCTTAATAAGATAAAAATTGTCCTAATTTACTTAGTGTAACAATCAATTATGGGTATGAGAGTTTGTTTTATCCAAATCCTAATTTAAGTACAAATCCCCTATAATAGGGCGCTTAAAACTATAATTAAGGAAGGAAATAGGTATGGGAAAAGACGTAAAAGGTCGTAGAGACTTTATAGGTATGGCTCTTGGTGGTTTCACAGCTATTGTAGGTGGTATACCTGCATTATATGCAATGAAACGTAGCTGGGATCCATTGCCAAGTGTAAAAGCTGCTGGTTTTACAACGGTTGATTTAAGTGGGGCACAAGAGAATGTGCTAAATGTAGAAAAATGGAGAGGTAAACCTATCTTTGTTTTGAAAAAATCAAAAGATATGAAAACGGATCCTAGAGATGTAATAGTTGGTAAAGATCACTTTCATGTTTCTATCGGTCTTTGTACACACTTAGGATGTATTCCTGCATATATACCAAATGATCATAAATTTAAATGTGCATGTCATGGGGGAGAGTTCGATGCAAGTGGACACCAGATTTTTGGTCCTCCACCAAGTCCATTAGAGATTCCACCATTTAAAGTAGATGGAACAAAGCTTGTACTAGGCGAAGCAGGTCCTGAGTATAAAAAAATGCTAGACGACGGTCTAACGGTATAAGGGGGATAATATGGCACATTTTGAAAAAGCAAAAAACCTCAATGAGTGGTTGGATCAACGTTTAGCAGTTAATACTCTTAAAAAAGTAATGCAAACTGAGTATTGGATTCCAAAAGATATTAACTTCCTATGGGCTATGGGTATGGTGTTGGCAGCAACATTTGGTATGCTTTTAGTTTCAGGTATTTTCTTACTTATGTACTACAAGCCAGATACTAATTTAGCGTTTGACTCAGTAAACTATACAATCATGAGTGAAGTAGGTTACGGTTGGTTATGGAGACATATTCACGGTGTAGGTGCATCATTGGTCTTTTTGATTATCTATATTCATATGTTTACAGGTATCTACTACGGTTCATATAAAAAAGGTAGAGAGCTTATCTGGTTATCTGGAATGGGACTTTTTGTTGCATTCTCAGCAGAAGCTTTCTCTGGATATATGTTACCTTGGGGACAAATGTCTTACTGGGCTGGTATGGTTATTACTAACTTATTCTCTGGTGGTTCATTAGAAGCGTATGGTCTTGTTGAGTGGATTAGAGGGGATTACGTTCCTGCAGATGCATTTTTAACTAGATTCTTTATGTTACATGTATTACTGCTTCCTTTAGCAATTATTGGTCTTATCGTACTTCACTTTGGTACACTAAGAATCCCACATGTTAATAATCAAGAGGGTGAAGAGTTTGATTATGCTGAATCTGCAGAGCTTTACAAAGCAGGAAAAGTAAAAGAGTCTAAAGTTATTCCATTCTCTCCAGTATTCTTGTCTAAAGATGTATTTGTAATGGGTGTTTATTTCCTCTTGTTCTTCTATTTGGTATTCTACCACTTTGAATTTGCAATGGATCCAGTGAACTTTGACCCAGCAGATGGACTTAAAACACCTGCACATATTTACCCTGAGTGGTATTTCTTATGGAGTTATGAAATCCTAAGACCATTCTCTAAAGACCTTGGTTTGATTGCATTTGCTATCGCTCAAGTAATTTTCTTTATGCTTCCATTCTTAGATAGAAGTCCAAACGTGGCTCCTGCAAGTAGAAGAGGATTATTTAAATACTGGTTCTGGGCAATGCTAATTGATGTAATTGTCTTAACATTTATGGGTAAATTACCTCCAACAGATGCACTATTTGCTACTATTGGATTAATTTCAGCTGTTCTATTCTTTGTATTATGGATAGCATTACCATTTATCACTAAATCAGAAAAAAAACTATAAGGAGTAGAGAATGAAAGAATTAAAAATATTTGGAATTGTAGCTATCTTTACTCTAGTACTCTATTGGGGTGTTGAACCATTTGCTCACTCTCAAATGCACAAGCATATAGAAAGTAATAACTTTGTTTACACAGGTGCAGCAGATATAGAAGAAGCTGAAGCAGCAAAAGATGAAAAAAGAGCTGCCAAAAAGAAAGCTTTTTGGACAGATGTAGCTAAAGTAGCTAAAATCAAAGGTAATGTTGCTGCTGGTGAAACAGCTTTTGCAACATGTATGGGATGTCACACTGGTTTGCCTATCAATATGGGTGGAGTAATTCCACCTGCACTTGATCATGCTGGTGCGTTGTACGATAAAAACTATCTTATTGCTCTTATTAAAGATCCAGCAATGGCATCAAATGTAGATCATAAGTATGCAGATACTACAACTCACCCAATGGGTAGTATTAAAATGATGATGAGTGATGATCAGCAAATTGCTGATGTTGTTGCATACATCATGGCTAAAAAAGCAGGTGAAGTAACTACTAAAGAAGCATTCTCGGAAGCTTGTGGTAGATGTCACGCAATGCGTTATGCTAAAACTTCACAACTTGGTGATACACCAACATTTAAATATAAAAAAGATGAATTGGCACATAAAATTAAGGTAATTGAAGAGCAAGATGCTGTTAAAGCATATATGGGTAAATTACCTCCAGATCTCTCTATCATTATTAGAGCAAGAGGTCACCACTTTATGGAGACATTTGTTGAAAATCCACAAGGACAGCTTTTAGGTACATCTATGCCTAGAACAGGTCTTACACACGAAGGGTATGAGAAAGTTAAAACATATCTTGAAGAGGTAGGAGATCCTAGCAAACCTGCTCGTGAAGAACTTGGACCAAAAGTTTTACTTTTCTTCTTTGTCTTTACAGGTTTAGCATTCTTATGGAAAAAATCAATGTGGAAGGGTCATCACTAGCATGACTTAGGGGAGCTTTGCTCCTTTTTCACTTAGCTAAATATTGAGTTTTATGACTCAGTATTTAGCTTCTTCATTTACTACAATTAAATACTTCACTTTTTTGATATACATCATCATATTTTTATCTACATTTCGATACTCTAAGAGAAATTTATTATATGGATTATTATGCTTATAGATGGACACGGTAGAACCGTTAACTACTTACGGGTTTCTGTTACAGAACGTTGTAATTTTAGATGCCAATACTGCATGCCTGAAAAACCTTTTTCATGGGTACCTAAAGAGAACTTACTCTCTTTTGAAGAGTTATTCCTTTTTATGAAAGTTGCTATGGATGAGGGGGTAAACAAAATCCGTATTACAGGTGGAGAACCACTTTTAAGAGAGGGTTTAGATACTTTTATCAAGATGATAAATGACTATCAACCAGATGTTGATTTGGCTTTAACAACCAATGCCTTCTTACTTCCTCAAACAGCACAAAAGCTTAAAGATGCAGGGCTGAAAAGAGTCAATATCTCTCTTGATTCTCTTAAACCTAAAGTAGCACATCATATAGCACAAAAAGATGTCTTGGCACAAGTTCTCTTAGGAATAGATAAAGCTCTTGAAGTAGGCTTAGGTGTTAAGATTAACATGGTACCGATGAAAGGTATTAATGATGATGAAATTTTAGATATTATTGATTACTGTATAGAACGTAAGATTAAAGTACGTTTTATCGAGTATATGGAAAATTCACATGCTAGTAAATCAATAGAAGGTATGCATGGACGTGAAATCCTAGAAAAAGTTAAAGAACGTCACACCATAAAAGCACTAGGACGTGAGGGTGCAAGTCCATCTTTTAACTATGTTTTAGATAATGGTTATGAGTTTGGACTTATAGACCCACATAAGCATGACTTTTGTGAAAACTGTAACCGTATCAGACTTACTGCTGAGGGTAATCTTATCCCTTGTCTCTATTTTGATGAAGCATTAAGTATCGCCTCTTCTGTAAAAAAAGGAGATATACAAGGTGCAGCTGATGTCTTGGCTCAAGTATTAAAAGATAAACCTAAAGAGAACCGTTGGATAGAGGGTGAACTAGAAGAGGGTCAAGAGGTTTCAACGCGTGCATTTTATGAGACTGGCGGCTAATGTTTTACCTTACTGAACAGTTTTTTTCTATACAAGGCGAAGGGAAATATGCAGGTGTACCCTCTTACTTTATCCGTACAGGTGGATGCAACCTCACCTGTTCAGGTTTTGGTGCAAAGTATGAAGTGGATGGAGAAGTACGCTACGGCTGTGATACCTATTTTGCAGTAGATAGTACCTATGTAAAGTCATGGATAAAAGTAGAAGAGAGTCAATCACTTATAGGTACTCTTGATAGTGAATTTAAAAAACTAGGGTACAAGCCTCACATGGTTATAACAGGTGGAGAGCCACTTATGTACTATAGCAACAGAGTATTTTATGAGGTTGTGTCATGGCTTGTAGAAGAAGGTGTTCAGATAACCTTTGAGACCAATGGGACTATTGAGATGAATTTTGATGCATACCCTGCCTATAAATCTTGTGTATTTGCACTCTCTATTAAGCTAGAAAACTCTGGAGAGCCTAAAGAGAAACGTATTATTCCTCAAGCGTTGAAAAACATACAAGCTTATGCAAAAGAGGCATTTTTAAAGTTTACCATAGACAAAAAACTTGTAGAGACAACAGCCATAGATGAGATTAATAAGCTTAGAGAAATCTTACCTAAATTAGACGTTTTTTGTATGCCTGTTGGTGAGAGTCGAGATACGATTTGGAGAAATGATAGAGCAGTATTTGAGTTTTGTATGAAACACAATTTTAGATATAGTGATAGATTACATATCCGCGTTTTTGACACTACTCAAGGGGTATAGTTTTTACAAAATATTTCTTATTTATAGTTAAAATAGATACCCAAATCTAACAATAAAACGTTTCTTTTCTAAAGGTTGATACTCTTTCACATTTTGTGAAGAATGGATGAAACTCCTAAATCCAAATGGATCTTCATTTTACCAAATGGCACTCCCCACAAGCAGAGGAAGCGTCACAATAGAACAAGGAGCTAACGAGGTCAACACACCTATGGCAAACGAGGCAAAAATAGCATAGAGTCCATAGTTTTGGACACTGTTTATTAGAAACTCTTCCATGACTATAGTGACCTAAAAGGTACTATAGATAAGAGAGATGGATTACTCTCTAACAACACTGCTGCATCCTTTTTTTAGTGCTGGAGTGTTGAGTTTGAGATGTTTTATCTCTTCTAAGATGGATTGACGAAAGCTATCTAAAGGAGAGCGTATGGAGTAAAAAGCCCAACGCCCCTCTCTTTCTACCTTTAGAAAACCTCCATCTTTTAAGATTTTTAGATGACGAGAGATACGAGACTGAATCATGCCAAAAGCGTTCTCTACATCACAAACGCACACCTCTTCATGAAGGTTAATAAAATTTAAAATGCGTAGGCGAGTCTCATCGTTGATTGAGCCGATGGTTTTTAAAAAAATATCCATTATTTTTTTGGATTATTTAAAACAGTAGAACGAGCAAGTGCTGATTCTATCTCCTCTTTGCTAATGTCTCCTGTAAGTTTAAGCTCAATGTTGCCATCTTTCCCCTCTACTTCCATATTGGTCATTTTTTTCTTGGTCTCATCGGACATACAAGCACATGAACCAGTGGCACAATTTTCGACCATTTGCATAATCTGCTGTTTTTTCACTGCTCCTGTGAAGTTGATTTTTACACCTTGGGTTGTTTTAAATACGTTTTTGTTCATTGGTTTTCCTTTTAATTCTTTAGCTTGTTTCTTATTTGAAAGTATATCTTTTACTTTTGGTAGAAGTCTCTGTTCTATCTCTTTATAGGTTGCTTCAAAAGCTTCATACTCTTTCCTATCTGGGTCATCAAAACCGATATGAATAGTAGGGACGGGTTTTGAAAAAGTAGGGCAACTCTCTTTTGCATGGTCACAAACAGTAACGACCAAATCAAACTCAATATCTTCTAAAGTATCAAGTGTTTTAGAGTGATAACTCTCATTCCACACATGATGTGTCTCTAAAACTTTTTTGGCATTTGGATTAATTAGACCACTAGGATTGACACCTGAACTATAAGCTCTAATGTTTTCTAGTTGAGCGTTAATCAATGCTTCAGCAATAATGCTACGACATGAGTTACCTGTGCAGAGTATCAATACTTTTTTATTCATCAGTTCTCTCTTTTTGTTTTTTGAATTGTATCTATTATAGGCTTATATCAAGATATATTGATGTGTTTAGATTTAATTAAAAATTATGCAACCAAATTTTTAATTAAGTCGATATGTTTGAGTATTGGGTTTATTCTTTTAGCAACGCTACTTCGTACCATGGTTGCTTTCTATCCTGAGTATGCCATTTATTATCTATATTTGGCGATACTTTGGGTGGTTGGTTGCTCCTAGAGCTGATGGGGTTAAGGGGTAAGAATTACCCCTTTTTTACTGATTAATTTTTACTTTTCCAAATGTGAATCATCATGAGGATGTCGTTTTTCATGATGTTTAATAATTTCATCCATATTGGTATCATCTAAAATCATAAGTTCATTATTTTCAAACTTCTCTAGTACACTCTTGAGTAAAATACGCTCAAATCCTGTATGATAAAGAGCCATACTTCCATGCTCTTTAACTTTTTCATAAGGGTTAATCCCCATCTCTTGGATTAATAGAGCATCTACTTTCATCTCATAAAGCCATTCAATAACAGCTTGTCCCCCTGATTGATTATTTGGAATAATCATAACTTCTCCATCTTTGATAATTGCAAACCATTTGGCTTTTCCAAATAGAGGTGCAATGGCTGGATTTTCTTTGTTCATTTTTACGGGTATTGCAAGTTTCATTTTTTATCCTTTTAACTGTTTCGTTTTTCTATTTTAATAGCTTTTTGATGAAGCAGAGCATCAGCTACTTTTTTTCTAGCAGACTCCAGCAATCTTGAAAATGTGGTTCTAGAAATTCTCATCTTATCAGCTGACTCTTGTTGGTAGAGAGATTCAAAATCTGCCAATCGTATCGCTTCCATTTCATCCTCATAAAGGATAATATGCTCAAGCTGATTGGCTCGTATGCCACAAGGTTTAAAACAGACCTTGGAGTGGTCAGCATTAATATTTCTCTCTTTTCTTTTTCTCCCTAACCTGTTCATTTTATATCCTATATATGCACATATGTTCGTATTGTAGCAAAAAGAATCTTTTGTGTCAATAGTTTAAGTTATAATATATATAATTTTAAATTATACAAAAGGAGTAATAATGAAGATAAACACCTCTATATCGGTTGTTATTCGAATTTTTTTATGGCTATTGATGCTTTTTGGAGGTGCGTGGTACAGTATTATTCAAGACTTATCCAATCAATATTTCCAAAGTATCTCTTTTCATCTACTGTCATCCGTATTGGGGGTAATCATAATATTTTTGGCTTTTCGAGCCTCTGCTAATGGAGGAAAAGAGTTGACAAAAGGTCGTGTGGGTAACATCCCTCGACTAGAAACCAATAAATTAGTTACAACAGGAATCTATGCTTGTATGCGTCATCCTATGCTTTTTGGGTTAACACTACTGCCTTTAGGATGGGCATTGTTGATTGGAAGTCCAACTTTTATTAGTATGGTTGCCCCTTTGGAGATGCTGTTTATTATCATAATGGTTATTATCTTTGAAGAGCAAGAGGTCAAAATGAAATTTAGTAAAGAGTATGAGATTTATCGTACCAAAGTACCTATGGTCTCTTTTGAGTGGAGATGTTTGAAACAACTCCTAAAATAGTATAATGTGGTGAGGCTTGACACTATGGTAACAGTTAATTTGTAGAAAAGTAAACTATCTTGGGAGAAATTTGTGTTATGGTCTCATTTTAAAATAAAATGGTACAGCAGTTTAAGTGCAAGCATATATAAAATTACAGCCATTAGTTTTTTAATGTGTTGTTGTTTGAGTTTAAAGTGCATTAAGTAGTTTCCTATATACCCACCTATAATAGCAGATACAGAGATAATAGCTAAGAGTATCCAGTCTAAAGGGACATAACTAGCATAAGTAAAGAAAGAACCCAATGCTGAAAAAGGGACAACAAAACTTACTGTAATGGCTACTTTTTTAGGCTCAAAGCCTAGTAAAACTAAAAGAGGGATTAAGATATTTCCTCCTCCTACACCTAGAAGTCCTGCTATGAAACCAACTACTATACCCACTGTAAAGAGTACCGCTTTACTTTGTGTTTTAATTAGAGCTTTTTTCTTAGAAAACATCATCATACTTGCACTATAAAAAAGCATTAACATAAAGCCAAATTTTACAGTCTCCTCATCAATAAATTGACTACTGTATGCTCCTAAGGGTGCAAATAACATCATCATTGATGCTATTGGAAGTACAAATTTAAAATCAACTACTTTGCGTTTGAGATTCATAATACTAGAGGTAATAGTAGTAGAAGCCCCTGCAAAAAGCCCCACTGCTTTAGCAACAGTAAAGTCAAGTCCCAATAGATTTAAGATAGGAATAAGTGCTACACCCGCTCCAGCACCTCCCATAGAGAAAAGAATAGAGAGAAAAAAAGCAAGAGTACCATAGAGTAGATAGCTAGACATAATATATCCTTGATAAGTTAAAGTAATTAAAAATATAAGTATTACTATTTTATAAGGAAAATTATATTTGAATAGGAGTAATATACTCCTTATTTTAAGGAGTGAATATGGAGAAGAGTATAACTTTAAAGCCTATTGCTAAGATATGTTCACCTTTTTGTGATTTGGTAGATATGCCTGTGCAACCTAAAGGTGCAAAAGAGGTTTTTGCAACGATAGAGTTTGATTTATCTTATGTAGAGGGGCTAAAAGATCTTGATGGATTTAGCCATGTGTATCTAATTTACTATTTTCATAAAATAAAAGAGCCAAAACTTAGTGTGGTACCTTTTAATGACAAAACAGATACCTCAAGAGGAGTCTTTTCAACAAGAACACCTATGCATCCCAATAGTTTAGGGCTTTCTGTAGTTGAGCTAGTAAAAGTTGAAGAGAATATAGTAACGATAAAAGGTGTAGATATCTTAGATGGTACACCTTTATTAGATATAAAGCCCTATATTGAAAATTTTGATAAAGTTGAAGGTGATGTACGCTCAGGATGGATGACATCAACTAAAGATGAAGTCTCAATAAAACGTTCAGATGAACGCTTTGTTAAATTAGGACAATTTTAGTCTTATTTAAGCAAAATAGTATTATATTAGATTATTGTTTTTATAATAAAGGATTATTAATGACATTTTCAGATCAAGAGATATATGAAGCAGTAGAGCATCATTTACCTACAGTAAATGAGTATGTAAATTCACATGGAGGGAGTATTGAACTACTTGGTACTAATAGCGGTATAGTCTATATTCTTTTAACAGGAGCGTGTCATGGTTGCTCAATGAGTCTTATGACTACTAAAATGGTAGTACAAAAAAGATTAAGAGAACTAATCCACCCTGAATTACAAGTAGTAAATGTAGATGGTAGTCAAGAGAATGCACTGCCTGAATCATATTATAAATCAGATAAGATAAAAGAAGAGAGTCTCCCTACTGAAAAAAAGGGTTTATTAAATAGAGTAAAAGAATTGTTTTAAGGAGAAGATATGCAGTATAGTGTATGGATTATGATGGTGTTACTATTGACTGGATGTATGCAAGATAAACACAAAGAGCAACTAAATGGGGGTATGCTTATTAAAGAAAAGTGTGTGATGTGTCATAATCTTGCGATGCCTCCAAGCACATATGAAGATGAAAAAGCTCCTCCTATGATGGCAGTTTCCTTTCATCTTAAAGATTTTATGCATATAAAAAATCGTGATGATGCAGAGAATAAGATGATTCCTTTTATTCAAGATTATGTGATTAACCCTAGTGCAGAGAAATCGTATTGTGATAAAGATAGTTTGGAGAGTTATGGGGTAATGCCTTCACAAAAAGGTAATGTGACAAAAGATGAGTTAGAAGCTATAGGGTGGTATATGTATGATTTTTATGATCAGCAGAAGTTTTTAGCACAGATGCAAAAAAAATCTGCATTTGATGCCCTACCTAAAGCACAACAACTCTTAATTAGCAAAGGTTGTCTTAACTGTCATGATAAAGATAAAGATAAAGTGGGTCCATCATTTACACATATTGGTGCAAGCCAAGAGAGACAAATTATAGAGGTTATCCAAAATGGAAGTAAAAATAAATGGAAAGATTTTAACCATATGATGATGCCTGCGTATAAAGATAAGTTTTCACAAGAGGAACTAGAAACACTAAAAGAGTGGATAGAAAACTTAGGTGCTATTAATCAACCTAAAGTATGGAAGGTAAAACATGAGATTTAATTTAGACAAAGATAAGAGCGTAAATGAGACCTATAAGTTGATGGCACAAACGATTCTCCCACGTCCTATCGCGTGGGTAGTAACAGAAGATGAAGGGGTAGTGAATATCGCACCATTTTCTTACTTTATAGGTCTATCTTCTGAGCCTGCATCGGTACTTATCTCTGTAGGACATAAAGCAGATGGAACACCTAAAGATACCTTAGCAAATATTCGTAAGTATCAAAAATGTACCATTTGTATGGTAGAAGCATCTGACTTAGAGAAGATGCATCTCTCCTCTAAAGGGTTAGATAAAGAGCAAAGTGAAGCAGAAGTATTTCAGATAGAGACAGAAGTATTAGCAGAGGGCTACCCTCCCATGATAAAAGGGGTACCTAGTGCCTATTTTTGTACACTAAACCAAGAGATAGATTTGGGTGGAGGCAGTACGATTCCTCTAGTGCTTAATGTTCATGAGATTTTTGTAGATGATGCAGTCATAACAGATAAAGAACGCTTGAGTATCTCTTTTAGTCCAGTAGCACGCATAGGTAAGAGTTATGCTTTTTTAGGTGAAGAGGTAGATGCCCCGAGCATACCTTAAGTTATATTGGTTAAAATCACTCTATGATAATACGAAAACTTTTTAAATTTGAAAATGCACATATCGTTCGAGGCTGTTCTACTCAGCGTTGTAGTGAAAACATACATGGACACTCCTATAAGGTAGAGATACTACTAGAGTCTAACTATCTTGATAATGGTCAAATGGTATATGATTTTGGTTTGATGAAACGTTCTATCAAAGAGTTAATAGATGCTTTTGACCATGGAGTCACATGGTGGAACAGAGATGACAAAGCCTATACTGATGCTATGAAGTGTCACAGTAAGAGATGGGTAGAGCTTCCCGTCTCTCCCTCTGCTGAACAGTTCTCACGAGTGATTTACCTTTTAGTAGAGCGTGTATTGTTGTGTACAAAGATGAACAATGGTGAAAGAGAGGTAACGCTACATAGTGTTATCGTTCATGAAACAGATACAGGGTATGCTCAAGGTTTCAAAGAAGATGCACACAGTGAACTTATGGGTAAGATAGCACTTGAAGATATTATTTTCTCAACTCAAGTGCAGAGTGAGTGGAGTGACAGTAACTTTTGGGAGAAGCTCTTAACCTCCTCCCCCATAACAAACCCACAAAAGGTTTAGCATTCGCCTTTTGTGTTAACAGCTAAACAAATCTTCTTCTACTTTAGAGGTGAGTTCCCAGAGTATGGGGAGCATTTTTACTTTTGTTCCTTTTTGAAGAGTGTCAACATCAGGTGGTATAATAATCATCCCATCAGCCTTTTGCATAGGCGATACCATTCCTGGGAGTTGTGCTTCAAGAGGCATAAATGACTTACCATCAAAACTTCCTAGTTTTACGGTGTATTTCCCTTTTCTTAGTCTGAAATCCTCTTTTATCTCTGTTTCTATAATGCCATGATAAAAAGCGTTGACTCCTGACATTTTACGAATAATAGCACGTATGAAGATTTCATAGTTTACCATGGAGGCTAAAGGGTTACCTGGTAGGTTAATCACCGTGGTATTGCCTATTTTTCCAAAGCCTGTAGGTTTACCAGGCTTTATGTCTATCTTGTTAAAGTAGGTTTTCATCCCTAGGTTGCTAAATGCCTCTTTTGTAAAGTCTTTATCTCCTACACTTACACCCCCAGAAGTGATAATAATATCTGCATCAAGAGCAGAGGTTATGGTACGCTCTAAAGACTCTATGGTGTCGCCACTACTTGGGATGTAGCGTATCTCACACCCAAGTTCAGAGGCACGAGAGAGAAACATAGGGGTATTGGAGTTGTAAAGTTGGTGGGGTTTGATTTTCTCAAAGTGAGGACGTAGTTCATCACCTGTCCCAAAAACAGCAACTTTCACTTTACGATAGACAGTAAGATGTGTAACCCCTTGACTCACAAGAAGGGCAATACTGTACGCCGTAACACGCTCCCCTTTTTCCAAATAAATAGTACCTGACTTTACGTCTTCACCTGCTCGTCTAATGTGAGCATGTAACTCAAAAGAGGAGAGGCTGATAAGGTTACCTTCTAAGCTCACATGCTCAATAGGAACTATCGCTTCACACCCCTTAGGAATAGGTGCCCCTGTCATTATCTTAATAGCCGTTTTAGGCTCTAAGGTCATCGTTGGATTATCTCCAGCGTAAATGACTTCATTGCAGACTACGGTGGTATTGGCATCGTTGTACTTAACAGCGTACCCATCCATGGCAGAGTTGTCAAACCGTGGAAGGTCAAAAGTAGCTGTGGCATCTTCTGCCATAACACGACCTAAAGCAAGTTCAACAGGGACGATTTCTGTAGTTAAAGGGGTTACATTTTTATAAATAATATCTAATGCTTCGCTGATAGATGCGACCATAATAAGCCTTTGTATTTGAATTATAAGGATTATAACAAAATAGAGTATAATTCGCTTTTAAAGGAGTTCAAATGATAGAACAGATATTGGCAACACACTCAATTTTAGTGAAGATTTTTTTAGGTTTTTTAGTTCTTGGGATAACGATTCCTTTTGTAACAGCAAAAAAACCTCTAGGTTTTAGAAAAGCAAGTTTTATCTATACGATGATCTTTCAAGCTATCGCAACTATGATAGCCTTTACAGGACTTGTGGTTATGGTTATGGGTGAGTTTGGTATAAGCGTGAGTATTGTTATCATGATAGTTATCTGGGCTGCTTTAATGTATATAGAGATTAAAAAATACAAACTTATCAAAATAGCAAAAATAGCAAACCCCGATACACATAAGCTACTTAAAGGGGCTTTCCTTAAAATATCTGCTGTGCAGATAGTACTTATAGCAGTAATGGTTGTACTCATGGTACTCAAAGCAAAAGGTATCTTAGCAATATAAGGTTTATACATGTTATATCTTTACCACAAGGAAGCCAGTAAACAACAGCTTACACTTACAGGCGATGAGCATCGTTACATCTTTAAAGTACGTAGACACAAAGTTGAAGATACCCTCTATCTTCGTAACTTAGAAGATGGCTTTCTTTACCGTTACCTCATAACCTACTTAGATAAAAAATCTCTCATGCTTGAACTTCAAGAGCGTCAAACTTTAGAGGTAAAAGCAGATAAAGCTTTACATCTTGGTTGGTGTGTCATAGACCCTAAAAGTGTAGAAAAAGTCATCACCTCACTCAATGAAATAGGGGTAGATAAAATCACCTTTATCTACTGTAAACGCTCTCAAAAAAGTTTTAAAATAGACTTTAAGCGTTTAGAAAAAATACTTCTTAACTCCTCTCAACAGTCTGGAAGAAGTCAGATGATGAAGCTAGAGATGGCAGATAACTTAGAAACCTTCTTAACACAAAACCCACAAAGTATGATGCTAAACTTCTCGCCAAACAAGATAGGCTCATCACTTAAAACCGATACTGTAGTCATAGGGTGTGAAGGTGGATTTCACGAAGAAGAGGTAGCCCTTTTTGACACAGAACACATAGTAGGACTAAACACCCATTTAGTACTAAAGAGTGAAAGTGCAGCGTGTGCTGTAGCTTCTAAAGTGCTTTTGTAGGGTAACAGGCTATTATTTAGAAACAGATAAAAAGGAAAAGCTAATAAGCATAATCTTTTAATTGATATTAGATATGTTTTAGGATAAAAAGTAATGAAAAAAACAAATAAACATGAAAACTATGAAATATTAAATTTAATAGGTTATGGATTGTCCAAATATAACAATTTATTTATTCAACACTTCGGCTTTAAAACAAAAACAAGTTTTTATACTGCAATGGTTGAATGGGGTATTGCAGAAACTGGGAGTGTTATAAAAAATCGACAAGATTTATTTGACCCTTTTTTTGATAATGGAAGAAAAGGATGGTGGCAAAAAGGAGATACCTATATTCATCGTAAACATTTTATAGACTCCTTATTTGGTACATTAGATGTAGTTTCTTATGTAGAAGTTGTAAAAATGTATTTACAAGACAAGTTTAATTATCAACAACAAGAGATTATAAAAATAAAACCTGTAATTAAAAGTCAATTTAAACAATTACAAAAAACTGGATTAGAAGCCGAAATGTATTTTTTACACAATTACAATAATATAAAAATTTTTAATGGTGGACATATTGAAGATGCAAGGTTATTAGGGGATGGATATGATTTTCAAGTAGAAGTTAATAATGATTATTTTCTAGCTGAGGTAAAAGGTGTTAGAAAAAATAAGGGTGGAATTAGATTAACAATTAATGAATATAATAAAGCACTTGAATATGAAGAAAACTATATTTTATCAATAATTAGTAATCTTAATGATATACCTAAAATTACAATTATTCCTAATCCCATTAAAGAATTGAATTTTAGTAAAAATATTATTAAACAAGAACAAATAACATTTAATACAAAATATATTACTTGGTAAATATGAAATTATTTATTGGGAGTTATGAAGCCTTTTTGAAAGAGAGTTAAAAATATCTTTCTCCTTGTTCGTAAAGTATTACGCTTTCATATCAATTATGATTTTAAGATGCTAGAGCATCAAACAGCTGCGTAATCTTTATGGAAACTTGTATGAAATAGGCTTAGCACACCATTGTAAGAATCTATCTTACAGCAGATGCCCTAACTGCTCTTTTTTTATTTTGAGGTAGTTTTCGTTATGTGGGTTTGGGGTCATTTTTATGGGTATGCGTTTGACTATCTCTATGTTAGATAGGCTCTCTATCTTTGCAGGGTTGTTTGTAAGTAGTTGTAGTTTCTTAATGCCAAAATGGTCTAAAATAAACTCCACTACCTCGTACGTACGCTCATCGGCTTTAAACCCTAGTTGATGGTTCGCTTCTACGGTGTTAAACCCTTTGTCTTGTAAAGCGTAGGCATTGACTTTATTGAGTAAGCCGATATTGCGTCCCTCTTGTCTATGGTAGATAATCATACCCCCCTTTTTAGATATAAGTTCAAGTGCATACTGTAGTTGTTCTCCACAGTCACATTTTGCAGAACCTAAGGCATCACCAGTAAGACACTCAGAGTGTACTCTCACTATAGGCGTAACTATCTCTTTTATGTTTTGAGTGAAAATGGCTAAATGCTCTTTCTCTTCCTCTTTAAAGGCTTGTATATTAAACGTTCCATATTTTGTTGGTAAAGTAGCGATTTGGGATATATCTATATTATTCATGCTGTGATTATACTTTTAAAAAGTAAAATTAATAGTGTATTGTTGGTAATTAGTGTAAAATAAGTAAAAATATTTGTTAAGGTTATAGCATGTTTGCACGTTTTAGAAGAAAAAGAATCAATCCAGTACTAAGAGACTTACTCCAAGAGACCCATTTGAGTGTCAATGATTTTATCTATCCACTTTTTGCAAGAAGTGGTACAGGTATCAAAGATGAAGTAGGCTCTATGCCTGGTGTTTTTCAAATGAGCATCGACGAGATAGTCAAAGAGTGTAGTGAGCTTAAAGAGTTAGGCATTTACTCTATCATCCTTTTTGGTATCCCTGATACAAAAGACTCAGTAGGAAGCGACGCTATGTGTGAACACGGCATTATCGCTCAGACAGTTCGAGCTGTAAAAATGGCTCACCCAGATATGTTTGTGACTACAGACCTCTGTTTTTGTGAATACACAGACCACGGACACTGTGGTGTCATAGACCCAGTTCTTGAAACAGTAGATAATGACATAACATTAGACAACTTAGCTAAACAAGCCGTCGTTCACGCCAAAGCAGGTGTAGATATGATAGCCCCAAGTGGTATGATGGACGGCATGATACAAGCTATTAGAGGTGGTTTAGATGGTGCAGGGTTTGAAAACCTCCCAGTGATGAGCTACTCTACTAAGTTTGCTTCAGCCTACTATGGACCTTTCCGTGACGTAGCAGAAAGTAGCCCAGGAAAAGGCGACAGAAAAAGCTACCAGATGAACCCAGCTAACCGTAACGAAGCTATAGCAGAGAGTGTAGCAGATGAGGCAGAAGGGGCAGACATTCTCATGGTAAAACCAGCGTTAGCTTACTTAGATGTAGTCCGTGACGTAAAAAACAACACCACACTACCACTAGCTGTCTACAACGTAAGTGGAGAGTACTCCATGCTCAAAATGGCTGCCAAAGCAGGGGTCATAGACTACGACGCAGTCATGATGGAAACCATGATGGCATTCAAACGTGCAGGTGCAGATATTATCATCTCTTATCATGCTAAGGAAGTGGCTTTATTGCTTCAGAAGTAACTTGTAGGGTGCGTTTATTTCTTTGGCTCCTACGCTAAGCGTTGGAGCTAGTATTTACTAGCTCTTATGGTTTCTGTAGTGAAAGTCGCATTAATGTGGTTGAGTTATAGATATTGTAGGAAAGCTAAAAAGAACACAGATTAAGAAATTAATCTCACAAGACGATAAGAATTAGCCCTTTTTATCGTTTCTGTGTACCCTTTCCAAAATTTTACAAGAATAAGCTTATATAAAAATAAAAGTCAAGTTATCTTCTCTCCCTAGCTTTTTCATAAACTTCCATTTTATCTCTTTTCCCAATAGCAACAATATGAATAATTATTTCTTGTTCAATAATTTCATATACAACTCTATATCGTTTATGGTCAAAGTACATTTTTTTTAAACCAGTTAAGTCTATATTATTTTTATTGCCAAGGTCTTGACCTAATTGGGGACTTTTCAAAATCTTTTTAAGTGTTTTAGTAAAGAGTATCTGTACTGAGTGATTGAGTTTGGCTAACTCTTTTTTGGCATTAGGGTGAAATTTATATGTATACATGATTAATCATCCAAAGATAAGCCAAGGCTTTTTAGTACTTCGTCCCCATCAAGATATTGTTCTTTAGGAGTCTTACGTCGCTCTTCCACTATTTTTGCTATCTCTATATGCTCCATAAGTTCATAGGCATTTTTAAGTCTTTCGTACTCTTCTATGTCTATGAGTACAGCTTCAAGTTTGTTATTTTTAGAAATAGCCACTTTTTCTTTTACATTATTTACAATACTACTAAGAGTAGCCGATACATTTCTAGCTAAATCTGTTGCAGATATTATCTCATCTCTTCTATATGCTACCATTTTAATATCCTTATTTTCATACGTATAATTATATGTATAGTAACCATTTTTATGGTTTTTGTCAATTATAATAAATGTGATATAATATTTTACAATAAATTAAAGGAGCGTGACTATGAGTAAAAGAGATGAGAAGATAGCACTTTATACAGAGGCAAATGTAAAACTAGGTTTAGGTTTAGATGATGATTTTATCGTTAAGGTGACAGTAGGGCTAGGTCCTTCTATCTATAACAAAGATGCAGAGTGTATCGCGTGTAGTGACAGTAGTGAACTTGACACGGTAAGAAAAAACTTTCTTCAAAAGAAACTAGGACTTACAGACTCAGATGAAGAGTTAAATGCGGCTATCGCTAAAGTGTGTCAGACGATGGGAAGTTCAAATCGTACAAAATATAGAGCACTTTTTTATGCTCTTTTAGCAAAAGCTTATGGTAAAGAGTCAGTTTACGCGTAACCCTTGCAAATGAGTATAGCCATCGTTTAGGCTATACTCTTCTTCTAAATATTCCTCTCTTATACCCATTTCAAGCATTTTATGGTAAAATAATCTCTTTTAAATTTTTAATCTTCATACTATGTATATTTGAGAGATTAAGATATCAGGAGAGTCAAATGAGACACTTTTTAACACTTAAAGATTTTACCAAAAATGAAATCTTAGAAATGATAACATTAGCACAGAAAATAAAGCAACAGACAAAGCAACGTAAGTTTGTTCCGTATATGGAAAAGCAAACATTAGGGATGATATTTGAAAAGTCATCTACACGTACTCGTGTAAGTTTTGAAACAGGTATCTACCAGTTGGGTGGAGTAGGGCTTTTTCTCTCTTCTAATGATATTCAACTAGGGCGTGGTGAACCGATGAAAGATACTTCACGTGTCATTAGCCGTATGGTTGACATGGTGATGATACGTACTTTTGAACAGTCCAAAATCGAAGAGTTTGCTAAGTTCTCTAAAGTGCCTGTAGTCAATGGTCTTACCGATGCTTACCACCCTGTACAGATAATGACAGACTACCTAACGATGTTAGAGTTTGGCAAAGAGAACCCTACTGTAGCTTACGTTGGTGATGGTAATAACATCACACACTCATGGCTTATGCTAGCAGCTAAACTGGGCTTTGACCTTAGAGTTGCTACACCTAAAGGGTATGAGTGTGATGCAAGTATCGTCTCTGAGGCATTAGCCTTTGCTAAAGAGAGTGGTGCGAAGATTAGCTTTAGTACTGACCCTAAAGAAGCAGTTAAAGGGTGTGATGTAGTGACTACTGACACTTGGGTTTCTATGGGGCAAGAAGATGAAAAAGAGGTTCGTATGAAAGCCTTTGATGGGTACATCGTAGATGAAACGCTCATGAACTTGGCTAAAGAAGATGCTATTTTCTTACACTGTTTACCTGCTTACAGAGGATACGAAGTAAGCGAAGAGACTTTTGAGAAACATGCTGAGGTTATCTTTACAGAAGCAGAAAACAGACTACATGCTCAAAAGGGTATTATGGTTTGGTTAGACAACCATCGGATATAAATAATATATCATTGGTGGGTGAACCCACCCTACACTATATATAAAAGGAAAACCATTGAGTCAAATAGATTTTGAAAAGTTCAGTAAATACTCCAGACCAGGACCTAGATATACCTCTTACCCTACCGCACTAGAATTTAACAATGATTTTAAATACGATACCTATGTTGACTTTTTGGAAAACTCTACAGAGAAACTCTCTTTGTATGTGCATTTACCATTTTGTAGGTCTGCGTGTTACTTCTGTGGTTGTAATGTTGTCTTTACCTCTAAAGAGGAGAAACTTAGCCGTTACATAGAGTACTTAAAAAAAGAGGTAGATCTTTTAGCCAAACATATTGACACTTCTCGTGAAGTGATACAGTTTCACTTTGGTGGAGGTACACCTACTTTTTATAAAGCATTTGAACTTGACGAGATAGTAACATACATCAAGTCAAAATTTCCAAACTGGAGTAGTGAAGCGGAGATAAGTTGTGAGATAGACCCTCGTTTTTTCAATGAAGACCAGATGAAAGTTTTTCAAAAACATGGCTTTAACCGTATCAGTTTTGGGGTACAAGATTTAGATGACAAAGTACAAAAAGAGATTCACCGAGTACAGCCTTTAGAGCTTACTAAAAATGCTGTAGAGTTGGCAAGAAAGTATGGTATCAACTCTATTAACACAGACTTTATTTATGGGTTGCCGTACCAAACGTTAGAGACATTTAAAAAGACACTCGCACTCTCAACTCAGCTAAACCCTGACAGAGTAGCTGTGTTTAACTATGCTCATGTACCTTGGATGATGAAAACGATGCGTAAGTTTGATGAGACTACACTTCCTACACCAGATGTAAAGTTACAAATTTTTCAATACACTATTGACTTTTTTGAGAGTAATGGATATAAAATGGTAGGAATGGATCACTTCGCAAAACCAGAAGATGAACTTTTTGGAGCCATAGAGAAGGGTGAACTTCACCGAAACTTCCAAGGGTACACGACTAAAGGTGGTGCAAACCTTGTAGGCATAGGGCTTACAAGCATCGGTGAGGGTGAGCGTTACTACGCTCAAAATACTAAAGATATGAAAGTCTATGAAGAGGCACTTGATGCAGGAAGACTCCCTTTTGAGAGAGGTGTTGTACTAAGTGATGATGACTTTTTACGTAAGTCTGTTATTATGGAACTTATGGCGAACTTCTCTATTGACATGAAAAGAATAGACAAAGAACATAACATAGACTTTAAAAGCTATTTTGCAGATGCACTACAAGCGTTAGAGGAGTTTACAGATGCAGAACTTGTGACTATCACTGATGATAAAATCTCAGTAAGTACGACAGGTACACTGCTTATCCGTAACATCGCTATGCCTTTTGATGCTTACATGAAAAAGTATGGTGCAAGTAAAAAGAGTTTTTCTAAAACGGTATAAGTGACAACATACTATCAACGGTGGTAACCCCACCTTATACGATACTAAAGAGATAATGCAAGAGGAAATATGAGTAAAAAAATAGAAGATATTTTTAATTTTACTAAAACCAGTGATGATTGTATCAAATGTGGAAAGTGTATTCCTGTTTGTACTATACACCAAGTGAACCCAGATGAGACGACTTCTCCTCGTGGGTTTATAGACCTTTTGGGTGCATACCAAAGAGGTCATTTGGAGTTAGATAAAAATGCTAAAGATATATTTGAAAGTTGTTTCCTCTGTACGGCTTGTGTAGATGTCTGTCCTAACTCTTTACCTACTGATATGGTGATAGAAGAGGTACGTGCAGATATCGCCGATAAGTTTGGTATAGCATGGTTTAAAAAAGGTTTTTTCTTTCTTCTTCGTCACCGTAAGATAATGGACTTTGTGATGAAAATGGGCTTCATGTTTAAAACTTGTGCCTTAGCAAACGATGACAAAGGAAGAGGGTTAAGAGCTAGGTTTGCTCTACCTATGGTTAAAAAAGATAGACTACTTCCCTCTATGGCTAAAGTGAGTTTTTTAAATACCTACCCAGAAGAGATACTAGCACCCGTACAAGAGCAGAAGAACCAACGTATAGCACTCTTTATAGGCTGTTTAGCAAACTACAACTACACAGGTATTGGTGACAGTTTAGTAGAGATTTTAAAAGAGTTAAATATCGATATTTTTATCCCTAAAGAGCAACTCTGTTGTGGTGCTCCTGCTTACTTTACTGGTGATGTAAGTTCTGTAGAGTACATGACAAAAAAGAACATCGCTTACTTTGAAAGTTTTATGGATGAGTGTGATGCTATGCTTATACCTGAAGCGACATGTTCTGCTATGGTAAAGCATGACTGGCAAGTCTTCTTTAAAAACCATGACATGCCAGAGTGGGAAGCTAGAGCTAAAAAAGTGAGTGAAAAGATTTTCATGGCTACCCAATGGCTAGATGACAACACAGCTTTGCAGCAGATACTCAAAGATAAGGGTACAAAGTTTAATGAAGCAGTGACGTATCATGACCCTTGTCATGCAAAAAAAGTACAAGGCATACATCAACAGCCACGTAACCTTTTAGCACCTAACTACCCTATGGTAGAGATGAGTGATCCAGACCGTTGTTGTGGTTTTGGTGGTGTAACTATGCAAACAGAAAAGTTCCACTTCGCAGAAGCAGCAGGAAAACCAAAAGCAGCGATGATAAAAGAGACAAAAGCACACTATGTAAGTGCAGAGTGTTCAGCATGTAGGGTACAACTAAGCGAAGCAATGAACAACGCAAAAGTAGAAACCATCTTTAAAAACCCCTTAGAACTAATAGCTAAAGCACTTAAAGGTTAGGGTTTAATTTATTTAAAAACCGTAGGTTCGATAAAATTGAACCTACAGATTAAATCTTACAACTCTCTTGCATCTGTATGATAAAAATATTTTTCCCCTCTTCGTATCTGTAGGCTAATTTGTAGCCTAGTTTTTCTAAAATACTGTGAACGATGTAGAGTCCTAAGCCAAAGCCACTGCTTCTTTTTTCGCCTTGGGAAAAGGGTTCGGTGTAGTAACTTAGAG
>JAMOTA010000014.1 GCA_027068435.1 Sulfurovum sp.
AGAATATTTTTCTTTGTAATTTTAGAAATCATCTCTATAAAATCTTTAACAGATAGGTCACGGAAATTTACATCTACTTTCTCATCTTCTGCATACAGTCCAACTGATAACACTATTAAAACACTCATGATTATTTTAATTAACTTCATACTCTAACTCCATTTCTTCTTCACCTCTTTTTATAACCAATGAGAGGTTTTCTATGTCTTTAATATTTTTATAAATACCAAATGCCGCATTATAGCTGTCTATCTTTTGACCATTTACAGAGCTGATAACATCACCTCTTTTTAAACCAAGTTTGGCAAAAGGAGACCCCCTTCGAATAAAGGAGATGCTAAACCCCTCTAAATCTTTACCATTTTTAATATCTTTAATCCCTATATCTTTATATACATTATCTACATTTTCACCATAATGGTCAAGAAGAGTTCTATCTATAATTTTATGATCACCTGCATCTACTATTTCACCCTCTGGTTTTAAAAATTTGCTCTCTTTCTTTACTGATGCTACCTCTTTAATGCTTCCAGTACTTTTACTATTTTTTCTTTTCTTTGTGAAAAGTTTCACTTTATAACTCTTTGTTCCTTTAGTAAATATAGCAAAATTATTACCTGCACTATCAAGAGTAAAACCGTTAATTTCATCACCTTTAGATAAAACTTTTGTTTTCTTTTTATGTTCTACTGTAATAACCGTCATGTCTGAAGCGTTATAAATACCTAAAAGTATAATATCTTTAATGCTCCCAGACACTACTCTTTTTACCGTTTTCTTTGTCTGTTTTTTAGGGGGAGGTGCTTTATTTGGATTTAACTTCACTCTGTAGTAAAGAGGTTTACGCTCTTTTTCTACCCTGTAGTTTACCCCACTTACAGGTAACCATAAAAAGGCTATAATAAACCATGCCAATTTTACACAAATTAAAACAATCGCTAAAAACCACAAATTTTTTAAACGTTTAAGACTAAAAAGATGTTTCATAGTACCACCCTTTTTCATCTTTTTTAAGTTCTGACTTTAACACTTCTATATTTTTACTCTCATTAAAGTCTAAACGTACACTAGAAGTACTTAAATCAATATTTCCCTCTAACGCACCGAAAGAGCCTTGAGCATGAACAGCTAAATTTAAAGGAGAGACTAAGGAGTGGGTAATCTCTGCATGGTTCAGTTCTGTAGGTAACATCTTTTTTAAAGAGTCATCTACTAAAAGTGTATCTACACTCAAACGAGAAAAGAAGAGTAGAGTAAAAAACTTTACCTCCTCTACTGTTGCTACAGGTATGCCTTTGACATATACACTTACCTTATGAAGAGTTAAAGAGAAGAATCCCTCCTCTATGCTAGTCTCATTTAAGACTACATCTTGAGTAGCTAAAGTCTCTTCCATTTTATAATACAACGCTTGTTTAGGCATAAAGACGATAATTGCTAACCAAGAGACCAAAAGTACCAAAAGGATATTTTTTACCATTTGCATTTAAACTCCACATCGTAGGTTGATGATTTCTTTTGAATATCAAGTTTTTGTATCTCTACAGCTAAACTTAAAATCTTTGTTACTAGTTTATTTAACTCAGTTCCAGTTAAATTGGTGTAAAAAGCAGTCACCTTTTTACTCTTTTTACTCCATTTTACTTTATCTGAAGATATAAGTTTTTGAAGTTTTCCAACTTTTTTAGTAAGACCTTTGTCTCCCCAAACTCTTTTCAATGAGATGATCTCTTTAAAATTAACTATCTCATTTTGTATTTGTACCGCTTTTGATCCTTGTACTGTTACTTGTGTATGCTTATAAGAGAAAGCCAATAGCATTAAAACAAAGACAAAAAGTACTATAAGTTCATTTTGATAACGTTGTAAACTCATAAAGTCTCCTCTGCATGTAGGCTTAAATTATTTACACCTTTGACTACATTAAAATTCTCTTTCTCCATCATTCCCTTTAAACGCTTTAACACTTTTGCATCACTACAAGAAAAATCTACCTGAATACTATTTTTATTGAGAGTAAATGAAGTTAAAGTAACTCCCTTAAAAATCATTTTTGCTAAAGTGTTAATTGTTTCACGTTTTTTTCTCTCTACAATCTCGATTGTTTTATACTTCTGAGCAATACTATCTCTTGTATAAGAACTTTGAAAAGCAGGATACGCTTCAAGAAGCTCTTGAAGCTCTTGTTCCCCTGCTTTTGCTCCACTACCATAACGCCATCCTTCTATAAGAAACATCACGGTAAAGAGTGCAAAAACTGTCGTAAAAATAACAGTTTGCTTCATACTCAGTAACTGCCCTGAAGTCTGCTGAAGTGAGACACCATTTCTATTTGGAGTAAAACTATTGTTAAAGAGTAAAGAGGGCGTCTCATCAGAAGCCAATGCTATTTGAGGTACAAGTACAACCGTTTTATCTAGTAAAACCAATGCTTCATCTTTTCCTAATGCTAAAGGCGTAGCAAAAGCATCTGCTGACTCTTGGGCAAAAAAGAGTTTAGAAACTTGAGACAACTTAAAACCCGTCTTCTCTAAGAATTTACTTATACTCTCTATATCATAAGCAAGAAATACCCATTCATCGTCCTCTTTCCATACTAGATAATCATAGTTTTTACCATCATCAAGTAAACCCATAAAAAGTGAAGGGGCTATACGTTTTGCTTGATATGCCCAACGTACAGGTATCGTTTCTCTTTTTATCGTATAAAATTGTGGTGTTAACATCACGTTTACTGAATGTGATATATTTACTTGTTTCATAGAGGTATGAACTAAAAGTAACTCTTTATCATTTGCCATAAAATTCAAAATGTTTCGCCTCTCCCTGTATATATTCAAATTTAAATCTATATTGTCCGCCCATAAGCCCATAACTTACAAAACACTCTGACTCTCCTAAAAACTTACTGTTATTTAGAATAGACTTCTTTTCGTTATACATCTCAACACCTGCATACTCACTAACAAAACTTTGCAGGGAACTTTTTTCTAAAGAGGATACCCATTCTCTAGCTGATGAGAGATCTATATCAAACAAATATGCTATTAACTCTGCTGAACTGTACTCTATGTTTATCTTTTTTGCTGTATTTGAAAAACTAAAGTACTTTTGCCATGGTACACGCATTACTTTAGTATCATCTACTTCATACCGATAACGACTAACTATATAACTAAATTGTTTAAATGAAATAATACCATTTTTTTGGTGTAGTCTGCTTTGCTCTTTTTGAACCGACTTTCTTTTTCCACCTATCTCTTCTAGTATCATGTCATAAAGCCTATCTGGCTCTTCTATCTGATACTCTTGAGATATCTGCTCAAAGAGTTCATTCGCTGTAGATTTAAGTAGTGCATAATGACTTTTATTTTTAGGCATATTATTTGTAACTTTAAGCCCCAACCAGTTAATATTCACCCCTTTAGCAAGAGTTTCACACTTTAGTACCATAGAAAATTTATTATCTGGTGTTCTCAAAGGCAAAGCTGTTTCATAAAGTACTGAAAATAGCGTTTTCTTATTTTTAAAGGTATTAAATACTTCTATTACATCTGCATAATAGACATTGGCTTGTATAAGTGCTTTTGTCTCAGTAGCATCTTTTTGTACCTCTTGAAAATAACTTAGAAGTACCATCGTTAAGGCGATAATAACTGACAATACAGATAGGGTTATCATCAGTGCAAAACCACGACGACTCTTCACTCTTATGTTAAAATACTGTTTTTCATCCATTTAAAAGCTCTATTAAAGTAAAATTTCTTTTTATTAAGAAGAAGATATTATAGCTAAAAACAAAGGTTTTAAAATGAAAAAACAGACAAAGTTAAGATTAGGGTTCTCACTTATTGAGCTACTTATTGTTATCGTTATTCTTGGTGGGTTGGTTGCTGTTGTTGCTCCAGGGCTTATGGACGCAGCAGATGGAGCAAAAAGAGATACTGTTTGTCTTAAGATGAATGACCTTAAAAAACGATTTGACATGTTTAAACTAGACAACGGAAACTACCCAGACACAGAAGAGGGATTTGAAGCACTTGTAAGTAACCCTGACGCAGATAAATACCCTAACTACCGTGTAAAACCTTACTTAAAAAAACTTCCTAAAGATTCTTGGAAGACCCCTTTTATTTACATTAAAAAAGGTTCAGACCTTGAAATCATCAGTTTTGCTGCAGATAGAAAAGAGGGTGGAGAAGAGAACAATAAAGATATTTTATTTAGTGATTGTAACAAATAAAAACTTTGATGGATTACAACATAGCTACTAGTAGTTTACGCAGAGGTTTCTCACTGATAGAACTTCTTATTGTAATTCTTATTATCTCTATTGTCTATTTTTTAGGGTTTGAGGGTGCAGAGTGGGACAAACCAAAGCCCAAAGCACTCACACCTATGAACATCAAAGCAAGTATCATAAACTCTGAATTTACCAATGGAAACTCTACACTTCTTTGTACAAAAAAATGTAAAAAGTGTTATCTTCGTTCTGGTTCTTCTACCTTTAAAGAGTACCCAAGTCCTGTAGATTTAACCAACATAAAAGCCTATACCATCGATGCCCAAGATGCCCTAGTAGCTCTTGAGTATGGAAGATATAAAGATGATAAAATTTGCCTTGTAATGAACTTCTATAACAATGGAAGCTCAACCCAAATCATCTTAGAAAATGAAGAGAGTGCCTATTTCTTACCTGCTTTTTTTGGAGAACCTCAATCATTTGCTTCGGTAGATGAAGCCAAAGACTATTGGTTAAGAGAGAGTCAATCTGCCTCGAACAGTGGAGATTTTTATTGAAAATATTACGTCCAGCATTTACTATTATAGAAATTCTTATCTCTGTTATTATTATCTCTTTTGCTATTATTTTTGTGCTAAAGATACATTCAGATAATCATGAGCAAATCGTCTATATTACTGAGAGAAATAAACGGTCACTCCAAGACTCTCTGTTTTTAAATCATGAAATTTTAGACCACCATAAAGACAACAAATCAGCTTATGATATTTTAGAAAAAGAGTTTACTATCAAAGAACTTGAAAGTCGTGAAATGCTTAAAAAAATCACCAGAGATATTTTTATACCAGAAGAGATAAAAATAGAACCACCCAAAGATATGCCTGGTCCTACAGCTATTATCAATGAAGTTCTATTAAAAGACAAACACTCAGGAATTTATTATCACTTTACTATAGAGTCCTTTTAAAAAAATGCTCAAAGTTAAAAGCGTTATAATACTCATACTATATTTCAAGGAAACAGATGCTTTTTAAGTACAAAGGTTTTGACAAAACAGGTAAAAAGGTTAAAGGTACAGTCAACGCTAACTCTAAAGAGGAGGCAGGGCAGAAACTTCGTACGCAAAATATCTACTACGAGAGCCTTTCAAAGACAAAAGAGTTCTCTCTTGAAGCCTTCTCAAAACGTCAAATGCCAGGAGAACTACTAAGTACTTTTTCTAAAGAACTCTCCTCCTACCTAAACTCTGGAATGACCATACTCACAGCAATCAAACTTCTTGAAAACCAGCATGATGGAGAGAAGAAGTATGTCTCTTTTCTCAACTCTCTCAAAACAATGATAGACGAGGGAAAGTCACTCTATGTTGCACTACAAACACAAAAAGTTTTTGCCCTTCCAGACTTTTTTCTTCAGAGTCTAAATGTCGCTGGACAAAGTGGAAAGATGGTTGAAGTACTTACCAACATGGGAACCTTCTTCTCTGCACAAAACAAAGTAAAAAAGCAAGTAAAAGGTGCTATGACTTACCCTGCTATTATCTTTACGGTAGCTATTGGTATGACTTCATTTCTTATTGCATTTGTTGTTCCTAAAATTACAGAAATCTTTGAAGATACAGGTCAAGAGTTACCTCCTATCACACAATTTGTTTTAAGTATAAGTGACTTTTTAACTACGTATTATATGGCTATTATTATAGGTTTTATACTCTTTATACTCTTTTTTAAACTATCCTATGCAAAACTTAATACCTTTCACCGTATCATAGATTCGATGCTGTTAAAGACTCCTGTTTTAGGAACACTTATACAAAACCATGAGTTAGGACGGTTCTCATATATCCTCTCTTTGATGCTTGGATCAGGTGTTGCCTATGCTCAAGCGGTTCAACTTGCAAAAACAACATTTGCAAACTATGGATTAAAAGATTTATTTGAAAAGGCTTCTATAAAAGTCTTAGAGGGAAATAAACTATCAAACTCTCTGCAACTAGCCAAAGGGGTAAAAGTAAAACGTAACTTTATGCAATCTTTAGCACTAGGTGAAGAGTCAAGTGAAGTAGCACAAATTTTAAATAACATTTCTCATCTCTATGCAGAAGAGAATGAGGACAAGCTTAAGCTACTTTTAGGACTATTAGAACCATTTATGATGCTATTTATTGGTGTAGTAGTAGGTGTCATTGTCTCTGCTATGTTATTGCCTATTTTTACTATGACACAGGGTTTACAATAAACAAAAAACAAAAAGAGGAACTATGCAAAAAAAACGTTTTCGTGATATCAAGCAAGGCAAAGAGTCAAGTATAAAAGAGTTTACTAAAAACAGAAATAAAATTTCATCTAAAACAGAGTCTGTTACTATGGAAAACAGATACTATGCATCAAAAGGAAGTAAAATAAAAGCTTTTCTTACCGATGCTTTTATGCTTGCTATGCCCATTATGTATATCGTCTTCTATCTTGTTATGGGAGGAAGAGAGAGCTTTGCAGAGCATAAAGCATTGGGATGGCTCTATATTTTAATACCTCTTGTTTTAGCACAAACCCTTTTTATGGCAAAAACAGGTCAAACCCCAGGGTACCGTGCCTACAAACTTACACTCATAGATGAAAATACAGGAGAAACCCCTTCATTTTTTATCACACTTTTTAGAAACCTCTGTGCTGTTCTGTCACTCTTTACCTTTGGTTGGCTCAGTATGTTTGTCAGAAAAGATAGCAAAACACTTCATGACTTTTTAAGTCGTACTGTAGTTATTTACAAAATAGAGTCAGATGAAAACCCTAAACCAAAATCTTAGTACCCCTACTCTACTCTCTCCCCTCTTGGGAGCATACTACTTTTTCTACTTTGCACTAGTAGGTGTTTATGTTATCTTCTTACCCAAGGCTCTTCTTGACTTAGGCTACTCCACAGTAGAAGTAGGCATCATCTATTCAGCAGGACCTTTTATGCGTTTTGTGCTGCCTTTTGTCTTTCGTCACTACCTTACCCTAACCCCTAAAGTTTACCTACTCTCTCTACTCTTTACCTTCATAGGTAGCTTACTCTTCATCGGTACTGTTGAGAGTTTTTGGATTTACCTTTTTTCAAACCTCCTCTTTGGTGCAGCTATGGGTGTTTCATTACCATACATAGAGACCATAGCATTAGCCACACTCTCTAAGAGTCGCTATGGGAAAGTACGCCTTTGGGGTTCTTTAGGGTTTATGGGTATCGCTTTGTGGCTAGGAAAGGTACTCCAGACCCCGTATGAAGTACTCTACTACCTAAGTGCTATGGCACTGTTTACTTTTATCTTTGGAGCTATCCTCGTAAAGCATGACCATACTTCTCACGCATCAGCACAAGATGACAAACATTTCTCACTCTCTAAATACTGGGCTTTTTGGGTTTCTATTTTTCTCATGCAAGTTGCTTTTGGAGGATTCTATAACTTCTTTACCATTTATGAGACAGCCCAAGGTATCTCACTTGAGATGGTAAGCTGGATGTGGAGTTTTGGGGTTATCTGTGAGATTGTTATGCTCTACTTTCAAGGACCACTACTACAGAGAAATTTACTTCATATTTTACAGTTTGCTACACTAGTAACATCTCTAAGATGGCTCATGCTCTACTTCTTCCCTGACTCTGTTACGCTTACTTTTGCTTCACAATCACTTCATGCTATTAGTTTTGCTCTTTACCATACGGCTGCTATTACGTACATCTTTTCACTCTATACACAGAAAAAACTCGCACAGCAATTCTTTTTAGGTATCGCTTTTGGATTAGGTGGTTCTGTAGGAGCTGTTCTTTCAGGACAAGTTTATGGTGAGAAAATCTTTCTCATAGAAGCCTTCATTACCTTTATGGCATTTCTTGTTCTACTTATACACCAAAAACGTAAAGGAAAACTAGCATGATACACTCTACAGCCGTTGTTTTTGCAGGGGGTAAAAGTTCTCGTATGGGTCAAGACAAGGCTCTCTTACCTTTTGCAAACTACCCTACCCTTAGTGAGTACCAATACCACAAACTCTCAACCCTTTTTACCCATGTTTACCTCTCCTCTAAAGAAGACAAATTTAACTTTAAAGTTCCTATCGTTAAAGATCTCTACACGCAGAGTTCTCCACTAGTAGGTATCGTCTCTGTATTTGAGACATTAGATGTAGATGAAGTGTTTATCTTAAGTGTAGACACCCCTTTTGTTACGCAAGAGATTATAGAAAAACTCTTTAGCTACCCTAAAAACTATGATGCCATCATCGCTAAAAGTAGCAAAGGGGTACAACCCCTCTGTGGCATCTACAGACGCACCCTACTAGCCCAAGCAAAAGCCCACCTAACCCAAGACAACCACAGACTAAACCACCTACTCAAAGTCTCACACACAAAGTTTATAGACTTTAAAGATGAAAAAGCATTTATAAATGTCAATACACCTCAGGAGTATGAAGAGGCACTTAGAATCGAGAGTAAATAAAATTACTCATAATCTTTCGCCAATTCTAATAGTAAGTGCAATTCCACCTCAATTAAGTAGCTAACTTCTTAGCCACTTCAGTAAAAAATACTTCATATGGTGTTCTATAATTGAGTACTTTTCTAGGTCTGTGATTTAGATTATCTTGTATAGTAATAATTTCCTCCTTAGATATTTGAGTAAAGTCTGTTTTCTTTGGCAAATATTGTCGTATTAAGCCATTGGTACCCCAAGGGTATTTGTCCCTGCGGTCGGGCATGTGTTCATTTAAGCCTCTCTCCCAGGAAGAGTATGGATGTGCAAAATAGAAACTTGTATTAAGAGCTTTGGATACTTGTTTATGATAAGCGAACTCTTTGCCGTTGTCACTTGTAATAGTTTGTGTAATTTCTTTGAGTGGATGAAGCATT
>JAMOTA010000015.1 GCA_027068435.1 Sulfurovum sp.
GTATAATACTAGCTTTTTTTACTTTTTTTCGTTTAAGTGGTTTGTTGAGTGAGAGTATCAGTATCTCACTACCAAGTATGTTAACAATCCCCTCTTGATAAACAAACTCTATATTGGCAAAAGAACCCAGCTCACTTCCTCGAACTATACTCTCATTTTTTGCTATGATAATAATCTTTTTATCTTTATGTGACTCTAACAACTTGTTAGGGTTGACTACTTCTAAGTCACGGTATTTATACCCCTCAGGGATAGCAGGTAAGCTAAAAGCTTCTCTTTCTACGAGAGGTTTAGTAAGGTCATACACCTCTTTAAGCTCATCTTCTAAAGAGGTTGCCCAAACTCCAGAAAACTGCTCTAATGCACTCTCTCCTAGCTCATCTAAATGCCATAAGCCTAATGAGTCTATATCTTTAACAAAGGTATCGTATCTGCTTCTTTCTGTTCTGCTTTTTAACGCATTATATTGTGCTTCATTTAAAGCCAAAAATGCTGGTGTAAAAGTAAAATCTTCCAACTCTTCGCTCAAACGTTTTTGCGTATTTTCATCATAGTGCTGTATCGTCTCAACCTCTTCATCAAAAAGTGAGATACGATAAGGTTTTTCTGCATCTATAGGGAAAATATCTATGATATCTCCACGAAAGGAGACCTCTCCTCTTTGTGAAGCGATATCTACAAAGTGATACCCCCACTGGTAGAGCTTATCTTTTAACGCTTTTATAGTCAGAGTATCACCAAATTCAATACACTCAGAGCCAAAAAATTCTGCTTTAGGAAAAGGGACTAAGAGCGTACGAAGAGGCGAGATAAGTAGTTTTTTCTTCTCACTTGCATGGTAGTTTGCAAGTTCTATAAAAAGTAACTGCACATCTTCCCCATAAGCTCGCATATCCTCCCCTACACTCACACGCAAATCAGGTAAAACAAAAGTATCATAACCTAGTAAAACTGCAACATCACGAACCTGCACAGCCTCTTTATCGTTATTACAGATAAGAAGTTTCTCCTCTTTTAACGTCTCTAGGTATTGGTAAATATTACTTTGGTACATTTTGCATTCTTTCGGTTTTGGATTTTACATTCATTTTTTACCTTTTTATTCTATTGTACTTCTTCCAAATTAGGTTTTGCAAGATATTTAATAAATGTTACTTTTATATTAAGAGTTTTTTAATTGCTCAATCTCTTCAATACTTAAACCTATTTTTAATGCAATTGTCTTGCTATCTAAAACATCTAATAGATTTTTTGCTATCTCATAAGCTTTCTTCTTCTCCCCTTTTCGTTCAGCAGTCTCCAATGCATTTATCTCATCAAACTCTTTTAAAGCCATATACTCATACACTTCTAACTCTTGTTTGTTCCAAGTGGTTTGTGTAGCGATGTTAAAAGCCTCTTTAAATGGTTTAATACTTTGATAAGTTTGAGGAATGAGTGTTAAATCATTGGCATTTTTGATAAAAAATATCCATTTATCTAAGATAGTCTCAAGTTCATCTAAGCTTTTATTGAACTTTGGTAACTCTATAAAACTAAACTCAAAATCTTCTAAATCTTGTGTTTGTGTCTCTTGATTGATGATAAGATGTCTTGATATATAACTCTCATTTTCAAAGATATTAAAGTTTAGTAGTCCTATAAAATAGACTCTTTTGAGTTTGGTATATTTATTACCTTTTGGAAGTTGAGCTACATAGGCTTTGGCTGTATAGTAGAGGCTTCTTTTTGCAAAATCTCCTAAATCTTTCTTTTGCATCTCTACGATAAACTCTTCTTTTTTTTGATTGGTCGCTCTTATATCAAGTATTGTCTCTTTAAGTTCAGGAATTTTTGGCACTTGGTAGGGATTTGCAAGAGTTACATCAACAATGGTTTGTTCATCTTTAAAGTCTAAAACACTATTGAGAAATGAGATTAAAATCTCTTTATGTCTCTCATCTCCAAATATCTTTTTAAAAGCTAAATCATTTTTGGGATCAACAAATTGCATTTAATCACCTTTTTTATAGGATTATATCAGTTTTTCTATTCAATTATTCCAAAATTCGGAAGAGATGCTTTAGTGTCGCCCTTTGACGAGACTAAAGCCATCGTGTCTGATAGATTTTCTATATATCTCCCAAAATATTTAATCAAAATATTTCCTTATTTATTTTATGTCTCACTATTATACCCTTTCAAAAACCTCTCAACCACATAAAAAGAACCAAAGACTAGATAGTTCTCATTACTATCTATCTGAGTATTAAAATGACTATAAGAAATTTTCAATTTATTTAACGCCTCTTCTATCGCTTCTAAAGTGGTAGCTCTTTGTGAATCTATAGCTATAATCTCTACACGTTTGATTTTTGGTTTTAGTGTACGCAACACCAATTCATAATCTTTATCATCAAGACTATTATAGATAAGAACTACTGGTTCTTTTAAAGCTTTGACTATAGCTTGTGCAGCTAAAGGGTTGTGTCCTACATCTATACGAATATTTTTAGTTAAGGGGTAAAAACGCCCAAAAAGTTCTAAAGATTTTAAATCATTTACATCGTAGTCTATATGTAAAATATCTAACGCTTGTAGTGCAACAGTAGCATTCTCTACAAGATAATCACTCCAGCCCTTCTGCTTAGCAACCATAAGCAACTTAGGAGAAACAGACTCTGCCCCACTCCATGAACAAAGAGATAACTCTGCACCTAGATTTTGACAAATACCCTCTGCAACCTCTAACACTTCACTATATACTTGTGGGGCTAAGAGGAGGTGGTTTTGTATGCTTCGTATTTTTGTAGAGGCTATCTCTTCTATTGTATCGCCTAAAAAAGCTTGATGATCTATACCTATGGGAGTGATAATACTCAACTCTTTATCACACACATTTGTCGCGTCAAACTCTCCACCTAAACCAGCTTCAAGCACCATAATATCACACGCTTCAAACACTACAAAAGCCAAAAGAGTAGTATATTCAAAATAGCTCAAGGCATGACTCATCTCATCACCTAACATAACAAAAAGTCTTTGATGTGCTACCTCTAACACCTCATCAGAAGCATCTTCACCATTAAGCCAGATACGTTCATTAAATTTTACGATGTGAGGAGAGGAGAAATGCCCTACACTTTGACCACTCTTGTAAGCCAAATGTGCCACCATCCGTCCAGTTGAGCCTTTACCATTTGTACCTACTACATGAACTGTACGAGGTTGAACAACATGAGGCTTTAACATCTTATAGGCTATATGCACACGCTCATGGTCTATCTCTTTATAATAGAGTGGTTTATTTTCTAAAAAATCTTTAAAATTCATCTTTATTGCTTCTTACTTTTTAACATCCCTTTTGCACTCACATACGCCAAAAACTGATCTAGTGCTTTTTCCAAGCCACTACGTATCGCTTCTGTTCTTAGTGCTGAAGAGTAGAGTGAACTTGCCTCTATATCTGACTCATGTACTGTGGTAATTTCTTTACTTACTTTACCCTCTTTTGTCTGCATATCAAACTTCACTTTTATGTTAGCTCGATAACGCGTTACATACCCGTCTTCATACGCCAAAGGGGTAAAAGTACTCCCCTCATACGAGATATAGATTTGACTTGTTGCATAAGCTTTAGAGACGATTTGAGATTTAAAACGCGTATAGACTATACGGTTTATCTCATCTTTTACAAAAGGTGCATTCTCTGCTTCTGCTTTATCGACTAATACCTCTACATATATTTTATCGGTAAATATATTTTTAATCATATGAGAAGAGGGTTTATAACCACAAGAGACTAAGAGTAATAACCCTACTAATAAAGTAAATAGTTTTAATCTGTGTTTATCTGTATATTTCATTATTTCCTCAGATTTTCCCTCACAAACTATCTTTACCATGCTCTCACCTCATGGTTCTGTGCTATCTCACTTCTAAACATCTCTGCATCTAAAGTAATAGCAATAATTTTATCTTCTCTATTTTTAGAAAGATTGATAAATGCTATATCATCATCATCATTCAGCTTTTTAGAAACTCTACTATAGGACTCTATAGCTTCCTTTGAATGTGTAGTAGCAAATATTTGTACGTTTGTCTCTTTAGATATTGTTAAAATTATCTCCCACATTTTATCAAACAATTCATAGTGAATACCATTTTCTATCTCATCTATAAACAATACACTATTTTCTAAAGTAAGAAGTGAAATCATGATATTGATAAATGTCTTTACACCTTGACCATAAAAAGAGAGTTTTTCCCAACCATCTTTATAAAGTTGTGCTTCGTTATTAATATAGTCTAGTTTTCCAATACCAAATAGTTCTTTGAGGTATGCTTCTAAAATAGGTAGTTTATTGTTAAGTTTTAATTCACTAATTCCTCTATTATACATCTCGTCAAAATCTGAAAAAGCAGAAATATATAAAGGTGAAAAATACATATATGAGTATTTTATATGACTATCTAAGAGACTATATAAAGTATTATAATCAAAGTTCTTTTCATTTTTAAAAGGAATCTTTAATAAAAATATATTCTCTTTATTATTAAAATACAAGGCATTATTGTCATTTAAAACCATAGAGATATTTTGATGGTTTAAAATAAGATTTTTTAAATATACTTGTCTATCTTCCCTTCGTAAAACACTATTTACCAAGTTCCTATGCGTCTGTATCTCCAAAAGTTTCTCATAGAGCATACTTGCATCTGTTGATGTACACAATAAACAAGCATCTAAAAGCGTACTCTTCCCAACATTATTTCGCCCACCTATAAGATTAACTCTTTTGAGATTATCTACCTCAAAATCTTTAAGGCATTTGTAGTTTTTTATTTTTAGAGTTTTTATTTTTTGCATAAATATACTTTTACTCCTTTTTAGTCTGTACAATTACATGGTAAACTGTTCTCAAGATATTCCTTATTTTGACCATTTTTAATTATTTCATAAGATATTTTTCCATTCACACCAAAAAAATTGATAAATGGATTTTCTTCTTGTGTTTTAATATCTCTTTTTTCTGCCACTAAGTCTCTTTGATACTTCTTTTCTATTCCAATCCACCAATCAATATTTTCGGGACTTTTATTATCAGTAATAGTATCTATTTTTGATAATTTATTTCCACCTTTCATAAAACAGTAGACACTGTCCAGTTTCACCACGTTATACCATTCCATTCAAAGAGGTAGCATAGAAATCATCAGGAGAAATCTTAAATATTTTAGGTTCAGTTTTGAACCAACTCTGTACAGCTTCATAAGGAGTTCTGACTTTTAACTCTCTTCTTAAACTACCATCTCTTCTGTTTATATTGTAGTATATCAAGAACTTTTGTAAATCTTCTTTTAATTCTTTTATATTTTTATATGTCTCTACTTTAATAGTTGCATTTTTAATTGTACCATTTACTCTCTCTACCATTCCATTGGTTTGAGGTTTTGTCGGTGTTTTCGTGGGAAAACACCCTACGGGAACTATATTTCCAATCATTTATATTCTCTACTAGACCATGTTTTATGGGGGTTGTTATAGATATAGTTTAGGATGTTCAGATAATCTTTTTCATCTCGAATGGTATGTTCATAAAATCTTTTTTACCACACACCAGATAGATTGCGTCTATAACTTGAAGCTGTCAAGTTCCATCGTGCTTCATCTTTTACTTTTTGCTCTAACTCATAGGTAAAACTTCTTTTAATATGAGCAATAATTTTTGAGTACTCCTTTGGATTTTTAGGAGTAATTATCATGTGTATATGGTCAGGCAAAATAACAATGGCATCTATTATGTATGTATATCGTTTTTTACTACGACGAAAACTGTCACGCAACAACTCAATATTTCCAATAAGAAGAGGTCTTCTATGTTGAGTTATGATAGTTAACAACTTCCAAAGTATGGATACTTTTGTTATCTGCATGCATTAACCCAAAGGATGATAGCTATGCATCGTCTCTGCTAAGTTCTCTTTTTGTATGTGAGTGTAGATTTGTGTTGTCTCTAAGGAGCTGTGTCCTAGTAGCTCTTGTACTACACGCAAGTCTGCACCCCCTATGATGAGTGAAGAGGCAAAAGAGTGTCTTAGGACGTGGGGTGAGACACCTAAGTATTTTTTGACTATCTTATAGGCAGAGATACGACTGAGACGTTCGCCACGGTAATTTAACCAAAGGTTAGAAGATTGGATGTTCTCCTCTTTCACATAGGCTATGAGTGCCTCTTGTGCAAGAGGAGCTAAAGGAACCATACGCTCTTTCTCTCCTTTAGCAAAACGTATCTTTACCCACCCCTCAACGATGTCTGTTCTCGCTACACTCAACGCCTCAGAGACACGACAACCACTTGCATACAAAAAAAGTATAAGTGCATAGTCACGAAGTCCTAGTACTGTACTTCTGTCTATGTTTTGTAGGGCTTGGAGTATCTCTTCATTGTTTACGTATTTGGGTAAGTTTTTAGGTATTTTTGCCATGGGTATTTTGATTTTAGTATGGTTAAAGTTTTGTAAATGGCAAAAGTGAAAAAAAGTGTTAATAGCTGAGAGTTTTCGGTTAAGTGTTCGTTTGTTTTTAAATGTAGCTAAGAAAGTTAAGACATCAACAGTCTCTAGTTTAGTGAGTGTTTTTTCTGTAAAGGTTTCAAGCTGAGTAAGGTCTGTAAGGTAGAAAGAGATAGTTTGAGTATCAAGTGCCTTTGTGACACTTAAGTACTCTTCAAAGGCTATGAGTAAATCACTCATAACCTAGTTCTGAAAGTTCTATAATCGTACCATCTTTGTAGAGTTTACTCCCTGCTATAAACGCTGGGCTATCTACCTCTCCTAACTCATAGACTCTGTTTTTACTCAAGTCTGAAGAGAGTACTATAAGTGAACCTTTTTGATCTAAAGCAAATACTTTTCCTTTAAATACTGTAGCAGTAGCGTAATGTGCATACTCAAATTTCTTTTTAGCAATCTCATTAAGGCTACTATCAAGCTTGATGACTTCACCCTCTTTGGTAAAGAGATAAATCTTCCCTTTAGATGTCACCACTTCTGAAATGTTAGCACGGTATTCATACTCACCATTTTCACCAAGAGTGATAAGTTTTCGTGGTGTAGCTGCTACCATAGTATTACCCATACGAGAGAGATAAACAACATTATTAAAAATCTTTTCACTACTAATATAAACTACTTTTGCATTTTCAGTGTCACCTGCTGAGTCTAAAATAATAATTTTACCATCTAGCATAGGCATCACAGCTAAACTGTCAATAAACATAGGACTCGCAGCTCTTGTATCAATAGCAAATGTTCTCTCCGAGCGGTTCTCTATAATCTTTTTGTTCTTTTTAATGTGATAGATACCAAAGGTATTGTTATTTAAGATATACGCTATCATACCTCTATAAATAGTAGCAGATACGATAGGCACATGAAGAGAGATAGAACGCAGTGTCTCACCAGTCTTTTTGTTAATAATCTTCAACACACCCTCAATGTTACCAGCCAATACATACGTAGAACTTTGACTTAAAAATCTATATCCTTCTCCAAGAGTAATATGACTTACCCCTTTAGTTGAGATGTATCTACTGTTGTTAAGTGTTGCACCATTTCTACTAATATTTACAATACTTCCACTGTATGTAGAAGTTGTAGTTGTAGGTGCATAAGTCTCCTCAGGTTCAAAATATTTTTTACTACTACATCCTGAAAGAACCAATCCAGCAGTTACAAATGTGATGAGTAATAACTTTTTCATTATTTTGCCTTTATAGTAGAGTGCTTAAGTAGTAATGCCAATGTAGAGAGTGAAGAACCCTCACCTATAAGTTCTAGTTTTTCTTTAGCTGTTTGTGTATCACCAGCTTTTATAGCCAAGTATGCAGCTTGAAACAGTGCCATCTCTTTGTAAAGCTTAGAATCAGTACTCTTACCTTCTAGTGTTGCACTAATGTACTTACTAGAGTCTGCGATAACTTCATTTTTACTATGCATTAATGTAGCTAAAGCTTTGCTATCTTGCTTTTTAACTGCCTGTGCATAAGAGAAAAATTCAAATAAAGCAGGGTTTTTCTCTTTAAGTTCAGAAAGAGCATCTTTATCTTCAGCATTCTCTTGTAGTGTTAAAAATGCACTGTTTGCTTCATCTAATTTCTTTTCATGCATTGCTTCCATTGCAACTTTTCCAACAAAAAAGAGTAATAATGCAATTGCTAAAGTCCAGATAAGTAATTTATATTTTTTATAAATCTCTTCTATCTTAAAAGCACTCTCAAGTATCTTCTCATCACCACTTAACTCTTTTTTCACGTAATTTACATCATCTTTAATGCTCACTTACTTCTCCTAAAACAAATTTAATTAACTATATTATACCTTTTGGAGTTAAAACTTAGCTACAACTCTACAACGGTTATGCCTAAGTTTCCAGGCATTCGGTAAAACTTCTCTATTTTAGGATGTGATTTTAAGTACTCAGCTACAAGTTTTGAAAGTACACCTCCTCCTGTTCCATGAATAATCTGCACTTCATTCAAACCATTTACCAGTGCATCTGAGAGAAATTTATCTACAGTATCTATGGCTTCATCGGCGTACATACCTAAAAGTTTTACAGAGATAGATGCACCAGATTTCTCTATGTGAACCTTTACCTCTTTAGGTTTAGGCTTTACTTTTACTTGTGGGGTATCACCTCTTCTTTTAAGCTGAGACAGTGGTACTCTCATCTTGAGTCCATCGACAATAATAGTCGCATCTTTACCGCGAAGAGAGAGCAGTTCACCTTTATGAGAACGATACTTTACTTTATCTCCAGCTTTAAGTGCCTCTTCTTTAGCTAGTTTTATCTCTTTTTGTTGAAACTCTTTTCTTTGGTGAGCTACGTTGAGTAAGCGTCTGCCCTCTGTGGACTCTTTAGCTTTGAGTGCTTCTCTTGCTTTCTTTGTCGCTGCGTTATAACGATTTTCAAGTGTTGCTATGGCTTTTCTATGATGCTCTTGGAGTCTAAACTCTTCATCTTCAAGCTTTACTTTAAGCTTCTCTACAGACTTCAACTCTTCATCTATTTTCCCGATTTTTAGTCGCATTTCACGTTCTAGTGTGGTAGATTTTTCTATGAGTTCATTGAGGTTATCTTTATCTTCTCCGTAAACAACCTTTGCTTTGTTAACTATGGAAATAGGAACACCATACCGTTGGGCTGTCTCAAAAGCGTAACTTTTTCCTATACTTCCTTGTAAAAACGTATAGGTAGGCAGACGGCGTTCTTCATCGTAAAGTGCAGCTATAAGTTCTACTTGCTCATCGGAAGCCATGAGTGAAGCTAGACGTTTGTGGTGGGTTGTTACGATAAAAGTAATACCTTTTTTACGTAACTCATCTAACATCACACGAAAAAGACTCGCAGCTTCATCGGAGTCTGTTCCAAGCTCTATCTCATCTACCCCAACGATAGCATCTTCTTTAGCAAAAAGTTTAGCAAACTCTTGCATACGCCCTGCAAAAGTTGAGATGTCATTTTTTACAGACTGAGGGTCGTCTATAACTGCTTCTATGCTCTTGTAGTGTCCCACCTCTGTCTTAGAGGCATCACACTTAAAAGGAAGCAGATACTTAGACATATAGACTGCACTAAGCATCGACTTAAGTAACATCGTCTTACCCCCAGCATTTACCCCAGTAACTAACATTATCTGCTTATTCATATCCATCGTAATAGGTACAGGATTTTCTATGGCAGGGTGTGCAAACTCTTGTAACTTAATGCGTTTTGTTTTGCTTGGAAGTATAAACTCAAACTCTTTAGCCCTTGCAAAATTTACCCGTGCTTGGTAGTGGTCAAACCTGTCGTACTCTTTGTTGATAAAAGCTAAAAAGCGTTCCCATTTAAAGAAGACTGCTGAAATCTCTTTACAGTACCTATAGATAATCTCCTCTTTACTACTCAGTAATGAGGACTCTTTCTCTTTAAGATGTGAAATACTTTGAGGTATGATGTAAAAGAATCCCCCTGCACTTCTAGCAACGACGGTAGCCTTGATAGCGTTATTAAATCCACCACGAACAAGGAGTGTCTCTTCTCCACCATTGTAGTGTACTTGTGTATCTACAAGGTAATCTCTAAGCTTACTAGAGTGTGCTAGTTTATAAAGTGTCTCTTTAATATCTACTCTGTTTTGCTTAATGGCACGTTCTAGCTTAAAAAGCTCAGGGTCACGTTCAGAGTTGATGCTCCCCTCTTCTGTAAAATAAGCGATAATCTCTACTATCTCTTCAGGTATCTCAATGCCTTTTATCCATGAGAGAAGTGGTTCACTAAACCCTATGGCACTTAAAGTGTTAAAATACGAGAACATGGTAACAAAAGCGTATATCTCATCTAACGTAAGTATGGCTTGTTTTTTGATACGTGCTAACTCTCTGTCTAAGTTTGGAACTTCATGAGGGGTAGGAAACTGTACTTTAGAAAGTGCTGAGATATAACGGAAATGTTGATTGATATCTCCTTGCATCACTACAGACTTCTCTCTAGCTAAAAACTGTTTAAACTGATGTATATAGCCATCAAGATCTAATTTTTGTATAATTGATTTTTCATTTAGTTGTTGTGTTGACACCTGCTGTTTCCTCTAGCGATAATTATTGAAATTATACTGTAAACTACTTGTAGAGATATTCACTAAAATTTAAGATAGTATAGCTAAGCCTCTCCACGTATCTGGTAAGTAATATCTCCTGCACCAAAAGCACTTACTAATCCTTCTGCATACTCTTGAATGATATGCCCATCTTTAAATACTTTTACTACTCCATCTTCTTTTGTTACAGAGTCAGCCATAAGTAGTTTATAACGGCTAAATGCTCCTTTTAAGTCTATATCTACTTTTAATTCCCCTGCTGACCAAATGGGTAAAATAACCAATTCATCTACACCTTCAAAACACTCTACAAATGCATGTAAGTTGTCCATAGTACGGCTATATTTATGTGGTTGCCAAATGACATTGAGTTGTTTAAACCCACGTAACTCTTTATAGGTTTGTAAAGACTCCATCGTTACTTTTATCTCTGTTGGATGGTGTCCATAGTCATCTATAACTACACAGTTTTCTTGGTTTTGCACAATATCAAAACGCTTTTTAATACCTTTATAGTTTAGTAAATTTTTACGTATATCTTCTAGCTCTTCACCTAACTCTAATGCTGCTAAAATAGCCAATGCTGCATCTAAGGCGATGTGATGACCAAAACCAAAGACTTCAAACGCACCCAAATCCAAAAGTTCAAACTTTGTATGGGGTTCGCCATCGACTAAAACAAATTTTACATTTTTTATCTCTTTAGAGGGGTAGAGCTTGATACTCTCCATCTCTAAACTACTCAGAAACGTATCTTCTGCATTTATCACACGTATTTGAGCTAAACCTAAAAAGTTTCTATAGGCGTTGTAAAAACGCTCTTCATCATACTCATAGTACTCCATATGTTCAGGTTCAACATTAGTAACGATGGCTAAGTGTGGGTTAGAGTTTAAAAAACTCTCATCACTCTCATCTGCTTCAAAAACGACTTTTTTATTTGGGTAATTACGAACATTTGAACCAAACTCTTTACTAATAGCCCCTATGAGTGCATTAGAATGAGGTATAACAGAAGAGAGCATCGCAGAAGTGGTACTTTTACCATGAGCTCCACCTACAGCATAGACCTCTTTATCCCCTAAGATGTCTATAAGTGACTCTTTACGAGAGAGGAGTTCTATCCCTAACTCTTTTGCTTTTTTGTACTCAGGATTGTTAGGACGTACAGCTGCAGAAAAGATCACTTTATCTACCCTTTCTACTGCATCTTCATGATGAGGAATAGTCACCTTAGCATCAAAATTAGTCGCTAAATCATTGGTAATTTCCGACTGTTTTATGTCTGAACCAGAAATCTTGTGTCCATCATTTGCCAAAAACTTAGCCAATGCAGAGAGTCCTATCCCACCTATACCTATAAAATGTATTTTTTTGTTTATCATGATTTCTCTTCTATTTTTTTGTTTTGAAATTGTACCATTAAAATATCAAAGATACTATGTTTACTCTCTTGGCATACACTGTCGCATAGCTTTCATATTTTCTGCTTTATTGACACAAGGAATCATGACATTTAAATACTGTTCAAGAAAACCAAGAATCTCTTTTTTTGTTGAAGGACTCCACTCATCAAAAGGCTCCTCTTCCTCACCACCCATAGCATTGGCTTTAGAGTTACAGATGTTTGCCTCTTTGAGTGTATTTGCTTTACTTAAACACTCATATCCAAAACGCATCATTTTTTCATCTGCTAACATCTCTTGCTTCATACGTGGCAACATCGCTTCCATCATAGAGTTTTTCATCGCATCTTCTTGTTGCGGCGTAGGCTCTTCGCCATTTTTAAGCCCACTATTTTTAACGACAGTTGCTAACATACTTCCTAACTCTGCCATCTGTTGACTCGTTGCTTCAGCTTCTACTTGTGCTTTTTTATCCATAGCGGTAAGTTTACTTCTATCTAACTTTTCACCATACTCATTGTAGATAGGGAAATCAGGAAGTACAAAATCATCTTTAGAGAGTGTCATATCAAACCCCACTTTTGTAGCAACTTCTGTGTTTTTAATACCCATCATATCTGTCTCTACTTTAAGTACAATACCCTTATAGATACACTGCTTTGTACCCATAAGTTCCCACACATTACAGGTATATCCTAACACACTATCTGTGCCAGTTTTTTTACCACCCATCTTTTTCATCATCTCTTCACCCATCTGCTTCATGTTTTGTCCACCAAATAAAGCACCCATTGAGCTACTCATATTTGCCATACGCATGATACGTTTAGCTTTGAAATCCACTTGATAAACCATACCCTCTTTCATGTATGTCATGGTATGCGTCTTTGTAACTTTTTTCTCTCCCATGATAGTCTGTTTCTCTATCTTGTTCTCTTCAGTTAAGTTTTTTGCTCCGTATGCGTCAAAGATAACTCTTTTTTTACCAATACTTTGTAACTTTTGCCCCATAATCTCACCAGAGCCTTTGATTTTATACTCTATCTTTCCACTCTTTACATCGTACATTTTTATCTGATTTCCATTTGCTACTAATGCACTACTAGCTAGAACTACTGCTAAACTTAATTTTAATATTTGTATCATCTTCTCTTCCTTATTTTGTAAACATGTCAAGTTCTTTACTCATCTCATCGAACTCTTTATCGGCTTTATCATTCTCTACACTCTGCTTTTTCTTCTCTTTAGGGGTTTTCTCTTGTATCATACCACTAAATGCACCCAATATAGCACCAAGTTCTTTAAGTTTATCAGCATCCTTTTGGGTAATACCTTTTATCTCTATCTTCTTGTTTCCTATGGTTATTGGTTTAGTTGTAACGACCTCTTCATCAGCAGTATCTGCTTTTATCAGTTCCTCTTTGCTTGGTTCTGTTTTAATGTCTGTCATATCAACAGTAAGTTTAGAAACATCCCCACCTACTGTAAACTTCACCTCTTTAAGTAGCTCTCCTACTTTAGCTTCAACACTATAATCTCCACTGTTTAGGGTTATTTTTAACTTCTTTGAACACGTTGTTTGCTTATCATACACAAGCTGTCCACTACTAGCATAAACCTCATAACTAATTTTATCACTCATAGTGGCACATTTAGCTTCTATAATAAATTGCCCAAAGATTACATGAATTTTAGTCACTTCTCCTGCTTTAACTTCAAATGGTGTTAGCTTTTCAAACTGATTGTAAAATGACTTTAAGAGGTACTTTCCAACAGGTATCTGTGCATGTCCAGCTTTTTTCTTTCTTGAACTAGCCCCTCCTACACGCTCTCCTATCTTGCCATCATCATCTTCATAAATGTAATGATTTGTTACCACCCATTTACCACCCTCTTTTTCTGAGCCACTTGTCTCTACCATTCCCGTCTCACCCATAATCACATGAATTTTAGTCACTTCTCCTGCTTTAACTTCAAATGGTGTTAGCTTTTCAAAGTCATTATAACTTGACTTTAAAATATATTTCCCTACAGGTATCTTTGCATGTCCTACAGTTTTCTTTCTTGAACTAGCTCCTCCTACACGCTCTCCTATCTTGCCATCATCATCTTCATAAATGTAATGATTTGTTACCACCCATTTACCACCCTCTTTTTCTGAGCCACTTGTCTCTACCATTCCCGTCTCACCCATAATCACATGAATTTTAGTCACTTCTCCTGCTTTAACTTCAAATGGTGTTAGCTTTTCAAAGTCATTATAACTTGACTTTAAAATATATTTCCCTACAGGTATCTTTGCATGTCCTACAGTTTTCTTTCTTGAACTAGCTCCTCCTACACGCTCTCCTATCTTCCCATTATCATCAGTGTAGATATAGTTGTTCACTGCTATCCACTTTCCACCCTCTTTTTCTGAACCACTTGTCTCTACTGTATATTCAAGCTCTTTTACTATAGGTTTTACTTTCACTTTTTCTACTTTTTTAACTATTACTTTCATAGCCTTGTTTAAAGCGGAAGCATTCTTAGCCAAAAAGTACTCTCCACCTGTAGCTGAAGCGATACACTCTAGCTGTTGACTTGTTTTTTTGTCAACATTGAAACCTATAACATGTGTCACAAAGTCTATACCTTGTTTAGCTAACTCTTTAGCTGCTCCACAAGGGTCAGGGTCACAAGTCTCTTTACCATCAGAGATAAGAATAATCGTTGCTTTCTCTTCGGTATATTTAAGCTCATCAGCAACTTTACGTAATGAACGGCTTATAGGAGTCTTTCCTTTAGGCTTAATAGACATTACAGTTTTAATCATTCTGTTTTTATCTACTTTTCCTACAGGAATAACCGTTTCAATGTCATTACAATCTCCCTTAGTACGATGTCCATACACAGTAAGCCCCAACTCAACCTTTGGATTCCACTCTTTTACTACATTTTTCAAGGCATCTCTTGCTATCTCTAACTTAGTTACACCATTTATCTGTCCCCACATACTACCACTCGCATCAAATATAATAACCGCACGAGGATTATCCTCTGCATATACATTTGTAAATAGTGTGGTAAGAGCCAACACAAAAGTTAAAAATATTTTCTTCATTTTTTCTCCAATTTTATATATTTATTTTAAATTAAGTCTAACATATTAATGTGCTAAAAATGTGCTAAAAAACCATTTTAGGTAACAGACAAAGTTTTCCATCTCTATTTGGTTTTATTTTCTTATTGAAATTAGGACTATAAATAGTTCCAGACGATACTTTTGCCATCTTTGATTTTAAAAATGGATACAAATCCATGTCACAACCATAAGATTTATTTTTGAATTTATACTTCTTAAATGTGGTTTTTCCTACCTCATCATAGTATCTCCAAAGTGAACCATCTTTTCTTAGTCCGTAAATAGCACAACATCCCAAAACAATTTTCTTCCAATCATTAAAGTGACCTATTTTCTGTAGTTTCAATGGCGTTTTATATGCCCCATAAAAGAAAGAAGATTCTGAAAAACGCCAAAGTGTTCCATCTTTTTTTAACCCAACATCATAGCTACAACAGCCATTGCCCTCATACTTTAGATTAAAATCTGACCAGTTACGGCTAGAACTCAACTTTTTTGCTTTAACCCCTAAACCTTCACCCCATCCCCAAAGTGTTCCATCTCTCTTTATAGCATAAAGACGATACCCACCATTTACAACCTTAGCACCCTTAAAGCCACTTCCTATTTTTTTAGGTTTTAAGGTGTAAATCTTTTTCTCTTTATATATCTCTTTACCAGTTAAAGGATCAAAAGGGTTAATCTGCCCCCAACCACACTCGCCAACTATTCCAAACTGCCAAAGAGTACCATCTTTTTTAAGTGCCGTATAACCTGAACAAGTGTTCCACACTTTAACCCAGTCTCTACTGTGCGTTAACTCTTGCTTAGCATCTCCCTTACATGTGGTTCTGTTTAAGATAGTGTTTAGTATTGTATTTTGTGCATAAAGCATCTGTGTTACTGCCCATAAAATAACGCCTATTTTATAATATTTACTCATTTGCATCTATCACTTTCGCCCATAAGGTTTTACCTTTACTGTTTAACTTAGCTATGAGAGCACCTTGTATTTGCTCCACCATACCACACTCACCAGAAGGAGCATTTTCACTACTCCCAAACATTTCGATACCCACTACATAGGTATAACCTTTATGTTTTACATAGTCCAAAAGCTCTGCATGTAGCATCTCTTTTTTGTTAGGGAGTCCCTCAGGAAGATGAACACCTTTAGGTATGTAGTTATTTTCTATGTTTTTACCAAGAGTTGGTAGCTTATCTGTTTTGTGAAATGATTCTCTCTTACCATGAAGAGTATATTTACCTGTTAACTCTTTATCTTCAAAAAGATAGACCGATTTACCTACAACAGCCATACGATAAGCGTATGTTTTTAGTTTTCTACTCCATACTCTCTTACCATCTGTAGTGTATTTATCTAATACCCTATATCTCTCACTATCAAAATCTTTTGTTTTTTTAACCTCTCCTAAGACATAAAGATTGCCTCTTTTATCTGTATCAATAGCCATATACTCCTCATAATTTATCTTTTTATGATGAACAAATCGTGTATGGACTCTTTTTTTACACCCTCTTCTTTGTAGATAAAATTTAGCATTATCTGTAACATAATTTCCAGCTTTATTGATTTTTATTATGCTATTTCTATTTGTACATTTTGCCATAGGTTCAGATACCTTTATGGTGTATCCATTGGCTGTTCTCTTACAACGCTTTGCATATTTCTCATAACGCAACCACAACAGCAACTGTACCTCAGCAAGTGTGTCTATCTCTCCAAGAAGAACAACAATATCTTTTTTCATATCCATCTGAAACATCTTACCCTTAGTATCGATAAAAAAGGCATTAGCATTAGCTCTTATATCTGCACGTTTTGAATACTTTGCTCTTAAGGCTTTAAATTTTTTTATGGTATCTTTTGAGTAGTTTTTTAAAGGTTTTTTGTAGAGTTTAAAAATTTGAGTTGGCTTTGTATTTTTTCTACTTGAGTATGTTCGTATCTCCATATAGGCAACACGCTCTTTAAGATGATACGCACTACCTACATAAGCTTCTAGGGGCTTGAGTTTTTGCCACTGAGTACTTTTAGCATGAAGTGAAGGAGTAAACCATAAAAAAGTAAAACATAGTAAAACAAATCCTATTATTTTTTTTTGTATCATGGGTTTATCTCCTTCAAGTAGATACTAAAATTCCTTATTTTGACGCTTCAAGTACTTTTAACTCCTCTTTACCCAACAACACATACTTAGCATACATAGTTAAAAGAATGTCATTAGGTTGAACAAATGACTGAATGAAAAAAGCCAAAGGGTCTGTCTCGTCGATGCCACTTACATCTACCATATCTTCTATAAAACTCTCAAAGCTATTGCCTGCCATAACTGCACAAGCATGTATCATCATAGCATCTTTAATCTCTTCATGGTTGATGGTATGATGAAGTACTAAGAACATCTCTTTTGCACCCTTTTGGTCATTTTCACTATAACGCTGAATAGCATGTTCATAGATAGCTCTAGCTATTGCTCTCTCTTCTATGTTGTTAATGATGTCAAATGACTGATGTGTAGAGAGGTACTCTGCAAGTCTGTCAAATGCCGTATTTACTATAAAAGTAAAGATTTCGTTTATATCATCTTCAGGGGCTTCTATCACGAGTTGTGCATCTAAAAGTTGATACCCTTTTGCGATACTCTGCTCATCTCTACACTCCTCTTCTAACCTTTTAATGTTGGCTAGAAACTCAGGGTCTTTTTTTAACTCTTCTACGTGTATTTCAGGTACTTCCATACTATTTTTCCTTTTTTATTTTATTGGTTTTATCGTTTTCTAGTGCTTCTGCAATACGTTCTAGTGCCTCTTTTGTAATGGTATCTTCATAAACCAGTGCTAACCTTACATACCCTTTACCCTCACCCTCTCTACCCAAAAATGAACCAGGGATTACTTTGAGGTTGTAGTTCTCATAGAGTGAAATAGTAAAAGCTATCTCATCTTCAACTTTAAGCCAAATGTAAAAAGTAGCTTCAGGTGCATCTACACCTAAAACCTCTTTAGCAACTTCAAAGTTTCTCTTATACTTTGCTCTAAACCCCTCTACATGCTCTTGGTCAGCCCACGCTACAGCAGCTGCATGTTGTAAAGGTAGTGGCGATGCACACCCAACATACGTTCGGTATGTCATGTAAGCTTTGAGTATCTTTGCGTCACCTGCTATAAATCCTGAACGTAAACCAGGAGCTGAAGAGCGTTTAGAGATAGAGTTAATCACTAAAACATTTTTAAAGCTCTCGTTCCCCACTTCAATACTTGCATTTAACAAAGAGGGTAGAGGTTTGTTAAGGTATAGGTCACAGTAACACTCATCATTCATAAGAACAAAGTCATGCTTTAGTGCTAACTTAACCCACTTCTTTAAGTCATCCATCAACATAACAGATGATGTAGGGTTGTTAGGAGAGTTTAAAATAACAAAATCTGCTTTTGCCAACGCTTCTTCATCTACTTCTGGTTGAAAGTTGTTAGAAGCATTGAGATTTAAGTAAATCACCTCTGCCCTACAGACCTTTGCTGCACCCTCATATATCTGGTAAAAAGGGTTAGGAAACACCATCACTGGGTTCTCTATATCATGGAGTAAAAACTGAGGAAAGTTAAAAAGTACTTCTCTTGTTCCAAAAGTAGGAATGAGTTGTGTATTGTCCAAAGTAAGTGCAAATCGCTTCTTCAAATACGTCAACATCCCCTCACGCAAAACCGCTTCACCCGCAGTCTTTGGGTACTTGTTAAGTAGTGGAGCATGCTCTTCTAATGCATCTAAAATAAACTGAGGTGTAGCAAACTGTGGCTCACCAATAGTCAAAGAGAGTGGTTGATACGCACTGTTAGCTGTACGATTTTCAAGTAGTTGATTGAGTTTCTCAAAAGGATAAGTTTCAAAGTTCATAAATGCCCTAAATGTTTATTTGTCATAAAAAACAATTATACCCTACTTGGAGTAAAATTTGAGAATGAGAGGTGGAAAGCTTGTTGAGTAGATATATACTATGTAAATTAAAAAACATGATTAAGTACAGAAAGCTTACTTTATTATTTATACATATAATTTAATTTTTTTCTGTATAATAATATAAATAATTAAGGATATTTATGATTAAAGACTTTTCAATTAAAAATCTAGCTAATGTTAAAGAGTTAAGTGTACCTAATCTTTCAAATATAAATGTTTTAATTGGTGAAAATGATACAGGTAAAACTATGATATTAAAAGTTTTATATACCTTATCAAAATCAATTGAAAACTTTGACAAAGGCGATGAGAATAGAAGTCTAAAAGAAATCATAAGTGACAAAATCTATTGGACATTTCAAGTAGATAAAATAGGTGACCTTGTTAGCAAAGATAGAGAAGACAAATCAACACATTTTGAACTACAAGTATCTATTGATAATCAAAAATTATCAGTATCTTTTAGTGATTCTTCTACTAAACAAGTTGGTAGTGTAACCGACGGAGCAGTAAATCGTAATAAAAACTCTATTTTTATCCCTGCAAAAGAAGTTCTTTCTTTATTTCATGTCATTAAAAGTACTAGGGAAATTGATAAGACATTTGGATTTGATGATACTTATCTTGATTTAGTAAAAGCATTAGAAAAAGAGCCACAACAAGGTAATAACTTTAGAAATTTTGCTAAAAGTAAAAACATTCTCAATGAATTACTTGGTGGAAAAATTATTTATGAAAATGGTATTTGGTTTTTTAGAAAAAATAGGATGAAAATACCTATTCATTCTACTGCTGAAGGTATTAAGAAAATTGGTATCATTGACAGACTACTTTCAAATAAATTTATACAACCAAATAGTATTATCTTTATTGATGAACCTGAGTCATTTTTACATCCTAAAGCCATCATAGAATTTTTAGATATTATCACTTTGCTTGCAAAAAACCATATTCAAATTTTTATTGCAACACATTCCTATTTTGTTATAAATAAATTAATGCTTGTAGCTAAAAAAGAAAAAATGGATATTCCTATTATTTCGTTATCTAAAAATAAAAATGAAATTTCAAATTTAAAAGATGGGTTACCTGAAAACCCTATTGTTGATACATCTATAGCTTTATATGAAGAGGAATTGGATTTAGAGTTATGATTAAAAATGAGTCAGACATGAATTTTATACTTGATAGTTATTCATATATTATGGAAGATGATATATTTTATAAAAAAATGTCGTCAAAGTTTGGAACTAAAGATGTAGATTTTATTATAAAAAGAAAAAATAAGCTTTTATTTGTAGAAGCTAAGAGAAGTTCTCCACAGGAACTCAAAGATTATATAGCTGAAATTGTTGTAAAATTTATAGATAGTCTATTTATCTTTACAGGTATAATTTTGAATAGAAAAAATACACAGTCAAGTATAATTACACAAGATATGAATAAAATAAACCATTTAAAAGGTTCCATACAGCTTGTATTAATTATCAAAAATGCGGAGGAGTCACATTTAAGACCTATTAGTTATTTATTACAAAAAAAATTACGAAAAATTATAAAAATGTATAGTTTAGAAACAAGTGTAATAGTTATGAATGAAGCTCTAGCTAGAAATAAAAGATTTATTCAATAATAGCTTATATTTATATTACTTTAGGAGTAAATACACAATGAATATATTAATCATCGTAGCAAATCCGAAGCAAGAGAGTTTTTCTTTTGCTATAGCAAATAAATATAAAGAAGTTATGTTAGAAAAAAGTAATCATGTAGAACTTATTGACCTATATACAGATGAACATCAACAGCCATTTTTTACCTATCAAGATGTAAACAAACTCGAAGTCACCAAAGAGATGAAGTATTACCAAGATAAGATTTTAAAAGCTGATGAATTGGTTTTTATATTTCCGTACTGGTGGGGTAGTTTTCCTGCAATTCTAAAAAACTTTTTTGATTGGAATTTATCTAAAGGCTTTGCTTTTGAGTATGTAAATTCAAGACCAAAAGGGTTATTGGAAAACAAAACCGTAAAAATCTTTACAACAACGGGTGCACCCTATTTTATATATATGCTCACAGGAGTAAACAGAAGACTAAGGAACATGATAAAAAAACAAATTGTAGAGTTTTGTGGCATGAAACTTCAAAAATTTACACTATATGGTGGTGTCAATACAGATAAAGAAAAGTCAAGAAAAATTTTACAGAAGATAGAACAAGAAAATAGATAAAACTAAAAATAACCCTCGTCCAATTTTTCAACAACTTTTTGATATACTTAAAATAAACAACAAAGGAGTCAACTATGCAAGTAGCCTTAAATCTTGGAACTATTAATATCAATGACAAAGAAGTAGCAAAATTTATTCAAAATAAAAGCATTGATGAGATTAAGAGTATGATTGTTGAGCTTTTAAAAAGCCAAATCAAAACTGACACTCCTCAAATGCCCAAAGGAAAATGGGGTGCATTTGCTGATAGGATGAGTGGATTAACTACCCCAGAGGTTACCAAGCATATCCAAAAAACAAGCCTAGAGATGCGAGATGGATTTGAGTTTAGAGAGCTAAATAGATAGAGGCAAAATGAACAAATATATTTTAGATACCGATATAGTTTCTTACCTTTGGGATAAAAAATCGGTATACCATCAAAAGGTAGTAGAAAAACTTAACTCATTAAATGATGAAGATATTGTTGGTATTTCAGTTGTGAGTATCTATGAGCTTACTTATGGAATGGATAGCTTCAAAGATGAAAAATTGAAGGCTATTTTTAAAAATGCTTTGGATTTTTTGCAAAATGACCAAGATGCAAATATCTTTTCACTTGATGCCCATGGAGCTACTTTTTTTAGTCAACTTAAACTCAAATACAAAAAAGCCACAGGCATTAAATCTAAAGAGGCTAAAAAGAATGATTTAGATTTGGTTATCGCTTCTATTGCAATGGGACAAGATGCTATTTTGATTAGCAATGATAGAATTTTTGAAAAGCTAACAGAGCTTGAACTAAAGTTTAAATATGAGGGTTGGATAAACAAATTTTAAAGATATTCTAAAATCAATATAACAACTACATTTTAGTAATAAATGCACCTCTGTGAATACTTTTATGTACTTTTGCTAGGGCTTCTCTTGCGGTGTTTTTGTCTTGGTATGAGCCTATGAGTACTTTGTAGTTGTGTGTATGTTTGACTACGCAAGTAAATCCTAAGTCTTCTATGTTAGATAAGTATGAGCTACTTGGTATTTTGTCAAATGCTCCTATTTGGATGTAGTAGTTTTCATTGCTTTTATAACTTTTTTTTACTGGTATTTGAGGTAGTGGCTCTTCTTGTTCTGCAACTTTTGTGGCTCCACCTTTGTAGGTAACAAGCCATTTTAAAATAGTGTTTTGAAGTTGTGATGCTCTCCATCTGCCTTTTTTTGTATTTACCATAATAACCACTGTATAGAGTTTTCCTGACTTACTTTTAAGGTAACCCCCTATATTTTTTACTCTTTTTAGTGTTCCTGTTTTCATCCATGCACGTTTTTTTACGATGGTACTTCTAAAACGCTTCTTGATAGTCCCATCTACTCCAGCTATGGAAAGTGTGTTCATCCATCTTTGTCCATAGTATCTGTGAGCATTGTCAAACATTTTAGCTAGTGTTAGAGCCGTAACCCTAGAGCTACGAGAAAGGCCACTTCCGTTGTCTATGTAAGGTGTGTATCTTCCTAATGCACCTTTTTGTCTTAACAGACTCTCAACTGCATCTCTTCCTTTTTTAAGCGTTGCAGGAGCACCATACATTTTTGCAGCTAGATAGAGTAAAAGATGTCTAGCGTAAAGGTTGTTTGACTTTTTTGCTGTTTTTGAGATAATCACTTCTAAACTTTTAGAGTAGTGAGTGAAGATAAGTTTAGCATTTGAAGGCACTTTTTCTAAACGCATATTTCCAGTAACATTAACACCAGATTTAACCAAAGCATTCTTTAAAGCATAATAAAAAGAGTTATAGGGTTTAGCTATCACTTTACAGATATTACGTTTACCACATCTCTTGGAAATTTTACCTTTCAGTATAAGTTTTGGAGTAGCTTGACTTTTATCTATCTTTATTCCTGGCCAAGAGTACTTACCTCTACATGATCGGTTCACGTATTGTAGGTTGTTTACCACTTTATAGCTACCATCTACTACTTTTTTATGTATATCATTTCTATTGGGGGTAACACATACTGTACTTACACGTTCGTTAAACATCATTGCATCAGGCATAGCGTTATATGGACTGTAGGTGTATTGGTCAAATCCAGAGTTATCTTTAGAACCTATATTAAAATAACTTCTATCTATAACAATATTTCCTCTAATCCCATGTATGCCTCTAGCTTTAATCTCTCTTACTATACTTTTTAAGTTGGATGTACAGAGTGTAGGGTCACCAAAACCTTTTACGATAAGGTCACCATAGAGTTGCCCATTTTTTAGCTTACCCTTAGTATAAAATTGTGTAGGAAAGCGGTGATTAAAACCCAGTTTTAGAAGTGATGCATAGATTGTCATAACTTTAATTACAGATGCAGGGGGTACACTTTTTTTAGCATTTAAAGAGGCTACAACACCACCATTATCTCCTATCTCCTTAATATAAATACTAATATCATTTTTAGAAATACCAGATTTTTTAATGGCATTTTCTACCCCTAATGGTAAAGCAAACAGAGAGTAAGAGAGAAGAATATAAAGTATAAGATGTTTCAAGAGTCTTTCCTTAAGTAAAATGGAGTCACAGATGTAAGACAACAGACAAACTGTCTGCTAAAAGTCAACTTTCTCTTTAGAACTCTCAACTATAGAGATAATGATTGTGTAAACATTTGCTACTACTGCACCGATAACCAAACCTACAGCTAAAAGTTGGTTATCATAAAATTTCATTGCAAAAAAAGCAGGGATAAGATGTAAATCTGCAACTAAAGAGCCTGCTAGAAGCTCTGCTGAGAGTATGTTTCTCACTCCTATTTTCATAATAGTTGAGATAACATTTACAGAACCTGCAATAAATAGTGCTACAAGTGCATGGTCATACAAAAACGCTGCAGAAGTCGTAAGACTCATCAACGTAAAAAATATATAAAAAACTTTTCCCCAATGCATTACATTGTACCATTTTCATACATGGCTCTCATCTTCTCTTTATCTTTCTCTATTTTTACTTTTTCTGCCTCTTTTTCTCTAAAACCTGAAACAGAGAAGCCTAACCACATTAACACTGGTGATGCCACAAAGATAGAGGAGTACGTACCAACAATAATACCTACAAGTAGCGTAAAACTAAATCCGTTGATAATCTCTCCACCAAATACATAGAGCGATAAAACCACAAAGAATGTAGTTAATGAAGTCAGTGTTGTACGTGAAAGCGTACGTGTTACAGACTCATCAATAATAGCACCTAAATCAGGGTCTTTAATCGTTCTTATCCCTTCACGAATACGGTCAAATACAATAATCGTATCATTTAGTGAATACCCTAATATGGTAAGTAATGCTGCTAAAATATCAAGGTTTACCTCTACACTAAAGAGTACTATCATTCCCATAGCTATAGTAACATCGTGCAGTAGTGCCATAATAGAAGCTACAGCAAAACGCCACTCAAATCTGAAAGATACATAAATAAGAATACCAATAATAGCAAGTAACATGGACATAAGCCCTTGTTCACGTAACTCAGACCCTACTTTTGCCCCTACCATATCTACTCGTCTTACTTCAAATTTACCTGTCTTAGCAAGTAAAGTCCGTATTTTATCACCTACATCTTCACCCAAATTTTTAGAAGACATTTTAGTTTTTATAACTATTTCATCTTCTCCACCAAAGAATGTAACTGTTGCACCTTCATAAGAGGCATCTTTACCGATAGTTTCTCTTACTTCATCTATGGGTGCCGTACCTTCATATTTTACTTGTATAAGTGTACCACCAGCAAAATCAATACCGTAGTTAAACCCTTTGGTTAAGATAAGCCCAAGTGCCAAAATAAGCACCACTACAGAGAGCATACCAAAACGCTTACTTTTACTCATTAATGAAAGAGATTTTTTATATTTAAATATTTCCATTATTTTGCCCCTTTGCTTTTAATACCAAACCAAAAGCTCAATCTGTTTTTATCCATACGAGGTAAAATCCACTGATAGATACCATGTGTTCCTAGAATAGCTGTTAACATTGAAGCTAAGATACCAATACTCATCGTAAGAGCAAAACCTTTAATAGCACCAGTACCATACGCATAGAGTACAGTTGCAGCGATGAGTGTTGTTACGTTTGCATCCCAAATAGCAGTAAATGCATTGCTATATCCATCTTCTATAGATTTACCTATAGACTTACCTTCATGTAAAAGCTCACGTATACGTTCATTGATAATAACATTGGCATCTACAGCCATACCAACGGTAAGTACAATACCCGCCATACCAGGAAGTGTAAGTGTTGCACCAAAGAGTGACATAATCGCTAAGATTAAAAAGAGGTTACCTATAAGGGCAACATTTGCAACCACTCCTGCTATACCATAATATACAACCATAAAAATAACAACTAAAATAAATCCTAATACCAATGCAATTGAACTAGATCTAATACTATCTGCACCTAGACTAGGCCCTACAGAGCGTTTTTCTAAGACTTCTACAGGAGCCAATAATGCACCTGAACGTAAAGCAATAGCCAAGTCATGTGCTTCTGATAACTGAAAGTTACCAGAAATCTGCACGCGTCCACCACCGATACGCTCATTGATATTTGGAGCAGAATAGACTTGATTATCTAAAACAACAGCCATACGTTTTCCTACACTTTTTCCTGTAAAGTCACCAAATATTTTGGCACCTTGTCCATTGAGTGTAAAGTTAATAACAGGTTGATTACCCTTGTCAAATCCTACTTTAGCATCTGTTAACATAGAACCATCAAGTACAGGTATCGCACGAAGTAGGTACTTTTCATGTGTGTTAACATCTGTTAGTATAACATCTCCAAAGCTTTTTGCTTCATCTGAACTCATAGTAGAGACCCTAGCAACACGGTCTTCATCTACTGCCATAAGCTGTAAGTGAGCCGCACGAGCGATGAGTTCACGGATACGTTGTTCATCTGCTTGTGTCTTAATACCAGGTACCTCTACAAGGATTTTATCTTCACCCTGTTTTGCTACAGTTGGTTCTGCAAGTCCAAACTCATTAAGTCTATTACGTATCGTATCTACTGCTTGTTGGATGGCATTTTGCTTTGTACGTACCATCTCTTCATCTGTCATTTTCAGAGAAAACTTCAAACTATTTTCTGTAAATACTGTACCTTTTAACTCTTTTTTCAAAAGTTCTTTAGCTTTTAAAAGATCATCATTGTCAAGAAGTTCAAAGGTAATCTCTTCACCATCAACCATTCTTAACTCATCAAAGATAATCTCTTCATCGTCAAAAACGTACTTGACTGTTGCTGCCATAGACTTGATACGTGATTCAATAGCTATTTCACTTTTGATACCAAGAAGCATATGAAGCCCACCTTGAAGGTCAAGCCCTAAGGTAATCTTTTTTCCACTTTCACTTTGCGTCAAAGAAGGAATAGAAAAAACTATCCCAAAGATGAGTGCAAAAACAAATAGTATAACTCTAAAATTAAGCGTTTTCACTCACCTCTACCTTTTTTGATATATATAATTTATCTAATTTTACAATTACGTCATCATTTAGCTTGATTTTGATAAACTCTTCTTCAGGTTTAACAATTACTGCTATAAGCCCACCTGTAGTGATAATTTTATCACCTTTTACAAGTCCATCAAGCATTGCTGTATGAGCTTTTTGTTGTTGCTGTTGTGGTCTGATGATTAAAAAATAAAAAATCGCGAATAAGATGATAAGTGGCAAGAATTGTGCCAGTGCATTACTGTCCATAAAGGAATCCTTTGAATAAAATTAAACATTATCTTAGCACTTTTGAACTAACAAGATGCTTTTTTATGGCTCTTTTAAGCTCTGCATTTATATATCTAAATTTTTTTGGTATCTCTTATCCATTTTTAAACACCCTTCTAGGCATTCTCTCTCTGTATCTACTGCTTAAAGAAGAAGAAAAAACATGGTTTTACTTTGGTGCATTTGTAGGGCTTTTTTGGTTTTGGTGGATAGTAATAAGTTTTAAACATTATGAGATGCTCTGGGCTATTCCTATTGGACTTGTAATGATAGCACTTATATATGGAGTGGTTTTCTGGTTTATAGCCAAAATAGCATCTCTTACCGTAGGGTGTATTTATCCAGCAAATTCTAGCACATTAAAGGTGGATAAATCCACCCTACTCTCTCTTTGCATAAAAGGATTAGGGCTTTTACTACTTAGTTACCTACACCCTTTTGGGTTTGACTGGCTAAAGCTTGAACTTATGTTTGTAGAGAGTTACATAGGCATAGAAAAATGGCAGTTTTTAGTCGTACTTTTAGCTCTCATTCTTACGCTAGGAAAAAGAAAAAATATCTATCTTATTTTAATATTTTTAGCGTACCAACCCACAGACGTCATCTCCCATGATAACTCTCCTACTAAAGAGAAAATAGAACTTATTAGCACACACACAACCGTACAAGACAAATGGAACACTGCACTCCAACCTACACAATTTGAACTACTTTTTGCACAGATAGACCAAGCTATAGAGGAAAACAAAACTTTAGTCATACTCCCTGAGTCTGTTTTTCCTCTTTTTTTGAACCATTCACAAACACTCATAGACAAACTACAAAAGAGAGCAAAAAAGATAGATATAGTCACAGGAGGACTCTACTGGGATGGAAAGGTTCCACACAACTCTACTTACATTTTTAGACAAAACAAAATAAGTGTTGCACACAAAGTGATACTCGTTCCCTTTGGTGAGAGTAACCCTCTACCCAACTTTTTAAGTGACTGGGTAAACAGAGTCTTTTACGATGGAGCCATCGACTACCAAGCAAGTGCCAACATAACTGACTACAAAGTAGGAGAAGTACATTATAGAAATGCCATCTGCTTTGAAGCGACATCAGAAGCACTTTATGCAAAAAGCAAAAAGGGGAACTACCCTAAAAACATGATAGTCCTAAGTAACAACGGATGGTTTACCCCCTCCACTGAACCCACTTTACAAAAACTCTTATTAATGTACTATAGTAAGAAGTATGGCACAACCATTTACCACGCAGTCAATATGTCTGAGTCATACATTATAGAGGATGGAAAGGTACGAGATTAACCGTTTTTCTCTTTTTTACGTACTAAAGTGAGTGCCTCTTCGTATGAGATTTGTTCATCTTTAGCTATGGGCTTGATAGTCCCCTCTTTTTCTAACTGGTTAATTGCTACCATACCTACCCAAATGTCAAAAAGCATGACTCTCTTTTCTCTTGTTTGTATCCATTCGTTGTAGTTCTTTGCATACTCTAAAAAAGTCTCTTCACGAGCATACAACGCACCAAGTTTTGGCATAAGAAGCCCAATAACCCCCTCCCCAAACTCTTTCACACGATACGCCATAAACCCTAAATTAGCATCTTTAAAATGCGGACTTTTTCTCTGCTTTTCAATAAGTTCTATAATTTGTTCCATTTATTTTCCTTTTTTAGTGTAAAAGCATAGCAGAATATTTCCAAATAATTAAGAAATATATAGATATAAATTTAAGACTAAACCTTTACCTAAAAGTTATGTCTCAATCCAATACTAAAATAAACTCCATTCATATCTACCTCAGAATTTGCATAGCCATCTTTATATTGAGTATTAGCACTATATTTTGCAGAACCTAGATATTCTAATCCTGTTACTAATTTCCAATCTTCTACTCCCCATACTGCCTTAAAACCTACAGCCCATGCACTATGAGTATCATATTCAGCTTTTTTGGCTTCATCATATTCAGAATCTACATAATAATGATTATAATGATAAAGATATTTTATTTTTGGACCTAATTTAACCTTTGTGTTAAATACCTTCATTTTATATAATACTGGTAATTCAATAAAAAGAGCATTACTAAAATATGTTTGCTCCAACAACGCAAATGTTGTTCCTATAGATGGTTCTAAAACAATACTAGAATTTTTTATATTCAATGCTTTACCTACTTGAAAGTACATCATATCTTCTGTACCTTCTCCATCTATATGCACACCATTACGACCTAAATCATCAAAAGTATTATAACTTTCTGATGTATATTGCAAAGAAATTTGCCATCCTAATTCCATAAACCAAGCATCTTTATCTGCATGAGAAACTGTTAATATAATAATTAATCCTAAAAAATATTTTTTTAACATTTTATTCCTTTATTTTTTTATGACTACTTTGTACCAATTTTGAATACTTATTTTCATACAAATTTGATATTGTCACAAATGTTCGTGACATAAATCGTTTACCAGCATGAATAATTTCTTCATTTGCAGAACGATTCACTACTTTATATATAAATTCTGAACAATACATCTTTTTATCTTCATCTAAATTAAAATCATTATCAAATAATATATTCTGTGTTTCTAAAATTAATGCCTGTGTAATTATAGTTTCTTTAACTTTATCAGACATATTAAATCTATATACAGCCCATATAGGTGAATCATCAATAAATGTATTTAATTCCTCTTTAAACACACCGTTACGTTTATCATCTTCATCCTCAGAATGTATGATGTAAATTTTGTCTTTTTCTATATATACTATACCTGCATGAGAATATCTTTTTTCACCTTCTGAAAAATTCATAGCTACAGTAGAATCAACACCGTAACCTCTACGAAATAGAATATCTCCATTCTCAAGAAGGTCAGTATTTGGAAACTGTTGACTTGGCTTTTTTTCATATAAATGATTATTTCTAAAAGATTTTTTAGAAATTTCTCTATCTCCAAATGCAGAGTATAAAATAAAAATTATAATAAAAGAGGAAGCATATAAATAATTCTTTTTCATAATATATCTTTTCTCTATTTTTGTATCTGATATAAGTTAGGTAAGTTATTTGTCTTATCTATATATAATTTATAATTTGTAGCATCATACTCCCATGTGTAGTTTTTTGTGCAACCTGTAAAAGAAATTATTAAAATAATGAATAAGATAATTTTCATATTTAGCTATCCTTTCTTTTATTTAAAACAAAACAAGTATTAATTAACATAATTATCAAAACAATTACTATCTTTCCAAGGTTTTTTAGTACTTTCTTTTATACAAATTGAAGTACTATCAGATATTGGTAAATAAAGTCCTCTCGTACAGCCACTTATTAATAATATTATAATTACTATCCATATTATTTTTAAAATAGATTTAAACATATTTCAATTTATTTAAAATTTAATAGTTGTTTTTGCAGAAAAATCATAACAACCTTTTTTATTATTAAGGATAGCACCTGCATAAGAATTAGTCTTAATCGTATATTCACCTGATGAAAATTTAATTGGTACAAACCATGCAATTGGAATAGTGTTACGCACAAAAGGAATATTGTATACTGTCAAATCTACATCAAACAATTCTTTAATATCAATATTACCTCGAATTTTTGTACCTCCTGAACTTACTGAAAGATTATCTTTATATCCATTTGGTAAAACAATACCACTATCAGTATAAGCATAACCTACTGCTGTATAACACTCATTTACTGCACCTACTCCTTTCATTTTAGCTCTTATGTAACTTTTATTTATTGCAGATATATGCCTTCTATTATCATAATAAATATCCATTCTTGCAATATTGTATGGAATACCACAGGATTTACTAGATGTACCAAGCGTTGCTCTCATTTCGGCATATCCATTTAATCCAAGTTGTACACCTCTAAACCAATTTTTAACTCTTACATGAAACTTTGCTTTAACATGTACATATTGTCTACATGCATCTGTAGAATCACTAATTTTACTAGCCTCTGTACTTGTTATTTTTTTACTTGCATAACCGAATTTATCATAATTCCATTTACCAAAACTACTTTTACTTTTACCTTTTGCATACGTATCAACAGATAGCAATGCAAATAAAACCATAATTATTAAACTTTTTTTCATAATATTATTCTCCTTTTCTTTAAAATTATTGACTAATTTTTAGCATTATGCTATTAGCAAAATTCTGATCATTCACTTTAAATTCACCTTCACCCGAAATAATAATATTTCCATTATAAACATCTATATTATAAATATCAGCATCCGATGTAAAATTATCAATTTTAATTGTTTTACCCATTTTATCTACAATATAAAATGAACGATTTGTGCTATTATCATCTTCTGCAATAAAATCTCCTCCAAAAATAATTTTATCTTCACTAACTGACAAATCAAATATCATTCCATTTAATTTATCTATACTAAAACTTTCATCATGTTCTCCATCAAAAGAGTATGCAACAAGATTATTATACAAAACTGTTTTTTTAATAAACTCAAAATCCCCTGCTATATATAATCTATTTTCATCTTTTACTATGGAAAATGCTTCATTTCTAATATCATTAAATTTATTACTCTCTTCATCTAATATATTTCCATTTTTATCTATAATTAAAATACTTTTTGTCATAGTTAGTAACTCTTCTTTAGAGGTATTTTCATCTTCAACTGTAATTTCTTTAATAAATGTCCCAGCTAAAATAAGTTTATCTGAACCATACGCTTCAATATCATTAATTTTTGCTAAAAAATAGTCTTTAAACGGTAAAAAATTTGTATCTGAAATACCTTGAGGATTTATTTTAATAATACTATATGCTTCGTTATCATTATATCCACCAAATACTCCAGCAATATAGATGTTACTCTCTATTTTTAACATTTTATATACAGCACCAATAATACTTCCTGAAAATGAATTATCAATACTTCCATCATACTTTAATTTGACTAAATTATCTTTTTCTATTCCATTTACCATGGCAAATTTACCACCAATTAAAATACCATCAGTTAACTTTAACATACTGTATATTTTTGGATTATCTGGAGTTTCATCAGTTGTATTAGTCTCATTTGAATCAACAGTCTTTAATAAAAATTGTTTTTCAATCTGTTCATATGATTTAAAGCTTGGTATATTAAAATTACTTCCAATATTTTTAAATTGTTTAGAACTAGAAGCATCATTTAACCCTATATCTATCTTGGTTAACAACATACCATCTTCAGCTGCCATTAATACGGTATTCTCTCCCAATACAAGAGAAGAATAAATATTCTTTTTCTTTAAGGCTTCCACCTCTTGTACACTTATTTTAGCTAATGAAGATGTATCTTCTTCTGCTTGTTGACAACCTTGTAAGGCAAATATTCCTATAATAACTAAACTTATTATTTTAGTCAATTCTTTATTCATCTTTTCTCCCTATTTAAATATAAAACTTGAAATATTACCCCCCCCCATGCTTAAACTGTTCTTAATTAATAAGATTGACATCCCACCCCATTTAAGATAAAATTGTCAATATATTGTACAAAGGATTTTTATGCAAGCTGTTAACTACTCTCATGCAAGAAATAATCTCAAATCTATCATAGATAATGTTTGTGATAATAATGAAGAGGTTATTGTGACGACTAAGAATGATAAGTCTGTTATTATACTCTCTATAGATGAGTACAATCGTACCCATGCACGAGTGAAGAGAGATGTTCAAGAGGCTTTAGCTCAAGCTGAGCGTGGTGACTTTATGGATATAGATGAAGTATTTGATAAAATATTAGCCAAATATGAAGATTAGATTTAGTCCAAAATTTTATCAAAGACTTGATGAAATATCTGATTTTATATATAATCAAAGTCAATCTAAAACCTTGACAATAAGGTATATAGTTAATTTAAAAAAACATATAGATATTTCTTTAACTACTTTTCCTAAATTAGGAAGACCTGCAGAGGAGTTTGGAGAAAACATACGTAAACTTGTTCATCAAAGATATACTATACTTTACAAAATAGAGAAAGAGTATATACTTGTTATTACTATCTATAAGGAGAATTTACCTTTTTTATGAAAAAATTATTTATAACCCCTATAAAAGGGTACCAATACATCTCCAAAATGCTACCTGCTAACTGTCGGTATTACCCCTCTTGTTCTGAGTATGCTAAGTGGCAGTTTGAGTTTAATGCTCCTCATAAAGCACTTGTTGCTAGTTCATTGCGTATTTTACGTTGTAATCAGTTTTTTGATGGGGGTATAGATTACCCTGTGGTTACTTTTAACTCTCATAAAGCCTCTTATTTACTCACTTTTAATCACACTTGTGGCAAAATGAAAGTTATTTATTGGTTTGTACCAAAAGATTTAAACCATTCACAATATTATATTTTAAAGGATTTTAATGCCATCAACACCCCTAGTAGTTCTTAATGCTCCACTCGATATGCACCTTCATCTAAGAGATGGTGAGATGCTCCAAAATGTAATAAACGGTTCTACCCAAACTTTTTCAGGGGCGATTATCATGCCTAACCTTGTACCTCCTGTAAGCAGTAAAGAGGAAGTGATTGCCTATAAAGAGCGTATCAGCTTAGCTCAAGGTGATAAAAAATTTACTTCTTACATGACACTCTTTTTTAAACCCTCTTATGACAAAGCGTTTTTAAGTGCTTTAAGAGATGAGATAACGGCTATTAAACTTTACCCAGCAGGTATCACGACAAACTCTGAGGGAGGGGTAAGTGGTTTTGATGTTGAGGAGTTACGCCCTGCACTTGATGCGATGAGTGAGCTCAATATTCCACTTTGTGTACATGGAGAGACTAACGGTTTTGTTATGGATAGAGAAGCAGAATTTGTCTCTATTTATGAGAAGTTAGCTACTGCTTTTCCTAAGCTCAAAATCATCATGGAGCATATTACGACTAAAGAGAGTGTTGCTGCTCTTGAAAAGCATGAGAACCTTTATGCCACTATAACGGTACACCATCTGTTTATTACTCTTGATGATGTAGCAGGAGGGATGCTACAACCTCACCTCTTCTGTAAACCTATTGCAAAACGTCCTGAAGACAGAGATGCACTTCTTAAAGTAGCACTTGAAGCTCACTCTAAAGTGATGTTTGGTTCAGACTCAGCACCACACCCTCAACATGCAAAAGAGAATTGTGGTTGTGCTGCGGGTGTATTTACTTCTCCTATAGCCCTACAGTTACTCACTGAACTCTTTGAAAAGCATGATGCATTGGAGAATCTTCAAGCCTTTGTCTCTGGCAATGCTCAAAATATTTATGGGGTACAACCTTTAGCAAAAACCGTAACCTTAGAGAAAAAACCATTTAAAGTACCTGCCAACTACAACGGTGTCGTACCGATGTATGCCAACGAAGAGATAGCATATAGCATCAAAGAAGTAAAAAATGGATAGTCATTTAGAAGCTTTTGAAAAAGGAAACGAAAACTTTCAAAATATTAAATTTAAAAAAAGTAAAGAGCGTTTTAAAAAGCTTATAGATGAGGGACAAAGTCCTAAAGCCCTCTTTATAGGGTGTAGTGACTCTCGTGTAATGCCTGCTATGATAACTGGATCTAAGCCTGGTGACCTTTTTATTATTAGGAATATTGGTAACTTTGTTGCCCCTTACAAGCCAGATGCCGACTTTCATGCTACAGCTTCTGCCATAGAGTATGCAACCAGTATTTTAAAAGTTTCAGACATCATAGTTTGTGGACACTCGCACTGCGGGGCTATTGAAGCACTCTATAAAGATATAGAAGAGACTCCAGAAAATACCCATACTATCAAATGGTTAGAGTTGGGTAGAGAGGCAAAAAAAGTAGCTATGCTTGCATACAAAAATGATGATAAAAATACTATGCTTCGCTATACAGAAAAGATATCTGTGGTCTATCAACTTGATAATCTTCTCACCTACCCTGGTGTCAAAAGACGTGTTGAAGAGGGTACACTCTTTCTTCATGGTTGGTATTATGACATGGAGAATGGAGATATAGCGTACTATGATGATGAAAATTATGAATTTAAACCACTGAGTCAAAAGTAAAATAAAGGAGAGCTAATGATAGCCAATAGTGTTGAAGATCTTATAGGAAATACACCTCTAATTAGGATTAACTCCCTCTCTAATGCAACAGGTACAACGATACTTGGAAAATGTGAATTTATGAACCCTACGTCATCTATAAAAGATCGTATCGCTTCAAATATGATAAATGAAGCGATACGCTCAGGGGCGATTACAGAAGATACCACTATCATAGAACCTACAAGTGGCAACACAGGCATAGGATTAGCTTCTATTTGTGCCTCAAAAGGGCTGAAACTTATTTTAACTATGCCTGACTCTATGAGCATAGAGAGACAAAAACTACTCATCTACTTGGGTGCAGAGCTTGTACTTACACCAGCGAGTAAAGGGATGAATGGATCCATAGACAAAGCCAATGCCTTAGCAAAAGAGTTAGATAATGCTTTAGTATTACAACAATTCCAAAATAAAAATAATCCTGATATTCATAGAAAAACTACTGCTCTTGAACTTCTAAAAGATAGCAACAACTCCATAGATATTTTTGTAGCAGCCGTAGGCACAGGAGGTACTATTACTGGTACGGCTGAAGTACTTAAAGAGAAACTACCTTCTATTAAAGTGGTTGCTGTTGAGCCTAAAGATTCGGCAATACTAAGTGGAGGAAGTGCAGGAGTACATAAAATACAAGGCATAGGTGCAGGGTTTATTCCTGATATTTTAAATACTTCTATTTATGATAATGTAGTAACGGTAAGTAATGAAGAGGCTTATGCTATGGCAAGACAGATAGCGAAAGAGGAGGGATTACTAGTTGGTATCTCTTCAGGGGCAAACCTTCATGCAGCATATATGATGGCATCAAAACCTGAGAACATAGGAAAGACCATCGTTACAATACTTTGTGATACAGCTGAGCGTTACCTCTCTACTGAACTTTTTGACAGTTAGGGTATAAGTTTGTCTTATCTTTTAGAGACCATCAAAATAGAAGATGGGCAAGTGTATAACCTCTCTTATCATCAAGCTCGTTGTGATAAGAGTAGAGCAACACTCTTTGGAACAAAAGAGAAGTTAGATCTGTCTTCTATTATTGAAGCACCTAAAAAAGGACTTTTTCGCTGTCGCATAGTGTATGATAAGAAGCTACATAAGGTAGAATATATCCCCTATAAAGCTAAAGAAATAGCCTCACTTACTATCGTACATTCTGATCTCTTATATAACCATAAATATGCAAATAGAGACGCACTAAATTCCCTACTTAATTTACATAAAGAAACAGATGATATTCTCATTATAAAAAATGGATATATTACAGATACGAGTATTGCTAATATTGCTTTTTTTGATGGCAAACAGTGGATTACACCCAAAACCCCACTTTTAGAAGGGACAATGAGAGCAAAACTACTCGATGAATGCTTTTTAATAGTAAAAGATATTAAAAAAGCATCGTTAAAACACTACTCACACGTAGCTTTAATGAATGCTATGATAGGATTTAAAGTATTAAACCAAATTACTTATAAATGAGAAAATATGACTATTAATCTTTTTCAAACCCAAGAATATAGAGGTATTGCACATGAGCATATAGAAAAAACTATAGGCTATCTGTTTAACAAAAATCAAGAATTTTCACTTGCATGTGAGATAAAATATGTTGATTTTATGCCTGAATTACCTTCTTATTTAAAGGCAAACTTTAAAGAAATAATACTATTTGTTTTGAGTGGATACACCTATGAGAGTGCAAATCTTGAAAATGGATATTTTTCATTTGAAGCAGGATTTGGAGAAGAAAATTTTGGCTCTACCGTGAGGATTCCACTACTTGCGATAAAACAAGTTTTTGTAGGAGACAATCCCATAGTATTTAATTTGGCAAAACCTGTTAAAAAAGAGCCATCAAGTAAAAAAAGCTCTATGGAAGCACTACTTAATAACCCTAGTAATATGAAGCTTCTTAAGAAAAAGAAGCCTTAGTCATACTAAAATCTTAGCATTGACCTGCTAAGATATAATCTACAACATTATCTACATAGGCATTGTGCTTATTCTCTTTAGAATAAACAATAAAGAACTTACGCTTCATAGTAAAACCTCTAAGTCTTGACTCAAAAAGTTCACCTTTTGCTACTTCATCTGCAATAGCATACTTAGAGATAATAGAGACTACAGGTTTATCTAACTCTTTTTTAGCTCTTTTGATCGTTTGTAAAACCGTAGTTGTATTACTCACTTCACTGATAACATTAAAGCTTTTACACGACACACCTAACTCTTCAAAAACTTCAGAAACTACTTTTCGTGTATGAGAAGCCTCCTCACGACAAATCCATCTGTAGTCGTAAAGCTCTTCTGTTTTTACTATTTTAGGGATGGGTACATTACTAACAACAACAAGTTCATCTTCCAACCACTCTCTATAGATAAGGTCATTATCCATTACTGGTGATTCTATAAGCCCTACATCTAACTTTCTATCTTTAATTTTTTGAACAACTCCATCACTTAAGTCAATACTCAAGTTTACATCATTGTTAATCGCTTCAGACATCTCATTGAGACACTCACCAGGTATAACATACGTCCCAATAGTATAAGAAGCACCTAATCTAAAGGTCATCTCTTTATTGATGATTTTAAGTATATCTTTCTCTGACGAGTTAATCTCTTTCTCTAATCTTGTAGCAATTTTGTAAAGTTCTTCACCTTCAGCTGTAAGTTTTATACCATTTTTCTTTCTCTCAACAATTTTTACTGCAAGATATTTTTCAATAAACTTAATCTGCTGTGTTACCGCAGGTTGAGAAATACCAAGCTTTGCTGATGCTTTAGAAAAACTTCTTTCTCTTGCAACAGTTAAAAATGTTTCTAATTTTACGAAATCTTTTAACATTATTTTTCCTTATTATTTACATATAAAACTAAACTATTATTTTAATTCTATCTAATTATACTTAACGATACATAAGGTTAACTTATTATATAACATTTAATTCATACTTCTTATAATTATCCTTCTTTTTAATAACTATAAGCTATAATAAAGACTATCTTACGGAGCATAAAATAGTTATGGAACATATACTCAATGAACTCAACCCATCTCAACGTGAAGCAGTAGAACACATAGATGGAAGCATGCTTATTTTAGCAGGAGCGGGAAGTGGAAAAACAAAAACACTTACGACAAGACTTGCTTATCTTGTAGGTGAGATAGGTATCGACCCTGCCAATACCTTAACCCTTACTTTTACCAATAAAGCAGCCTCAGAGATGAGAATACGTGCAACAAAACTTATCTCTTCACGTTCCTCTTACCCTCCTCTTTTATGTACATTTCATAAATTTGGATTGCTTTTTTTAAAATTTCATATAGAAAAACTTGGTCGTAAAAATACCTTTGTTATTATAGATAGTGATGATAAAAAACGTCTTTTACGTAGCATTACAAAAGAGCTTTCTATAGATCTAAATATTGCATTTATCGCTTCAGAGATTTCAAAATATAAAAACTCTCTTCTTACTCCTGAAGTTGTTATAGAAAAAGCAGAACTATCTGACTATAAAAAAATAGCCAAAATCTATACTCGTTATCAATCTAATATAGAAGAGAATAATCTCGTTGATTTTGATGACTTGCTGATGCTAACGTATAAGATACTTGATGATGATAAAGCACTTAGAAAAGAAGTTAGTAATAAATACCAATATATCATGGTAGATGAGTATCAAGATACTAATGAGCTACAGTTTCGCTTACTAGAACATCTCTGTTCAGAACATGGAAACCTCTGTGTGGTTGGCGATGATGATCAAAGTATTTATGGGTGGAGAGGTGCCAATATACGTAATATTTTGGAGTTTTCAACCTACTTTAAAGATACAAAAACGGTTAAGCTAGAGACAAACTACCGTTCAACAGAACCCATCCTAAAAGCTGCTAATACACTAATAGAGCATAACTCCACACGTTTAGGTAAGAAGCTCACCTCTCATAAAGGTACAGGCGAAGATGTAAAACTCCTCCATTCTCTTGATGAGTCCATGGAAGCTAGAGCTATTGCATCTAAAATCCAAAAACTGCTTCAACAAGGTACAGACCCAGATGAGATAGCTGTTTTATACCGTATTAATGCTCTTTCTCGTTCTCTTGAAGAGGGCTTTATCAAAGAGGGCTTAAATTTTAAACTTATTGGTGGTATGCGTTTTTATGAACGTGCAGAGATTAAAGATATTATCTCTTACTTTAGAGTTCTTTCAAATCCCCATGATGATTTTTCACTACTTCGTATTATCAACAAACCTAAACGTGGTATAGGTAAAGCCTCATTAGAGAAGCTACAAAAAGCTGCTTTTGATGCAAAATTATCACTTTATAGTTACATAGAACAGAGTCTTAAAGGTTCGCAACCTATGGTTATGAGTAAAAAAATAGCTACATCTTTAACCACTTTTGTAGAGAGTATACAGCTTTTACAAGATGCAGCTAAAAATGCTCTTGGTAACTTTATTACACTATTTGAAGAGCAGATAAAACTCAAAGACCACTATGTAGGTATGGTAGATGGTATGGATCGTATTTTAAATATAGATGAGTTTTATGGTTACTTTCGAGATGCTGTTAAGAAAAATCCTGACCTTAGCTTAGATGAATTTTTAAATGATATATCATTACAAAGTGATCAAGATCAGATAGAAGAGAATGCCATTACTATTATGAGTGTACATGCATCTAAAGGGTTAGAATTTGAACATCTCTTCATCATAGGACTTGAGGAGGAGTTTTTCCCTCTCCTTGGTGAGGGGTGTAATATGGAAGAGGAGCGTCGTTTAGGCTACGTGGCTATTACTAGAGCAAAATCTGACCTCACACTCTGTTATGTAGATAGCCGTTTTTACAAAGGTCGCCGTAAGATGATAGACAAGAGCCGTTTTTTAGGTGAGTCTGGACTCATACAAGATACCAGTTTGAAGATTACTAAAAGTTCTGCGTTTAAAAAAGGAGATCTTGTCAAACATAAGATTTTTGGTATTGGGCGTGTCCAAGCAGCCAATAAATCTGGTCATGAGTATAAACTTCTTATTAACTTTGGTGGAAATAAAAAAGAGATTTTAAGCTCTTTTGTACAGTCTATATAAGTTGGGAGTGTCCTCTTTCCATAAAACAAACATCATTTTAAATACTCAGGTCAAGAACACCCTGACCTATAAGGAAATTTTATATTGAACCGTCTATTTGTTGTAAACAAACCCATATTCCGTACATCTAACGGTTATATGGGTTATGTAAAAAGAAAATATAATACTAAAAAAGTAGGTTTTTCAGGAACACTTGACCCTTTTGCTACAGGCTGTCTTATTGTTGCAACTGGGCAGTATACTAAACTTTTTCAATACCTTAACAAAACGCCTAAAAGCTATAAAGCTACCTTATGGTTAGGTGCAAACTCCCCAAGTTTAGATATTGAAAAAATAGATAGTATCAAAGTAACAGAGACTTTTTCAACTTCTAAGATAGAAGATACTATCGCATCATTGAAAGGTGAGCTTACGTACTACCCACCAAAGTTTTGTGCAAAAAAGATAAACGGTAAACGTGCTTATGAACTAGCACGAGCAGGAGAAGAGGTAGAACTCAAAACCATCACTTCAACTGTTTATGATATTAAACTTATTAACTATAATCATCCATTTGTACACTTTGAAGCTAAAGTAAGTGAAGGGACTTATATACGAAGTCTTGGTTCGATTATTGCAGATAAACTAAAAGTTGATGCTACACTCTCTAGTTTACATCGTATTCATGAAGGACAATTTTATTTTGAAAATGAAAAAGCATTAAATCCTTTTACACATTTAGCCTTACCTTCCAATACTTACCTAGGAGAAGAGGAGTATATGGAGTTAGGTAAAAAACTAACTATTGAGTACTTTAAGATAAAATCTAATGGAATTTATCTCATAGAGACTACAAGTTTTTTTTCTATTATAGAGATATTGAATGAAACTGTAAAATACAAGTTTAACCGTATTACTAAATTTAAATAACTATTGATACACAATTTTAAGATAAAATAAGTTATATGATGGTGTATAAATTTTAGGGAAAGGAAAAGTATGATAATAGAACCATTTAACTATGAAAATAAAAAGAATGAAGAACAAGAATTAGATTTTAAAGCTATGTATCTAATTGTACTAAATTACAAAAAATCTATTCTTTTTATCATATTCATTTTTACATTTATGGCTTTTATTCAAGCATACTTTACACATAACACTTATAAATCTACAGCATTGATAAAATTAGAGTCTGCAAGATATAACTCCTATAAAGATGATCTTGTAACCAATGCCATGGGAAATACAGATAATACTAATATTGATGATGAAATAGCCACATTAAAAACCCGTGTTATTGCTCAAAAGTCCTTAGAAAATTTAAATATTGGAGTACGATACTATAGTCAATCACTATTTAAAAAGCATGAACTCTATAAAGATGCTCCATTTGTTGTTACACTAAAATCTTTATCACAAAAAGCATATAATTTGGAGATAGAACTTAAACCCATAGATAGTAAAACATTTACACTTCTTATCGAACCCTCATTTTTAGATAAAGTCTATGATGGTATTCGCCATTTTTTTATTGATAGTCATCCAGAAAATGATACTATAGCATATAAGAAAAAATATCATTATGGTGAAAGTATAGAGACACCTTGGTTTCTTATCAAAATTCAAAAAGTACATCAATTTGAAGATAAAACTTACTCTTTTACACTTAATAAGAATGAATCAATGGGTTGGTTAGTTCATCGTGGTCTCTCTGCTGCACTTCATACAAAATATGGAAATTTTATTACTCTTAAATTTATAGATTCTGTTCCTACAAGAGCTAAAGAAGTACTTGAGTCAGTTATTCATGCCTATATAAAAGACAATGTAGAACTAAAAACAAAAAGTATTCAGAGAAAAATTCATTTTATTGATATGCAACTTAGTGCTATGAATGAGACACTTAAAAGTTCAGCAAACAAACTACAAAGCTATAAAATTACCAATTTAGATGTTGACCTAAATACCAGTACACATCAAAGTTCTACCAAACTTAGTGTGCTAGAGAGTGAACTGTATTCGCTTAGTCTAAAAACAGATATTATGGAAAATATGCTTAACTACTTAGATACACACAATGATATTAGTAGTTTAGACCCATACTCAGCAAAACAAGTGAGCCCTGCTGTTTCATCCATCTTAAATGACATTCATACAGATAATGTAGAACGTATGGGATTAAGTGCAAAATTTACGCTTATGCATCCTAGTGTTATAAAGCTTACTAATCGTATAAAATTCAACAAAAAAAGATTACATGAGATTATTAACAGTACCCTTCAGTCACTTAATACCCAAAAAGAGACCATAAGAGAGGGAATACGCATAAGAAAAAATGCATTAAAAACCTTACCTATGCAAGAGCAACAACTAGAACAACTTACAAGAAACTTTAAAGTAAATGAAAAAATATATGCCTTTCTTTTACAAAAACGAGCAGAGATAGCTATTACAGAATCTTCAATTGTTTCTGATATACGTATACTCGAGAACCCTATTGTATCCTATTCTCCTATCAGTCCAAATCGTAAAATGATTATTAGTATAGGTCTATTACTAGGAATTTTATTAGCCTTAGCACTCTCTTTCCTTAGAGATTTTATTGATAATACTATAAAAAAGATAGAAGATATTGAAAAACGTACAGATATACCTATCTATGGAGGATTACCCCTTTACGATAAAAACGGTTCTAAAAACCATTATGAAGAAGCGATTAGAGTTTTATGGAATAATATAGAGTTTTCCAATATTGAAAGTGAATCAAAGATTATTACTTTTACCTCTTCTATCTCAGGTGAAGGAAAAACATTAACTACCTCTGAATTAGGAAATATCATAGCACAAGGAGATAAATCTGTTATTATTCTTGATCTTGATATGAGAAAATCTGATCAACATACAAACTATAACTTATCTAATACTAAAGGGATGAGTACCCTACTGACACACAAATATACACTTCAAGAGGTTATTCAAAAAACTTCTTGTGAAAATCTTCATATTATCACAGGTGGACCAACACCTCCTAATCCTACAGAACTTATAATGTCAAAGCTGTTAGAAGATATTATTGCAAAGCTTAAAAAGAAGTATGATTATATTCTTATAGATTCACCACCTATTGGACTTGTTGCTGATGCGACTAAACTTATGTATCTTTCTGACTTAACACTTATCGTTTTTAAAGCCCATATATCTAAAAAAGATTTTATTAAAAATATTATGCGTCTCACACAAGACCCTAAAATACATAAAGGTATTATTCTAAATGCTCTTGTTCAAGAAGATAACTATGGGTATGGTTATGGGTATTAATCATATCTCATTTAGTTTTTATCTTTTTTAGTTTCTCTTTCAGGTCTTACACGTTTATTTGAACCTGTCATTTTAAAAAAAGGCCATCCTCCAGGAGGTCCTAATGGACCACTTGGAGCATCTGCATGAAGAGAAGGTGGAGTAGTAAACTGTCCTAATGCCATTAGTACTGGTGCCGTGTATAATGATTTCTTTAAAAAATTTCTTCTACTTTTTTCCATTTTATTTACCTTTTAAATTGTTCTATCATAGGCGGGTTAGTCATATTAAAAGAGGGTTGAATATGTTTAATACTTTGAACTCTTTTTTCTTTTTTTATAACAATTTTACTATGTTTTGATTTATTTATTAAGACTTTATCAACCGCTACCACCCACTCAAATAAACGCTCGTTCTCACCATTCATATTGAAAATATAACTATTTGCTTTTCCATCTATTAACGCTTTTATCTCTTCTCCACTACTACTATCTATAAGTTTCATATATTCAGACAAAGGGTTTGTTAATGATTGATACTCAGTATAACGCAACCTATTCATATCATCCATATAAGGAGTAAGGATATAGATACCTATCCATGAAAGAGAGATATCTGCATTTACATCATTTGTACGTACTATAAAACGCCAACGTGCTTCCTCTCCATCTTCATAATACTGATAATTTACCTTATACTCTCCTGTGCTTACACCTTCTGGATTAGGAAATATAATATCAAGATAACTTCCACCAAAAGGATTAAAGGCTTTTAAGGTATGCTTTATTGTAGCATCTTCTTCCTCTAATTGACCCAATTGTGCAGAACCTGTATATAATCCTCTTACTTCATCTTTAGCTACTAACCTAATATACCAATTTAATGGTTTACTCTCTACAGTACTTTCTGCTCTATATGCTGTAACCATAATAGTCACACTTACTTCATTAGAAGCCAAGCCCTCATTATCTTGTACTTGGTAGCTAAAGCTATCTTCTCCACTGTATGTAATATCTGAATGGTAGGTCACTACTC
>JAMOTA010000016.1 GCA_027068435.1 Sulfurovum sp.
CAGAACAAACTAAACCATAGACCTAGAAAAGTACTCAATTATATAACACCATATGAAGTATTTTTTACTGAAGTGGCTAAGAAGTTAGCTACTTAATTGAGGTGGAATTGCACTTGTGATTAGAATTGGCGCTCAATTATAGAACACCGTTTGAAGTATTTTTTACTGAAGTGGCTAAGAAATTAGCTGCTTGATTGAGGTGGAATTGCACTTATGGTTAGAATTGGCGATATAATATGGAATGGTTAAATGAGGCTTTGGTTAGCAACAGTAAAATTTATTTGATATAATTATAGAAAAGTTTAAAGAGGATTATAAAAAGTAAGTGGTGCGGATGAGAGGACTCGAACCTCCACGCCGTAAAGCACCAGATCCTAAGTCTGGCGTGTATACCAATTTCACCACATCCGCATGTGATTGTTTACTAAACAATAAAAAGTAAGTGGTACACCCATTAGGATTCGAACCTAAGACCCTCGCCTTAGAAGGGCGATGCTCTATCCAGCTGAGCTATGGGTGCACTAAAGATAATAAATAATTTAACTTATTAATGGTACGCCTGAGAGGACTCGAACCTCTAACCCTCAGATCCGAAGTCTGATGCTCTATCCAATTGAGCCACAAGCGCTTCTTCTTTTTGGGTGGTTACCCGATTAATTATAATATATGGGGTAGGCGACGGGACTCGAACCCGCGACAACCAGTACCACAAACTGGCGCTCTACCAACTGAACTACGCCTACCATATGTAAGTATTACTTATTATTAAATGTTAAATATCTAAAGTGGTCGGAGTGAAAGGACTCGAACCTTCGACCCCCTGGTCCCAAACCAGGTGCGCTACCAGACTGCGCTACACTCCGTTTTCGCATTCAAAAGTTTAAACTATTTGAAATTGAAGTGCAATTATAGTCAAATGTGTTTCCTTTGTCAATAGTATTTGGGTTTTTTTTAAAAAAAAGTGAAATTTAATATTTTGACAGCATAATAAAGCATTTTTTTAACTACAATAAAAAGAAAAAAGGAAGCTCATATGAATGAATTTTTTATAAGCATTAATCACTTTTTTGAAGGTATATTACTCTTTGATATTTTCTTTGGAGCAATAGAGGGAACAAAGATGCCATTTATCGTTGCATGGCTTATTATAGGAGGGGTATATCTTACTATAAAAATGGATTTTGTAAATCTAAAGATGTTAGGACACTCTTTAAAGATTGTTAAGGGGCAGTACCATACTAAAGATGATGTAGGAGAAATCACCCCTTTTCAGTCACTTGTTACTGCTTTATCTGCAACCGTAGGGATAGGAAACATTGCTATGGTCTCCATCGCTATTACAGTAGGGGGTCCAGGTGCTGCATTTTGGATGATAATCGCAGGTATCTTAGGTATGAGCCTCAAATTCACAGAAGTGACTCTCTCGGTTAAACATAGAGATTTCTTACCCGATGGTTCTATTATGGGTGGGGGGATGGAGTATCTCTCTAAAGGTTTGGCTGAAAAAGGGTGGGGTACATTAGGTAAATATCTATCTATTGTATTTGCCTTTTTTCTTATTATGGGAGCGATAGGTGCTGGTAATACTTTTCAAGTTTCACAAGCCTTAGGTGTCATGCAGACACATATTCCACTACTCAACGATATGCCTTATCTTTTTGGACTTGCTTTAGCAGGGGTTACAAGCCTTGTGATTATTGGTGGGATAACACGTATCGCTAGTGTCGCAGAGAAAATCGTTCCTATTATGGTTATTTTTTATCTGATGATGGTGTTGTGGGTACTTGGCACACATTTTACACAAATTCCTCATGCCTTTGGTGTTATCATCTCCGAAGCATTTAATCCTACTTCAGCAGGTGTAGGTATCTTTATGGCTATGGCACAAGGGTTTCAAAGAGCAGTATTTTCTAATGAAGCGGGAATGGGTTCAGCAGGTATCGCTCACGCTCCAGCTAAAGTAAAATACCCTATAAGACAAGGGCTTGTCTCTTTGTATGAACCTCTTATAGATACCGTAATCATCTGTACGATGACAGCGTTAGTTATCGTTATTACAGGTTCTTACTTGGGTGGTACTCCTGAACTAGATAGCTTTATCGCCCTTAACCAAGGAGCAGCTATTACCTCTTATGCCTTTGGTTCTGTAGTTTCTTGGTTTCCAAATATTTTAGGTTTTGCCATCTTTATGTTTGCTTTTTCAACTATGATTACATGGTCTTATTATGGTGAGAGAGCATGGGTTTACCTTTTTGGTTCAAAATCTTCTATTGTGTATAAGTTGATTTTCTTAAGCTTTATTGTTATCGCTACAGTTGTAGAGACAAGTACTATGGTTGATTTCTCTTCTATTTTGTTTTTAGCCCTAGCCATCCCAAATATCTTTGGTCTTTTAATCTTATCAGGTGATGTAAAAGCAATGCTTAAAGAGTATGTAGAGAAGTTAAAATCTGGAGAGTTAGACGAAGAAGTGATACGTTAGCGTATCACTTTTAGATTTGTATAGGTATATTATGTTCTCAACCCGATAATCTTATCCACAAAATACTTAGCACTTGCACACTCGGGGTGTTCTGCTACTCTTTCAATATCAAAACCATTTCTAAAGATATTCTTTGCTAATTTTACTTTATTTGTTCCTCTTCCTGTGTATCGCATTAAAATACTTTTAAAGACATCATAAGGCATTAACTCTGTTCTCTCAGGATATTCAAAATAGAATAATTGAGATTGTGTAAACTTTCTTAATATCTCTCCATCAGCCAAAAACCATGCTTCAATTGCTTTTTTAGCTAGAACTACTACACAAATATCACATTCGCCCAATCTCTCTTTTGTTTTCTCCACACAAGGGTCACACTCCAAATCAGTCAAGATAAATATTTTATCAGGATTAAAGGTTTTGGCTTGTTCTACAAAAAGTTGCATATTTTGAGGACATAAGTTACCACCACCTTTAGCATCAATCGTTGGAGCAACCTTTTTAATATTCTTTTCTCTAAACCAACCAGTATTTTCTAAAAAATCTATAAAAATCTTTTCAACTTTACCTTCTACAATAAACGCTACTTTTACCATGGAAGTCCACCATCAAACATATTACTAAGCCACATTCTATCTAATCCTATTTTTGAATAGTCATAATGAGGAAAAGCTTTTTGAATATTTCTAATCTCTGTCTTTCCCTCTTTTTTATCAACTAAAAAAAGTTCCTTTGGCTCTAAAACTCTTACAATACTTTCACTATGTGTATTGATAAAGATATTCAAATCACTACTTCTATCTCTAAAAATCTCTATAAGCTCCATAATAGCTTGAGGATTCAAACCTCTCTCAGGCTCTTCAATTAAGACCAAACCTTTTTTATTGCTATATATAATCGCCAACATAGCAAGTGCATAAATAGTACCATCAGAAATCAACCTAGCAGGAAATTTCTTGCAAGAATTTTGCTCTTTAAACATTAAAAGGGATTTATTATTTAGACGCTCCTTCTCTACCACTATTTTATCAAGATTAGGCACTATCATCTGCATAGTTTCCATAATCTCATCTTTTATTATTTCATCTTTTTCTAAAATATTTAACACCGTAGAGATATTAGAAGCATCACTATTTAATATATCATTAGCATCAAATTCATCAGCCTCTTTGGCTTTGATAGGGTCTATCTGATAGCGTACAATAGAAGCCAAATAATCAAATAACTCTTTACCTTCAATAGACATCAATTTTAAAATACTCTCATTAGAAGAGTAATTAATCTCTTGCTTTTCACCAAGAATAAAAAGATTATTTTGAGGTGTTTTTTTTGCTATCTCTTTGTCATTTTTAGTAATACTTTCATAAATAGAAGGCTCAGTATTTAAATTTTTTATAACCAACATATAGTGATATATATTTTCATTAATTTCTATCACTAAATAAGCAGCAAATCTTTGAGCCTTAAGTGACTTTAATTTATAAGAACGAATACTATCATACCCACCATGCTTTCTAATCGCATCTTTCGCACCATATTTCACAACATCTTTAACAAACTCCAATGCCTCAAAAAGATTAGACTTTCCACTACCATTAGCACCAGCAAAAACAGAAAAGTTAGATATATCATTGATATCTATATCAACAATACTTTTAAAATTAATAATTTTTAGGCTTTTTAGGCTCATTCTTTATCCTTTAAACTATTTTTATAAAGTTATTATTAATTACTTGAAAATCATTTGGATATTTTTCTATCTCTTTTTTAAGTGAAGAATATGTATACGTTGGGTTATTTTTTATAAGATATTTACCAATTGCACCTAATGGAATTAAACTCTTATCTTTTAATTTTGAATGCCTAATAGCATTTTGAAGTATATTTTTAATTTTATCAGTTTCAGGTATCTCATCTATATCTTCATTTATAGTTAAAATAGACATTTTGTTAAAACTACATTTATTTATCATCAAGTCATAAAATAATTCCAAGACTTTAATATTATGTTCCTTGATATTATTTTCTAACTTTGTACCTTTATCGGCAATCTCATTTATCTCTCTAGGTATCCAACTCAAAGTGATATTAAATTTTTTACATATATCCAAAATTTTTGTATTCTGTACCGCCCCATTATTATCATTTAAAATATGAACTCTCTGCCCATTCATATCATTTATTTGAGTATATAAACAAGCATAAACTATCCCATATTTTTCAGCTTCATTACTACTTTTTGGGGTATTCAAAATAAGTGTATCTAATTTACCAATATCTTTATCATACAAACTTATTTTAGACTCTTTTGTTGTATTATTAAAACTAGCATCTACATATATTATTCTTCTAGCTATCATTTTTTCCTCTATCTTAAACCTCACTAAGCAAAAAGCATCTATAATATTTGCTAAAGATGGTGTTAAACCATCTCTACACCCTTTTTGCCTTTTTCAAGATGACCGATAACATATCCGTCTGTGTTAGCAAGTACGGCATCTACATCTTCTGGTTCTACAACCCATACCATTCCTACACCCATGTTAAAGGCTCTAAACATCTCCTCTTCTTCTACATACTGTCCCATAAATTCAAAAATAGGAAGTACTCTAATATTATCTTTTTTTACAATAGCTCTTATGCCCTCAGGAAGAACACGAGGTAGGTTTTCTACTATTCCTCCACCTGTAATGTGTGCTAAGGCTTTAACATTCTCTTTGTTTGCTTTGTACTCTTTCACATAAATACGTGTAGGTTCAAGAAGCGTGTCTAAAAGTGGTTTTCCCTCAAACTCTGTCTCTAAACTCATACCCAACTTGTCAAAGAAAATCTTTCTTACAAGAGAGTAGCCATTTGAATGCACACCAGAACTTGGCATAGCTATAAGTGTTTGTCCCTCTCTTACGTTAGCAACCATATCCATATCTGCACGCTCTGCAATACCTACAGCAAACCCTGCTAAGTCAAAATCATCATCTGAGTACATACCTGGCATCTCTGCTGTTTCACCACCAACTAAAGCACACTCACTTCTACGACACCCTTCAGCGATACCTGCAACTACATCTTTTGCATTTTGTGGAAGTAGTTTTCCTGTTGCATAGTAGTCAAGAAAAAACATAGGTGTACCGTTGTTACAGATAAGGTCATTTACACACATCGCTACAAGATCAATACCTACGGTATCAAGCTTACCACTCTCTATGGCAATACGAAGTTTAGTCCCCACTCCATCTGTAGCAGAAAGAATAACAGGTTCTTTATATCCTGCTGGAAGTGCATACGCACCTGCAAATGAACCGATACCACCGATAACATTTTTATCAAAAGTAGATTTTACATCTTCTTTAATTGCTTCTACAAACTCATTACCTGCGTCTATATCGACACCTGCGTCTTTATATGATATATTTGACATTAGTTATTGTCCTTTTGGTTAGTTTCTTCACAAGAAGGGAAAATCTTTTTTAAGATAATAAGCCCTGGACAAAAGCCCGTAAGCCCTGCAATAAGTAGTGCAATCATCATGGCAAGCATTACTAAGAATGCTACTTTAAACATTTGCATACCTGCTAAGCCCATGATGAACCCTAGGAGTATTGCTTGTACAATTCTTTGTACTCTTTCAGCACATAACATTTAAAATCCTTATAAAAAATTTTTCGTATTATAACTAAAATTAACTTCTAAGTTTACGACCAAGTTTTGCCTCTACTGAGCCTACTTTTTTTCCCAATCTACCTACTGCACCTTTTCTGTAGTCTATTTTTATAGAACTATAGACACGGTCACAATCAACTTGTAACTCCTCATACGCTCTGTTTATCACGGCTAGTACCTCTTCAACGGTCTCACCCTCTATGATAGTACCCATAGGAGTAAGCTGATACTCTAACCCACTTTTATCTACTATATCTAACACACGTGCAACAAATGCACTCTTACTCTGTGTGGCTTCTGTAGGAAACATACTAAATTCTACTAATGCTGACATCATAATCCTTATAATTCTTTTGAGCTATAATAGCGTATGAATAATGAAAAATTGATAATCATCGGAGCAGGGGCTAGTGGACTTGTGGCTGCTATCGTCTCTGCAAAGGCTGGAATAAACGTTACTATACTAGAACAGAATAACAAAATAGGTAAAAAAATCCTCGCTTCAGGTAATGGAAAATGTAATATTAGTAACCGATATATAGATACGCATCACTATCACTCTCAAAACCCAGATTTTGTAGCTAGTGTACTTAAAGCGTACCCCTATACTGTTATAGAAAAGTTTTTCACATCTATGGGGATAGCACTCATAGAGGGGAGTGATGGGAAGGTATTTCCTATGTCTTTACAAGCCTCTACTGTTGTAGAACTTTTGGAGTATGAAGCAAAAAGGGTTGGGGTAGAGATACTTTGTGACTGTAGAGTAAACTCCATTAGTAAAGAGGGTAAACTCTTTTACCTAGAGACAACACAAGGTACAAAAACTGCTCAAAAACTTCTCATCGCTTCTGGTTCACCCGCTGCACCACAGTTAGGAGGCTCAAACTCAGGTTATGCTTTTGCTACTAAAATGGGACACTCTCTCATACCAAGACACCCCTCACTTGTACAACTCTGCTCAGAAGAGCCATGGGTAAAAGGGTGTGCAGGGGTAAAAGTAGCAGGTATCTCAAAACTTTATGCCAACGGTGAATACATTACAGAAAAAAAAGGTGACTTACTCTTTACCAACTACGGCATAAGTGGACTAGCCATCTTAGACTTGAGTCGTGAAGTCAGCACAAGGTTAGCCACCTTTGACTACTGTGAACTTAGTCTTGATCTGATGCCTGAACTAAGTAAAGAGAAACTGACTAACTTACTGTTAGCTAGAGTAACCAAAGAGAGTGAAAAACCTCTAGGTCTATGGCTTCAAGGAGTCATAAACAAAAAACTCATAGCCATCATACTAGAGCAGTCACGTTGTAAAGTACGCACAGAAGATGCTCTCAACAGAAAAGAGATAAACAAACTCGTTCACGCCATCAAAAACCTAAAACTTAGCATTACTGATACTAAAGGGTTTAAAGGGGCAGAGGTAAGTACAGGAGGTGTAAACACCACCGAAGTCAATCCTCAAACCATGGAGTCAAAAATAGTACCAAACTTGTTTTTCTCAGGAGAAGTACTAGATGTCGATGGAGATAGAGGAGGATTTAATTTTCACTTTGCTTGGGTAAGTGGATTGAGAGTCGGAAAGATATAAAATTTAAAATAAGAGATAGTAGGTTAGGGGAAAGCCCCGACCTACGGAAAAATTACTTAGAATTTTTCTTATCTCTTGCTGCTCTTTTTCTTACGTTTGCATCAAGTGATTTTTTACGAATTCTTACAGAGATAGGTGTAATCTCGATAAGCTCATCATCTTCTATCCACTCCATCGCTGACTCAAGAGTAATCTTTCTAGGTGTTACTAGTTTAATAGCATCATCTGCACCAGATGTTCTCATGTTTGTTAATGCTTTACCTTTAAGTGGGTTCACATCTAAGTCACCTGGTCTTGCAGACTCACCAATAACCATACCACTATATACTTTATCTTGTGGGCTAATAAACATTGTACCACGTGACTGAAGGTTAAAGATAGAGAATGCTACTGCTTCACCATCGTCCATAGAAACCAATGCCCCTGGAGTTCTACTAATAACCACACCTGAATATGGTCTGTACTCTAGGTAAGAGTGGTTCATGATACCTTCACCTTTAGTGTCTGTAAGGAACTCATTTCTAAACCCAATAAGTCCACGTGCAGGGATTTCGAATTCTAGTCTGATAGTTCCGTCAGGCATAGGTACAAGTGAAGTCATGTTTGCTTTTCTTTTACCTAGTTTCTCAATAGCAACCCCTTGAAACTCTTCTGGAACATCTACTACTAGGTGTTCAAATGGCTCCATTTTTACACCATTTTCTTCTTTAGTTACAACTTCTGGACGTGCAAGCATAAACTCAAAACCTTCACGTCTCATGTTCTCTGCCAAAATACCTATCTGAAGCTCACCACGACCAGAAACTTTGAAAGATGCATCTCCCATTGGCTCCATACGCATAGCGATGTTTGTCTCCATCTCTTTTTCAAGACGTTCAGAAATCTTGTTTGAAGTTACGTGTTTACCTTCTTGTCCAGCTAAAGGTCCATTGTTTACAGACATAATAACTGAAAGTGTAGGCTCTTCAACATGCATAGGGTCAAGTGCTACTGGATTTTGTGAATCACATACTGAGTCACCAACATCAATATCATTAAATCCTGCTATTGCTACGATATCTCCAGCTTCTGCTTCTTGAATTTCAATTCTTTCAAGACCTTTAAACCCAATAAGTTTAGAGATACGTGATTTTGACTTAGAACCATCAGCTTTTACAAGTAAATACTCATCACCTTTTTTTACTTTACCATTAAAGATACGAGTAATACCGATACGTCCAACAAAGTTGTCAGAGTCAAGTGTAAATACTTGTGCTTGTGTATCAGCATCTGGTGAACCTACTGGATATGGTACTTTTTCAATAATAGCTTCAAAAAGTGGAGTCATATCTTTACTTTCATCTTCCATCTCCCATTTTGCATAACCATCACGTGCTGCTGCATAAAGTACTGGGAATTCAAGTTGATCTTCATTTGCATCAAGTGCAACAAGAAGGTCAAATACTTCATCTAGTACTCTCTCTGGGTCTGAACCATCTTTATCAATTTTATTGATAACAACAACAGGGATAAGACCAAATGCAATCGCTTTTTTAAGAACGAATTTAGTTTGAGGCATAACACCTTCTTGTGCATCTACTAAAAGAAGTACACCATCTACCATTTTAAGAACACGCTCAACTTCACCACCGAAATCGGCGTGACCTGGAGTATCGATAATATTTATCTTGTGATTACCATAGTTAATAGCAGTATTTTTAGAAAGAATTGTAATTCCTCTCTCTTTTTCAATAGCATCAGAGTCCATTGCTCTCTCTTCTACTTGCTGGTGTTCTGCATACGTACCAGATTGTTGGAGAAGCTCATCTACAAGTGTTGTTTTACCGTGGTCAACGTGAGCAATAACGGCAATATTTTTAATTTTTTGCATAAAATATCCTGAAATAAGGGTAAACCCTATATAATTTTCGCGAATTATACCCAAAAGTTACTATAGTGTAGATTTGATGAACTTAAACCCTATATTTTACTAAAAAAATAACGGCTATATACCTTTAAATAATATGCTATAATTATGTCAAAACAAATTACTATAAATAGGGTAGGGTGATGGAGAAAATAACAATGTACCACATAGAATATGAGAAACCAAAAGTCACACTTTTACAAGAGTCTGGGCTAGGGGTAGCAGAGATAGCTGCACGTACTTGTTATGACTCTTTTGAGAACTCTGAAAATGCATGTGTTAAAAATGCCATGGAGAGACTAGATACCCAAGCCATTAACAATATAGAGAACTCTGAGCTACTCTCTAACTTAGCATGGGTACATCACCATCACTCCATCATCGAACATGCAACACTTAGCTTTTTAGTTCAAGGTACAAGTCGAGGTGTACTACAAGAGCATGCTCGTCATAGACTTCAATCTATCTCTGTACGTAGCACCCGTTACACCATGTCCTCAGTTATCAACGCTTTTACAGCCTCTTTGCAAAGTGAAGATAGTTTTGCTTTTTTCTTAAAAACCGTACTTCCTCTTAACCTTTTTATTATTACAGACAATGACTATCTTCGTATTGAAATACGTTCTATTTATGAAAAACTACTTTTTCAACAGCAACGTAACCCAGACTACTATAGTACAGCTGTTGCTAAGTCATCTCTACCATTTTTAGAGAGTTGCAAAGGTGATGCACAAGCCCTCTTTTTAGCCCTAGAAAATGGAAAGAAAAAGAGAAATGTAGGCGATGGCTTTAAGCACATCGTCTCAGACAACTGGAGAGTAGATATGGTCATTACCTTTAATATTAGAAGTCTTAAAAACTATTTTGACCTACGTGACTCTGCTGCGGCATGGTTTCAGATACGTTGGCTAGCTGAAGCGATGAAAGAGGTTACCCCTCTTAAGTACTTAAAACTTATCAATAAAAAGCATAGGTAAACAGACCATGACACAGACCCAAATAGAGATTGTTATTATTGAAGATGAAGAGGATATTTTAGAGCTTATAGAGTACCATCTCACAAAAGAGGGTTATAGAGTGACGGGCTTTTTATCTACTGAGAATGTGGAGCAGTTTTTGGAAGAGGAGAACCCTTCGCTGATGATAGTTGACCGTAACCTCCCTGGTATGGAGGGGAGTGAGTTTGTTTCATACTTACGTGATATAGGCTATGACATCCCTGTTATTTTTCTTACTGCAAAGGATAAAGAGTCAGATTTGGAGAAGGGGTATGAGCGTGGAGGAGATGACTACATGTCTAAACCTTTTAACACCAAAGAGTTAATGCTTAGAGTCAAAGCCCTACTTAAACGATCTGGTGCTTTACTAAGACAAGAACGATTAAAATATAGAACCCTCACCATGGAGATAGAGAAGAAAATCCTCATAGTCCACCATGAGACTATCTCCCTTACGAACTTAGAGTTTAAGCTACTCCAAACATTTATGCTACATATAGACAAACCACTTACTCGTGATTTCCTTCGTGACAAAGCATGGGGTGTAGAGGGTGAGGGAGTCAATGACAATGCAGTCAATGTAGCCATTAACCGTCTTAAAAATAAGATAGACCCACAAAATGAAGAGAACTATTTTCATCCTGTTTGGGGAGTAGGTTACAATTTTCATTAAAAATATTACAATTTGACATATTTTTACCCTCTTTACTCTTAGACACGCTACACTTCTACCATGAATAAGCAAGAAACCCTAGAACATTATTTCGGACATAGCACGTTTAGACCTCTACAAGAAGAGGTAGTAGATGCCATACTTAACAAAGAAGATGTACTGATGATACTTCCTACAGGAGGAGGTAAATCACTTTGTTATCAACTGCCTACTTTACTCATGGAGGGCATCACCGTAGTAGTCTCACCACTACTCGCACTTATGCACGACCAAGTTGTAGCCCTCAAAGCCAACAGTATCTCGGCTGCCATGCTCTCCTCTATGCAAAACTTAGAGGAGTCTCAGCAGATAGAAGCAGAGTTAAGAGAGGGGAAGATAAAACTACTTTACGTTGCACCAGAACGCTTAACCAATGCCTACTTTTTAAACTTACTTCACCAACTACCCATAAACTTTTTTGTCATAGACGAAGCCCACTGTGTGAGTGAATGGGGGCATGAGTTTAGAGAGAACTACAGACGGCTTTCTCTACTTAAAGAGCAGTTTTCCACCACTCCCATAGCAGCATTTACTGCCACAGCCACCAACGCAGTAGAGAGTGACATCGCATCAAACTTAGGACTACAAAACCCTAAAAGAGTAAGAGGTTCTCTCTTTCGTGAAAACTTAAGTATCAACGCTAAACACCGCATAAAAGATGGAAAAGACCAACTTGTAGAATTTTTGAAACTTCACAAAGATGAGTCAGGCATCATCTACACCCTTTCACGCAAGTCAACAGAGTCAGTCGCACAGTTTTTACAAAAAAAAGGGATAGAAGCCCAAGCCTACCACGCAGGGTTACCTACAGAACAAAAAAACAAAACGTATGCAGACTTTGTAGCAGACAAAGTACAGATAGTCGTAGCTACCATCGCTTTTGGTATGGGTATAGACAAATCTAACATCCGTTTTGTTGTACATATGACACTCCCTAAAACCATAGAAAACTTTTACCAAGAGATAGGAAGAGCAGGGCGTGATGGTGTAGAGTCTGAAACACTTTTACTCTACTCAGCAGCAGACATAGTACAACAAAAGATGTTTATAGACGACTTACCTGAAACACCCTACAAGCAACACGCCTTTAACAAACTAGATGCCATAGTACGCTTTGCAAACTCCGAAAACTGTAGACACCAAACGGTAGCTGCTTACTTTGATGACAGGATAGTCGAGTGTAACACCAAGTGTGACAATTGTACTGCTCCACAGAGTGAGAAAATAGACATTACCACCGCCTCTCGTATGCTTCTGTCTACCATCTTACGAACAGAGCAGAACTTTGGGTTACACTATGTCATAGATGTACTCAAAGGGAGTAAAGAGCAAAGAGTCCTAGCCAACGGACACGACACCCTCTCTGTCTATGGTATAGGAGAAGAGTATAGCAAAACCCAATGGCTCACCATAGGAGACAAACTCCTAGAACTCAATGCCGTGGAGATAGGGGAGTTTAAAGTCTATAGACTCACTGCTTATGGAGTAGAAGTCATCAAAGGTTTACACACCATAGAACTCAAAAAAGAGAGACTCACCGTACAAAAAGCACAAAACAAAAGAAAAGTAACCTACTTTGACGACTACGATGCAGAGATGTACGACAAACTTAGAGACTTAAGAACACAAATTGCCTCAGAAAAAGGCATACCACCCTACATCGTATTTTCAGACAAAACACTCAAAGACCTAAGCAACAAACAACCCCAAAACAAACAAGAGATGCTAGATATACACGGCATAGGAGAAGTAAAGTTTGAGAGATACGGAGAAGCCTTTTTAGAGCTTTTGGAAGCGTAGATTACATGGAGATATGATGAAATCTCGACTATTATGTATAAATTGTTTTACATTAGCTGTTATAAATGGTATTATTGTAAACTAACTTGTACATAAAGGGCAGTAATGGTAAAGATTTATCTAAAAGATACACCTATAGCAACATTTACACAAGATAAACGTAACTATCTTATAGACTATCAAAACTTAGAGATACAAAACTCCATAACCCTCTCTCTACCTAATAGCAAGAAGTTTTATACTTATGATTATAAATTTCCTCCTTACTTTGAGACTTTTTTACCTGAGGGGTATTTGTATGAGATATTTAAAAATCTACTTACCAAAGAGTATGGGTATATAGATGACTATCTTATCTTTTCAAAGTTATCTCCAAACATTCAAAGCAGAGTGGCTTTTAAAAGTGACTTTTCTAAGCTAGATTTTGATTTTTTAGATATAGATAATATTATAGAAAATGATTCAAACGATACTTTTAGAAAATTACTCGATACCTTTTTAAATAAAAATGCCATCTCTGGGGTACAGCCTAAAACAGTGGCACTTTTAAAAGACAAAGAGACTCTACACATAAAAGAATACATTATCAAGACATGGGGAGAGGAGTATCCTTATTTGGCTGAAAATGAGTACTTCTGTTTAAAAGCATGTGAGAGAGCAGGTATAAAGATCCCTCATATTACTCTTTCTAAAAATAAAAAGTTTCTTATCGTGGAAAATTTCATCTTTGAAGAGATGAAGATCTTAGGCTTTGAAGAGATCCTCTCTTTACAAGAGAAAAACCGAAATAAAAAGTATGATGGAAGTTATGAACAAGTAGCCAAAACTATTTACCAGTTTGCAACACAGAAAAAAGAGTCTTTAACTGCCTACTACAAAACGATGGTGATGAATTACTTACTCAAAAATGGAGATGCTCACCTCAAAAACTTTGGGTTATTATTTAACAATGACTTTACCCATATCTGGCTCAGTCCTACCTATGATGTGGTCAATACCACAAGCTACATTTACCAAGATAAACCTGCTCTCATGATGCAAGGTAAAAAGGTATGGTTTGACAAAGAAGCTTTAGTGGAGTTTGGGATAAAGCATTGTATGCTTACACAAAAAGAGGCAGATAGCTTTTATGTTGAGTGTGAGAATGCTCTAAAAGAGACTATATCTGAGATAGAAATCTACATAGTGAATAACTCACATTTTAAAACTATTGGAAGACGAATGATAGAGAGTTTTAAAATCTCACTTAAAAACAAAACCATAAAGGAGTTACCTCGTGAACTTACTAGAACTTGGTAGTAATGTTAGAAAACTAAGAAAAGAACGAGGGCTTACACAAGAGGCGTTAGCCAAAAAAGCAAACATCTCACGTGCAACACTCTCAAAACTTGAAAATGGATACATCGCCCAAGTCTCTATAGTAACACTTAATGACATACTAAATCATCTAGGCTATGAGCTTGATATGAAAGCTTTAAATCCATTTATGCAGTAGATTTGGCAATTATTTGTGAAGTTTTTATGTAAAAATAAAAATATCGCTACACTTTATACGTAGGTCGGGGTGTCCTCTCCCCGACGTAAATCTAAACAATAAACATAGTTATATCTTCACCATATGACTTAAACCATGTAGATTAAAACTGTAGTGTATGCAAATCATTGTCGGGGAGAGGACACCCCGACCTACGGTAATTTTGGTATAATTTATAAATTATATATTTTAATTAGTTTATTTGTGATTCTATAAAAAATATTACATAAAAGGAAAGTGTATGAAAAAAGTTATTTTACAGCCAATAGGTAATGATAATTCAATTGATAACTTTAAAGAAAAAAATTCAAAAAGATGGGCAGAATCAACTAAATATAAAAAAGATTGGGAAGAATCCAAAGAAGCTATAGTTTTATTTACACATGATAGTGTAATTTTTGCTAAGGCAACTATTTCATCTATTGAAACGAGTAATCACACAAAGTATCCATTAAATTATTATTATGATGATATAAAATTTATAAATATACCTTTTTCTAAACTTCGGAAAATAACAAATTTTCAAGATATATATCGAAATTATACAATTTTAAATAAAAGTATGAGTCAAAAAATACTTGATTATTTTGAACTATTAGAATTAAAAATTTATAAGAAAGATGAAGACTATCAAAAAGATATAGGAGAGGCTAATCTTTTTGATATAAAAGATGAATCAGAAACTCCTAAAGAACCTAAAAAAGGAAAAAATAAATCTTATTATCCAAGAAATAAATTTCGTGCTAAATTAGCTTTAAGTAGAGCAGCATATACATGTGAAATAGATAGTAATCATACTACTTTTATATCTAAAGCAACTAATGAGAACTATGTAGAAGCTCATCACCTAATACCTTTTAATGTTCAATCAGAGATAGACTATAACCTAGATGTAACACATAATATTGTTTCTCTTTGTCCTAATTGCCATAAAAAAATACATCTTGCTTCATTTAATGATAAAAAGAAAATGTTAGATACTTTATATAATAAACACTTAGAAGGTTTATCAATAGTTCATTTAGATATTGGGATAGATAGTTTATTTAGTATATATAGTGAGTAAACTAAAGATTATTATCCACCTACTCTATCAAAACCAACATACAAATTAAATTTAAAGGTACTGTCGTAAGACAAGTACCTTACAAAAGGACAAAACATGAAAAAACTACCATTATGTGGCATAGACGAGGCGGGGCGGGGTCCTTTGGCTGGTTCTTTGGTTATGGCTGGGGTTGTGCTTAACAAGCCTGTAGAGGGGTTGATGGACTCTAAGAAGTTGAGTGAGAAGAAGCGTGAGGCTCTTTACCCTCAGGTGGTAGAAAACTCCGACTACCACATCGTCTCTTTTTCTGCACAAGAGGTAGATGAGCTAGGTATCTCTAAATGCCTACACAATGGACTGCTAAGTATTCAGAAACATCTCCCTCATGCTGAGTATCTTTTTGATGGTAACAGTACCTTTGGGGTAGAGAACATTAACACCATGGTAAAAGCCGATGACAAGGTAGCAGAGGTGAGTGCTGCGAGTATCTTGGCTAAGGTGACACGTGACAGAGAGATAGTTCAAATGGCTAAGTTGTACCCAGAGTATGGGTTTGAGAAACATAAGGGGTATGGTACTAAAGCTCACATAGAAGCGTTAGTAGCACACGGTAGGTGTAAGATCCACCGTTTTACCTTTAGAGTAAAAGGTTTAGATGAACCTAAACTTTTTTAACCTTTAGAATTTTTTTCCATTGACTGTAAGTTTACCTTTACTGTAAGTAGCGTTGTAAACTTTTTTACCCTCTTTGTCTTTAGGAGGCATCATCATAAGGAACATCATCACTTTTTTATCTTCTGCTAGGAGTGCAAAAAGTTCTGTTGATACAGAGAGGTTTAACGTACTATCCATTTTGTCCAATACTGCTAAGATGTTTTCTGAAGCGGCTTTAACATCTAACGATTTGTCTATGGAAACCATAGCATCCAAATCAAAACCTTGCATCGTTTTACCCATGTATGTCACCTCTTCTACAGAGAAGTCTGGTATGCTCATCTTTACCCCTTTAGAGAGTATTTGTTGAATCATTTCATTGATGGCTTTTTCATCTTCTATATCTATGTTTTGAAGGGTATCAAATGCACTAATATCAAGGTTATTTACTTCAAAATCAAAAACCAATTTTCTCATTTTTTGCGTCTCGTTACCTAGTGTCAACTCTGCATTATCTAGGGTAATATTCATCATACTTTTGAGTAATGCTTTACTTACAATATTACTAGCTTTCACGTTAATGTTATGTATCAATAGTTTTATGTTAAGAAGTGAAGTATCATAAAACTCTATCTTCTCTACGTTATACTCTGATTTCATATCATACTTAGATGTACCAGTATGTATGTAGCTAGAGGTTATGTTTGTAAGAGTGATACTCATACTTGTGTCAGAAAGCAATGCAAATTGTTTTAAACTCTGTTTCACATTTTGTACTCTGTTCTCTTTTATATCTCCAGAAAAGAGTAATGCTTTAGAGAGAATAGTAATCTTCTCTTCTTCACTTTTAAATGTTTCATTGATGTCTTTTAAATACCCTTTAAAGCCTGTAAGAAGTTTGTTTATATCTACATGAAGAAGTAGGGCTTTATCTGTAATGAGACTGTTTACTCTTGCAAAAGTTGCGTTGTCCTCTCTCATTTCATCTTGTATCTCTTGTGGAAGTGCTACTGGATAAAGATCTAAAGATAAGGCACTGTAAACATCTGCAAGATAGTTTACATCTACACCTAGTTGAACCCCTTTAAAGGCTAGCATATCTTCTTTTTTTACCTTAGTACCTTTTTCATTGAGGTAGGCTGTTATTTTATCGGTATCTTTAAAACAAAGAACAAAATGTTCACTCTTCTCTTTAATCTCTCTTTGGGTAATACTAAAACCTCTCTTCTCTAAAACCTTTAGCTCACTTTGAACTTGCTCTTTTATCACTTTTGTTACTTCTTCTGAAGCCGTTGCAAAAAGGTATGCACCTAAAAGTAATAATACACCTACTATAGATAGTCCTAATTTTTTCATCTAATTTCCCTTAATTTAATTAATTTTATTTCTTATAGATGGCTTGTAGATGCTCCATCTTTTTACCCATGTTTAGTAGGGTCATATCTGCTAAGGTAAGTGCCATCATCGCTTCACATACCACTGCACCACGAACAGCAACACAAGGGTCATGACGCCCTTTGAGGTTACACTTTACCTCTTCATCATGAACAGTAAGTGTATCTTGCTCTTGAAAGATAGAAGGGGTGGGTTTAAAGTGTGTTTTAACCACGATAGTGTCACCATTGGAGATACCTCCTAAAATACCCCCTGCATGGTTACTCTTAAAACCTTTAGCGGTTATCTCATCGTTGTTTTCACTCCCTTTAAGGTGTGTACTTGCTACGCCATCGCCTATCTCTACAGCTTTGGCTGCATTGATACCCATCATCGCTTCTGCTAAGATGGCATCGAGTTTGTAGTAGAGAGGTTCACCTAAACCTACAGGTACACCTGTAGCTGTAGTTAGTACCACCCCACCTACAGAGTCATGATTCTCTTTAGCTATTAAGATAGCTTCCTCTTGTGCTTTTTCCATGTTTGGGTCAAGAGCGTTCATCTTAGAGGCTCTTGCGTGTGCAAAGTCTTGTACTTCACTCTTAATGCCATCTACTTCACAGACACCACCTTGAACCTCTATACCTAACGCTTTAAGCATCAGTTTTGCTATGGCTCCACCTGCTACTCTTGCTGCTGTCTCTCTAGCAGAACTTCTTCCACCACCACGGTAGTCTCTTAGTCCATACTTGTGAAAGTAAGTATAGTCTGCATGTCCAGGGCGAAAAAGGTCTTTTACATTGTCATAATCTCTTGACTTTTGGTTGGTGTTAAAGATAACCATGGCTATGGGAGTACCTGTACTCAAGCCCTCAAAAGTACCAGAGAGAATTTCAAATTTGTCATCCTCTTTTCTTCCTGTCTCTAGTTTACTCTTTCCTGGTTTTCTACGGTCAAGTTCAGACTGAATGAACGCTTCATCTATCTGTAGTCCTGCGGGTACTCCATCGAGTATGCACCCTAAGGCTTTACCATGAGATTCACCAAAAGTAGTAAGGGTTAGTTTTTTTCCAAAGATATTCATACTTTTAGTGCCTCCAACGCTATTTTGGCAGCTTTTTGCTGTGCCTCTTTTTTACTTTTACCTTTTGCTGAAGCGATAGTTTTTTCATCAAGAACAATAGCAATCTCAAACTCTTTTTTGTGATCTGGACCTGAAGAACCTAACATCTCATAAAGTGGTGTAACCCCATGAGTAGCTTGAGTTAACTCTTGTAGAGCTGTTTTATAATCTTTAGACAAAGATTGTAAGTCTATTTTAGGGTGACACTCTTCTAGTAGTTTTACTGAAATCTCTTTTACGACATTTAACCCTGCTTCAAGGTAGATAGCACCCATTACTGCTTCAAAAGCGTTAGAGAGCAGAGAGGCTTTGTTTCTTCCGTTGTTATTCTCTTCTGCCACAGAGAGATAGATATATTCTCCTAGTTTTATCTCTTTTGCTAAAAGGGTAAAACCACTCTCATTTACCAAAGATGCTCTCATCTTAGAGAGTACTCCCTCGTTAGAGCTAGGAAACTTAAAAAAGAGATACTCACCAACTACAAGGTCAAGTACTGCATCTCCTAAAAATTCAAGCCGCTCATTATTGTAAGGCTTTTTATCACTTTTATGCGTCAAAGCCTCAATAATCAATTGCTTGTTCTCAAATGTATAGTTCAGTCTTTTTTCAAGTTGACTGTAGTCGTTCATTGTATATTCCTTTTGTTGTTTATTTATGTTACTGAAAATTTACATTATCAGCATAAAGTGCATAGTGTTTTGTACTGGCTTTTACGATAGTCTCTTCAACTTTTATGGAGGTAATCGCCATACAGTTAGGACAACGATAAAAAGCCATAGGAGAGTTCTGCTTACATTTTTTACACAGATAAGAGAAGAGTAACTCTCCCTCTTCAAATCCACTTTGTTTAGCAGTAGCTAACATATCTAAGTAAAATACTCCACTTTTTACCATGGGTTCTTGCAAATACCCCCTTACATAGTACAGTGTGCGTAAGTATTCATTATCCATAATTATATCTAAATCGAGTTGTGAATTTGGTAAGAACCATAAGATGTCAATCAGCTCATCTAATCGTGTTGCATCTACCATTTTCCATGCTAGTTTAGTGTCTAGTTGAAGTACAATACTGATGATTTGCCTATAGAGTTTTGGCTCCTCTTTTAACAAAGATTGTAACTTTTCTAACTTCTCTTTAGTTTCCATACGCTTGTTTGACTTTAAAGCAGATAAATCTAAAAACTTTGAGAGTACTGTTGTCTCTTCGCCTAGTATGCTTAAGGGTTCTAATATCTCTTTTGATTTATCAAATTTATGCAGCATCTCATAGACAACACCTAGCTCATACAGTACCTGTACACTTCGTGGTTTTTTACGAAGTATCTCTACGTAAATACTTCTTGCACGCTCTAAAAAACCTGCATGTAAGTAAGTGTTTCCTAGTCTCTCCATCAGTTCTACTTTACCTAAATCACTACTAATATTTTTAATAAGATAGAGGTAAATATTGATAGATTTATGGTATTCACCAGAGTTTTCAAAGGCTTTTGCTAATAGGCTAAGTGGCTTCATCATATGGGTTTCAAAAGGCATGTCAGTGGTGTCTAAAGCACACTCTGCACTCTCAAACTTATCTAAAAATTTTAGAAGGTTTCCCTCCTCTTTTTGCTGTTTGAATACCCCCCAAGCATATGTAGCAAGAGCAATAATAAGAGCAATAATAACAATAAGTAAAATACTAAAAAGTGGATCATTATATGCAGGTAAAATACTTTCCAAAGTTTTGCCTTTTGTGAAAATTATAAAAATAGTGATTTTTTGTCTTAGATTATATCTAATTAGATATAATTCTACTATGATAGATAACGCTTCGATTGAATCTCTAAAAAACAATATTGACATAGTAGATGTGATAGGTAATTTTATAGAACTGCGTAAAGCAGGTGCAAACTATAAAGCAAACTGCCCGTTTCATGGAGAGAAGACCCCCTCTTTTGTCGTAAGCCCAAGTAAACAGATTTACCACTGTTTTGGTTGTGGAGTAGGTGGAGATAGCATTAAGTTTGTTATGGAACTTGAAAAACTCTCTTACCCTGAGTCTATAGAAAAACTCGCTTCCATGTATAACTTTTCACTCTCTTACTCTAAAGGTAGTTCAGACTACTCAGATGCAAAAAGGGTGCTTGAGACCATACAGACATGGTATGTGAAAAACTTAGAGAACAATGATACAGCAAAACAGTACCTCTTAAGTAGAGGTGTTTCACAAAACTCCATAGAACACTTTGGCATAGGGTATGTTCCTGAGGGTGCTTCAGTAATGCACTTTTTAAATGCTACACTTCTACCCATGCCTAAAGCTATGGAAGCAGGAATCATTGCTCAAGGTGAGAATGGAGGTTTTTATGCTCGTTTAGTAGAGCGTATCACTTTTCCTATCTTCTCTGCAAGTGGTTCCGTTGTAGGGTTTGGGGGACGTACCATAAGCAACCACCCAGCAAAGTACATCAACTCTCCTCAAACTAAACTCTTTAACAAGTCACGTCTGCTTTATGGTTACAACTTAGCAAAAGAGAGTATTTACAAAAACAAAAAGCTTATTGTCTGTGAGGGGTACCTTGATGTAGTGATGTTCCATCAAGCAGGTTTCACAGAAGCCGTAGCAAGTATGGGAACAGCACTTACTCCTGAACATTTACCCCTCTTAAGAAAGGGTGAACCTAAAGTTATCTTGGCGTATGATGGAGACAAAGCGGGAGTAGCTGCTGCACTAAAAGCTGCACAGATGTTAGCCATAGCCAACTTCGATGGAGGAGTCGTACTATTTCCTGATGGACAAGACCCCGCAGACCTCATAGCCAAAGGAGAGAGTGAAGCAGTAGCTAAACTACTTCGTGAAGCCAAACCTCTCATACCTTTTGTGTTAGAAAAACTCATTTACAGTTATGACCTAAATGACCCTCGTGCAAAAGAGGCTGCTTTTGGAACAGCTAGACAATTTTTAGAAGGCTTAAGCCAAATCATCAAAGATGCGTACATCCCTATGGCTGCCACACTTTTAGGCGTAGCTCCTGCACTATTTGGTGGACAGACACAACCTAGTAGAGCAAGAGAGAGTTTTAGCCAAAGAAAAGATGACATAGCCCAGTTGAGCATACTCAAAACTCTATTAGAAAAACCAGAACTTATAGATAGTGTTCTAGATGTTATAGATGTCAATATGTTTGGAGGTTACGCAGGACTTTTTTCAGCACTTATCAATGGAGAGAGTGAACAACCACAAGTGAGAAGTTTAGCAGTAGATGAGAGTTTACAAGTAATGAATGAAGAGGAGTTACAAAGTGTGTTACGTAACTTTCTAATTAGACATTATGATATTAAGCTAAAGGATATTGTAGCAGATAGAGATATGCCTTTTAGCAAGAAGAGTTTTTTGATACGTAAAATAAAAGCTGATATAATTCCAAGATTAAAAAAAGGAGAACTAGTAGTCTATGAAACCAACTGGTAAAGTACGTGCATTAGCAATGTTTAGTGGAGGGCTTGATAGTATGATTGCTATTAAGCTTATGGTAGACCAAGGTGTAGAGGTTATTGCCCTACATATCAAGATAGGATTTAGTGGAACTAAAGATATCTCTGAAATTATGAAACAACGTGCTAACATGGCAGGTGCTGAGTTTAAAATAGTCGATGTGAGAGAGGAGTATATTCAAAATATTCTCTTTGATCCTGTATATGGGTATGGGAAGAACTTTAACCCTTGTATTGACTGTCATGGGTACATGTTCAAAATAGCCAAAGCGATGATGCCTGAATTAGGGGCTTCTTTTATCTTTACTGGTGAAGTGATAGGACAACGTCCTATGAGTCAACGCCATGATGCCATGAAACAAGTAGCTAAGTTAGCTAATGACAGAGAAGATAAGCTTATCGTTCGTCCAATGTCTGCAAAGCTCATGGAAGAGACTACTCCTGAGTTAGAGGGGTGGATAGACAGAGAGAAGCTACTTGATATTACAGGTCGTAGCCGTGAACGTCAACTGGCTATGGCAAAAGAGTATGGGTGGGAGGACTATGAGTCTCCAGGAGGAGGGTGTCTTCTGACAGAGTCTCACTACTCTGAGCGTATTAGTGAGTTTATCAGCTTTGATACATTTGAAGTAGAAGATATAGAACTCCTCAAGTTTGGTCGTCACTTTAGACTTCCTGATGGTGCAAAACTAGCTGTAGGAAGAAATAAAGAGGATAATGAAGGGTTACAAAACATACAGAGTGATAAGTATGTCATAGTAAAACTCCCTATAGGAGGACCTTTTTCACTTTTAAGTACAAACGCAAGTAGTGAAGACAAAGATTTAGCAGCAAAACTAGCCATAACATATGCTAAAAGTTCAGTAGAGGATTGCTATGATGTTGAGATAGGAGAAGAGACACTAAGTGTTTCACCCTTTGCACAAAAAAGTGAAGCACAAGCCTACTTTTTTAATGCAAAAAATTAAATTATAATAATAAGGAACAAAAATGAAAGCAAGTGCAAGACATATATTGGTTAATAGTGAAGCGTTATGTATGGAACTAAAAGAGAAAATAAACGCTGGTGAGATAAGTTTTGAGGAAGCAGCAAAAGAAAACTCTACTTGTCCATCAGGTGCAAGTGGTGGAGCATTAGGAACATTTGGTCAAGGTCAGATGGTACCAGAGTTTGATAAAGTGGTTTTTAATGACGAAGTAGGAGTAGTACACGGTCCTGTGCAGACACAGTTTGGGTATCACCTTCTTGAGATAACAGAGCGTTCTTAAACTACTAGCCTTTACAGCTAAAGCTCTGCTGAGATAAGTTCATTTATTACAGATTTTAATACTTTATTAAATCTAGGAATAAGCGTCTTATCTTGGTTTTTATCAATCTCTTTGCTTATAGAATAAAGCTCCATAGCCCCAATAGTTTGACTTACCCCTTGAATAGTATGTATTGCTAGTTCAAATGCTTCTCCATCCAGAGTATCAAGTTCAAAATGTTCATAATTTTTTCTAAATACACGAAGTATTTCAAGGTAAAGTTCTCTATCATTTGCCATAAATTGTAAGCCTATTTCTACGTCAATAGCATTAAAAGTAGGTATTATCAAAATAGGTTTTTTTGATACATTATGATATTTGTCCTCTTTTATAGAGAGATATTTTAGTAGCATGGCATAGAGTTTGTTGACTTCAATAGGCTTATTAAGATGATCATTCATTCCAGCTTTTTTTGTTTTTTCTATATCTTCTTTCATAACATTAGCAGTTAATGCAATGATAGGAATGTTAGGGTCTATCTCTCTAATATGTTTACTTACTTCAAAACCATTCATAATAGGCATTTGTAAATCAGTTAAAATAAGTTCATATTTATTAAGGTGAAACATATCTACTGCTTCTTGTCCATTATTAGCCATATCTATGAAAATACCACTATGCTGAAGTAACCCTACAATAATCTCTTGATTGATAAGGTTATCTTCTATGAGTAGAATTTTACTACCTTTTAGTTTAGTAATCTCATCTTCTAGGCTTACTTCATTTTTCTTATATTCTTTTTCTTGTGTGCTACTTTCTATCTCTTTGAGTGGAATTTCGAAACTAAATACACTCCCCTTTTCAGGTGTACTCTCAACCCATATTTTACCACCCATCAACTCTACAAGTTGTTTAGAGATACTTAAACCAAGTCCTGTACCTCCATACTCACGACTCGTACTTCCATCTGCTTGAGTAAATGATTGAAAAAGTTTAGCTTGTTGTTTGGTTGTTAAACCTATACCAGTATCTGTGATACTAAATTTAAATGTTTTACTATTTACTCTTTTAATGTAAAGTCCTACCTCTCCACACTCTGTAAACTTTACGGCATTTCCAAGAAGATTAGTAATAATTTGCCCTATTCTTAGACTATCACCAAAGTAGTGTTTATCTGTTTTAATATCATAATTGATAACTATTGCAAGATTCTTTTCATACGCTTTTATCTCTACAAGGTGTATAATATTGGTAATAAGTTCAGGAAGATCAAACTCAATCTTTTCAATTGTAAGTTTTCCCGCTTCTATTTTAGAAAAATCTAAAATATCATTGATTATTCCTAAAAGAGATTTGGCACTATAGTCTATTTTCTGAATATAATCTTTTTGTTTATCACTAAGATTTGTTTTCAGTGCTAAATGTGTCATACCCAAAATACCATTCATCGGTGTTCTTATCTCATGTGACATATTTGCCAAAAAATCACTTTTTAACTTGGTATTATCTTCAGCTTTTAATCTTGCTAATTCTAGTTTCTTATTTACGCAGATAAGCTCTTTTGAACTCTCTTTGGCAAGATAAGTTTGATGCTGTAAATCTATATTTTGTTTTCTATTTTTTTCTATCTCTTTTTCTAAAGCTATTTTATCTGTAATATCAAGACGAATAGCAATATAGGCTTCTATATTACCGTGTCTGTCAAACATAGGTTCTATATTTGCATCTACCCAATAATACCCTTCTAATTTTTTACGATTTTTTACTTGTCCTTTCCATGTTTTACCTTGTTGTATGGTACTCCACATATTTTTAAATACTTCTTTTGGCATACTAGGGTCTCGTATAATATTATGTGGTTTACCAATCAATTCACTTTTATCATAACCTGCTATTTTACAAAAAGCAACACTTGCATCTGTAATCATCCCTTTAATGTCGGTAGTAGAACTAATGATATACTTATCTATTAAACTTTTAAGCCTAGATTCATTGGCAATAAGTTTTAAGATAAGATGTATCATAAACATAAAAATAAGAAAGCTAATAAACCCAAAGAGTATAAATAAAAAAAGATTCATTTTAGTGTCTTGAAGTTCTGTTTGAATTTTCATATTAATTTGTTTAGCGAGATAATCATCAATCATTTTAAGGATATCTACTTTTTTAGTACTATCTGTAAACCAATTAATAATATTTATTTTTTTAATTTCATCTATTTTTCCACTCAAGATAATTTCATTCATAATAGATACATCATCAATCTCTTTACCCTTAAAATAGTTATAATAGTATATTCTAGCATCTTCTGAAGCGTACTGAAGAAAAATTTCTCTGCGTAAAAGTTCTTTTTCTATATTGCTGTTAAATTGATTGATTGTAATTTGATTGATAATCTTATCTGATAAAATTGCTGTACCAATCGCACGTTCTATCCCTGCATTTTCTTTAGAGTACAAAAAGTTACTATAAGCAATAATATTTTGTGCCATATTAGAAAAATTTGACATTTTAGAGATTTCTATAATAATTTTTAAAATCTGTTTATTAATATTAGAGTAGTAAAAAAGCATATTATTTTTAGAGATAGAAAAAGTTGAGATAGAATATCTCATCATCTTTATTTTTGAAAGTTGTTGCAACACTTTTTCTAATGTTATTTTAATAGTAGTAAAAGTATAGGCTTTTTGATTGTTTTTTATAAACTTGGTTAATTCAGTAATCTCTTTATCGGTTTCAACCCTTCGTGCATCCAATACTTCTTTAAATTTTTTACCTGATGTACCTAAAAAACCTACAGATAATCCTCTTTCTATCTGTGTAACGTGTAGGAGTTTAGAGAGTTTTGTAGAAAGAACTATATTATTTTCCAAACGTACAAGAGATTGATATTTAGTATATTTAATTGTAATAAGAAAAGTAATAGTAATAAAAAACATAATAATAAGTATAATACTAGGCAGTGTAAATTTTATTTTATTTTGTGATTTTTGATTCATATTACATTATAGTATATTTAATATTAAGATGTAAATATCAGAAAAAACTTAATTAGTAAAAAATTATATTACAACTCTTTCATTACTATTTATAGATATAATCTCAAAAAATTATGAAGGATTAATTATGATGACAAGTAATGATATGGATCAAATACGTGATTTATTGATTGGTGATTTTTCTCAAGAGATAAAAAATCAACTTAAAGTCTTAGATGAAAGACTCACACAACTTCATGAAGATAACAGACAAGATATAGAAACACTCTCTACTACACTTGATGCAAAAATCAATAAAATATATAAAATTTCTAATGAAAAGACTGAATCTCTTAAACTCATGATTGAACAACGTCTAAATGAGCAAAACAGTATTACACAAGATGAATTTACATCCATAGAAAATAGACTCAATACCCAAAATATCTCTACACAAAAAGCATTAACACTTCTAAAAAGTAGAGTTGATGCTAATATTACCTCTTTACAAGAAGATAACAACCGTAAAAATGTATCTAAGGAGTCGTTAGCAAGTCTCTTTTTAGAGTATTCACTTAAACTAAAAGACACAAGCCTAGCAGATAAAATCAAAGATAAGACAAAGTAAATGTCGGAACAATATATCAAACTAAAATCACTGCTTCTTCAAGAGGAGATGGATAAAATCCAAACGCTTACACAAGATATAAAAGCGTTAGAGCAGATACAAGAGAAAGATATATTGGTAGAGAGACTCTCTCACATAATTACAGATATTTTAGCCAAAAGTTTACAAAATAATCAACAACAACTCTATGCTACACTACAACCTCTTTTGTCTAAAAGTGTAACAGATGAACTCTACAGGTCTAAAGATTTACAAAAAATACTTTTTCCTATTATCACTTCTGCTATACATGAACAAGTACATCAGCAAAAAGAGTCTATAGTAGATGCTCTTTATCCTATTATGGGTAATATGATTAGTAAATATGTGAGTAGTGCATTTACAGATATGATGCATGAGATAAACAATAGACTTCAATCTTCACTCTCATTTTCACGTGTGAAAAGAAAAATAAAGTCTAAAATTTATGGTGTAAGTGAAGCTCAACTTTTACTCCAAGAGACAGACTTTGTAGAGATAGAGACCGTATTTTTAATTCATAAAGAGTCAGGACTTCTGATAGTAGATTTACATAAAGAGGAGAATCAAAAGATAGAAGAGGTCGAAATGGTTGCTTCTATGTTAAGTGCCATCAGGAGTTTTGTAAACGACTGGATTAGCAATGACAAAGAGATGAATGAGATACGTGAGATAGAATATAGTAACTCATCTATTAGCATAGAGAGTGCAGGAAGCTGTTACTTAGCTGTAGTAACAAGTAACCATGCAGATATGAAAGATACGCTATCTAAAGTCCTCTCACGTGTTGTTTCAAAACATTCACAAGAGTTATCTGAATATGATGGAGATACAAGTAAAATTGATATTAACCATATCAAAGCGATACTCTCTACACTCTTTGATAAAGAGAAAGATACCACTCAAGATAAATTTCCAATTCTTGGAGCTTTAGTACTTTTTGGACTATTAGTACTACCTCTAGGATGGTATGGATATAACTACTATAAAGAGTATATTATAGAACAAAATGAGATGAAAATTGATTCTCTGTTAAAAGAGAATCATATCAAAGTTTACGATCTTGATATTCAAACAACTAAAGAGCATAATGCAATATTAAATGGTATCGTTTTATATCAAGAAGATCAAGAAAAAGTAGATGTGGTTTTAAGAGGGTATCCTCATACTAACCAGATAAACTCCATAGATAGTAACTTTAATAAAAACCATAGAGTAGTACTACTAGATAAACTCATACATGCAATCAATGAGAAGTATCACTCAAATATCAGCTATACAAGATACTACAATAAGCTAAGATTTACAGGTCTATTGGTTGATGAAAAAAATAGAGAAAACTTTATTACTCAAGTAAATATAATACTTGATAATGAAATACCTCTATTTAATATAGAAGTTTTATCTCCTTCTGTTAAAAAAATCGTTAATGAGACAAACAAGAAATATCGTTCCAATATCACTTACCATCAAGCGTTTGATAAGGTACGTTTTTCAGGAATAATTATTGATAAAAAAGCAAAAGATACATTTATTTCTAAAATTCAAATAGAAATTGAGAAGAGTAAAATAATCAATGAAATAAAAGTTTTACCTACATTAAAATATAAAATCTATTTTGATTTAGGTTCTTCTACTATTGATTCTAAATATGATAAGATATTAGACAAATTAACTTCTATAATAAATAAATATAGTCATTATTATATAAAAATTAATGGATATACAGATGATAAAGGTTCAAGTTTCATCAATAAAAAATTATCTTTAAATAGAGCTAATAACATTAAGCAAGAGCTTATAAATAGAGGAATTAAGAAGAATATGCTTATGATAAAAGCCGTAGCAAAACCACCAATAGAGATAGAAAATATTCAAGATAAAGATAAAGAGTCTCTCTCTCGATGTGTTATGTTTAATTGGGAGATTTCTAGTGAGAAGTAAACAAAAAAAAATTATTTTAATAGGAAACTTTTCTGTAGGAAAAACTTCTCTTATTAGGCGTTATGTTGACAATAGTTTTGATGATAAATATATTAGTACCATAGGTCTAAAAATATCTAAGAAGAGTATCTCTATAGAAAATGAAGAGATGATTCTTCTTATATGGGATATTGAAGGAGCATTAGATAAAGTAAGAAGAGTAAACAAAACATATATTAAAGGTGCTCACGCAGCTATTATTGTTACTGATGTTACATCAGAAGAGATAGAAGAGACTATTAAAATACATCTTAATGACCTCTATGATGTAACGGGTGAGATACCTGTAATTATAGCCTTTAATAAAATTGATAAAAATGAAAACTTTCAAATGGATATTACATCTTTACAAAATAATTACCCTTCTCTTATAGGTTCTTGTCTTACTTCTGCAAAAAATAGTTTTAATGTCAATACTTTATTTAAACTTCTTGCAAGTGAGCTAGTCTAATGCCCATAAATTATGAAGCTTTATGTGACTTTATAATAGATGAGTACAAAATTGCTTATATTATAATAGATAATTCTTTTTTAGTTAAATCTTTTTCACCTATGGTAGAAAACTTTTTTGATAATAGACTCATAGTAGATTGTGATATAAGAAACTATTTCTATGAATTTATTGGGTATGAGGATGACTTTAATGCCATAAGTACACAACAGCAAAAAGAGTTTCATCTACTCTCTGTAAATAAAAATAGTTTTTATCTTGATATTCATGTTGAAAAATTTGATGAGAGTGGAACTTTAGTTGTATTTGTCACAGATGTAACAGAACGTATGCATGCACAACAACTACTCTTACAAGATAGAAACCAAACAGAACTACTCTCAAGAGAACTTATTTATAAAAGTAAACAAAAAGATAAAATGATGATGTTACAGTCACGCCATGCACAAATGGGTGAGATGATTAGCATGATAGCCCATCAATGGAAGCAACCACTTACTGTTATCTCTATTTTAATGCAAAGTATTTATATCAAATTTCTTACAGGTAAACTAAATGAAAATCTTATGGAAAATTTTCAAAAAGATACCCAAGAGCAGATACAGTTAATGTCACATACCATTAATGATTTTAAAGATTTTTTTAAACCAGAAAAAGAGAAAAAAGACTTCAATGCAACAGAGACTATTCATCACGTTATAAAACTTCTTCATCCTCTTTTGGAAGATAAAAAAATTCATATAGATACAACTCTTTTAGAAAATGTTGTAATTTCAGGGTATTCCAATGAATTTGCACAAGCGTTGATTAATATTTTCACTAATGCTAAAGATGCTTTAGCACTATTATCTGATAATAAACCAAAGATTATAAAAGTCTATACCATACAAAATAAAGAGACTATCTCTATTATCATTGAAGACAACGCTGGAGGAATTCCTAATAAAGTTATAGATACTATATTTAATCCTTATTTTTCCACTAAAGAAAAAGGTACAGGTCTAGGACTATATATGAGTAAAATGATTATAGAAGAGTATATGAATGGACATATTACTGTAAAAAACAGCATAGATGGTGCTATCTTTACTATTAGTTTAAAATTAGTGAATCTTATTCATTCGTAAGCTCACTTTATATTACTGCTATTTTTTAACTTAAATATGATTATAATACCCCATTATTACACTTTAAATTTTGGAGTACCTTTTGCGTTTATTATCTTTTCTTTTACTTTTGTTTTTTCTACAATCTCCTCTTATTGCTCAAACGTTGTCTATGGAAAATATCTCTCTTAATATTAAAACCTCTCTTCCTAGCCTAATAAAAGGGAAAAATAGAGCTATCGTTCAAAATCTTTATGATCAAACTGAATACAAAGCATTATGGATAGGAGAGAATAATAGAGAGAAAATGAGTCAACTTGTACAAGCACTTAGCAACCCTCTTTTTAACTATAAAGATAAATCTTTTGACCAAAAAACTATAGCACGTCTCTTTTTCATGTTAGATAATGAAGATATAAGCAGAAAGAAACAAGCTGCTGTGTATGCAAGACTTGATCTTATACTAAGTAATTCTATGGTGCGATTGGTGCGATTTATTGTGCAAGGAGATGTAGATTGGAACTTAGTACAACGTAAATTTCAAGCCCTTAAAGAGAGTGATGATATTAAAGCCACATGGGAGATGTCATATAAATCATTTCCTAGTGAAACTGTACTTTTTTCTGCTATAAAAAATGGAAATATACGTTCGTATCTTCAAACACTTATACCTATGAAAACAAGATATATTAATTTAGTTGACTTGTTAAAAGACTATCGTATCATGGATAAATTTCCAAAAATAAAATATACAAAAAGACCACTAAAAATAGGCAATAGAAATGCCCTTGTAAAAGAGGTAAAAAAACGCTTACAAATTTCAGGTGACTATCCCAAAAATACTTCCTTAAACAGTACTTTTGATGAGACACTACAAGAGGCAGTAAAAAGATACCAAAAACGCTACTTGCTTAAAATCACAGGTATGGTAGATAAAACAATGGTCTATTATTTAAACCAATCTGTGAAAAAAAATATTCAAGCTATTATTACTAACTTAGATAAAACAAAACTCTATCCTAAATCTTTTGAATCAGAGTATGTAGAGGTAAATATTCCTGACTTTAACCTTCGCTACTATAGAGGAGGCAGAAAAATCATGAAAATGGGTGTTGTTGTTGGGCGTACAGATAGACCTACACCTCTTTTCCATGATAAGATAGAGTACATGGTAATCAATCCTACATGGACGATTCCAAATAACCTTATTAAGAGAGATTTGATTCATGTACTAAGAGAGAACCCATCATACCTAGAAGATAATAACATTCATGTATTTTCAGGTAAAAAAGAGATACAAATTACCCAAGATATGTTAAACCCTTATGAACACAATCAAAAGCATGTACCTTACCGTTTTGTTCAATTTCCAGGAGATAACAACGCTTTAGGTCGTATTAAATTTATGTTCCCTAACAAGTATGCTGTTTATCTTCATGATACAGACAACAAAACCCTACTTAAAAGACGTTATAAAGTTTATAGCTCAGGGTGTATGAGAGTAGATAAACCTTTTAAACTAATGGATATGCTATTGAAAAGTTCCCATAAAAGTTATTCACAACATGAACTACAGGAAATTATTGATACAGATAAACCTACAACTATAAAATTACGTAAAGCTATACCCGTGCATATACTCTACTTTACTGTCTATAAAGAGGATGGTTTAGCCTACTTTAAAAACGATATTTATATGTATGATCAAATTATAGAAGAGTCTATATTAGGTCGTCAGAAATCTACTTTTACTGTACCTAAAAAAAGACTCATCTCCATAAAAAAACAAACAAATTCACAAACACTTCCACAAAAAAATAAAAACTAACACTACTTTTTCTTACGCATTTTCACTCTTTGAAGATGCGTGATAGCTATTGCCATAGCATCGGTAATATCTAAAGGCTTTATCTCTTTTTTTATGTTGAACAATCTCTTTACCATAAATGCAACTTGTTCTTTGGTTGCTTTTCCATTTCCAGTGACTGCTTTTTTTACCTGTAACGCTGTATATTCATGAAAAAAACCTACCTCTTGAAGTATTTTTAAACACAATGCTCCTCTAAACTGTGCAAGTTTTATCACCGACTTTGGATTATATGCAAAAAAGATATCTTCAATAGCTACTTCATCTACTTTGTGTGTCTTTAAAATAAGGTCTATCCCCTCAACCATCTCAACTATTTGTGTCTGTAACTCTTTCTCTTTCATTTTAAGTAAACCAGCTTCAATAAGTGAAAACTTTTTTCCATCCCAATTTATGATACAGTAGCCTAAATTACGGCTTCCTGGGTCTATTCCTAATATATTCATTCACACCTTTGTTCACATGGTGAATAACTTTATTCACCACTGTTTAATACCCTTATTTTAGCTTATCTTTGTTAAACTATTAAAAGTTATTCACATAATAGTTATTATATAGGGTTTACACATGAATATTGGACAAAAAGTACTTTTTGAGCTTAAAAAAGAGATTAGTGAAACAGAATATGAACGTTACATAAAAAAACTCGTTTACGATACAACACATTCAAGAAGTAATATGATTTATTTTAATGCACCAAATATGATTATTGCAAAGTGGGTGAAAACAAAGTACTTAGATAAAATGATACATCTTTTTGAACTTCAAAATGAAGTAAGACCTAAGATAGAGATAAGTGTAGGTAAGAAGCAAGTACAAAACAGTAGTGTACAGCAGAAACAACCTTTAGAAAAAAGTAATACTAAAAGCACTTACTTAAACCCTTCTTTAACTTTTGAAAGTTTTATCGTAGGTGATTCTAACCAATTTGCCTTTACCACTGCCAAATCTGTAGCAGAAAAACCAGGTAGGCAGTATAACCCTCTTTTTATCTATGGTGGGGTAGGTTTAGGTAAGACCCATTTACTTCAAGCCATAGGTAACTACCATTTAGAGTTAGGTAAAACAGTTATTTACACTACACTTGAACAGTTTATGAATACCTTTACTTCTCACCTACGTTCTCAAACGATGGATAGATTTAGAGATAAATTTAGAGAGTGTGATTTGTTACTTATAGATGATATACAGTTTCTGAGCCGTAAAGAGCAGACTCAAGAGGAGTTTTTTCACACCTTTAATGAACTATATAATGCCAACAAACAAATAGTTATCACTTCAGATAGACAACCTAATAAAATAGCTGGTTTAGTAGATAGACTTAAAAGTCGTTTTGAGTGGGGACTGATGGCAGATATTCAACCTCCTGGACTGGAGACTAAAATTGCTATTATTCAAAAGAAATGTGAATTAGATGGTATTAATCTTAACTCTGAAATCGTAAACTTTATTGCTACAAATATGGGTGATAATATACGAGAGATAGAGGGAACTATTATTAAACTTAATGCTCTATCTTCTATGTTAAATCAAGAGATTACTTTAGATTTTGCACAAAATGCTATAAAAGATCAACTCAAAGAGAAAAAAGAGAATATTACCATAGATGATATAGTAAAAATAGTCTCTATAGAACTCAATATTAAACCTTCTGATATAAAATCGAAAAAACGTACTAAAAATGTAGTAAATGCTCGTAGAACTGCCATATATTTAGCACGTAACCTTACACCAAATTCTATGCCTCAAATTGCTCTATATTTTGGCATGAAAGATCATACTGCTATCTCTCATGCTATGAAAAAAATACATGAAATTATAGACCAAGATGAAAACTTCAAAGTATTATTAGAAGAACTTTCAAATAAAATACATACAAACACTAAAATCTTATAAAACTTACTTATAAGATTTGAATATAAAAAAAGATATAATTTTAAAAGTGAATAAAGGTGAATAGTTAAATAAACTTTTACCATTGTTAAACAACGTGTATAGCGTCTTTAAAGTAGTTTTTCACATTTTCATGGAGAACTACTACTATCTACTATAATATTAAAAATAAGGGAATCTATGAAGATTAAAGTAAAAAAGCAAATTATAGAATCAATTCTTATCAATCTACAGCCTTTTTTAGAAAAAAAAGATGCTAGTCAAATTACTGCTCATATACTCTTTATTGCTTCAAATGATAAGTCTATTATCAAAGCATCAGATGGGGAGATAGGATTACAAATAGTTACTGAATATATAACTATAGATTCAGAAGGATCATTTACTGCTAATGGAAAAAAACTATTAGACATTATTAGAATTTTAAAAGATGATGAAATAACATTAGAAGTTATAAATGATATATTAATTATTAAACAAAAACACTCTAAATTTAAACTTCCAACATTTAATCCAGAAACCTACCCTAAATTTCCATCAGCAGAAAACAAACCAAAAATTACATTAGATTCTTTAAAACTTATTCAAAATCTTAAAAAAATTTCTCCTGCAATAGATAATAACAATCCTAAGTTTGAACTTAATGGAGCATTAATCAATATTAAAAGTAACTCAACTGATTTAGTAGGTACTGATACAAGAAGATTAGCTATTGCTACTATTGAAAGTTTAAATGATGAAGAGCGTTCATTAATAGTTCCTAAAAAAGCTATTTTAGAGATACAAAAACTTTTTTTAGATGAGATAGATATTTTTATTGATGAAACCAATTTAATTATTACAAATAAAAATTACTTTTTCTTTACACGTTTAATAAATGGTAAGTATCCTGATTATCAAAGAATTATCCCTACTATGATTAAACATGAAGTTACTTTACCTAAAAAAGAGATGATAGATGCTATTAAAATGATTACTACTATTTCTCAAGAGATTAAAATAACTTTAACTGAGCATGCTATTTTATTTAACTCATTAAGTGCAGATAATGTTGAAGCTAAAACAGAATTAGATATAGCTACAGGAATTACTGAAAACTTTGAACTTAGCTTTAATAGTAAATATCTTTTGGATTTTATTTCACAAATTGATACTACAGAGTTTACTATAGAATTCAATGAAACATCACTACCCTTTATCGTTAGAAACGGTACTTTTATTACTATAATCATGCCTATTGTTGCATAAAAGGAAAAAACATAAATGACTGAAAAAGATACTAAATATATATTTGTTACAGGTGGGGTACTCTCTTCTTTAGGAAAAGGTATTACAGCTGCTAGTGTAGGAACGTTACTTAAACATACAGGACTTCGTGTAGGAGTATTAAAACTAGACCCTTATATAAATGTTGATCCTGGAACTATGTCTCCATTAGAACATGGTGAAGTTTTTGTTACTAAAGATGGTGCTGAAACAGATTTAGATTTAGGGCATTATGAAAGATTTTTAGATACCTCTTTAACTCAAAATAATAACTTTACCACAGGACTTGTTTATAAAACAGTTATTGAAAATGAGAGAAAAGGAAAGTATTTAGGTAAAACTATTCAAGTTGTACCACATATTGTAAATGAAATAAAAGAGCGTATTATTAAAGCTGGTGAGGGTAAAAATATTCTTATTGTTGAACTTGGTGGAACAACTGGAGATATAGAAGGTTTACCATTTTTAGAGACTATTAGACAGATGAAACATGAGTTTGGCAGCAAACAAGTGATGAATATACATGTTACTCTTCTGCCTTATATCAAAGCTGCTGGTGAGCTTAAAACAAAACCTACACAACACTCAGTACAAGAACTTAGACGTATTGGTATTGCTCCTCATATGCTTGTACTTAGAGCAGAAGTACCAGTCGCTAGTGAGATTAAAAGAAAAATCTCTTTCTCTTGTGACGTAGAAGAGGAATCTATTATTATTGCAGCAGATGCAGCGACTATTTACCAAGTTCCTCTAAATTTTTTAGAGCAAGATATTCTTCTACCTATTTGTAAACAACTAGAACTTCCCTCTTGTGAACCTAAAATGGATGAGTGGGCAAAATTAGTACATAGAATTATTTTACCTACTCATGAGATGAAAATAGCCTTTGTTGGTAAATATTTAGATTTAAAAGAGTCTTATAAGTCATTAACTGAAGCACTTATTCACGCAGGAGCACATTTAGATACGAAAGTAAATATCAAATGGGTTGACTCTGAAAAAGTAGAAGAAGATGGTGCTCAAAAGTTCTTAAATGATTGTGATGGTATTTTAGTTGCAGGTGGTTTTGGAGAGCGTGGTGTAGAGGGTAAAATAAAAGCTATTCAATACGCAAGAGAAGAGAAAATACCTTTCTTAGGTATCTGTCTTGGTATGCAACTCTCTATGATAGAGTTTGCTAGAAATGTACTAAAATTAGAAGATGCTAACTCTGTAGAGTTTGATGAAAGTACAAAGAATCCACTTATTTATCTCATTGATGAGTTTATAGATGCTTCAGGTTCTAAACAGTTAAGAACAAAAAGTTCTCCAATGGGAGGTACTATGCGTCTTGGTGAATATGAGTGTCAAACAAAAGAGGGTTCTAAACTTAGAGAAGCATATGATGCACCTATAATTTTTGAGAGACATAGACACCGTTTTGAAGCAAATCCAGCATATAGAGAAGCGTTAGAGTCCAATGGTATGAATATTACAGGTGAGTCTCATGGACTTATAGAAGCTGTTGAAGTAGTTGACCATCCATGGTTCTTAGGGGTACAGTTTCATCCTGAGTTTACTTCAAGACTTCAAAGTGTAAACCCATCAATTCTAGCATTTGTAGATGCTTCACTTAAACATAAAAATAGATGATTCCTTTATTAACGCTTCAAGCGTTAGAGAAACTACTCAAACAACGTTTTGAAGAGGGGTTTCTCTCTTTGAAAGATTTACCACACCCATCCACCTTTAAAGATATGGATAGAGCTACGCAACGCATAGTAAAAGCAATACAACGTAGAGAAAAAATTACTATTATTGGTGATTATGATGTAGATGGAGTTACCTCTACTACACTCATGAAACTCTTTTTTGAAGAGATAGATTATCCTATACAGTGGATTATTCCTAACCGTTTTAAAGATGGTTATGGACTCTCTGCTACTATTATCTCCCGTATTAAAGGTACTGATTTAGCTATTACTGTTGATAATGGTATCTCTGCTGTAGTAGCTGCAAAACTTTGTACAGAAGCGGGCATAGAACTTATCATTACTGACCATCACTTGTTAGCACCAGAACTACCTGAAGCGTACGCGATCATAGATCAGAAACAAGAAGATTGTGATTTTCCTTACTCTGAAGTATGTGGGGCTCAAATAGCTTGGTATCTTATTGCTTCAGTCAAAAATGCTCTCAGTATAAAAATAGATATGATGTCATATATGGAGTTAGTATCTATAGCTATTATTGCAGATATGATGCCTTTACAGCATATAAATAGAGTGATGGTTATTCGAGGTATAGAAGCGTTAAACTCAAGTAAAAGACCAGCCATAAGAGCATTTTTTGAACATGCTAAAAAAGAGAGCTTAAGTGCTGAAGATATTGGCTTTTTTTTAGCACCTCTTATTAACAGTGCAGGACGTATGGAAGATGCTTCTTTTGCAGTTGATTTTTTAGCCTCTACCAATATTTATGATGCAAGAGTAAGACTCGATAGACTCATAGAGTTTAATACCCTTAGAAAATCTACAGAACAGAGCATTACTGAAAAAGCGATGCAGCAAGTCAACACTGAAGACAAAGTCATAGTAGTTTATGGTGAAGATTGGCATGAGGGTGTAGTAGGTATAGTCGCCGCACGTGTATCAAGAGCGTATGAAAAACCGTGTATTGTCCTCTCTCAAAATGAAGATGGAGTATTAAAGGGTAGTGGTAGAAGTTTTGGTGCATGTGATTTATTTACTATTACAAGTGGTGCTAGAGAATATTTGGAAAAATTTGGAGGACATAGTGCTGCGATTGGACTCTCTTTAAAAAAAGAGAATTTAGAAGCATTTAAAATAATACTAGAAAAAAATTATCATTTAGGTAATTATATTGAAGAGTATGAAGACCCTGAGGTATTAGGTAAATTGCACTTTAAAGATATTAACTTTACACTGACTAATTTAGTTAAACAGTATGAACCTTATGGTCAGGGAAATCCTACACCTAAATTTATCTCAACAAACGTAGAAATACTTCAAGTAGATGCTATGGGAAAAGAGGGGGAACATTTACGTTTTAATTTTTCTCAAAATGATATACATATGCAAGGTGTAAAGTTTAAAACGAGAGAATCTTTTAATGTTGGAGAAAAGGTTACTATTAGCTACACAATTAATGAAAATTATTTTAGAGGAAATGTAACATTACAGTTGATGATAGATAAAGTGACGATTTAAATAAAGATAATAGATAGATAAAACCCCATTTGAAGTTAATTTTATTAATAAAAATAATAATAAATATTTGTATAAATTATATTGAGTATAAGTTATTTTTTTTTAATAATATATTATATTAATTGATGTAGAATAAACAACTAATATAATACAAAGGAGTAGTTTTGGATAAAAAAATGCTAAAAGAGGGAATGGATATCATAGATGCACATTTCAAAAATGAAGGAGTATCACGTCGTGATGCTATAAAAATGTTTGGTGCAGGTGGGGCAGCAATGCTTATGGGAAGTGGTGCAACTACAGAACTTAATGCTAGCAGTTCAGCTGTTAAAGCAAAGATCTTAATTGTTGGTGGTGGTTTGGCAGGTATGTCAACAGCTGCACGTTTTGCAAATTCTTTAGATAATCCAGATATTACAGTACTTGAACCTACAAGTACCTCTACATCATACCAACCAGGTCAAACACTTGTTGGAGCTGGTATATGGGAAGCAAGTGATGTAACTTACCAAAGAGATAACTTTGTACCAAGTGGTGTAACACTTATTAAAGAAAAAGCTGTTGAATTTGATCCTGAAAACAACACAGTAAAAACTTCAGGTGGTAAAACACTTAAATATGACTATATGGTTATTGCTGCAGGACTTAAACTTGACTTTGCTAAAATAGAAGGTCTTGGAATTAGCGATACCATTACTACAAGAGGTGATGATTCAGAGGTAAGAAAAGTTGTTGGTAAAAATGGTATAACTTCTATTTATTTTGCTAATGGTGCTGCTGATACTTGGACTGAGATGCAAAAATTTATTGCTTCTGCTAAAAGTGGTAAAAAAGTAAAAGGTCTATTTACTCACCCTAATACTCCTATTAAATGTGGTGGAGCTCCTAAAAAGATTATGTATCTTACAGATGCAAGACTTAGAGAAGCAGGTGCAAGAGACAATGCTGAACTTACATTCTTACCAAATGGTAGTAAAATGTTTGGTGTTAAAGAGTATCATGATGCTATCGTAAACCAGTTTGAAGCTAGAGATTTTAAATGGAATTATAGACACAACCTTGTTGCTGTAGATCCTGTTAAAAAAGTAGCTACCTTTAACAGACACTGGAAAGAGAAAGGTGCTTGGGATGAAGATCTTGAAGAGTACTCAATCGTACCAAGAAGTGAAAAAGTAGAAAAAGAGTTTGATTTCTTACATATCACACCACCAATGAAAGCTGCTGAAGAGATTGCTAATTCTCCAGTTGGTTCTGCTAAAGGTTGGGTACCTGTTAAAAAAGAGACACTTCAACATGTTAAATTCCCTAATGTATTTGCACTAGGTGATATTGCAGCTGTACCAATGGGTAAAACTGGGGGATCAGCAAGAAAACAGTACAAAGTTGTTGTAGATAATATTATTGCATTAATGGAAGGTAAAGAGTTTACTTCTTTCTATGAAGGATATACAGTATGTCCATTGATTACAAGTATTGGTACGGTAATGCTTGCAGAGTTTAACTGGACTAAAAAGCCTACACCTTCATTCCCTCTTGACCCTACACAAGAAAGATGGATTTGGTGGTTGCTTAAAGTTTATGCACTTAAGCCAATGACACAATACGGTATGCTTTCTGGTAGAGCATAATTAGATAGAAATAAGGAAATATATATGAAAAAAACAACAATAGTAATGTTAGCAACAGCTACACTTTTTGGATTAAGTGGATGTGGTAATGATACTCCAAGTTCTTCAGAAGCAAAAGTTTATAGTAAAACAGCAACAGAAGTATATACACAATCTTGTAAAAAATGTCATGGTGATAATGCAGAGGGTATTGTAAAGAAAAAAGCCCCAGCATTAAATGATAGACAAGCAGGAGAGCTAGAATTGGATCTTTATGATGTTAAAAATGGTGGTACGAACCAGTCTTCTGGAACAGATCATGATATCATGGAGCATAATATGCAAAAGCTACTAGATAAAGGTTATGATTATGATCCTAAAGCAATGGCTGAGTATATAGAGAAAAACTTTTATAAAAAAGATGCGCCTAAAGCAGCAGTAAAAATAGTAAAAGAAGCAGCAACTGAAGTAGTTGAAGAAGTAAAAGCTGTAGAAGTGCCTACAGAAGTAAAAGAAACAACTGAAAAAGTAGTAAAAATAGTAAAAGAAGCAACAACTGAAATAGTTGAAGAAGTAAAAGCTGTAGAAGTGCCTACAGAAGTAAAAGAAGTAGTAGCTCACTAATACTTATTCTCAGAGAAATAATTCTCTGAGAATATTCTCCCACAAATTTCTATTTAAAGTTCAAACTACTCTTATATAAAATTATGTTAATCTTATAACAGTTATAAGATTATATTTTAAGGTCTATCATTATGAATAAAAAAGATGGATATGTATTTGTTTGGCCCATAGGTACAAGAATCATACATTGGATGATGGTATTATCCTTCACAACAGCATTTATTACTTCGTTTTATGAGTATTTACTTCATGATCATGTGGCATTTGGTTTTATTTTTTTAATTATTATTATTTATAGAATTATTTGGGGCTTTATTGGTCCTGATTATGCTAAGTTTAAAACATTTAAATTAAAACCCTCTCAACTAAAACATTATTTTGTTGAAAAGATACAAAATAGATGGCGTAAAATACCAGCTGGACACAATGCTGCTTCTAGTTGGTTTACTGTTTGGGCATTAACTGTTGGTACTGTTATTGTTATCTCTGGTTTACTACTTTATGGTATTCAAGAGGGAAAAGGACTTTTTAGATTTTTAAATGATGATTATTCTCAGTATATGATACTTTTAGGATACATCCATAAATATGCATCTTATCTCTTTGCTGCTTGGGCAGTTATACATATAGCTGGTGTAATGGTCGAGCAGTTTTGGCATAAAACCAATATGGTATTTGCTATGATTACAGGGTATAAAAAAACAGATGGAAAAGATACTAAAGTTAAACCTTATCTCTCCTTTTTTGCTTATAGTATAATTCTTATTGCTATAGGTACTTACTTTTTTATTGTGAGTAGTAATTATAACTTTTTAACAATACAAAAATATACTAATATTAATTATAAAGAGATAAAGCCTGTTTTTTACAATGAATGTGGAGATTGTCATAAAATATATCCTCCTTATCTACTACCTAAAAAATCTTGGACACGTATTATGGGTGCATTGGATAACCACTTTGGTGAAGAGTTGACTGAGGCAAATATTAGCAAATCACAACAAAGTTCAATCTTAGAGTTCCTAGTAGCAAACTCTGCTGAAACAAGTAAAAGAGAAGCTTCTGTGAAAATTATGTACTCTTTAGGTATCCGTCGTCCTAAGGCTATTACTAAAACACCATACTGGAGAGAGACACATAAACATATTCCTTTATCTGTCTATAAAGAGAAAAAGATAAAAGATAAATCAAACTGTATAGCTTGTCATAAAGACTTTGACCAAGGAAATTTAGACGATATGAATATACTTTATCAAAGATAATATTCATACTGACGTAAAAAATGATACATTTTTTCTTAAAAACATTAAATATTGATTTAAATCATAATTTCATAAGTAAAACTACTATAATATATAATATACGCTTATAAATAGGAGTAATTTACTCCTATTTGACTATAGGTAATAATTATTATAAAAGGAGGAGTGCTTATGCAAGTTGAAATGTCAAGACGAAAGTTTTTACAAGGAACTGTTGCAATGAGTGTTGTTAGTGGAACAGCAATCTCTGCAACAAATCTTTTTGCAAGTAGTAGTTCACATGATAAAAAGTGGACGATTACAGCTAAAACGAGTAAAGCAAAAGATGTTAAATTAATTCCCACACTATGTGAAATGTGTGTAAATAAATGTGCAGCTATAGCCAGAGTAGAAGATGGGGTAGTAACAAAGTTAGATCCAAACCCAATGTTTCCAAAATCAAGAAATATGTTATGTCCAAGAGGAAATGCAGGGATTCAAGCCCTGTATGACCCCGACCGTTTAAAACATCCAATGATCCGTATTGGTGAAAAAGGTGAAGGTAAATTTAAACAAGTTACTTGGGATGAAGCATTCAAATATATCACTGAAAAAACAACAAAAATTTTAGATGAAGAGAAAGATAACCGTTCTTCGTTCCTTTTTTGTGCAGGTGAAGGTATGGCAGAGCATACATTTAAAACTTTCTATGAAGCATTTGGTTCAGCAAACTGGCTTAATCACGCGTCTATTTGTCTTCAAACTGTTGCATCAGGATATGGGGTAACTATTGGAGCTTATCCTCAAGCAGATTTAGATAATGCAGAGTATATTATTATGGCAGGTGCTAACAGAGCAGAAGCAATAGTTACTCCAGATACTATGGATCTTTTTAAAAGAACTAAAGGTAGAGGTGCAAAACTTATCTGTGTTGATCCTAGATTTACTAACACAGCTGCAAAATCAGACAAGTGGTTGGCTATCAACCCAGGTACTGACTTAGCATTTGTTTTAGCTCTTACACATGTAGTTCTTTCTGAAGAACTTTATAACAAAGAGTATGTAGAAGCACACTTTAATGGTTTTGCAGAATATAAAGAGCATATACTCTCTAGTAAATATACACCAGAATGGGCAGAACCTCTTACTAATATTAAAGCTAAAGAGATTTATAAAATAGCAAGAGAATTTATGGTTCATGCCCCTAAAGCTGTTTACTATCCAGGAAGAAGAAGTACTTTTTCAAAAAATGACTTCCAATTACGTCGTGCTATGGCTATCTTCCAAGGACTTGGTGGAGGAATAGACACTAAAGGTGGACTTATCTTTGGTGACAAGATTAAACTTAAGGGACATGAAACACTAGTTCCAATGTATGATAAAGCTAAATCAAGAGCAGTAAATAAAACTGAATCTGGATATGATGACTGTGCTGTTGTAAGTGGTGGTGGTTCATGGTTAGGTTGGAGAGAGAGATTTTTAACAGGTAGTATGTCATATAATGTACGCGGTATGTTCTGTTATAAACACAACCCAATGATGAATATGCCAAATACGGCAAAAACGGCAAAAATGCTTAAAAAGATGGAACTTCTTGTATGTATTGATACTATGCCTAGTGATACTGTTATGTATGCAGATGTTGTACTTCCTGAATGTACATACTTAGAGAGAACAGACCCAGTAAAAACATTTGGTGGTGTTGAGCCTTCAGTAGCACAACGTAATAAAGTAATTAATCCTCTATTTGAAACAAAACCAGTAAATGAAATTTTACGTGGTTTAACAGCACAACTCTCAAGACCACTTTTTGATATTACTAAAAAGTATGATGAAGAGGTACAAGATGGGATTGCTGATTCAAGTGAAGAGGAATACTATAAAGAAGAGTTTGATATGACTCAAATTTATGCTCATGATCAAGAAGAGATTAATGAACATGCTGTTCATCACTATCATGGTGCAGCAGAACAGTTAAAAAAACATGGTGTTTATTACCCTAATATGGATCAACATTATAAAAAAATATCAGTAAATGAACATCAGTATTATCCTGAAAAAGAGAAATCATACTCTGTAGGTAATGGAAAGCTTAAAACATCTTCTGGAAAACTAGAGTGTAATCTTATAGGTTTAGGTAAAAAAGGTATTGATGCAATGCCAACATGGAAAGATGAGTATAAATTTGTTGTTCCAGAAGGTAAGTTTAGACTTATTACAGGAAGACATGCACAGTACACGCAAAGTGGTACATCAAATAATGCAATGCTTAGAGATTTAATGCCAGAAAATTATATCTGGATTAATAAACGTGTTGCTAAAGAAAAAGGTATTGCTTTTGGTGATACTATTGAAGTAAAAAGTAGAACAGGTTCTACAACGATTAAAGCCTATCCTACAGAGAAAATGGCACCTAATCAAGTATTCTTTATTCATGGATTTGGAGAAGAGAGTTCAGCATTGACATGGGCCTACAAAAATGGTGGTAATGATAATGCAGTTATTGAAGATATTATTGAACCAGTATATGGTGCTGCAGCAATGCATGAAACTAACGTAGAAATAAGAAAGGTATAATCATGGCAAGATATGGAATGGCTTTAGATTATAAAAATTGTATTAATTGTAAAGCATGTGAAGTTGCCTGTAAAGAAGAGAACGGTGTTCTTATGGGTGCAGACAAACACAGAATATGGGTAGGAGTTAATGAAATAGAAGGGGAATATCCTCTTTTAGATATTGTATCAAGCTCTTTTCAACCGAGTCAGTGTCAGCATTGTGATGAAGCTCCTTGTCAAGAAGTTTGTCCTACAAACGCAACATATTACGATAAAAATGGTGTAGTAAGAGTAGATAGTGATAAGTGTATTTTATGTTCTTACTGTATGGTTGCTTGTCCTTATGATGCACGTTATGTAGATGATAGAACTATGACTGTAGATAAGTGTAATTTCTGTTCAGATACAAGACTAGATCGTGGTGAGACAACAACAGCATGTCAAAATACTTGTCCTACAAAAGTAAGAACTTTTGGTGATTTAGATGATTATGACAGTGAAATTAGTGAACTACTTAGAACGAGAGAACACTTTTCTCTTAAAGCAAATCTTGGTACTAAACCAAAACTTTACTACCTAACATAAGGAGTGTAATATGTCAGAAACAGTAGAAAAACCAGAACAAACAGGCATTATAGCCAAGGCAAAAGATTTTGTTACTACGATTCCTTATAATAAAATAGGTATGAAAGAGTTATTAGGTTATGAAAAAACACCTAGAAATCAGTTAGTAGCACTTCTTACTCTAATAATGTTATCTATGTTCCTAATAGGAATAATAACCTATTTTGTAGAGGGACACCACGCTTACAATGTGAGTAAAGAACATCCATGGGGACTATTACTCGCAGTATATATCTTTTTTGTTGTAAGCTCAACAGGACTATGTATTATTGGTTCATTAGGTGATGTCTTTGGATTTAAAGACTATATGCTTATCTCTAAACGGGCAATTTTTGGTTCTATAGTTACTATATTAGCAGGATTTGCTGTTATCTCCGTAGAGATAGGACACCCTATAACGATGTTGATTTATAATGTTTTAACACCAGGACTTAGTTCTGCTATTTGGTGGATGGGTACATTATATGGTGCATACTTAGTATTTATGATTATTGAATTTGTTTTTCTCCTTAAAGGAGATATGAAGTGGGCAAAGAGATTTGGATTATCAGGTCTTTTGGTAGGTCTTGCTGCTCACTCTAACCTAGGTTCAGTATTTGGTTTCTTAAATGCTAGACCTATTGCTAATGGAGTATTTTATCCAACATACTTTATCTTAACAGCATTTATTACAGGTGTATTTATTGCTTTTATTATTATGGGATTCAGATATAAATTAGAGTTTCCAGAAAAAGTAAAAACGATGTTAACTGGTTTAGCTAAAATACAAGCTTTACTTATTTCTATTCTTATCTTTTTTGTAACATGGAAAATGTTTACAGATATTTACGGTGGTATGCCAAATCGTTCAGAAGTTGCTGTGCATATCTTAGGTTCATGGACATTCTGGGCAGAAGTTATTTTAGCAATGCTTATTCCTTTATTCTTGATTTTGAAAGATATGGGAAAATCACCAGTAGTTCTTTTTTGGGCATCACTCAGTGGTATGGTAGGGGTCTTCTTTATGAGATATAATCTTGTACACGACACACAACTTAAACCACTTCAAATGATGAAGTTAAAAGAGTACCAACCTGTACCTGAATGGATACACTATTTCCCATCAGGAACAGAGATGATGATCTCTTTAGGTGGATTAGGTCTATGTATAGCAATGTACTACGCAGGAACAAAATTCTTCAATCTTGATGAAGATGAAAATCACTAACATTTAAAATAGCTATCTAAAGGAGAGACTCCTTTAGATACTACTTACAGTAAAACTCTCTTTATTTATCTTTTTCGTTAAATTCTATATCACCATATCTACATCATCATGATCTTCAAAGTATTTGAAAATTCTATTTCTCTCCTCTTCTGAATTTACAGAACAACTTGCATTGTATGAGTGAAACTTACCCGTTTTGGAACGGTTTCCTAAATCACATTTATGCTCTTTTTCTCCCATTGCCTCTTTAATACATTTAAGAAGAGAGTCTTTATCTCTTCCTATGAGTTTGAAACCCCAGTTAGTAGGGTAGTCTATTTGTGGTCTATCTGGAGTTTTATCGTCTAAAATCACCGCTGTTACCTCCTGATTTCTTTTCTAGTTGTACATTTTTAATCACCATACCTTTATCTATGGCTTTGAGCATATCGTAAATAGTAAGTAGTCCTACACTCACGCCTGTAAGTGCTTCCATCTCTACACCTGTTTGTCCATTAAGTTTTGCTGTTACTGTCAGTTTAAACCCTGGTAACTCTGGTACCTCTTCTATATCTGTCTTTACAGAAGTAAGCATAAGAGGATGACACATAGGAATGAGAGTACTTGTCTGTTTAGTCGCTTGTATCGCTGCAATGACAGCAGTTTGAAGTACAGGACCTTTTTTTGCACTGTTTGATACTACGGCATCAAAAGCTGATTGTCCTACCTCTATGATACCTGAGGCAGTAGCCACACGTGTAGTATTGGCTTTATCTGAAACATCTACCATTTTGGGTTTGTTTTGTTCGTCAAGATGTGTTAAATTCACAAAAAATCCTTAATATTAATAATTAGTTTTTGCATTTTAACATAAAAAGTGACGTATTTAAAGTAAAAGTGACGTAAAAATAGAATAAATGACGTAAATATAGTAAAAAACCTTGACTTTAAACACCACTATTAGCTAATATTATGACAATGATAAAGGAGTAGTATGACGTATGCCTATTTAAGACAGATGCCAGACAATAATAACATGTCTGCGCAACAGCGTAATATTCTCTCATTTTCATTGACTCAAAGTATAAATATAGATAAAGAGGTTATTGAGTACTCAAGTAAAAACCACCTTATAGAAGAGAGAAAGAAATTTGAAGAGTTTATGCACTCATTAGAAGAGGGGAGTAGTCTTATCATAGACACACTCTCAGTTTTAAGTGATCGTGCAGAAGAGTTGATAAAAATTATCAACTGTATGTTAAGTCGTAGAATAGACTTATACATCGCAAGCTCTAAGACACTGCTCAATAAAAAGACTACCGTAGTTGAAATTTTTCCTCTGCTTAATGATTTACGTGAAGCACAAAAGGCAAAGTCTAACCAGATAGGTCGTCCTAAAGGGAGTCGTTCTTCTTCTAAATTTGATGTACATCAACTAAGGATTATCAATTTTCTTAAAGAGGGTTTAAATGTGAGTGCTATAGCTAGAGAGTTAGAAGTAAGTCGTAGCTCTTTAAAAGATTATATAGAGTCAAGAGGTATTAAAGAATTGGTAGATGGGTCTTGGATTGAGATAAATCAACCAAGGGAGATGTCAGGTGTGGACAATACATTGTTAATATGTCCATTTGAACAAGAAAAACAACAAAAAAGGATATTGTAATGGCAGAAGTAAATACTGAAACCCAAGAGAAACCAAAGAAAAATCAATCAAAAGAGTATCTAAAAGGGTGGATTCCTTATAGAATTAAACGGTATTGGGCTTATGCTATAGCTACTATCATGGCTTTAGTTATGCCATGGATTACTATTGGTGGAAATCATATCTTTTTACTTAGCTTTGACCAAAAGAAACTACACCTTATGGGTACAGCATTTGATATGCAAGAGCTTTACCTTATGCCTTTTTTACTTATGTTACTTTTTCTTGGTATTTTTGCAGTGACTGCTGTAGGTGGTAGAGCATGGTGTGGATGGGCTTGTCCTCAAACAATCTTTAGAGTTATATATAGAGATGGAATAGAGACAAAACTTTTAGGTTTACATAAACGTATTAAAAATAAGCAAAAAAAACCAGATATGTCTAAAAAAGAAAATATGGTTAAAAAAATAATTGCAATTTTACTTTGGTCTGTCTTGGCACTCGTTGCTGCATCAGACTTTTTATGGTTCTTTGTACCACCTGAAGATTTCTTTACTTATTTATCTAACCCTACAGAACACATGATGCTTGTGGGTATTCTTTTGAGTGTAGCTGCATTTATTGTAATAGATGTTGTTTTTATTAAAGAAGATTTTTGTATTTATATCTGTCCTTACAGCCGTGTACAGTCAGTACTCTATGATGATGAGACAATTCAAGCAGTTTATGACCCTATCCGTGGTGGTAGCATTTACCAAGGTAAAGGGTACAGTAGAGAGAAAAAATATGAAAAAACAAAAGAGTTACTTCTTGTAGAACCAACGGCTGAATGTACAACATGTGAAAGTTGTGTAACAGTTTGTCCTACTCATATTGATATTCGTAAAGGGATGCAGTTAGAGTGTATCAACTGTCTTGAATGTGTAGATGCATGTACAACAGTTATGGGAGCGTTAGGTAAAGAGAGTTTAGTGCGTTGGTCTAGTGAAAAAGAAACACTTAGACATGAGGGGAAAACTAACCTGTTTAGACCAAAAATTATTGCATACTTTACTGTTCTTGCACTGGTTTTAGTAGCACTATTTGCTATGGGTAGTACAAAAGAAAATATGCTTTTAAATGTTAATAAAAACACAAGACTTTATAAAATTCTTGATGGTGGTGTGGTACAGAATGATTATCTATTCTTATTTCAAAATACAGATAGTAAAAGACATACTTATTTCTTTGAAATTGTAGATAATGACAATATAAAAATTATTAGACCTAAAGAGTCATTTAGTATTGCCGCAGGGAAAAAGAGAAAAAAAGTAGTTATTTTACAAACAAAAGAGAAGTTAGCAGATGATGCAAGAAAAGATATACCTATTCCTGTAACTATCAGAGCTTATGCACTTGATAATAAAGAGAAAATAATTATTACAAGACATACAGTATTTGTTTATCCTCGTTCAGACTTAATAAACAATAAGAAATAGTTAGTATGAAAAATATAGAACCTACATTAGAAACAATAGAAGACTATGATGGAAAGGAGAGTCCTGAGAAGAGAATGACTATTTGGATAGTCATTCTTACAGGACTCCTTATTGGTGCAGTGTATATTATTTTGAATGCAACAACAGATGTATCAGATGAGTTAGATAAAGTGGATGTAGTGCAGACATCAACTATCTATAAACATTAATAGAAATAAAGGAAAAGTAAAATGACAAAAGTTTTAGTACTTGGTGGAGGTTTTGCTGGTGTAGAAGCAGCTATCTACCTTAGAAAACAAGAGATAGATGTAACCCTTGTAAGTGATAGAGATTATTTTTATATCTATCCTACTTCTATCTGGATTCCTACAGGAGAAGTGACAAGAGAAGATGTATCTGTACCTTTAGATAAATTGGCTTTTGCACATGGTTTTAAACTTATTATAGAATCAGTGACACTAATAGAAGCTAAAAATAGAAAAGTAACTTTAGAGAGTGGGCGTATATTAGATAACTATGATTACATTGTTATAGCATTAGGACAAGGTAAGATAAAACATGAGGGGATAGAACATACCCTCTCTATTTGTGGTAAACCAGAAGAAGCTACCGCACTTTATAAACAGTTAGATGACTTAGTCCTTAGTGGAAAAGGTAAGATAGCTATGGGCTTTGGTGGTAACCCTAAAGATGGTTCTGCTGTACGTGGTGGACCAGCATTTGAGGTACTGTTTAATGTAGATAACTACTTAAAGAAAAAAGGAATTCGTGATAATTTTGAACTGACTTTTTTTGCTCCTATGGCTAAACCTGGACAAAAGATGGGTGAAAAAGCACTTGTTATGATGGACAAGATGTTTAAAATGACAAATATCAATAAAAAAGTAGGTTCTAAAATCACCTCTTTTGATGAAGAGGGTGTAAACTTTGAAGATGGTACAAAATTAGAGTCAGATCTTGTGATGTTTATCTCTGCAGGAAAAGGACACCCTATTATAGAATCTTCAGATTTACCATTAAGTGATGCAGGTTTTGTTGTAACCAATGAGTACAATGAAGTAGAGGGTTTTGAAAACATCTACGCTATAGGAGACTCTTCTGCCTTAATGGGACCAGATTGGAAAGCTAAACAAGGACATGTAGCTGAAGTAATGGCTAAAAATGTTGCTTATAATATTTTTCAACATGCTCAGAATATTTGTTCTAAAAAAAGTTATACAGACCATTTAAATATTCTTTGTGTCATGGATACAGGTAATGGAGCAGCTTTTGTATATCGTGATGATAAAAGTGGAAAGATGATTCCTCTTCCTATTATAGGACACTGGATGAAAAAAGGGTGGGGTTGGTACTGTAAAAATTCTAAACTAGGAAAAATACCTCGAATTCCTGGAATGTAATATTTAAAAAAATAAAAGTTACTATTATAATTATCATAATAGTAACTTTTAGTTAAAATCGGTAAAATACGGAAATCTCTCAAACTAAATGAAGGAATTCTAAATGAAACAAATTACAGTTATGGAAAAATATCCAGTTTTTACATTGGAAATTGCTAAAAGTGAAACAAGCTATCAAACAATAGATGAAATCTTTGTCTATCTTAAAAAACAAATCTCTGAACATCCTATTGCTACGTATATAGGAGAGTTTGACCACTATACACATACTTCAAATCTTGAAGTAGGCGTCATTAGTGATGAGATAAAAGATGCTAAAAATATTATCTGTTGTTTTGGAAAAATGTTACCAAAACCAGAAATGTTAGCTGTTCGTCCTAGAGCTATGGGTGTAGCACTTATGGAAGATAGTTTTGTCGTGAGTTTCTTAGAAGCACCCAATCCTGATGCAAATACAACGATGGAAAAATGGGCTAAAGGTATAGCCAACCTCTAATGCTTGGAAAAGATTAAGGTGTTACTATAATTCACATATTTACTACTTAAATAACGCTATAGCGTTACTTAAAAGTTTTTTTATTTACGCTAAAAAAGCATAATAAATAGAAAAAAACTTAATTAAGACTAAATTTATCCTATTTAGATTATAATACTTTTATCAAACAAAATAACAAGGATTTAAAAATGGCAACAGTAACATTTAAAAACGACACAGTATGTAATTTAGCAGGAACAGAAATTAACGTAGGTGACACAGCACCAGTATCAACAGTAGTAAACTGTAACCCAATGCTTCAAAATGAGCAAATTGGTGGAGAAGGTAAAGTTCAACTTGTAATTGCAGTACCATCTTTAGATACAGGTACATGTGATGCAGAAACAAGAAGATTTAACACAGAAGCAGCGTCACTAGACGGTGTAGAAGTAATCACAGTTTCTATGGATTTACCATTTGCAGCAGCAAGATGGTGTGGAGCAGCTGGAATCGAAAACATCAAAGTATGTTCAGATTTTAGAAACAAAGACTTTGCAAACGCTTATGGTGTACTTTTAGCAGATGGTCCTTTAGCTGGTCTTACTGCAAGAGTTATCTTCGTAGTTGGTAAAGATGGTAAAGTTGCATATAAGCAAGTTGTTCCAGAAATTACAGAAGAGCCTAACTATGAAGAAGCTCTAGCAGCAGCTAAGGCAGCTTGTTAATCTTAACACACTTTAAAGGGTCTCTCTTTTGAGAGATTCTTCTTCTCTTTTATCTTCTTTATATTTCTCTCTTTTTAAAAACCTATTTAACCTCATTATAATTGTGCTAAAATACTTATATGTATTACTTGTAAGGAACCAAAACTATGAAATATATCATACTACTCTTCGCTCTTTTTCTCTCAGGGTGTGGACTTACTCCTGATGCCTCTAAAGATTATTACAATTTAACAGAGTGTAAAGAGGAGATGCTTAATGCAAAAGACTATAGTGAAGATGCAGGTATAGACCGTATTTTAGTAGTAAAAAAAGACCGTAAAATGTATCTCTATAGAGAAAAAAGTCTAGTAAGTGTTATCCCTATATCTTTAGGTAAAAACCCTATAGGAGATAAAGTACAAAAAGGGGATAACCGTACACCAGAGGGGGAGTTTTTTATTCACAGAAAGCTCTGCTCTCCGAAGTACTACCGTTCACTTTGTATCTCTTATCCTAATGAAGAAGATAAAGTAAAAGCACGAAGAAGAGGGGTAAACCCTGGAGGAGATATTACCATACATGCACAACCAAAATGGAATGCAGATGGTAAAGGTAACGACTATACACTATCAAAAAACTGGACACAAGGTTGTGTTGCAGTGACAAATGAAGCAATGAATAAATTATGGTACGCAGTACGTGAAGGTGTACCTATTACCATACGATAAAGGGGTTATAATTAGATATACACAAAAACAGATAGATAAGTTTAATCGTCAAAAATATATTACAGAGTTGGAAAAAATAAGTAAAAACCTTTTTCGTATGTTTAGAGATGTAAATATATCTGCTCAAAAATTTATGGTAAAATTTGAAGAACTCAAAAAGAATTTTGATAAAAGAGTGGTAGTCCATCTTGATTCAGAGTATCATCAACAGCTTAAAGATTATATAGTGAGACTTTATTTGCAGACATGTTTAGCAGAAGAGTTTTCCGATAAAGATTTCAACGATATAAGAGAGTTAGAGATGAGTAACTTAAACCGTCTGCAAAAACTCAAAAATTCGGCATCTTATAAAAAAGATAAACATAAATCTAAACACCAAGATACAGATTGGGGTTGATTATAAAATTAAAAAGGAAAAAGAGATGAAAATAGCTTTAGGATTAGTAAGTTTAGCACTTGTATGGTTTAGTACAGGATGTAAAGAACAACCCACAGCGTATGGCACAGTAGATCATACCCCTTATGCAACAAAAACATGTATTAATGAACTATCAAGAGGTGCAGAGATTGACTATAGTAATACAATAGATAATATTGTTGTCTATAAATCAAAAAGAAAACTTTATACCTATAAAGATGGAAAGCTAGTTGACGAGTTTCGCATTTCTTTAGGGGCAAATGGTGGTGCAAATGGTGGTAATAAAGTTAAAGTAGGAGACTACAGAACACCAGAGGGTAGTTATAGTATAGTCAGAAAAAAATGTGATTCAAGACTCTACAAGTCACTTATGATCTCTTACCCTAGTGAAGCAGATAAAGCAAAAGCACGAAAAAGAGGGGTAAGTCCTGGAGGGTATATTACTATTCATGGACAACCAAAATGGAATGCCGATGGAAGAGGTGATAACTTTACACTTACTAAAGATTGGACAGAAGGGTGTGTAGCCGTCGCTAACTCAACGATGGATAAACTCTGGAGTGCTGTTCAAAGAGGTGTGAAAGTAGAAATACATCCATAATCAATAGCATTATTTAGCTAAATATGATAAAGGTTATATTATCATATTGAATAATATTGAATAATATTGAATTTTATAAAGGATAAATATGAAAAAATTACTATTAGTCTCTTGGATGGTTTTATCATCAGTACTACTTATAGCAGGAGGAGATGTATCAGAAAAGCTTCCTACTGTAGCTAAAGTACCCAATAAAGTGTGTAATACAGATACAGTATATGTAGAGAAAGATGCACACCTTATGTGGCAAGATGCACGTTATGGAGATATTGAAGATGCTGCATATAAAAGAGAACATACTGCAAAAAAAGCAGGAACTCACAGTTATGCAAAAGGGTATTGTCAAAGATTGAACTATAATGGATATGCAGATTGGAGACTTCCTAATTCCGATGAGTTATTGAATGTACATAGAAAATTTGGACAAGTATTTACACACTTTAGAGAGGGTGACTTTTGGACATCTACTCCTGCAGAATCTGGAAAATACTATGTAGTTTTTCCTGCAGATGCTTACCGTTATAGACGTAACCCAAAACAATCAAACTACATTAGGTGTGTGCGTTGTTTAGATAAAGAGGAAACAAAGTAGTTAACTTTCTCTCTTTAGATTAGAGGAGTTTAATCTCCTCTTTCATCTCTATGTTATACGCGTTTAAAATCTTCTCTTTCGTAAGGTCTATAAGATACTTCGCATCAGCAAATGAACCTTCTCCTAGATTTACTAAAAAATTAGCATGAACTTCACTCCACTGCATATCGCCTTTTCTAAATCCTTTTAGTCCTACAGCTTCTATAAGCCTACCTGCGTGGTCATCTGAGGGGTTTTTAAATGCAGAACCAGCACTTGGGTCTAAAGGTTGGTTGGCACGCAGATTTAACAGCTCTTCAAGAAGTGTTTGACTAAAGCCTTTGACTACTTCAAAACGTGCATGGGTTGCCACACCACCTAAAGAGGCAAAACGATACCCATGCTCGATATCTTCTTTTAAAATCCACTCTCCATCTATCTTAATAGAGTGTAAGATATTAAATATCTCATAACTTTTAACTCCAGCATTCATCGCTAACATGCCACCCATAGTCCCTGGTAGTTTTGCACAAAATTCAAACCCTGCGATGTCATGCTTTCTAGCATAAGAGACAATACGCCCAGTAGACATAGCACAACCCACAGTAAGCATCTCTTTTTCTTGCATAATCGTAGCAAAGTCTTTAGAGAGCATCATGAGTAGAGGAGGGGTAGGAGAGACTAACAGATTATTAGCCCCACCAATCAAATATCTATCAGTAGGGATACTATCACCCCTCTCTAACATAAGCACCTCTGTAGGCTGTCCTACTTTGATACTTGAGTATTTTTGGAAGTTTATGGTTTTAAAAAACATTTAACTATTCCTCAATCCTTCATACTCTGTAGGTATCAAATAATCTTCTGTTTTTATAGGGGTTTCCCATAGTCCGTGTTTGAAGCCTATCTCGTAGAGGGTGTCTAGGGCTTTAAGTTGTAGGGGGGAGAGTTCTATGGATTCATCTGATGCATACATATCAAGATACTTTTCAAGCATTTTATCTGAGATACGTACGAGGTTGTCTGCTTCGAGTTTGCTACAGAGTTCCTCTTTTCTTTCGTTGGCTACTTTAACGGCATCTATGAGTATGTTTTCTATCTCTATCGCACGGTTAAGTGGTAGGCTTCTTCGTATAGCCATACCTCCAAGAGGAAGAGGAAGCCCCTCACCTGCTAGTTCAACCCAAATGTCCCACAGCTCTTTCTCTACCTCTAAGCTGTCGTCAAAGTCTAAAATAGACTCATGTATCAGTACTCCTGCATCTACTTTTCCACTGACTACTGCCTCTTCTATCTCAAGAAAATCCATGTAAACAGGTCTTGCATCAGGATAGTAGATACGAAAAAGCATGGCATTGGTTGTGTATTGTCCAGAGAGTGCTACTTTAAAGTTACGTTTGAGTTTTTTCTCTTTACGGCGTATGAGTTTTGGACCATACCCCTCACCAAAGCTTACAGCTGTACGGAGCATGGCATACTCCTCTTTTATTAGTGGGTACATACCAAAACTAATAGCACTTACATCATAAGTACCTTTCATCGCTTCTACATTGAGGGTCTCAATATCTAGTCCAATGTTAGTAAATTCATAATCTTTCATATCGACCCAACCAAATTTAATGGCAAAGTACATAAAAATATCGTCGGCATCTGGGGAGTGGGCTAGTTGTATTGTTTTTGGCATAGAGACTCTCTTTGTTTTATAGTAAGTGTATTTTAGCATAAGGCAGTAAAAAAAAGAAATTTTATAAAAAATATAACAATTTGACATATTTTTGCCTATTTCTTAAAAATTAGATTAAACTAGCAACATGATTAAATAAATAATGAAACTTATTCAATGTTTATTTAGATAAAATGACTCTAATATTAAGGTTTAAGGATATGACAATGGCAATGGACGCAAACAAACAAAAAGCACTAGATATGGCGATCAAACAGATAGATAAAACGTTTGGTAAAGGTACACTAATGAGACTAGGAGATAAGGCATTTGAACCTATAGAAGCTATCTCTACAGGTTCTTTAGGATTAGATATGGCACTAGGAATTGGTGGTATTCCAATAGGAAGGGTAATAGAAATATATGGTCCAGAATCTTCAGGTAAAACAACATTGGCACTGCAAACTATTGCTTCTGCACAAAAGGATGATATGGTTTGTGCTTTTATAGATGCTGAACATGCTTTAGATGTAGTCTATGCTAAAAACTTAGGGGTTGATACAGACAACCTTTTAGTCTCTCAACCAGACTTTGGTGAACAAGCACTAGATGTTCTTGAGACATTGACACGTTCTGGTGCAGTTGACTTAATTGTTGTTGATTCTGTTGCTGCGTTGACTCCAAAGTCTGAAATAGAAGGTGACATGGGCGATACACACGTAGGACTTCAAGCAAGACTTATGTCACAAGCACTTCGTAAACTAACAGCTATTTTACACAAAACGAACACTACTGTTATCTTTATTAACCAAATTCGTATGAAGATTGGTACTATGGGATATGGTTCTCCTGAGACAACAACAGGTGGTAATGCTTTGAAGTTTTACTGTTCTGTACGTATAGATGTAAGACGTATTGCAACACTTAAACAAGGTGAATCAAGCATTGGTAACCGTGTAAAAGCTAAAGTTGTCAAAAACAAAGTTGCACCTCCATTTAGACAAGCAGAGTTTGACATTATGTTTGGTGAAGGTATCTCATTTGTTGGGGAACTGATAGACTACGGTGTCAAAATGGATATTGTTGACAAATCTGGTGCATGGTTCTCGTATGGAGCTGAAAAGCTAGGTCAAGGTAAAGAGAATGCAAAAATAACCATAAAAGAGAACCCAGAGATGATGGCAGAGATAGAAGCCAAAATCAAAGAGGCTCTAGGTTACGGAGAGAGCTTAACTGTAGATGAAAAAGAGATGAAAGAGTAAAAATTATCCAATACATACTTAAAGTGTAAATCAATACTCTACACTTCAAGAGAAGCTAAAAACGTTAAACCTAAATCCACTTTTTGTACCAAGTGAGTACTTCAAAGTAGAAGAGATACCTAAACTTGGTACAGGAAAAGCAGACTTTAAAGGCTACAAACTCTTAGCTCAAGCGTTGAGTCATAAAGGCTAAAAAATGGTAGGTTGTATCTTCTCGTTATTGACACCACCCTCTTGGTTTACTTGAAGTACCGTACTCCATAGCTTTGTGGCTATGGTTTGGTAACGTTTAGAGGTTTCACAGTTAGGGGCTAAAACAGTGATGGGAAGACCACTATCTCCACCCTCTCTAATAGCAGGTTCTATGGGGATGTACCCAAGAACTTTAGTTTGGTAGTTATCGGCTAAGGGTTGGGTTGTCCCTTTTCCAAAGATGTCATACTCTTTCCCACTCTCAGGACAGATAAACCCACTCATATTTTCTACGATACCTGCTATGGGTACATGAAGTTGTTTAAACATATCCATACTTCGTATCGTGTCGTCTAGGGCTACTTTTTGAGGTGTGGTTACACAGACTCCTGCAGTCACAGGTAAGCTTTGTGCTAGTGTCAACTGTGCATCTCCTGTTCCTGGAGGCATATCAAAGAGTAGAACATCAAGTTTGTCCCACAAGATATCTTCTAACATCTGTTCTATGGCTTGGGTAACCATAGCCCCTTTCCAGATGAGTGAAGCTCCTCTCTCAACGAGTGAACCTATAGACATTACTTGTACATTATGAGCCATAATAGGTTTAATGTTTTTACCTAAAAAGATAGGTTGTTCCCCTTCTATCCCCATCATACGTGGAATATTTGGTCCATAAATATCAAGATCAAGTACACCTACTCTTTTACCTTGTTGGGCAAGGGCTATGGCAAGGTTTACCGTTGTAGTTGACTTCCCTACGCCTCCTTTACCAGAACTTACCATGACAAAGTTTTGTATGTTTGGTAGTACATTTTTACCATGAGAACTTGTCTCTCTAGGTAAACTAGGTTTGTTAACCGTGACTACTATCTCAACCTCTTCTAGTACAGAGATACGTTTCACTATCTCATCACGAAGTTGATTCTCTATGGTCGGTGAAGAGGAGGGGATATCTAGTTCAATGTTTATGAGATGTTCTTTTATCTCTAACTCTTTTACAAAACCAAACTCTATAATGTTCTTTTGAAAACCTGGATAGATAACCAGTTTGAGCTTTTCTTCAATATCTGTTTTTTTTAACATGGAGTGCAACCTTTTTAGTTAAGTAAGTATTATATCTATACTAAGTAGAAATTTTAGATATATTTTGGGAATTATTGTTATTATTTTGCTATGATTGTGCCATATTTTACAAGGAAATCAATTATGAAAAAAGAACTTTCAATATTTACAGGTTTATTTCTATTTTTAGCTATAGGAATGCATTTTAAAGAGTGGATGAGCCACCCCATAGAACATGCCATGGCACTACCATCAGCAGGAGCCTACGGCATAGGAGCCTTCCACCCACTCGTTTTTACTTTAGCGTTATATCTTCTACTAGCACTAGGTCGTGGAGTAGGGAAGTTGTTTAGTAGAGGGAAGTAGGGAAAACTTTTCAAAACCATAATAATCCAAAAGCATAAGAGGAAAAGCACTTAATACAGCTACTTTCTCCTCTTGGTCTATATATTTCTCTTTTTGATGCTCAAAAATAGTCAATTGTTCAATAAAATCTGTGGGAAATTCAAATTTACTATTGACTATAAAATTTGCTTTTTTAGAGTGTTGAATAATTAAAGTTTTCCATATATCTTTTGTATAATTGATAGGATGCTTATATATTTCATCACAGTTTAGAGATACAAGGTTTTTATATTTTCCTTCTGAAATAGCACAAGTATCTCTAAAATTTACACTATCTTTGATATGTTTAAGTGCTTCTCCCATAGGGTAGCTAATATACAATAGTCCTTGCTCTGTTTCATTATCAAATAGAGTCAACATCTCTTGAAGTTTTTGACTACTCTGCTTATTGGCATGACCATCATAATCAAAGATTAGATAGATTCTAGCAATATTATCTCTGTTTAAAGCATCATCTATTTTCCCTTCTTCTTTGAGAAGTTCAAAAAATTCTAAATACTCATTTTCATGAATCTTTTTTGCTAAATGATAGATATTATTACAGTAGGATATACTTATCTGCTCATTCTCTTTTTCATTCAAAAAATATTTTCTCAAACTATTAAATATTTGAGGTTCAGTCTTCTCTCCCTCAAAAACAAATAGATTATATGTCTGCTTATTCAAATGCACCTGCTCTATACATTTTTTCTATATTGTGTGCTTTTCTCAACTCTTGTGCTGTGCTTCTTGAGAGAGACTGTATCTTGTTAGGGTGCATCAAAAAATAACAATCAGGACGAAGTAAATCATTTGATATATTTGATGTATTATGTGTGGTCAATATAATTTGAGTATCGGTTATCTTTTTTAACATTTTAATGACTAGCCTTGACAAATCATGGTGGTAAAAAGCGTCAAATTCGTCTATAAATACAAATGAAGCTTTTTTCTCTTGTATTTTCAGATACCAAAAGTAAAACATTTTTAAAGCATTTGTACCCGATGAAGCTATATTTTTAAATTCTATCTCTTTATTTTTATAGATAAAAAAGATATATTCTTTACCTTCAATCTCTTTACTTTTTAATTTACATTGAACGCCAATACCATTTAATATTTTTTCAAAATCATTCAATTTATCTCTTTTAACAATATAATCATCAACCAATTGTGTTCCCTGTTCATATCCAATATAAATATTTTCATCCAATGTTTTAGATAGCAACATATTTTTAATAAAGATAATAAAAGTATTAAAAGTTTTGTTTATAAGATTTTCATTTAAAATACTATTTTTGTCAACATAAGATACAATAGATATATTGGAGTTACCAACATCTGTTTTAAGCGTTTCAGTACCTTCCATTTCAACTCTGAATTTTGTACTTTTTTCTCTATCAATAGATAAAACTTCTTTATTATCTATAGTCAATTTTTCACTTATTAAAGTCTGATAATCTTTTTTACTATATTCATAAATAACTTCTATATCATTCAGTAAAAATGTAAACCTAAAAGAGGCTTTATCTTCATTACTATCAGCATTCAGATAGTTTGTATATTTACTTTTCATAAAAAAATTATCTGTAAGGTGTGAGATTATATCAAAAATAGCAAATCCTAAATTAGATTTTCCACAACCATTTTGACCATAAATCAGTGCTTTATTTACAATCCCATTTTTTACAGACTCTTGGTTAAATTCAAAATTACCAATATCACTTAAATCAAAAGTGAATGTTTCATTAAAATTCTTAAAATTGGTTATTTCAATTTTTGTTAACATTTTAAATATACTCTTTCTTTTTAATTTATTTTAACATATTTAAATTATATATCCATTATGAAGAAGTTGATGTGCTAACACTTATTCAAACAGGGAAGTTTAAAGATTCCCCGTCAAAATAAAAAGTATGCGATATACAATAATCAGTTATACTATCAATAATAAATTTTAAACATAAGTAGCAAGATGATAAAAATAGAAAACTATAAAAATGTATTAAAAAAGCTTGGATTTGAACATAAATCTGATATTTATACTAAAAACTTTAATGAATTTAAAACTAAGCTAGAAGTAGATTTTAAAAATGAAAAGCTCATCTACCCTGAAACTGATGGATTAAAAGTAAATGACAAAACTACATCAAATTTTACAAGTGCAGAAAATTTTGTAGTTTTTGAATGTGTATGTAAACTTTTGACTCAAGGATACAATCCAAAACATATAGAACTTGAACCAAAGTGGCAAGTAGGTCATGGGGCTAGTGGTGGTAAGGCTGATATACTCATAAAAGACAATGATGAAAAAACTCTTCTAATCATAGAGTGTAAAACAGCAGGTGTAGAGTTTAAAAAAGCTTGGGATACAACACAGATAAAACCAACACAACTTTTTTCTTATGCCCAACAAGACAGAGATACAAAGTTTATAGCACTCTATGCTAGTGATTTTGTAGATGATGAGATTAAATCTGATTATTATCTTATTAGTTTAGCTGATGATAACAAAAGACTTTTTGAAAATAAAGCTTTAAAATCATACAGCGATGCTAATACAGTAGAAAATATTTACAATGTTTGGAGTGAAACTTATAAAAAAGAGTTTAAAACAAATGGTATATTTGAAGAGAATAAAGCCTACTATATAGGGGTAGAAAAAACAAATATAAATGATTTAAAAATCGTCTCTTCAAACGATATAAAAGGCAAGTATAACGAATTTGCTACTATTATGAGACAGCATAATATTGGTGGTGCAGAGAGAGCTTTTAATGTACTTGTAAATCTTTTCTTATGTAAAATCATTGATGAAAACAAAAATATAAAAAATGAAAAAAGTGGTCTTGAGTTTTACTGGAAAGGTATATCTTATGATGATGCGTTTGCTCTGCAAGATAGACTTCAAGAACTCTATAAAGTAGGTATGTTTGACTTTTTAAATGAAGAGATAACTTATATATCTGATAAAGCCATTGATGATATGTTTAAAATTATAGATTTAGATAGTTTAAAAGTAGATGTAAAAAGTAAGTTTAGAGAACAGAAGTTTTTTACAAATAATGACTTTAGTTTTTTAGATGTACATAGCGAAGAGCTTTTTTATAAAAACTTTGAGGTGCTTTTAAAAGTTGTTGAGATGTTTCAAGATATACGACTTACTGGTGTAGAAGACAACCAATTTTTAGGAGATATGTTTGAGGGCTTTTTAGATAATGGAGTAAAGCAAAGTGAAGGACAATTTTTTACCCCTATGCCAATAGTAAAATTTATCATAAACTCATTACCTCTTGATGATATACAAAAAACACACAACGAACCAAAAGCGATAGATTTTGCTTGTGGTGCTGGACATTTTTTAAATGAGGTCGCAAAGGTATTTACTACGAACGAAGTTGTGGGAATAGAAAAAGAGTATAGGCTTTCTAAAGTTGCAAAAGTATCTGCCTTGATGTATGGACAAGAGAATATAAATATAGTCTATAATGATGCTTTAACTAAAAATGAAGAGATAGAGGATGATACTTTTTCAGTGCTTGTAGCAAACCCACCCTACAGTGTAAAAGGTTTTTTAGAAACACTAAGCAAAGATGATATACAAACTTATGAATTAACAAAAACTATAGAAGAGAAAAGTTTTACAGCAAACAACTCTATTGAGTGTTTTTTCATAGAAAAAGCTAAACAAATTTTATCTGCTGATGGGGTTACAGGTATAGTGTTACCTAGTTCTATTTTAAGCAAGGGCGATGGTCAAAACACTTATGTAGGAACAAGAGAGATACTTATAAAATATTTTGAAATCATCGCTATTGCTGAGTTTGGAAGTGGCACATTTGGAAAAACTGGAACAAATACAGTCACACTGTTTTTAAGAAGAAGAGATGACACTCAAAATATAGTAGGAAAATATAAAGACTTTGTAGATAATCTTTTTGTAAAAAATAACAATACTCAAACACTGTTTCAAAATAAAAATATTGTAGAGGATTATTGTACTCATATAGATATAAAAAAAGATATATATTTGAGTCTATTTGAGAGTGAATTAAATCAAGATATATTTAAACATGAAACTTTTGCAGAGTATAGAGCAGATTTTTTAAAACTAACAGTTACAAAAAATAGAAAAACAAAAACTAATTATAAAGCATTAGCTAAAGAGAAAAAAGAGGAAAAAGAAGCTGTTGAGTTGCTAAAGTATATTAAAAATATTGAAGCAGATAAGCTTTATTATTTTTGTTTAGCAGAGGAAACTAATAAAGAGGTTTTAATCATAAAAGCCCCAAGTGATGGTAAAGAAAATAAAAAGTTCTTAGGTTATGAGTGGAGTGGAAGAAAAGGAAATGAGGGCATTCAGTACAGTGGCGGAACTCTAGGTAACATAAACACACCACTTTACAATCCAAATGATAAAAAAGATGAAACTAAGATAAATAGTTTAATAGCTAAGAATTTTATTGAAGATACTGTTGAGATACCTCAAGAGCTAAAAAAGTTTGTTTCAAAGGCTAGGCTAGTTGATATGCTTGATTTTAGTAGGAAAGAGTTTAATAAGACTTTTAATTTAATACCGAAAAAAGAAATTAAACTATTGAGCAATAAATATGAAAGTATTGATTTAGATATTTTATTACAGAAAATAAAAGGGAATACAACGAAAATATCAAAAGATGAAATACAAAAAATTGGTAAATTTCCAGTAATTACTCAAGAACAAAATAATTTAATAGCTGGGTATTCAGATTTAAATTTAACAATTACTGACTTACCCTTAGTAATGTTTGGTGACCATAGTTGTACTTTTAAATATATTGATTTTCAATTTATTAGAGGTGCAGATGGTACACAATTGTTAAAATTTAATGAAGATAAAATTTTAACAAAATATTTCTATTACTTATCTAATATATTAGAAATTACAAATCAAGATAAATACGAAAGACATATGAAATATTTAAAAAGTAATAAAATCCCACTTCCTCCACTTGATATTCAAAAAGAGATAGTTAAGGAGTGCGAGAAAGTTGATAAAGATGTTGAAAAAGCCAACACTACAAGTAAAGCATCAAAAAATGAAATTATAAACTCTTTGAACTTTTCATCAGAGAATGAATTAATGAAATTAAGTGATGTTTGTGATATGAAAGCAGGAAAATTTGTATCTGCTTCAAATATAAATGATGAATATTTAGAGGGTTTATACCCTTGTTATGGGGGAAATGGTCTTCGTGGTTATGTTGAGACATTTACACATGACGGTATTTACCCTATTATTGGAAGACAAGGTGCATTATGTGGTAATGTTATGTTGGCTAAAAATAAATTTCATGCAACAGAACATGCCGTAGTAGTTATTCCTAAAATTGAAGTAGATATAATTTGGTTGTATCATAAATTAGTAATAATGGATTTAAATCAATATAAAACAGGTGTAGCTCAACCTGGACTTTCTGTGAAAAATCTAAATGTAGTAGATATTCAGATTCCATCATTTAAAAACCAAAAAGAGATAGTTTCTAAGATTGAAAAATTAGAAGAGAATATTGCTAAATCTCAAAAGGTTATAGATGAAGCAAGTGATAAAAAACAAGCTATTTTAAGAAAGTATTTGTAATGAATAATCTAAGCCTAAAAGATGAACTCACAGAGTTTTTACTCTACACAACTCCATCAAGTGATGTAAAAGTAGAGATTTTCATGCACAACGAGAGTGTTTGGCTACCTCAAAAACGAATGGCTGAACTCTTTGGAGTGCAAAGACCTGCCATTACTAAACATCTAAAAAATATTTTTGAGAGTGGAGAACTAGAAGAAGATTCAGTTAGTTCCATTTTGGAACATGCTGCTGAAGATGGTAAAAAGTATAATACAAAATTTTATAACCTTGATGCAATTTTATCTGTTGGATATAGAGTAAACTCTTCACAAGCAACACAGTTTCGTATCTGGGCTACAAAGATTTTAAAAGAATATATCATCAAAGGCTTTGCCATGGATGATGATAGACTTAAAAATGGTCAGTACTTTGGAAAAGACTACTTTAAAGAGCTTCTAGAAAGAGTTCGTTCCATACGAACGAGTGAGAGAAGAATCTACCAGCAAATCACAGATATATTTGCAGAGTGTAGTTTTGACTACGATAAAAACTCGCAAACTACAAAAGATTTTTATGCCATGGTTCAAAATAAATTTCATTTTGCCATTAGTGGTAAAACTGCTGCTGAGATAGTCTATAAAAGTGCAGATATAAAACGACCTAATATGGGGTTAACCTCTTGGAAAAACTCACCTAATGGACGAGTACTAAAATCAGATACTACAATAGCAAAAAATTATCTTGAAGAAGATGAGATTAAAAAACTAGAGCGAACTATAGGGGCTTACTTTGACTATATTGAAAGAATTATTGAAAATAGACAAGAGTTGAGCATGAAAGATGTAAGTGACTCTGTCAATAAATTTTTAGAGTTTAATGAGTTTAAAGTGCTTGAAGGAAAAGGTACAATCTCTCATATACAAGCAAAAGAAAAAGCATCAAAAGAGTATGAAGCGTTTAATAAAATACAAAAAATCGAGTCTGACTTTGATAGAGAGATGAAGAAATTATTGAGTTAGAAAGTGTATGTTGTGTATAAGAAGTGATACTTATATCTTCAAAGGGTACATAACGCTATGTACCCTTGAGGGAGTTTTTTAAGAGTGTTAGATAGGTAAAACTCTAATGTTTTGAGAGAGTTTCTCTTTTAAGATATTTTCTATGGCGAAGAGTGTTCCTGTGCTTGAGCTTGCACAGCCGTTACATGCACCTAGGTATCTGATGTAGATGTCTATGTCTTCTCCGTTGTCTTTAATGTCAAGAATTTCCATATCTCCACCATCCATAATGAGCATTTGACGGATGTTAGCATCTATCACTTTATCTACAGCTTTGATACGCTGAACGATGGTCATCTCATTGAAGTTTGCACTTCCTGTTCCTAATGCGTCTGCGGCTTTGCTCATTTTCTCTTTTTCATACTCTTCAAGTAAATCAACCAAATAAATATCTTTAGCTTCATGTCCACCAGGGCGAATACATGATTTACAAAAAGCACCTGCTTTTGTATAGTCTGTTATCTCTTCTATAGTTGTAAGGTCATTAAGACGAATAACCTCTTGAAGAGTAGATAGGGAAACTCTAGCACATTCACATACAATGATTTCCTCTTCAAAACTCTCCATGTCAACACCTTTATATTGAGCTGCTGCTTTTTTGATAACATCATATGCCATAACAGAACAGTGCATCTTCTGTGGTGGAACTGCTGGTGTGTCTGGGTTGTCACGCATTGCCATCTCAACGTCTATATTTGTGATTTTGACAGCTTCATCTACTGTTTTACCTTTACAAAGTTCAGCCATTGTGTCAGAAGAAGCGATAGCTGTACCACAACCAAAACTCTTAAACTTAGAGAGCATAATCACATCACTAATAGGATGTACTGCCCAGTAAAGACGTACTGCGTCTCCACAACTCTCAGCACCAAAGTCAGCAACGATAAGTGTAGCACCCATCTCTTTTGCTTGCTCTTCTGTAATCTCACCCATATTTTGTGGGTTGTTCATCAAGTTTGTTACTTTGTTACTGTACTCATCCCAGATGCTACCACCTACTAAACTATCTATTCCCATTTTATATCCTTTAATCTTTTCAACTTATAATGACTCGATTGTATCGACTCTTTTTAATGATGATGTGAGTCTAAACCACTCTCATGACCTTTTGGTGCGTATGCGTAAGAGCTTGAAATACCTCTAAGTCTTACTACGGCTGCTTGAACTACTTTTAGTGTATAGTCTAACTCTTCTTGAGTTGTGTAACGGCTTAGAGAAAAACGAATGGCTGTGTGAGCTAAGTCTTCAGCTGCTCCTATGGCTTCCATAACAGAGTTTGCTTCTAAGTCTTCACTTGCACAAGCTGACCCTGTACTCGCACCTATACCTGCACGGTTTAAGTCCCATAACATGGACTCACCCTCGATACCTCTAAATGAAATAAGGATGGTATTTGGTGTTCTTTTTTCTCTAGGAGTTACTACAAAAGTGTCTGCTATTTTAAGAAGTTCATCTTCAAAATCATCTCTTAGCTCTCTAATGTCTGTCATCTCATAGTCAAGTGCATCTACAGCAGCTTCTATGGCTTTACCCATACCTACTATACCTGCAACGTTCAGTGTACCTGAACGGTAACCATTCATCTGCGAACCACCATGAAGAAGAGGCATAAGCTCTTTACCTTTTTTCATGTAAAGTGCACCTACACCTTTAGGTCCATGAAACTTGTGTGCTGAGAAGGTAAGGTAGTCTACATTAAATGACTGAACATCTACAGGAAGTTTACCTATAGCTTGAACTGCATCTGTATGAAAAAGTACTTTATGCTCTTCACAAATGTCACCAATCTCTTCTACAGGAAAGATAGCACCTGTTTCATTATTTGCCCACATGATAGAGACTAAAGCAGTTTTACTAGTAATGTTATCTCTTACACTTTGAGCTTCTACAATACCCTCTTTATTAATAGGTAAATAAGTAACTCTACATCCCATACTCTCAAGAAACTTTGCAGTTGCTATGATAGATGGATGTTCTACCTCACTTATCATGATATGGTTTTTTCTACCTGTAAGTATATACTCAAAATAGATACTTTTAAGTACCCAGTTGTTACTCTCTGTTGCACAAGAGGTGATAACTACAGAGTCTTCTCTGTTCGCATGTATCCCTGCATATATTTTCTCCATACCAGTTTTAATCCCTGGATGTGTATCAGATGCAAAGGAGTGAAGTGAGTTTGGATTACCGTACTTTTGTACAAAGTAAGGTTCCATCGCTGAGAAAACCTGTGGATCTACTATAGTTGTTGCATTATTGTCTAAATAAACGTTCATATTATTCCTTTGAAAACGATATCCAATTTTAATTAGGAGTAAATTAGTCCTAATTAGTTTTTCCTATACTACGCAGTTATTCTTAAACTAACATAAAATATAAATTAAAGAGGAGAATTATACTCCTAATTAGATTATGTTCACTTGATTTGTGTCAAGTGAACTGTTTAAAAAGGAGGGAGTTAGACTAAAAGTTTGAAGGTGTAGGGGTGTTAATAAGGTTGTAAAACTCACTTCTTGTACGTTCATCACTCTTAAAAAGTCCACGAAGTGCAGAACTTACAGTTGTAGAGTTAATCTTTTGGACACCTCTCATCTCCATACACATATGACGAGCATGAAGTACAACAGCCACACCTTTAGGTTTGATAGTTCCTAAAATCGCATCGGCTATCTGTTCTGTCATCTGCTCTTGTATCTGAAGTCGTCTTGCATAAACATTGACAATACGAGGTATTTTAGAAAGACCTACAACTTTACCATTGGGAATGTAAGCTACATGCGCACGTCCGATAATAGGTAGCATATGGTGTTCACACATAGAGTAAAACTCAATATCACGTACTAAAACCATCTCATCATTACTCGTAGTGAAAAGTGCTTGGTTGAGTATCTCTTTTGGGTCTTGCTCATAACCTTCAGTAAGAAACTTTAGGGCTTTTGCTACACGTGAAGGGGTTTTAAGTAGCCCTTCGCGTTTTGGGTCTTCACCTAAAAGTTCAAGGACTTTAGTGATAGCTTGTTCAAATTCTTCTTCTTTTGACATGTATATTCCTAAGTAGGGTGGATTTATTTTCATATTGTATCTAAGTATAGTTTAACTATTTTTCATCTGCTTTGAATATATGGTTAATTTTTGTATCGCATCTTCTGAAAAGTAATCTATCTGCTTAGGATGGTTTTCATGATAAACATAGACTTTAGACTTAAGTAAAAGATATGTTTTATGGGGCAAATTATAGCTAGATTATACTCTCAATTCTTTTTTTAGTAAATTTTAGATAAAATCACGCAATTATATATAAAAGGATTGTAGTGAAAGTTACAGTAAACAAAACAGACGAAGCAAACGTAATCGTAAGTGGTACAATAGAAAAAAGTATTGTTGAAGCAAATGTTGAAAGACTTGCAGTTCAAGCAGGTAAAGAGATAAAAGTAGATGGATTTAGAAAAGGTAAAGTACCAGCACATGTAGTAAAAAAACTACATGGTGAAAAACTTGTTCAAGATGCTGAAGCAGATGCACTTAAAGATCTTATCGATTCTGGTATTAAAGAAGCAGGTATAAACGCGTCTGATGTTTTAGGACAACCTACATTTAAAAAATATGACAAAACAGATGCTGGTATAGAAGTTGAAGTAGAGATTTCTGTAAGACCAACATTTAAAGCTGAAGGGTACATGGATGTAGTACCTGCATTTGAAAAACCAACAGCTACAGATGATGAAGTAGATGCAAAACTTACAGAGATTGCAGCACAACAAGCACCATTTGAAGCTATATCTGAAAAGCGTACAGTAAAAGATGGTGATACAGTTATAATTGACTTTGAAGGTTTCGTTGATGCTGTAGCATTTGATGGTGGAAAAGCAGAGAAATTCTCACTTAAAATCGGTTCAGGTCAATTTATCCCAGGATTTGAAGATCAAATCATCGGTATGAAGTATGAAGAAGAGAAAACAGTAACTGTTACTTTCCCAGCAGAGTATCAATCAGCAGACCTTGCAGGTAAAGAGGCAGAGTTTAAAGTAACACTTCATGAGATTCAAGAGCAAGTAGTTCCTGAAATCAATGACGAGTTAGCAAAAAAACTTCTTCAAGGTGAAGAAGATGCAACAGTAGATACACTAAAAGAGAAAGTAAATGAGCAAATCGTATCTGAAAAAGTAGCAAAATTATTTAACGAAGATTTAAAGCCTAAGCTTATCGAAGCGTTAGTAGCACACTTTGACTTTGCACTTCCAAACAACATAGTTGACCAAGAAGTAGATGCAAAAGTAAATGAAAAAGCAAGAAACATGAGTGAAGAAGAGCTTAATGGTTTCAAAGAGAACCCAGAAAAAGTAGATGAACTTCGTAATGAAGTAAGAGCAGATGCAGCAGCAAGTGTAAAAGCTACATTTATTGTAGATGCATTGGCTAAAGCTGAAGAGGTAGCAGTAAATGATCAAGAAGTATCTCAAGCTATCTATTATGAAGCGATGATGAGTGGTCAAAACCCACAAGAAGTGATTAAGTATTATGAAGATAATAACTTACTTCCAGCAGTTAAAATGGGTATGATTGAAGATAAACTATTTGGTAAAATGCTTGGTCTAAACTAATAGCATTTATCTAATAAACAAGTAACAACTTCGTGTTGTTACTTGTTTTGTTAACGCTTCTAATGTATATTCAAGTTGATTCAATAATCTATTTAACTATATATTAATTAAAGGTAAAAAATGAGTTATATTCCATACGTAGTAGAACAAACAGGTAGAGGTGAGAGATCTTACGATATCTATTCACGTCTTTTAAAAGATAGAATTATCATGTTAAGTGGTGAAGTAAATGACCAAGTGGCTTCTACTATAGTAGCTCAGTTACTTTTTCTTGAAGCACAAGACCCAGATAAAGATATATATTTTTATATTAACTCTCCAGGGGGAGTTATCACTTCAGGACTCTCAATGTTTGACACGATGAACTACATCAAGCCAGACATTGTAACTATCTGTATGGGTCAAGCAGCTTCTATGGGTGCATTTTTATTGGCTTCAGGAACAAAAGGTAAGCGTTATGCTCTACCAAATGCACGTATTATGATTCATCAACCTTCAGGTGGAGCTCAAGGGCAGTCAACCGATATACAGATACAAGCACAAGAGATACAGAGACTTAAAGATACACTCAATGAGATTTTAGCAGAGCAGACAGGTAAAACAGCAAAACGTATAGAAAAAGATACAGAACGCGATAACTTTATGTCTTCTAAAGAAGCGGTTGAGTATGGTCTTATCGATAAAGTGTTAACAAAAAGTTTTGCATAAGGTTTTATGATGATTAGAGAAATAGTAGTATACCCCGATAAAAGATTGAAGCTTATCTCTAAAGAAGTAAAACTATTTAATGGTGCATTACATGATTTACTTGATGATATGTATGAGACTATGTGTGCTAAAAATGGTGTAGGACTCGCTGCTATTCAAGTAGGTGTTGAACAAAGAGTACTTATTATCAATGTTCCTATAGAGGCTAAAGAGGGCGAAGCAGATCAACCTAAAGAGAATACTTTAGAGATGATAAACCCTGTTATCATAGAACAAGATGGTGCAGAGAAGTACCAAGAGGGGTGTCTCTCTATTCCTGGGGTTTATGAAGATGTTGAGCGTTCTAAGCATGTGAAAGTAGAGTACCTAGACAGAGATGGAAACCCACAAACCATAGATGATGATGCTTTTCTAGCAGTAGCAATACAACATGAAATAGACCACCTAAACGGTAAAGTCTTCATAGAAAAACTATCTTACATCAAACGAAAAAAGTTTGAAAAAGAGTGGAAAAGAAAGTTAAAAGAGGGGTAAATACTCCAAAACATTACAATTTGACATATTTTCAAACTTTTTCTTAAACTTGTGTCATACTACTACTATGAATGCAAAAAATCATAGTGGTAATCTTCCACCCCAAACAATCAAAGTTAAAACAGTAAAACAAAAAGAGAAAAAACAAGCCATAGTCAATAGGCTTACTTGTGCAACTCTTGAAGGTGTGAATGCCAAGGTGATAGAAGTTGAAGCTACCTTTACCAAAGGGCTACCAGGTTTTGCTGTGGTGGGTCTAGCTAGTAGTGATATACAAGAGTCTAAAGAGCGTACAAAGTCGGCTCTACTTACTAATGACTTTATTTTTCCTCCTTTAAAAGTAACGATAAATCTGAGCCCAAGTGACCTTAAAAAGCGAGGAACACATTTAGATTTAGCCATGGGGCTTTTGATAGCTTTACATAAAGTAAAGATAGAAGAAGAGGGGCTTTTTGTATTTGGTGAGTTGGGGCTAGATGGTAAGGTCAAGAGTAGCTCTATGTTATTTCCTCTTGTTTTGTCTTTAAAAGAGCAAGGACTTATTAAAAGAGCCATCGTTCCCACAGAAGCCATAGAGTATTTAAGTCACATATCTGCTGTAGATTTTATTGCAGTAGATACGTTAAGTGAAGCGATACAGATAGTTAAAAATAGAGATTTTAAGGCTAATGTAGAGAGATTTTCTTATGAGTCTGATACTTTTTGTATAGATAAAACAGCCTACTATTTTGAGAAAAAGTATGAGAGTGATTTTATGGAGGTTAAAGGGCAGTCTATAGCAAAGAGAGCTTCACTCATAGCAGCTGCAGGGATGCATAACTTTTTAATGGAGGGTAACCCAGGGTGTGGTAAGAGTATGATAGCTAAACGTATTAAAGATATACTTCCTCCTCTTTTTGAAGAGGAGATACTCTCTATTGCTAAACATCAATTTTTAGATGGTGTAACACCTACCTTTACAGCACTCCGCCCGATACGTTCCCCGCACCATACTGCTACTTCAGCTTCTATCTTTGGAGGTGGCTCATCTATGGCAAAAATAGGTGAAGTAGCTTTAGCTAATAAGGGTATCTTATTTTTTGATGAACTTCCTCACTTTTCTAAAAATATCTTAGAGGCATTAAGAGAACCATTACAAGATAAAAAGGTTCATATAGCCCGTGTCAATGCTAAGATAGAGTATGAAGCAGATATTATGTTCGTTGCAGCTCAAAATCCTTGTCCTTGTGGAAACTTACTCTCTAAAGTGCGTGCATGTCGTTGTAGTGAAGTAGAGATAAAACGCTATCAAAATAAGCTTTCAGATCCTTTTTTAGATCGTATAGACCTTTTTGTAGTGATGCAAGAGGTGAGTAGTGATGATAGAGGAGATATAAGTTCTAAAGAGATGCATGAAGCAGTACTTAATGCCTTTAAAATACAAAAACATAGAGGACAGCAGAGACTCAATGGAAAGTTAACTGAAGAGGAGATAGAGTATTTTTGTCTTTTGTCTGAAGATGCACAGAAGATACTTGAAGGGGCTATTGGTAAATTTGGACTTTCACATAGGAGTATAGCGTCTGTGAAAAAGATAGGTAGAACGATAGCAGACCTTAATACCCATGAGAAGATAGAAAAGTCTGATTTATTGGAAGCTTTGAGTTATAGACGTAGAAAGTAGTTTAAGTACATACTAGTTTAGTAACTACAAATCCACCTACAACAAGCCAAATAAACATACTTAATGCTGTATATACAGGAGCAAGTCCTAAGCCTCTAAACTTAGAAAAAATAGTTCCCATTCCTAGAGCAGTCATAGCCATAGTCAGTAAAAAGGTATCTATTTGGTTGATAATATCAACGATGTTTTGTGGGACAAGTTGTAATGAATTAAATCCTGCTACACCAATAAAGTATACTGCAAACCATGGGATAACCAGTTTCATTTTACTCTCAGAATCTGTCCCCTCTTTTTTTGCACTATACGCAAGGTAAAGACCTAGGACTATAAGCATAGGGGCTATCATGATGACACGTGTCATTTTAACAATTACTGCTGCATTTGCCATTTCAGCTGAAGCATTAGGTATAGAAGCAGGAACTGCAACGACTTGTGCTACTTCATGGATAGTCCCTCCTACGTAGATACCAAACTCTCTTGGACTCATGTGTAAAAAGCCAGTGGCATGTTCAAAAATAGCCGTATAGAGTACAGGGTAGAGGAACATAGAAATAGTTCCAAAGAGTACAACCATAGAAACGGCTATGGCAGTTTTATACTCTTCAGCTTTAAGTACAGGCTCCGTAGCAAGTACAGCAGCTGCTCCACAAACAGAAGCACCTGAAGCGGTAAGTATAGAAGTGTCTTTCTCCATACCAAAGATTTTAAATCCTATCCATGAACCAAAGATAAGGGTAGTTGAGAGCATAATAAGTGAAACTAAAAAACCATCCATTCCTACTTCTGCAATCTGTTGAAAGGTGATACGAAAACCGTAAAGTACAATAGCAAAACGTAAAATCTTTTTCCCTGAAAAAGTAATACCACTTTGCCACGCTTGTGGGGTTTGGTTATGAAGTGTATTGGCATAGAAAATACCCATAACAATACCAATGACTAGAGGAGAGAGTCCTAAATCTTTTATAAATGATATATCTGAGATAAAAGTGGCAGCAGCTGCGAATATAGCAACAAAAAAGACACCACTTAGGGTTCCATTACGATGAGCAGGAGAAAAAGGCATAGCGTTCCTTCAAGAGAATTGATAATAATTGTAAAATTCTACTATAATTTTGATACAATTACAAATAAATAAAATAAAAAACATTCATAAGTTTTATGAATACAAAGAGAAAACATGAAATTAACACTCAGACAGATGCAAATTTTTTTAAATGTGGCAAACTTGGGACACTTAACAAATGTTGCAAAAGATATGAATTTAAGCCAATCTGCTATCTCTATGTCCATTAAAGAGTTGGAAAATATTTTGGGAAGACCTGTCTTTGATAGAATTAATAAAAAATTAGTTCTCAATGAAGTAGGACGTGCTTTTTATAAAGAGATAGACCCACTATTTAAAAAGCTTTCAGATATAGAGTATGAGTTTAAAAATTCTGAAAATAAAGGGATGATACGTGTGGGGGCAAGTACTACTATTGTAGATTATTTAATGCCTTCAATCATCTGTAGTTATATGAGTGCTTATCCTGATGTAAAGATTACTCTAAAAGAAGGCAATACTAAAGAGATTACAGAAATGATAAAAAAAGGTATTATCGATGTAGGTTTTGTAGAAGGATTTGTCTCTGGTTCTGATATTATAAAAAAAACGATAGGAATAGATGAACTGTTAGTCATCACTGCAGATAAAAACTTAACTAAATCCTATTATATAGATGAACTCGCATCTAAAAGATGGGTACTTCGTGAAGAGGGGTCTGGAACAAGAGAAATTTTTTTAGACTATATTAAAGAGAAAGTAGATGATTTAAATATCTTTTTTGAGTTAGGACATACTGAATCTATAAAGAGTATTTTAATGAATCGTGAGTGTTTAACTTGCATCTCTAAAATAGCTGTAGAGAGTGAAATAAGTGAAGGAAAATTACATAAGGTAGATGTGAAAAACTTTTCATGCAAAAGAGATTTTTTGATGATTTATCATAAAGATAAATACCATAGTTCACTCTTTGAAAAATTTCTTTTTTTCTCAAGAAAACTTATGGTTCAAATGCTTGAAAATGAAAACAGTGTAACTTATAAAGAGAAGTAGCTAGTTTTAAAAAGTTATAGTATAATTCAAGCAAATCAAAAAATATAGGATTTAATTTATGGATAAAAGCTTCTTAGTATTTATGGGCATTGGTATAGGTGTTTTATACTTAACAACAAATTTTATAGGTGACATTCAACAAGAAGATGATAGATATCAGAATGAAGAGTATAAAGAAAAAAATCAATTTAACAAATATCAGACAATAGACAGTATAGGGCGTAGTGTCTTAGACCTTACTGGAGTAGATAGTTCAACACAACTAAAAGCTTGGAATAAGAGTAATTTAAAAAATGAATTTTTAGAAGTGTTTCCAGATTTTGATGAGATGAAAAAGTTTGTAAAAGAGCGAACTAGAGGTGACGCATTACAGACAAAATTAAGAAGAACTATTGATACAGTAGAAAATGGATATTTTTCAGGAACGATGAGTGCCGAAGAGGCTAAACGAATGCTTAGCTCTCTATAAAAAGGGAACTTCCCCCTTTTTTGATTAACGACAAGGGTTAATCATCTTATTTCTATCTGAGTAAAGATAAACTTCTACTCTTCTATTTAATCCTCTATTTTTTGCACTGTTATTTGGTGCAATTGCTTTATTATAAGAACATCCTTTTGTTGCAGGGTATCCATTTGTTGAAAGTATAGTAGCTACAGTATTAGCTCTTTTTTGAGATAAATCTTGGTTAAATGCATAACTTCCTTGATCATCTGTAAATCCGGCTACACCTACGATAGTTTTTGGATAATTTGCTAAAAGTTTAGCTACTTTTCTTACTTTAGATTTTGCACGTGATTGAAGTCTTGCTGAACCTGTTGCAAACATCATAGGATCTCTAAACATAATTTTTACATAGTTACTTGTTTTAGAGACAATAAGTTCATTGTTAGGGTCAAGGGCTGCTAATGGGTCATTATTTACACCTGTTCCTAATGCTCGTGCTATTTCATTGGCTTGATTATCCATGCTATAGCCTATTGCACCACCAGTTGCTGCACCTAATGCTGCACCAAAGAGTGCATTACGTCCACTGTGACTACCAGAATTTGCTCCTATTAAAGCACCCGCCATCGCACCTAGTAGTGCACCACCTGTAGCGTTGCTATTACTACTCTCTACAAGACCAGGTTGTGTACTTGCACATCCTCCTAGCATAGCTACAGAGATAGCAGCAGCAAGAAGAGGTTTTCTTATATTTCTTTTCATTATGAACTCCTAAATTTATTTACTTTATTATATCAAATAAAAGTGATAAATATGTGCTAGGAGTGCATAGAAGTAATTTTTTCATGCCATTGGAAGAGTTTTTTCTCAAATCCTATCTGTTGAGTTTGATAGAAGTGAAAAGGTTTTGTTACATAAGATTGTTTTACCCACCCTCCAAAATTGTGCGGATTGATATAGGTTTTTGCATGAGTTTTAATATGTGAAGGAATAGGTTCTATTGCTCCTTCCTCAATAGCTTTTAATGCTTTGTTAATAGCCATATACGCACTATTTGACTTAGGTGAAGAGGCAAGGTAAATAACCAATTGGGAGAGAGAAATACGTGCTTCAGGGTAGCCTATATGTTTAACTATATTAAGTGTTGAGCTTGCTAGGTTTAGAGCAGGTGGGTTAGCATTTCCTATATCTTCACTAGCGAGTATGGCTAAACGTCTAGCTATAAATTCAGCAGGCTCTCCCCCATCAATAAGCCTTGCAAGATAGTAGATAGAAGCATCTATATCTGAGCCACGAATACTCTTTATCATAGCAGAGGTTAACTCGTAGTGACTCTCACTCTCTGAACTTCCTACTTGCATAGCATGAGGTCGTATCTGTTTAAGTATTGAAAGAGTAATAGGTGAAGCTACCATTTTTGCACTCTCTAGTAAGTTTAACATTGCCCTTGCATCACCTGAACTAGAAAAGACCAAATAGGATTCTGCCTCTTTCTCTAGTACTATGGACTCTAATTTTATTATTTTTTGAAGATAATTTAGCATCTCTTTAGATGGGAGTGCTTCAAGCTTAAAAAGGTGAGAACGTGAACGTATGGCTGCGGTTAAAGAGTAGTAAGGATTTTCAGTAGATGCACCTATAATAAGTGCTGCATTATTCTCCATAAAAGGTAGAAGTACCTCTTGTTGATTTTTACTTAATCTATGTATCTCATCAATAAAGATAAGAGGTTTTTGAAGTGCATTTTGGTACTCTTTAAATATTTTACGAAGCTCATCTATTTTAAGTGTTGTTGCATTCATTTCATAAAAAGGTCTCTCTAAATAGGTTGCAATAACTCTAGTAAGTGTGGTTTTACCCGAACCTGGAGGACCATAAAAAAAAGCATGAGGCATGGTATGAGCTTCTATAAGTTTTCTTAGAGGAGCTTCTTTATCTAGTAGATGAGACTGTCCTATAATTTCATTGAGTCTCTTGGGACGATATTTTAGGGCAAAATTTATCAAAATTAATCTCTATTATTGAACTTTTTTTCTCTTTCAGCTTTGCTTTTTTGGTAAGCTTTTTCTCTTTCGTTCTCTTCTTTTTGTTTCTCTTCATTGGCTTTGTTATAAATATCTGCCTTAGCATTCTCTTTTCTACGTTTCATAAACTGATGTACTTCATCATACTCTTTACGACTAAAGAAACGTGTTTTACTTGTAGGGAGGTTATTGAGTTCTATTCCACCAAAAGCGATACGCTTTAAGTCAAGTACTTTTGCTTCAAAGTGTCCAAAGAAACGTCTAAGCTCTCTATTTTTCCCTTCGGTTATCGTAACACGTAGTTTTGAAAAGTTTTTACCCTTTCCACGTATTTCAAAGTGTGCAAAAGGTGCAAACTCCATACTAAAAATTTTACTCTTTTCATGACCACCTGCACGTGCATCATCAAGTACAAGTCCCTCTTTCATAGCTGTTAGCATCTCAGTGGTTATGGGTTTATCTATTTTGAGATTATAGGTACGGTCTAACTGACTCTCCATAAGTGCAGTGGCAACTTCTGGAGTGTCTGTTAAGAGTAAAAGTCCCTCAGAGGCATAGTCTAGCCTACCTACGGGTACAAAGTGTCTAAATTTACCAGGAAGCTTATGGTAAATAGTAGTTCGTCCTCTGTCATCTTTTTTTGTAACCAAAGAACCTTTTGGTTTATTAAATACAATAATAGTAAGCTCTTTACTAGGCTGTACTCTTCTACCTTTAATGTATATAGTATCATCTGCTTCTACTTCGTACCCAAACTCATTGAGTACTCTTTTATTTAGTGTGACTAATCCCTCTTCTATGAGTTTGTCTGCTTCACGTCGTGAATATTTTGTGTTATGTGAAATATATTTATTTAATCTCATAATATGTCCAATCTTATTTGCTTTTTATATCAGTATTGACCAAGTTATGAATATTTCAATAGCTTGACAATCTTTTGTTATGATAGGAAGGAGTTGTGTCCGACGCTCTTTTAAAATTTCTAAGGATTTTGATATTTGGTTATCGCATAGAGGTAAGCTGGGGTAGATTTACCCCAGACAGAAGTATTAAACTATAAAAATTGTAGGGATAATAAGCGGGTATCTCTTTTTAGTACGAACTACATGCTTTCTAATACTACCTCTAATCTCATTTTCAATATACTTATGGTCTTTCAGTGCTTCTGGTTTCATGTTTAGTAGCATGGTTTCAATAAGTACTTCTATCTCTTTAGCAAACTTTTTATCTTCTTTATCTGGAACAAGACCATGGGTACTAATAATAGGTTTACCTACTACTTTTTGGTTACTTTGTGCTATTTGAGCAACTACAGTCACAATACCATCTTCAGCAAGTTTTTGTCTATCAAGTACTACATCATTTTCGATAGTCATATTGTTTTGGTTATCAATATATGTTTTACCTGTTTTAACTGTTTTAACTTTTTTAAGATATTTAGGTGTTATCTCTACTTGGTCACCATCACTCATAAGCAAGATATTTCTCTCATCTACACCACAAGAGACAGCTGTTTTTGCATGTTTTGCAATATGGTTGTATTCACCATGAACAGGGAGAAAAAACTTAGGCTGAATAAGTCTTAAGATAAGTTTTTGCTCTTCTTGTCCTGCGTGACCAGATACGTGAATGTCAGCAAACTCTTTATAACGTACTGTTACACCAGCTTTTACAAGTTTATTCATAAGTCCAGAGACTGAACCCTCATTCCCTGGGATAGCAGAAGCAGAGATGATAACTGTATCTGAAGGTTTAAGTTTGATATGACGGTGTTCATCCGTTGCCATACGGTTAAGAGCAGCCATAGTCTCACCTTGTGAACCTGTAGTAACAATAAGTATCTCATTATCTGAGTACTTAGGTACTTCATGTACTTCAATAAAGTGTTTGTCTTCGATATCTACAAAACCTAAAGCTCTGTTAGTCTCAACATTTCTCTCCATAGAACGACCGATAACACAGATTTTTCTTCCATGTTTTACCCCTCTATCCATCGCTTGGAAAATACGGTGAACATTTGAAGAAAATGTTGACATGATGACTCTTCCTTTTGCAAGGTCAAAAAGTGTGTCAAATGTTTTTCCTACTACTGTTTCACTTTTTGTGTATCCTGGGTTATGTGAGTTTGTAGAGTCAGAGAAGAGACAAAGTACACCTTTTGATCCATAGTAAGCATAACGGTGTAAGTCCATAGTGTAGTTATCTACTGGTGTATGGTCTATTTTAAAGTCAGCAGTATGAATGATAGTTCCTGCTGGAGTCTCTATAGCCAATGAACAAGCATCTATAATAGAGTGAGTGTTGTGTAACCACTCTACTTGTAAATCACCTATAGCATACTGTTTTCTAAGTGTTACAAAGTTAAAGTATTTCGTATCAGCTTTGAGTCCATGTTCATTAAATTTGTTTTCTATCATTGCTAACGCTAAAGGTGTCGCATAAATAGGAAATTTTAACTCTTTGAAAAGGTAAGGCATGGCACCAATATGATCTTCGTGACCGTGTGTAATAATAATAGCTTTAATTTTGTGTTTAATTGTATGTAAATAAGAGAAATCAGGTACTAAAATATCTACACCATGCATCGTCTCATCAGGGAAGCTCATCCCTACATCTATAACAATAGCACTATCTTCTGTCTCTAGTACAGCCATATTCCCACCAATTTCACCTAATCCACCAAGTGGAGTAAAACGGATTTTACCTTTACTTGCTATATCTATCTGCTTCCATGGGTTCATGGTTGCATCTTTGACACGTGCATTCTCCTCTATAGAAGCTCTCATCGTGTCATTTACGGTAGTGACATTTTTACGTTTTGCTCTACCTTTATTGTTGTTTTTATTCGCAGAAGCATTACGGTTTTGGTTAGGTTTATTACTCGGTTTATTTGCCTGAGGCTTTTTAGCTTGTGGACTATTATTGGCTCTATTTTCGTTGTTATTGCGGTTTTGATTCTGATTATTACGATTTCTATTCTGGTTAGGGTTTGGTTTTCTATTGCCATTTGGTGACTCTGGGTCTTGTACGTTTCCATTAGGTGTTTTATTTTGGTTAGGGTTAGGTTTTCTATTTGGGTTCGGCTTATTTTGGTTATTTGGTTTACTTGCTCTGTTTTGACTTTGTGTATTATTCTTTTGTCTATGTGGGTTAGGGCGACGTTCTCTTGGTGTCGTTGCTTGTGTTTTTTGCTCTTGACTTTGAGAGTTTTCGTTGTTTTGATTGTTGTTTTCCATCTAAATTACCTTTTAATTCATTATATATGTGATGATAAGTAGATGTCTCAGCTTCATGAGGTCGTAAGTTAGAGTTAAGCTCTAGCTTTTCAAAAGTTTGACTTACAATATCTTTAGAAAAAACAGTTGCAAGGTTTTTAGAGAGCTTTTTACGTGGTTGTGCAAAAGCAATCTTTAAAAACATTTCAAATTTTTCGTCATCTTGTGACTGATTTTTCTCTATTAAAAGCACTGCTGAAGTAACGTTTGGAGCGGGTACAAATGCTTCGGGCTCAACCTCGAAACAGAGTGTCGCTTTTCCTACACTTGAAGCTAAAACAGAGAGAGCTGAAAACTCTTTTTGTTTTACTTCTGCCGAAAACTTTACGGCTACTTCTTTTTGAACCATTACCAAAATACTTTGGCAATGTTCATCTTTAAATGCTTTTAAGATGATATTGGTCGCGATATAATAGGGTAGGTTAGCTACTAAATGATAAGGCTCATTTAGTAAACTTCCTGACTCCCAACGCTCAAGCACATCTCCACAACGTAACTCAAAACGACCCTCGTGAATCGGGGTTTCAAATTCGTTTGTAAGATGCTCACATAATCTTTTGTCAACCTCAAATGCTGTGACATTTCGAACTCCTAGGAGTTCCTTAGTTAAATCACCTAAGCCAGGTCCAATCTCTGCAACTTTTAAGTTGTCGTTGGGCATCGCTTGGATGATTTTATGGAGATATACATCATTTTTTAAAAAGTTTTGACCAAATTTTTTAGAAGCGAACTCGGCTAAATTTTCAATAATCATACTATAATCTACCTTTATACTCTATACTAATCCCTTGCTTGGGATAATTTTTGTATAATTCTACCATAAAAATAAGATAAAATGGACAATTAATGGATTATTTTGCAAAACGTATTATTCCTTGCTTAGATGTAAATAACGGTAGGGTAGTAAAAGGTGTTAATTTTGTAGGGCTTCGTGATGCTGGAGATCCAGTAGAAGTGGCATATCGTTACAATGAAGAGGGTGCAGATGAGATTACTTTTCTTGATATAGGTGCGACACATGAAGGAAGAGATACTATCGTAGATGTAGTAAAGCAAGTGGCTAAAGAGGTGTTTATCCCTCTTACTGTTGGTGGGGGCATACGTGAACTTTCAGATATTTACAATTTACTCAATGTTGGATGTGATAAAGTAAGTATCAACTCAGCTGCTATTAAAAGACCAGATTTCATAGAAGAGGGTGCAAAACGTTTTGGTTCACAATGTATGGTTGTAGCTATTGATGCCAAAAGAGTGGGTGAAGATAAATGGAACATCTTTACACATGGTGGTCGTAATGACACAGGCTTAGATGCATTAGAGTGGGCAAGAGAAGCTTACAACAGAGGTGCAGGGGAGTTACTGGTTACCTCTATGGATGCAGATGGTACTAAAGCAGGTTTTGATAACCTCCTCAATAAAAAGATAGGGGAACTTGTAAATATTCCTGTTATCGCTTCAGGTGGAGCAGGAACGATGCAACACATAGAAGAGGCATTTACTCTAGGGTATGCAGATGCTGCATTAGCTGCTTCTATCTTTCACTTTAGAGAGATAGATATTATGGATCTTAAACACTACCTTAAAGAAAAAAATATTCCAGTGAGAATATAATGCAAGAAAAATCACCTTGCATCGTTTGTGCAGGAGAGAGTGAACAGTTTACTTTTGCGAAACCTATAGGTATAGGTATGACAGATGTTGCTATTAACTTAACAAAAATCTGTTTAAGTGAAAAACCTGAGTCTATTCTTTTTGTTGGTACAGCAGGTTCGTATGGAACAAAAAATATTTTTGACATTGTAGAGTCTCAAAGTGCTGTCAACATAGAAAATAGTTTTTTCACCTCAAATGCATACTCTCCTATTGATAACAGTGTGAGTATATTAAAAGATGTTTCACGTGAAACAATTGTAAACTCTTCACACTATATAACTACGGATGAGTCATTGTCAAAAGAGTATTTAAGTCATAATGTAGAGATAGAAAACATGGAGTTTTATGCTGTACTTAAAGTAGCTAAAGCATTTAACATACCTGCTAAAGGTATTTTAATAGTAACAAACTACTGTAATAAAAATGCACATAAAGACTTTATAGCTAACCATAAAGAAGCGATGTCTAAGCTAACAGAGTATATAAACACAAAATAAATCCACCATAGGGATATTAAAATGAATAAAAAAATCTTACAAGATTATACAAAACAAGAGTTATCAGAGATAATTAAACCAGCATTTCGTGCAAAGCAGATTTGGAATTGGGTTTATCATAAGTATGCTTCTTCTTTTGATGAGATGCTAAATCTTCCTAAAGCGATGAGAGAAGAGTTAGACAAAGAGTTTACCTTGACGCCACTTAAAGCACTCACTGTGCAAGATAGTATAGATGGAAGTCGTAAATACCTTTTTGAACTTCATGATGGTCATACGGTTGAAGCAGTACTTCTTCTTATGAGAGATAAGGAGTACCATGAAGATGGTTTTGTAAAGCATCAGGAACGCTATACTGTCTGTATCTCCTCTCAAGTAGGGTGCAAGGTAGGGTGTGCCTTTTGTTTGACTGCAAAGGGTGGTTTTATGCGTAACTTGACAGCTGGTGAGATTACAGAGCAGTTACGTATGATTAAAAAAGACAACACTATAGATGCTAACCGTCGTGTCAATATTGTCTATATGGGTATGGGTGAACCTCTTGACAATTTAGATGCAGTTGTTAAGTCTGTAAAGATATTTGCAGATCCTGATGGTATGGCTATTGCCACACATCGTCAAACGATTTCAACTTCAGGACTCAGTTCTAAGATTGTCAAGCTTGGTGCAATGGAGTTAGGTATTAACTTAGCTATCTCCCTCCATGCAGTAGATGATGAGTTGAGACAACAGTTAATGCCTATTAACAAAGCGTACAACATACAGTCTATTATCGATGCTGTAAAGAACTTTCCTGTAAACGATAGAAAGAGGGTAATGTTTGAATACCTTGTCATTAAAGATGTCAACGATGACATTAGTGCAGCGAAGAAACTACTCTCTTTGCTTGACGGAATAAAAGCAAAAGTAAACTTGATTTACTTTAACCCTTATGGAGGAACAGAGTTTAAACGTCCTTCTGTTAAAGATATGAAAGCGTTTCAAGAGTACTTAACATCAAGAGGTTTACACTGTACAATACGAGAATCTAAAGGCTTAGATATCTCTGCTGCTTGTGGTCAACTTAGAGAACAAGAGTTAGAAGGGGAGGTATAATATGTCAGCTTTAGAACTTTCTATGTTAGGGTTTATTGGTTTAGTAGTGGGTACTGGAATAGGGTGGTTGATTTACGACTCTCGTTCTGAGAATGAGAAGTAAGGTTCTCCCTTACCTCTCATTTTACCCTCTATTAAAAACACGTTTATCTTTTTCACAAATCAAATCTTTCATTGCTCTAAAATCACTTTTACTCTCTATATAATAATCTGCACCATAAGTAAATTTAATACTATGTGCATGTAACATAAGCCTAGATGCTCCATGTTGGATTAGTCTCTCTTCAGGAGACTGTGTAAGGTCTAAGTAGTCATCACTCGCTTCATAGGTAGCTCCATAAATAGGATCGCCCAAAATAGGATGTTTCACGTGAAACAAATGTACACGTATCTGGTGGGTTCTTCCTGTGTGTGGGTAACAAGCAACTAAAGTAGCATCTAGTTTTTCATCGTAGGTAAGAGGTGTAAAGTCTGTATGTGAAGCCTTACCATCGGGGTCTATAAAGACTTTATGTTTAGTTGTCTCATAGCCTCCCTTGTTGACAGAAATAGATTCATAACTAGAGAAAGACTCTGTCAACTCTCCGTCAACCCACGCCAAATAAGATTTTTTAATCTCCTTTGTTTCAAACATCTTTTTGAGTTTTCGTTCAGCAGTTTTATGTTTAGAAGCTAAAAGTAGGCCTGATGTTTCCATGTCAATACGGTGACAAGCGTTTGCATTGTCACCTGCTAAAGTACGTACTTCGTCAAGCATGGAGTAGGGGGTAGCCATAGTATTGGGATGTACCAAAACACCAGAGTGCTTTTCAAAGACCATAAAGTCTTTGTTGTGAAAAAGAGCATTTTCTCCACGACCTTTAGCTCTAAAAAAGACCATCTCTATGTCACCCTTTACCATCTTGCCTGTGTGTGTCATGGATTGTCCATCTATGAGTAAACGTCCCTTTGCGATGTGTCTTTGTGCTTGACCTTGTGTAAAGTTTAGTGTACGCATAACATACAAAAATGCAATGACTTCTTCTTCTATGTGGAACTTCTCTTTTACGAATGGCATTTAGCTAACCCCTTTGTAACTGCTATTTTGATAGAATTCTATCATAAATTATAGATAGGATGTTAATATGGTAGAAAGATATGCTAGAGAAGAGATGACAAAAAACTGGACACAACACGCAAGATATGCAGCATGGCTAGAAGTAGAAAAAGCTGCTGTAAAAGCTTGGAATAAACTAGGGCTTATCCCCGATGATGACTGTAAGAAAATAGTAAAAAATGCTACTTTTTCAGTAGAGAGAATAGAAGAGATAGAAGCAGTAACTAAACATGATTTAATCGCGTTTAACACATCTGTGAGTGAAAGTCTTGGTAAAGAGTCAAGATGGTTTCACTATGGAATGACTAGTTCAGATGCAGTAGATACAGGGGTTGCACTTCAGATGAGAGACTCTTTAGACATTATTATCAAAGATGTAAAGATGCTTATGAAGTCTATCAAAAAAAGAGCTAAAGAGCATAAGATGACACTTATGGTAGGGAGAAGCCATGGTATTCATGGAGAGCCTATAACTTTTGGTCTAACTCTTGCCGTATGGTATGATGAGATGGCTAGACACCTTAAAAACCTCAAACAAACGAGAAAAGTCATAGCCGTAGGACAAATCTCTGGTGCTATGGGTAACTTTGCTCATGCTCCACTCAAGCTAGAAGAGTACGCGATGAAAGAGCTTGGACTTAAACCTGAACCATGTTCAAACCAAGTTGTACACCGTGATAGATATGCAAGACTAGCAACTGCCTTGGCTACAATGGCTTCAAGCATTGAAAAGTTTGCAGTACAAATAAGACACTTACAAAGAACAGAAGTGTATGAGTGTGAAGAGTACTTTGCAAAAGGTCAAAAAGGGAGTTCTGCTATGCCACATAAAAGAAACCCTATTTTAACTGAAAACATTACAGGACTTGCAAGAACCATTAGAGCCTATGCAGCACCTGCTATGGAAAATGTAGCACTATGGCACGAAAGAGATATAAGTCACTCTTCAAATGAGAGATTTTGGTTGCCAGATGCTTTTATCACTACAGACTTCATGTTACACCGTATGAACAATGTTATATCAAACCTAACAGTAATGCCTGAAAACATGATGAAAAATCTAAACTTAACAGGTGGACTTGTATTTTCTCAAAGAGTACTTTTAGAGTTACCATTAAAAGGTGTAAGCAGAGAAGATGCATACAGAATCGTTCAAAGAAATGCAATGAAAGTTTGGGAAGAGATACAACAAGGTAAAAGTACCACCAACAAAAAAGGTGAATCACTCTACTTGTTACACTTACTAGCAGACAAAGAGTTAAGAGAGTCACTAAGTGAAGAGCAGATTAGAGAGTGTTTTAATTTTGACTATTATACTAAAAATGTAAAAGGTATCTTTAAAAGAGTGTTTGGAAAGAAGTAGGATGGTATATATAAAATTTGGAGAATCAAATGAATAATGAAAATTTTGAAGAAGCTTCAACTTTCCTTCAAGGGTTAATTAATAAAGACTTTTTGAATTGAGAAGTGAATATGACAAGGTCATTGATAAAGTTAAAATAGAGAAAGATTCAGACTATAGGATTGCTAGGAATAATAATGATATAAAGTATGATATAGAAGTAGAGAATAATAAATCTCAAGAATATAGAGAAGAGATTAAGAATTAGTGATAAATATGAAATTTTTACCGAGTTCCACAGCTCCAGCTGTGGAACTCATATCAGAATAATAATGAAATTATAAGTTTTCTTGACTTATATAGAGTATTGTGGTTATAATATAATTTATGATAGAAATATCATTTATTTAGTGAGGTAAGGTAGCGATATAGAGCGTTTAGTAAGCCCTAGATGGTTGAGTACTATACTCGTCTTACTTCCATTTATTAATTTAGCCTTTCTTGTAAAAACTTACTATCCAATCCCCATCTTTTTCTTGTTTTAAAATCAATCGTAAATCCTTCATTCCTTTTAATTGCCGATATACTTTCATAGCATTATTTGTTACACCTTCATTTGCTAAAAGCATACCTCTTTCTATGACTTCTGCAATGTTTAATATATCAATAGCTTCTAAGTCATTGGCTTTGTAATGCTTCAAAATATGAATAAAACCTTTTTTTTCATCTCCCATAAATAGAGTCACTTTTTGAGAATTTATATGAAAAATAGCTTTGTTTGTTGCACCATTGATAAAGTCTAGCATCATCTTTTGATTGGGCTTTAATCTTTTCTTTTTTCTACGACTATAAATAAGTTTAATTTCTTTTTGTAATTTCTCTAATTTTTGTGTATGACTCATCTTGTTCTTATCCATTATCTTTTTTGTTGAAGAAGATTATATCAGATATATTTATAGTTGAAAAAGCTAATGTAGGAAAAGTTAAATTTTAAACAATTTTCGATATAATTTCGCCCTAAGTTGTCTCGCCTAAGAGCGTTGCAATGACCCTTTTTTTAGAAAAAGGAAGAGTTATAGACTAGAATAGGTTAGTTACCTATCACCAATAAAACTAAAAGGTTACAACATGAGAAAAGAAATACACCCAGATTACAAAAAGTGTCAAGTAAAATGTGCTTGTGGAAATGAGTTTGAAATTAGAACAAACAAAGAGACTATGTCTGTAGATATTTGTAATGAATGTCACCCATTCTTTACAGGTTCTGAGAAAATTCTTGATGCTGCTGGTAGAGTTGAGAAGTTTAAAAGCAAATATAAATTGTCATAGAACTTTACTCTCTTTCTTGGGGACTTCTGTCCCCAATCTTCAACTATTACTTATTGCCTAAAGGCACCTTATGATTACATTTATCCCCACTCCTATTGGAAACCCACAAGATATTACTATTAGAGCAATAAAGCTTTTTGAAAAAACTGAAATTTTTTTATGTGAAGATACACGTCAGACCAAACGGCTTTTACGGCTTTTAGAAGAGCGATTTGATATGTCGTATCCTGATGCAGAGTTTTACTCTTTCAATGAACACAATGGTGCAGAGCGTTTGGTACAACTAGGTGAAACGTTAGGAGAGAAGCAGGTAGTATATGTAAGTGATGCAGGTATGCCTGTTATCTCTGATCCTGGGCAACTGCTTGTGGAGTATGCTCAAGAGCATGAACTAAAATACGATGTCTTACCAGGGGCATCTGCGGTAACTACTGCGTACGCTGCTAGTGGGTTTGAAGAGGGTAAATTTCTCTTTTATGCTTTTTTGCCACACAAAGGTAAAGAGAGAAGTTCAGCCTTAGCAGAAGCGATGGATAATGGATTTAATACCGTACTGTATGAGTCTCCACATCGTTTAGAAAAGCTCCTTCAAGAGATAGTAACTCTCGATGAAAATAGAGAACTTTTTTTAGCAAAAGAGATAAGTAAAAAATACCAAAGATACTACCGTGGTACAGCGTTAGAGCTAAATGAAACGTTAAAAGAGTTGACTATTCGTGGAGAGTGGGTAGTGGTTATACGTGCTAAAGCAAACAGAGAAAAGAGTTTGAGTTTTACAGAAGTGTTAAATCTTGACTTACCCCCTAAGCCTAAAGCAAAGCTCCTCTCTCAGCTTAGTGACAAGAGTGTAAAAGAGTGGTATGCTCAACTCATTTTGTAGAGAGTATTTTACACCTTAACCCCCTAAAAGTAAAAATTAGATAAAATCTCTTTTATGATTATATATGGAAAACAAGTCTGTTTACATGCCTTAGAGCATCATGCAGAAAAAATAAAAACCGTTTACGTTGCTAAAAAAGGGATACTCCCTAAAGAGCTTTTTCACAAATACCACGACAGTATTAAATTCTTAGAAGAGAAGTGGGCTCAGTCTATGAGTAAAGGTGGCAATCACCAAGGCTTACTCTTAGAGATAGATGAGTTTGAACAAAGTTCTCTCTCTACTATTAAAAAAAGTAATTTTATTATTGTCTTAGATGGTTTAACTGATGTGGGAAATATAGGTGCTATTGTACGTTCAGCTTATGCTCTTGGTGCCGAAGCTGTTATTGCTACAGGGGTTAAACAGTTAAATTTTGCAGCTATTACACGAAGTAGTTCAGGGGCTATGTTAGATATGCCATTTATGGTAATACCAAATGCCTTAGATATATTTAATGAACTAGCGCAGATAGGTTTTACTTTCTATGGAGCTTCTATGGATGGTAAGAGTGTGCAGGATATGACCTTTAATGAAAAAAGAGTACTGGTTTTAGGAAGTGAAGGTAAAGGACTCTCTCGTAAAGTTTTATCTAAACTCAATCATACTGTTTCCATAGAGATGAAACACGCATTTGACTCTTTAAATGTAAGTGCCGCAGCAGCGATTTTAATACATAGGATGGGTCATGCAGTTAAATGAATTACTTGATAAACATAGTATAAAAGAGATAAGTGTAAAGACAAATATCTCTGCGTCAAACCTTCAAATACTGATAGATAATGAGTTTAACCGTTTACAAAAAGTTAAAACTCTAGGTTTTATTTCTATTTTAGAACGTGAGTATAGTTTAGACTTAACAGAGTTAAAAGAAGAGGCATTGACATTTTATCTCAATCATCCAGAGGGTGTCAAAAGCATTGCATTTAGTGGTGAGAGTATAGAAGAGGAGGGGACTTCTAAACTTCTTCTGTTTTTTATACTTTTTCTTTTAGGGTATGCTTCATGGTATTTCTTTACACAGTTTGACAAGAAAAAACTTAGTGGGTTATTACCATTTAACGATGATAAAATAGTAGAAATGTTTACAAAAATAGATACGATACCAGAGACGGAAATAGCCATAGAATCTGTTCTTAAAAAAGAGACAGAATCAAGTGTTGTCAATGTTGTTATATCTGATGAAGTAAACACGACAGTCGTAACACCAAGTGTTACAGCCCAAACAAATACAACAGTAGAACTAAACACTACACTAGATATAAATAGTACCAATGAGAGTAATATATCGTAATATCATATAAGTAAAAAAGAGAGAAAAAATGTTTGATGAAATACAGTTTGAAAAAATAAACCGTTTACCAAAGTATCTATTTGCAGAGATTAATGACTTAAAAATGCAGTTAAGAAGAGATGGTAAAGATATTATAGATTTTTCTATGGGAAATCCTGATGCTGCTACTCCTAAACCTATTGTAGATAAGCTATGTGAAACAGCTATGAAGCCAAAGACACATGGTTACTCAGCAAGTAAGGGTATATATAAACTACGTTTAGCCATGACTAACTGGTACAAAAGAAAGTACAATGTAGATTTAGATCCAAATACTGAGGTTGTAGCAACGATGGGAAGTAAAGAGGGGTATGTCCACTTAGTTCAAGCCATTACTAACCCAGGAGATGTTGCTATCGTTCCTGATCCTACGTATCCTATCCACTCTCAAGCATTTGTATTGGCAGGTGGGTCTGTAGAGAAAATGCCACTTATTTTTGATGAAGAGAATTTTGAAGTAGATGAGGAACAATTCTTTATAGACTTAAAAGCGTCTTTAGAGAACAATGTACCTCAGGCAAAATTTCTTGTAGTAAATTTCCCACATAATCCAACTACTGCAACAGTTACACCGCAGTTTTATGAAAAACTTGTAGCGTTAGCAAAAGAGAAACGTTTTTATATTATCTCAGATATCGCTTATGCAGATATCACTTTTGATGGATATAAAACACCTTCTATCATGGAAGTTGAAGGGGCTAAAGATGTAGCTGTAGAAGCTTATACACTTTCAAAGTCTTACAATATGGCAGGATGGAGAGTAGGATTTATCGTAGGAAATAAAAAACTTATTAGTGCATTACAGAGCATAAAGTCTTGGTTAGACTATGGCATGTTTACACCTATACAAGTGGCTGCAACAGTTGCTTTAGATGAACATCACTATATCCCAGATGAGCAGATTATTCCTCGTTATCAAAAAAGACGTGATGTAATGCTTGAAGCATTTGCAAATGCTGGTTGGAAAATGGGAAAACCAAATGCCTCGATGTTTATCTGGGGTAAAATTCCTCAAAGATGTAGAGCTATGGGGAGTATGAAGTTTGCTAAGAGACTTTTGGTTGAAGCAGGTGTAGCAGTTAGCCCTGGTATTGGGTTTGGTAAATATGGAGATGAGTATGTACGTATAGCACTTATCGAAAATGAAAACCGTATCCGTCAAGCAGCAAGAAATATTAAGAAATTTTTAAAAAATGTAGAGGCGGAAAACAATGGTTAAAATAGGAATACTTGGAGTAGGTACAGTAGGTACAAGTGTTGCAAAAATACTTGAAGAGAATGCTGAATTACTAGAAGCTAGAGCTGGTAAGAAAATAGTCGTAAAATCAGGTGTAGTAAAAAACCTCTCAAAAGATAGAGGTTTAAAGATAACCATAACTGACAATCCTCTTGATGTTGTCAACGACCCAGAGATTGACATTGTTGTTGAGCTTATGGGTGGAGTAAAAGAGCCTTTTGAATTAGTTAAAAAAGCTTTAGCCAATGGTAAAGCTGTTGTCACTGCCAATAAAGCACTACTTGCATACCATCGTTACGAACTTGAAGTGTTAGCAGGTGATATACCTCTTATGTATGAAGCTAGTACAGCAGGGGGTATTCCTATTATCTCTGCACTACGTAACGGACTCTCTGCTAACAACATAGACTCTATTCAAGGTATTATGAATGGAACGTGTAACTATATGCTTACAAACATGATAAACCATGGGGCTAAGTATGATGAGATACTCAAAAAGTCTCAAGAGCTAGGGTACGCAGAGGCAGATCCTACTTTTGATGTAGGTGGGTTTGACGCTTCACATAAGCTTCTTATCTTAGCAAGTATCGCTTACGGTATAGATGCAAAACCTGAAGATATACTCATTGAGGGTATAGAGAACATTACTGCTACTGATGTAGCGTTTGCAAGAGAGTTTGGATACGAAATAAAATCTCTTGGTATCGCTAAAAAAGTAGGTAATGGTGTAGAGCTTAGAGTCCATGCAACCATGATACCTAAAGAGTCAATGATAGCAAAAGTAGATGGTGTAATGAATGCCATTACGGTAATAGGTGATAAAGTTGGAGAGACGATGTACTACGGAGCAGGTGCAGGTGGAGATGCCACGGCTTCTGCTGTTATCTCAGACATTGTAGATATCGTACGTGGAAATACAAACCCTATGTTAGGTTACAAACAAGCACTTAAAAATAAGCTGACACTACTCTCAAAAGATGAGATAAGTACAAACTACTACCTTAGACTAGAGGTTAATGATGAAAGCGGTGTTTTAGCAGCTATAACAAACACGTTAAGTAAGTTTGAAATCTCCATAGAATCTATGCTACAACAACCACATCCAGCAGAAGAAAGAGCAAAACTACTCTTTACAACACATGAGTGTAAAGAGAAAAAAATGAAAGAAGCCATAACAGTATTGAGTAAACTAGATGTTGTGCATGGTGAGATAGCTATGATGAGAATAGAGAAGTAAAGAGCATACTCTTAACTTACTATCTCATAACGTGTATTTTTACCAGTAGTCCCCTCTACTTGTCTAATACACGCTTTTTTTAACAACTCAGCTATATCTCTTGAAGCTGTAGCTGTTGAAGTATCGGCAATAATAGTATATTTCTTCTTACTAAGCCCTCCTAAAAAATTCCCACTCCCCATATCTAAAATCTTATTGAGTACTTTTGTTTGTCTTGCATTGAGTTGACTCTCTTTGTGTCTGTCCCAAAATTTGGTTTTATCTATGATGTAGGTAAGTGACTTTTGTGCATCCATTAGAGCAACATGGAGCGTCTCAAAGAACCACTTACACCATAGGGTAATATCTATAGGGTTTTTTTGTCTAATGTACCCAGTAGTCTGTTCTAATGCTCTGTAGTAAGCTTTTCTATTATTATTGATACTTTTTGACATCGTATAGAGCTTAGAGAGTTGAGAACTTTCAATCTGTGAGAGTACCATGTCAGTAATGGCTCTACCTATACGGCCATTCCCATCATCAAGAGGGTGAATAATGACAAACCATAAGTGTGTAATAGCTGCTTTCATTAGTGAGGCAGGGGTGTTGTTATACCAAGTTATAAAAGCATTCATTTCAGTTTCTAGTTTCTCTCTAGGAGGAGCTTCATAGTAAACTTTTTCTCTACCTATAGCTCCAGAGACTATCTGCATGAGTCCCTCTCCTCTAAAAGAAGCAATATTTATTTTCTGTAAAGAATTTGACTTCTCAAACATAGTATGATGCCATGCAAATATTTTATATAATGATAGTGGCTCATCATAATTAGTATTGGCATCTATGAGTATGTCAACATAGTTGTCCTCTTTGAGCTTTTGTCTATAATGAGTATCTTTTTTAAGCCCCAACTTCTCTTGTATAGAGGAGCGTACACTCTCTCTGTTAAGCATCTCCCCCTCTATGGCACAACTAGCCATAATCTCATCTTCTAAGGCATTGAGCTGTGTTTGCTTAATGTTATGCTCATCCATCACACTTAGGTAGCCTATAAGTTTGCCCTGTTCAAGGGTGATTTTTTGCATAAGAGGCTCTAATGCATCTTTGTCATACGTAAAGTAAGGATAGGCACTATCTTGCCATATCCATTGGGTTTGTAGTGTCATTTTTTCTTTCATCGTAAGTTATTATATCTCATATGATACGTATAGTCAAATTATACGTATCATATATGATGTGAATAGTGGGGTTAATCGTATCACTTGTATTTGATGGTGTGTGGGTCTTATGTTTATTGAGGTAGAATATCATTTATAAATAATATGTGTATATATCCAAAGTTTAGATAAAAGTATGACAATTTGACATGTTTTTAGTATCTAGTTATTATTTGGTGTATAGTATTAAAAAAGGGGGAAGGCATGACAAAAAAAATTGAAAAAATTAATTTAAAAAAAGCTCAACCTTTTATCAAGTGGGTGGGAGGTAAACGAGGTTTACTTTCTCAGATTATTCCTTTATTGCCAAAAAAATTTAATAATTACTTTGAACCCTTTATTGGTGGTGGAGCATTGTTCTTTGAACTTTATGCACAAGGCAAATTAGAAGGTAAGAAAGTATATCTTTTCGATATAAATGCTGAACTTATTAATACCTATAAAATGGTACGAGATAATCCAACAAAACTTATAAAAAAACTACATGAATTTAAAAATCAACATTCAAAAGAATATTATTATGAAGTACGTGCATGGGATAGAGAAGAGAATTTCTTAGAGTTAGATACTTTAACACGTGCAGCAAGATTTATTTACTTAAATAAAACGTGTTTTAATGGTTTATATAGAGTAAATAAGAGTAATCAAAATAATGTACCTATTGGAAGTTATAAAAATCCAAATATTGCAGATGAGTCAGCTATATATAGAGCAAGTGAAGCTTTACAAAAGGCTACAATTTTAAATGCTACTTATAAAGATATATTAAAACTTGCAACAAAAGACGACCTTGTATATTTTGACCCTCCGTATTATCCTCTTACACCTACAGCTAGTTTCACATCCTATAGTGAATTTGAATTTTTAGATAAAGAACAAGAAGAACTTTTTGAAGTATTTTATGAATTAGATAAAAAAGGGTGTAATGTAGTACATAGTAATTCAGACACCACTTTTATAAATGAACTCTATCAAAAGTTTGATATTCAAAATATTCAGGCTAATAGGTTTATTAATAGTAAAAGTAGTGGGCGTGGGAAGATTAGTGAAGTTTTGGTGAGGAATATTTGATGAATAATTGTAAGAATATTCGGGATGAATTTGATTTGATAGATAAAATAGATTTTTTTATTCAAATTAATGATGGAAATTTTGAACAAAATAGAAAAATAATTAGAGATGAACTTGTAAAATTATTTCAAAATGAAAAAGCGGGGCAAGGTAAAGGCTCGTTGTCAACTAGAGTAATATATTGTGTAGAAAAAATTGGTAATGAAATTATCTATTTAAAAAGACCTGCACCATTAAATAAAGGTTTTGATTTTGAAATACATACTAAAAGTAAGTTGTTTGAAGGAAGAGTGAAAAGTAGACCTAGACATCAAGATATTTTGAATAATTTAAATAAGTTAAAGATGTTAGATGAGACTATTTTTACTAATGTTCAAAAAATTATTGATGAAATATACTTGTGTAATGATAAGAATATTGAGTCAATTGATTTTCAATTTAATAATTTAAATGTAACTATCTTGCTAAAACTAATTAAATGGTTGTTTTTAGAACAAGATATTACCTATTGGAGTTTTTCAGGTAGAGAAATGTTTTATAAGGCTTTAAAGAATGTTTAATTTTGCTGACTTAAAAAATACCTTACAAGAATCAATTTTCACATGGAACTACTTTACAGATTTTGAAAAAGTAAAACTCAATGTAAAAAAAGTAGAAAAAGAGTTGAATATTTTGAATTATCTTATTGGTAAAGAAAATATTGAGAAAGAATTCATTGATTTAATCACAGAGTACCCTAAGGCAAGAAAGGCATTGCCTCTTTTGATTGCGGTTAGAAAAGATAAGCTTGGAAGTACACCTATAATTACAGATATTGATGCATTAGTACCAGAAAATAAACAATATGTATTTTACGATGAGTTAAATGAAAATATTATACAAGAATTATTAATATTTTTTAGAGATAGTGGTTTAAAAAATGTATTAGAAAATAAACATATTAAAAACTTAGTAGACTATTGTTTTGGAGTAGAGGTAGGTTTTGATACAAATGCTCGTAAAAATAGAACTGGTATTCTTATGGAAAATATAGTTTCAAAATTTTTAGAAGAATTTTGTAATGATAATGTAGATTTCCAATATATTGAACAAGCAACACAAAAAAGAATTAAAGAAGTTTTTGATTATGAAATTGAGATAGATAAAAATAGTCGTAGGTTTGATTTTGCCTTGCATAATAATAGTCGTAAAAAACTCTATTTAATTGAAGTGAACTATTACAGTAGTGGTGGGTCTAAACTTAAAGCAACAGCAGGAGAGTATCAATATCTTAATGACTTTGTAAAAACCCAAGGGATAGAGTTTATATGGATAACCGATGGAAAAGGTTGGTTAACAGCACTTAATCCACTAGAAGAAACATTTAACCATAATGATTATGTTATAAATTTAGATATGATAAAAAATGGAATTTTAAGTAAAATATCTTTATAATATTTAAGAAAATATTAATAAGGATTTTAATGTCATCTTGTAATGAAATTAAAAGTTGTGATTATGAATTGCCTAAAACATGTCCATGTCCAGAATGTACAACTATTGCGAATAGTTTATCTGAATTAGAAGACAACTTCGGTTGTAGAAAAATGGAAGATGAAAAAATAATACCACAAAGTTGGTGTAGAGAATGTAGAATAAAAGGTGTTAAAAATAAATAATATGTCAATTTGAAAGATTTAGATCCCTTCTTAAAAAAGATCGCTATACTTTGTTTATATTTGAAATAAAAGGATATAAATGAGTAAAATAAAAAGATTAAATCCTGAAGAATTTGAGCAAGAGTGTACAACTGTTTGGAGCTTTAGACGACGAGGAAATTGGGCTACACATAAAAGTAAATATCGTGGTAATTGGGCTCCTGAAGTTGTTAGAAATTTACTTATACGATATTCAGAAGAAGGTGACTACGTACTTGACCCTATGATAGGTGGGGGTACTACTGCTATAGAGTGTAAATTACTCAATAGAAATCTTCTCGCACTAGATATTAATCCTAATGCTATTGAAATAACACAAGATGCTTTAGAATTTGAATCAGAATACAATCCAAAAATTAAACTAGAATTAAATGATGCTAGAACACTACCTATGTTACAAGATGAATCTATAGATTTTGTACTTAATCATCCTCCCTATGCTGATATTATTAAATACTCGGATAAACAAATAGATGCTGACTTATCAAATATACATGACATAGATGAATTTGCAGATGAAATGGAAAAAGTGGCAAAAGAGTTTTATAGGGTATTGAAACCCAATAAATATTGTGCTATTCTCATAGGTGATACAAGAAGAAAAAAGATGTATCAGCCTATGGCATTTAAAGTAATGGAACGATTTTTAAAAGTAGGATTTGAACTGAAAGAAGATATTATCAAGCATCAGCATAACTGTAAAGCAACTGGATTTTGGGTTAATAAGTCTAAAGATTATAATTTTTTACTTATTATGCATGAACATCTTTTTATTTTTGAAAAGAGGTAGTTTTATAAAACAGACTTTAAAAATTACCTTGAAAATCAAAAAAGTTTAAAATGCACTTTAAACTTTATACCCAAAACTTTAAAACGTACTTTAAAGTTTTAAGTATTTTTGGTTTAATGGCATAATTTGATTATAATAAACATAAACGAACTACAAGGAAACTAAAATGGCAAAAGATCACTATTTTGATATAACGGCGAAGCTTGATATGATGGAGATGAAGAATGCGGTGATAATGGCTGAGAAGGAACTAGCTACGCGTTTTGACTTTAAGGGTATAAAAGCAGAGATAAAACTTAATGAAGATGCAAAGACACTCTCTCTTAGCTCTTCTACAGATTCTAAGATAGATGCTCTTAAAGATATACTTATCTCTAAACTTATTAAGCGTAACATCGCTGGTAAGTCTTTAGAAGAGGTGAAAACAGAGGGGATAAGCGGTGGAAATACAAAAGTAATCTACCGTATAGTAGATACCATAGACAAAGATGAAGCAAAACAGATAGTAAAAGCTATAAAGGCGATGAAAATCAAAGTGACTCCCTCTATACAAGGTGATGAAGTACGAGTGAGTGGTAAAAAGATAGATGATTTACAAGCAGTTATGGCTGAAGTTAAGACACTAGACTTAAAAGCACCACTTGTTTTTGGGAACTTTAAGTAAGCTATGTAAGCACACGGGTTAAGTTTATGATAATTATCTACTTTATTCTAGGGTAAATTTAGATAAAATATTATATAAAACCAAAAGAGATAGAATTTTAAAAGGAAATAGATGATTTATATTGACGAAATTGTAGCAGATCAGGTGATGGATAGTAGAGGTAACCCAACTGTACGTGTAACAGTAAGTTTAAGCGATGGAACTTCGGCAAATGCTATTGTGCCTAGTGGAGCGAGTACAGGTAAGCGTGAAGCGTTAGAGTTACGTGATGGTGGAGAGTTGTTCTCTGGTAAGGGAGTACTTCAAGCTTGTGACAATGTAAATGGTGCAATCTGTGATGCGTTAGTGGGGCTTAGTCCTTTTAACCAAGCAGAGATAGATCTTACTATGAAAGAGGTAGATGGAACTGAAAACTATGGTAACCTTGGAGCTAACGCTGTACTTGGTGTATCTATGGCTGTAGCTCGTGTAGCTGCACAAAGTTTAGGTGTGCCACTTTACCGTTATCTTGGTGGTGCAAATGCCGTGGTTATGCCTGTACCAATGCTTAACATCATTAATGGTGGAGAACATGCAAACAACTCTGTTGACTTTCAAGAGTACATGATCTTGCCTGTAGGTTTTGATAAATTTTCTGACGGTCTTTGGGCTTGTGCAGCAGTGTATCATAAACTTAAAAAGATTATAGATGATATGGGTGAGAGTACTGCTGTCGGAGATGAGGGTGGATTTGCCCCTAACTTAAGCAGTAATGAAGAGCCTCTTGAAGTGATAATGAAAGCGATAGAAGCAGCAGGATATAAAGCAGGGGAGCAGATAGCTATCGCTCTTGATGTTGCAGCTTCTGAGCTTATCAATGATGAGGGTAAATACGTACTGAAGTCTGAAAACAGAGAGTTAACCTCTTCAGAGCTTACAGCATACTATGCTGATATGTGTGAGAAGTATCCTATTGTCTCTATTGAAGATGGGTTAAGTGAAGATGACTGGGCTGGATGGAAAGAGCATACAGAAGTTCTTGGAGATAAAGTACAACTTGTTGGTGATGATTTATTTGTAACCAATGTAGCTATTTTGGCTGAGGGTATTGAAAAAGGTATCGCAAACTCTATTTTGATTAAACCAAATCAAATAGGAACAGTTTCTGAAACAATGCAAACGGTAAGACTTGCACAGCGTAGTGGATACAACTGTGTAATGAGTCACCGTTCAGGAGAGAGTGAAGATACTTTTATTGCTGACTTTGCTGTAGCATTAAATACAGGTGAGATTAAGACAGGTTCAACTGCTAGATCTGACAGAATAGCAAAATACAACAGACTCTTAAGTATAGAAGCAGAGCTTGGACAGTTTGAGTATTTAGGTTCATCTCTATTTAAAAAATAGATTGAAGTAAAGGAAGAAAATAGTTGGCAAAGAAACAAAATGCAGTTACTATTGCGGGGTTGTCAATCAAAGCACTTTTGGTGACAACACTAAGTATTCTACCTTTTGGTATCTATGTAGGGGTATTGATTTATGGAGAAAATTCATTAACAGTATTGAATCATCTTGAAGCAAAAAAAACCCTTTTAGTAAAAGAAGAGAGATCATTGAAGCTTCAAAATCAAAAGCTTCAAAAAGAGTATTTCGAATTAAAACAGTTAGAAGCTAAGGAGTAGAGAATGAAGCAGTATTTAGTAGCAGTGGTGTTGTTGTGTGTAAGTGTTAATGCCTCTGATAATCCATTTGAATTAAGTAAAAACCTTAAAAAAATTGATCAAGACAATGATATTTTACTTGCAGATTTAAAAGAGTTAACTAGCTTTAAAGAGCGTTCAACAAATAAGCGTGTTGTAGTGCCTCAAAAAGTAAAAGCAAAATCAAAAAAGGTTGAGATAGAAAAACCTAAACCTCATGTTAAAAAAGTGGTTACACCAAAGGTCGCTAAAGTAGTTGAACCTAAAAAAATAGAAGTTAAAAAAACAAAACCTCTTAAAAAAGATAGTGTAAAAAAGAAAGAGATTGCCAAGAAAAGTAGTATCCCTAAAAAAGTTAAACCCAAAAAGGCTGAACTAAAAAAGGTTACACACAAAAAGATTATACAAAAGAAAAAAGAACTGAAAAAAGTTATAAAACATAAAAAAATAATGCCTAAAAAGAAAGTTATACCAAAAAAGAAAGTTATAGCGAAGAAAGAGGTAGAGACTAAAAAAGTTAATGCTGTAGAAGAAAAAGTATTAACAGAAGAAGAGATAATACGTTTAAGAGTGGCAGATATCAATATGACACGTGATGCTTTAGATCGTAAGGTAAAAGCAGACTTAGAGTATGAAGCTGCTGTATTGGAGATGGGAAAAGAGGACTAAACCTCTTTCTATGCTCTTTTTGTTAGTATCTTAATAGCAATCATTGAGATAAGAATCTCAAAAATACTTGCTAAAATAAGTTGATAATAACTCAACAAATCTAATAACTTTGCCTCATAACCAATAGTAGCAACTGCTATGATAAGGGTTAAAGGCATAGAGAGTGCCATAGCAATAAGTAAGGCATCTCTTGAACCACTAATCCCCTTAAGTACTATAGCTGCTAAAACCCTTGATAAAATCATAAGGAATGTGATAAGCAATGCACCTAAGACTACACCATCTTTTAGCAGTGACTCAAGGTCAAAAGATGCACCTACATGGATAAAAAATAGTGGAACCAAAAAACCAAACCCTAAGCTTGACATCTTCTCTTCTAGCTTCTTCTCATGATGAAAAAATGCAGAGATTGCGATACCTGCTATAAATGCACCTAGGGCAAGCTCAAGATCTAAAGATAGAGTAACAGCTATCATAATAAAGAATAGAGCCATAGCAAGTCGTATATCTTGGTCAGAGGTGTCTAACTTAGGAACAAGAATACGTTTGAGTTCAGGTAGCCACCAAAAGAGTAGATGAAGGAGTCTATAGAGTAGATAGACACCTATGATAAAGGCTATAAGAAAGCCTATCTTTTCCAATAGCTCTATATTTAAATCTGTAGTACTTGCTGCATCAAAGATAGTTAATACAGCTATACTGATTACTTCTCCTAATACACCAGCGATAAATGCTAGTTGTATCCACGGTTGCTCTTTTCCATAACTCTTTGAGAGAGAAGCTAAGATACCGATGGATATAAGAGGCATAGAGATAATAATAATGATATTTAGTTGAAAAATGAGTCCAAAAATAATAGAAAATATAGTCATAAGAGCTAAAAAAAGTACAGACTTCTGAATAACTACTTTTGGACTTCTTGTAATTTGTTTTAAATCTACTTCCATTCCTGCTAAAAACATAAGGTATAAAAAACCAACCTCTGCTATGAGTTCAAAATATTCATTGTGTGCAATAAATCCAAAGTACGCCACAATAGAACCTAAAATAATCTCTACAGGAGGGGTGGGAATACGTAAGAGCTTTGAGATAAAAGGACTACCCCAAATAAGTAAAGAGAGAGTGAGGATAAGTGTGATATTAGAGTGTATCACAGCTTGTTGCTATCTCATAACCAAGTTTTTCTAACATGAGCTGATCTTTTTTAGGTGTAGTACCTGCTGTAGTAAGATAATCTCCTATAACAATAGCATTTGCACCTGCATGGAACATTTTATCTTCATCTCCACTAAAAAGAAGTTCTCTTCCTCCTGCAACCATAAGAAGGGCTTTGTTACCTAGTAACTCACGTGTTTTAGTCACAATAGCTAACGCCTCTTCTATCTCAATATTTCGTGTTTTGATAGGTAGAGCAGGATTTGGATGATAGAAGTTCAGTGGGGTAGATTCTGGTTTTAGTGAGGCTATAGATGCGAGTAAGTCATCTCTATCTTTTTGTGTCTCTCCCATACCAAAGATTCCACCACTACATAGTGCTAACCCTACAGATTTTACATTTTCACAAGTCTTGTATCTTTCACTCCAAGCGTGTGTTTGACAAATATCAGCATAGTAACGCTCTGAAGTCTCTAAGTTATGGTTATAACTGTCAATACCATGTTTTTTTAAGTATAAAAGTTGCTCTTTGGTAGCTGTTCCATTACAAGCAATAAGGTTTAACCCCCCAACTTCAGCTTTAATTGCCTTTGCTGTTCGTGCTACAAAGTCAACTTTCTTGTCATCTAGTCCTTTGCCTGCTGTTACAAGACAGTAGCCCAATGCTCCTACAGCTTTTGCTTGTTTTGCTTCAGCGACAATTTGGGATATGTTTTTGTAGTTATATCGTTCAATATCTGCATGGTATCTTACACTCTGTGTACAGAATTTACAATCCTCTTGACACGTTCCACTAAGTATGTTGTTTATGGCACATAAAAATATCTGTTTCATAATACTACTTACTTCGCTTCAACTTTGTGTTTACACTTAAAACACTCATACACTTCACCACTCTTGAGGGTTTTTTTACCCATTGTGTAGTCACATTCAGGACATTTTTTGTCAATAGGTTCAAAGTTCGCAATAAATTTACATTTAGGATAGTTTACACATCCAAAGAACTTACCACGTTTCCCCTCTCTCTCTTGAAGTTTTCCTCCACACTCTGGACAAGGAACGGTAAGCTCTCTCGCGGGCTCAAGTGATTTTGCATTTTTACATTTAGGGTATGCAGAACAAGCAAGAAATTTACCTCTTTTAGAGTTCTTTATAACCATAGTAGAACCACATTTTTCACATTTTTCATCAGTCTCTTCAGGTTGCTCTACCTCTGTACCATCGGTATTTTTAGTATATTTACATTTAGGAAAGTTACTACAAGCGATAAACTCTCCATAACGTCCTTTACGTAAAAGTAATTCAGATTCACACTTTGGACAGAACTCACCTGTAGGTATAGCGACTTTAAGACTCTTAATATTTTTTTTACCATCTTCTACTTTTTGTAAAAAAGGTGTATAAAATGCTTTAAGTATAGTTTGCCAATGGGTTGTACCCTCAGCTACTTCATCTAGTGTCTCTTCCATCTTTGCAGTAAATCCACTGTCAACAATCTCAGGAAAATGAGCTTCAAGCATCTCTATTACTGTAAAGGCTATCTCTGTAGGATGAATACGCTTCTTCTCTAACTCAATGTATTTACGTGTTTGTAGCGTGGTTACTGTTGGTGCATAGGTACTTGGACGACCAATCCCTAAAGACTCAAGTTTTTTAATAAGACTGGCTTCATTGTAACGTGGAGGAGGCTCTGTGAAGTGTTGCTCCTCTTTTATCTCATCCATACTTACTGCTTGACCTTGTGTAAGGTCTGGAAGAAGTTTATCTTTATCTCCATGTCCTGTTACTCTGTAGAAACCATCAAAGAGTAGTTTTCTACCACTGGCTTTAAAGGTACACTTATCTCCCTTAAATAAAATACTTTGAGACTCAAGTTCTGCTTCTGTCATTTGGCAAGCGATAAAACGGTTATAGATAAGTCTATAGAGCTTTAGCTCATCTGCTGAGAGGTAATCTGCAGCCATTTTAGCATCAAAGTTTACAATAGTAGGGCGTATCGCTTCGTGAGCCTCTTGAGCTCCTTTAGCCTTTGTGACATAGTTTTTAGGTTTTGAAGGTAAGTACTTCTCCCCATATGTATTTAAAATATATTCACGTGCAGACTCAACAGCCTCTTTAGCAAGGTTCATGGAGTCAGTTCTCATATAGGTAATCACACCCATAGTACCTTGGTCAGTCTTTACCCCTTCGTAAAGTTTTTGTGCAACCATCATAGTTTTCTTTGGTGAGAACCCCAGTTGTGTAGAGGCAGCTTGTTGTAGTGTAGAGGTCATAAAAGGTGGAGGTGTTTTTGTTTTACGTTTTGTCTTATCTATAGAAGAGACAATAAAAGATTCACCTTTTGCAGCAGTAACAATCTCTGTTGCATCTGCTTCGGTTTTAATAGTGAGTTTATCTATCTTTAACCCACTATAGTTGTAGATAGAAGCGTCTATGTTTTTTTGAAACATTGCATCTATTGTCCAAAACTCTACAGGGATAAATGCTTTAATCTCACGTTCTCTCTCTACGACTATTTTAAGTGTAGAACTCTGGACTCTACCTGCACTTAAACCTTTTTGGATCTTACTTGCAAGTAGAGGAGAGAGTTTGTACCCTACGATACGGTCAAGTAGCCTACGTGTCTGCTGTGCATCAACAGAGTCCATGTCTATCTTACGTGGGTTGTCTAACGCATGTTGAATTGCTGTTTTAGTAATCTCATGAAATACAATACGAGGTAGCTTTGTAGGCTCTTTACCTATGGCTTTTGCAATATGGTACCCAATCGCTTCTCCCTCGCGATCCTCATCGGTCGCGATAAAGATAGTCTCAGCCTCTTTGGAGAGTTTTTTCAACTCCTTAACGGTTGGGTTGACATCTCTAGGGATAGAGTATTTGGGTATTAGATCACCTGTTTCATCATCAAGAGTAATCCCAAAGGTACTCTTAGGAAGGTCACGAATATGCCCTTTAGAAGCGATAACTTTGTACTCCTTACTTAAGAAGTTTGTAATAGTACGTGCTTTAGCTGGTGATTCGACAATAATTAAATTTTTCATTCATACCTAACTTTAATATATAGTAATTTTTGGCATTGTAACACATTTGTGAATAAAAGAGTATAAGTTTAACTTGATTTGAGTAAGGAGTAAGGAGAAGTGTTTGTAAGTGTGGTTTATATTACCACACTTAAAGCAGTTAAAAATTAAGATTTTTTAAGTATTCGAGGAAGTGTAATACCTGTTTGGCTTTGGTATTTTCCTTTTCTGTCACTGTAAGTTGTCTCACACTGCTCATCTCCTTGAAGAAAAAGTACTTGTGCGATGCCTTCGTTGGCGTATATTTTGGCAGGAAGAGGGGTAGTGTTAGAAATCTCTATAGTGATATGCCCTTCAAATCCTGGTTCAAAAGGGGTAACATTTACGATAATACCACAACGTGCATAGGTACTTTTACCCAAACAGATAGCTAAAGTGTCTGAAGGCATTTTAAAGTACTCAACGGTTCTTGCTAGGGCAAAAGAGTTAGGGGGTACGATACAAATATCGCCTTTAAAATCTACGACATTGTTTTCATTAAAGTCTTTAGGGTCAACGACTTCAGCGTTGATGTTTGTAAAGATTTTAAACTCATCCGTTACACGTATGTCATAACCATAAGAGCTTAAGCCATAGCTCACTACACCTTCGCCTACTAATCCTTCACAAAAAGGGCTAATCATCTCTTCATTGACAGACTTTTCACGTATCCATTTATCTGATTTTAAACCCATCTATTCCTACTTTCTTATAACTTTAATATTTGCATTGGTTTTCATTTTTTGAAAATAATCTTTCAGTGCTTGAGCTTGTTGTTGTTGTCTCCACTTTGCTGTTACCATAGATTTTGAAGACTCAAAAGGCATATTTACTTTACCTTGAGTAGAGAGTACTTTGTAACTAATGTATCTATCACCTGCATTGAAAGGACGGGTAAATGAACCTTTTGGTGTAGATAAAAGGCTTCCTAAAAGTGTAGGATTGAGTTTTTTAGTATATTTTTTTATTTTTTTACTTTTGATATTCTTTCTCTTTTTTGTTTGAAGAAACTTTTTCAAAGACTCTTCAGATTTTGAAGAGTACTCTATCAAGCTCAAACTTGAAGGGATAACAAACTCTTTTTTATGGTTGTCATAGAAAATCTTAAGTTGATCCTCTGTAGGTTCAGAGATAGTAGAGATTACTTTTTGTCTGTAAAAATGCTCTTTTTTGATAGACTGCTTAATAGACGCACGGTATTTACTCCATGATGTGCCTTGTTGTTTTAAAACTTTCTGCATTTTTTTAATGCTTATCTTGTTTTGTGCAGCAATTTTTTCCACTTTACTATCTACTTCATCGTCAGATACCTTAATATCTTTCATCGCAACTTTTTGTAGTCTGTCTTGAATAAGCAGATCAATAGCCTCTTGCTTACTAATATGTAGCTGTTTTTTTATTGCACGTATCTCAGCAGTAGTGATGGCTTCACCTTCAACAATAACAGCAACACCATCAACCATTTTAGCCTGTGAGAAAGTAAGTAAGGTAAGTAATCCAATTAGAATGAGTTTTTTCATATATTATCCAAATAAGCGTATTTAAAAAATTATAACATAATAGGGTAAAGATTAAGGTATTAGGTTTGTAGTAGAGTGTTTTTTAGCTATAATTAATCATCTTTAATTATAAGGCTTTATAATATGAAAATTTTTCTTCTTAGTACACTTTTTTTATTTACATTACTTTTTGCTGAGGTAAAAAACAGTTGTCTCTCTTGTCATAATGGACTCGAACCCATACGTGAACATACGTCTAAAATGATGCAAAGTATCTTTGATGTAGCTCAAAAAGCAGGAGCAAAAGGAAATGATTGTGTGGTTTGTCATGGAGGTTCTCCTCAAGAAGAGATAAAAGAGAAAGCACATAACGGTACATTAGTTTACTTTAAAGACCACAAAGGACCTAAAGCATTTTACCCTTACCCTGGAAGTCCTTGGATAAATGAAAACACTTGTGGTATGTGTCACCCTAAACAAGTTTCTGCCCAAGAGAATAATCTTATGGCAACAGAACAAGGAAAGATTCATGGGGCATTGTGGGGATTTGGTGCAAAAGATGGGTATAAACATAGGTATACAAATTTTGGTGGTAAATCGCCTGAAGCACATAAACGTCTAGGGACGGATGTCTATAAAAAATATATGGAAGAACTAGCAGTACTTGAACCACAGGGTTTTCTAAAAGAGACAAAAGAACTTCCTCCTGCACCTACAGCTGAGGAGATAGAAAAAGACCCTACGTTGTCAGTTTATACCTACTTACGGCAAGAGTGTTTGCGTTGTCATACGGGTGGAAAAGGAAGAAAGAGACGAGGAGACTACAGAGGAATAGGCTGTGCCTCTTGTCATGTACCATACTCAAATGCAGGACTCTATGAGGGTAAAGATAAAAGTATCTCTAAAACAGAAGATGGGCATATGCTTGTACACTCTATACAGTCCTCTCGTAAAGTACAAGTCAAGGTACATGATATTAACTATTCAGGTATCCCAGTAGAGACGTGTACAACGTGTCATAACCGTGGTAAGCGTATCGGTGTCTCATATCAAGGGCTTATGGAGACAGAGTATCAGGCTACATTTGATAGTGAAGGGAATGGACAGCCTAAGTTACATACTAAACGGTATTTACACTTAACAGAAGATATACACTATAGTAAAGGAATGCTATGTCAAGATTGTCATACTTCTAATGACATGCATGGAGATGGATTTATGAGAGGAGCAAATCTTGGTGCTGTTGAGATAGAGTGTCAAGATTGTCATGGTACTACAGACAAGTACCCTTGGGAACTCCCTTTGGGGTATAGTGATGAGTTTGCTACTACACCCAAAGTAGGAAAAGCAAGAGGAACAACTAAGACTTTAGCCAAATACTTAGAACAAGGTGCTATTCCTAAAGATAAAGGTGAAGGATTTTTACTCTCTGCACGTGGTAACCCTCTTACTAAAGCTGTAAGAAAAGGTGACAAAGTAGTTATGTATTTAGCTTCAGGTAAGGAGATTACTCTTTCCCCATTAAAGACACTTAAAAAGGAGAATAAAATCTCTCAAGAGGGGCTTATTGCTATGGATCAGATAAAAGGGCATACTGATAAGCTAGAGTGTTATACGTGTCATGCAACGTGGGCACCACAATGTTACGGTTGTCATGTCAAAATAGACTACTCAAAAGGTAAACAAAACCCAGACTACTTGGCAGCTTCTAAACATCATGTCAATGGTAAAACAGGTGAGGTGGACTCTTTAAAAGATTTTCTAGTAGATGGAAAAGTGACAGAGACACGTTCATATTTACGTTGGGAAGACCCAGCACTTAGTCAAAATGGAGAGGGAAGGGTATCTCCTACTATTCCAGGGTGTCAAGTTACTCTGACTGTGATAGGCAAAGAGGGGAAGGCACTACTTCAAAATCATATTTTTAAAATTCCTAATGCCGAGGGGGCAGGAGAAGAGGGGATTAATTCTATTACCATGTCTCCAGTTCAACCCCATACTATCAGTAAAAAGTCACGTTCTTGTGAGAGTTGTCACACTTCAGAAAAAGCGATGGGATATGGTATAAACGGAGGCAAGTACTTTGCAGACCAGACTAAAACGACTATTGTTGACCTTATGAGTGCAAATAAAAAGCTTTTGCCTACACAAGTTGATGAGCAGATACCTGCTACACCAAACTTACAACATGACTACTCTGTGATGATAGATAAAAATGGTAAACAGGTTCAAACTGTTGGAAACCACTGGAGACTCTCTCAAGCTCTTGACAATGAAACAAGAGCTAAATTAGATAGAAGGGGTGCTTGTATCGCTTGTCATAAAGAGATGCCAAGTAAAGATTTAGCTGTCTCACTACTCGTACATACTGCAAAATTTGCAGGGCTAAAGATAGACAATAAAATGCATAATACTATAGTCCATAAAAGTATTTTACTCTCAGCATGGGTACAGGTACTTGGTGGTGTGTTATTTGGTGGGCTAGTTGTTTATGGGTTTATAAGACGAAGAAACAAGCGTAAATTAGTATAATATTATTCATAAAATATTAAAAGTAAGGAACAGATATGACAATTACAAAAAGAGTAACATTTATAGCTAAAGAGGGTTGTGAAGAGAAGATGAAAGAGTTGTTGAGTGCGATGGTAGTGCCTAGCAAAGCAGAAAAAGGGGTTATTTTTTATGAAATCTTTCAATATGAAGGTAACCGCAGAAAGTTTATGGCGTATGAAAGCTGGGAAAATGAAGCAGCTTTAGATGGACACAAAGCATCTGCACATTATGCTGTGTATAAGTCAAGCTATGAACCATACTGTGAAAAGAAATATTCTGATGAGTTAGAAGTGTTAGGATAGTCCTTGAGAAGTTTATGGAATGATGCTAAAGCACTAAAATGTGAAAGTGACTTAGAGTTAAGAGTCTATAGCTCAAACTTACTAGGTAAAAGTGATGAACTTGTTCTTCATGGTGGAGGGAATACTTCTGTAAAAAGTGTAGTAGATGGGGAGGAGATACTCTTTGTTAAAGGTTCAGGGTGGGACTTAGTTTCTATTAAGACTGAGGGGTTTGCTCCTGTAAAGATGTCTGCACTTTTAGAAATGTCAAAGCGTAAAAATATTTTAGACTCTGAGATGGTAAGTGGACAAAAAGCAGCGATGATAGATGCCGATGCCCCAAACCCTTCCGTAGAAGCAATACTTCACGCTATTATCCCTTTTAAGGTAGTAGATCATACCCATGCTGATGCTATAGTGACTATCTCTAACTCTGAGAATGGTAAGTCATATATTAAACAGATTTTCCCAAATTTCTTGGTTATCCCTTATGTGATGCCAGGGTTTATATTGGCTCAAACCATTGTAGAGTTGACACAGGGGTATGACTGGGAGTGTTGTGAAGGTATTATCTTACATAATCATGGTATTTTTACTTTTGATAACGATGCTAAGAAATCTTATGAGAAGATGATAAAAGCTGTAAGTCTTGCAGAAGATTTTTTACAGATGCATGCAGAGGTAGAGCTAGAGGCTTCAGAGCCTACTTTTGACTTGAATGTTGATGCACTAAAAGTACTTATGTCAAAACATAAAGGGTATGAAGTGAGTATGAAAATAGATCAAACTCCTTTAGCTCTGATGTATGCTTCACAAGAGAACCTAAACACTTTTGCTTCTCGTGGAGTCTTAACTCCTGAGCATATTATTCGTACAAAACGCATACCGTTAGTGATAGAAGATAGTCATATAGAAGAGGCATTAAACCTCTATATAGATAACTATAAAGCATACTTTAACACATTTGCAAGCGATGAGGTGATGTTAAATCTTAGCCCTAATTATGCTGTTGTTAAAGGTTATGGTGTTATCGTATTTGGTAAAAATGAAAAAGAGTGTTCTGTTATGCGTGATATCATTGAACACACTATGCTAGCAGTACTTAAAGCTGATAAGCTTGGAGGGTATGAGAGTATCTCCTTAGCTGATAGCTTTGATATGGAGTACTGGGAGTTAGAACAGGCAAAATTAAAGTAGAGTAATGAAAGCTACAACATAGACTATTAGTAGGAGTGACAGATGCAATACCTCATGGCGATAGATGCTGGTACAGGTTCGGTAAGAGCGGTAATCTTTGATACACTTGGACATCAAGTATCAGTAGCACAAAGAGAGTGGGTACACCTTGAAGAGGAGGGTGTCGCAAACTCTATGACTTTTGATACCCAAACCAACTGGGATTTGACAGTATGGTGCATACAAGAAGCATTAAAAGAGGCTAAACTTCAAGGCTCAGATATACTTGCTATAAGTGCTACGAGTATGCGTGAGGGGATTGTTCTGTATGACAAAGAGGGTGAAGCACTTTGGGGTGTTGCCAATGTAGATGCAAGAGCAGACAAAGAGGTACGCTTTTTAAAAGAGAACTACAAAGGGATAGAAGAGGCTTTTTACCAAGAGTCTGGACAGACTTTTGCTTTGGGTGCTTTACCTCGTATCTTGTGGCTAAAAAACAGTAGACCTAAACTCTATGAAAAGGTAGCCACTATCTCTATGATAGGAGATTGGATTTTAGCAAAGCTAAGTGGTGTTATCGCTACAGATCCAAGTAACGGAGGGACAACAGGTATCTTTTCTCTTAAAGAGCGTGACTGGGTAGAGAGTATGGCTACTAAAGTGGGAATAAAAGATACTATTTTCCCTCCTACGTTAGAAGCAGGAAGTGTCATGGGAACTGTTACAAAAGAAGCATCTAACATGACAGGTTTGTCAACCTTGACAAAAGTAGTCATGGGTGGAGGAGATGTACAGCTAGGTGCGGTAGGTTTAGGTGTAGTTAAAGAGGGACAAGTGGCTATACTAGGTGGCTCTTTTTGGCAACAAGTTGTAAACATTAAATGTCAAACTCCTCCTCCTAAAGATATGGGTATCCGTGTCAATCCTCATGTGGTAGAGGGCTTGTCTCAAGCAGAGGGGATTACTTTTTTCTCTGGCTTAGTCATGCGGTGGTTTAGAGATGCCTTTTGTGACATGGAAAAACTAGAAGCCAAAGAGAGAGGGGTAGATACGTATGCCGTTTTAGAAGAGAAAGCCTCTAGGGTGCCAGTAGGCTCTTATGGGATTTTACCTATTTTCTCAGACAGTATGAAGTATGGTAAATGGTACCACGCTAGCCCCTCTTTTCTTAACCTCTCTTTAGATGCAAATGTCTGTAACAGAGCTTCAATGTTTAGAAGTTTACAAGAGAATGCGTGTATCGTTTCTGCCATAAACTTAGAGAAGATAGAAGCTTTCTCAGGTATAAAAATGAAAGAGATAGTCTTTGCAGGAGGGGCTAGTAGGGGAATACTTTGGTGTCAGATATTAGCAGATGTAACAGGATGCAGGGTAAAAGTACCAAAAGTAACAGAAGCTACAGCACTAGGAGCAGCCGTTGCAGCAGGTGTAGGTGCAGGGGTCTATGAGAACATAGTATCTGCTACCAAAATGCTAGTAACATGGGAGAGAGAATACTTACCAAATAGAGAGAATACGCTTAAATATATACAGATAAAAGAGCAGTGGAAAGAGGCATATATGCATCAGTTAACACTAGTAGATAAAGGGTTAACGCAAAGTATGTGGAGAGCCCCTGGGGTGTGAACTAAACTATTTTAGATATAATAATGTAATTATAGTTTAAAGAGGTTTCATACATGACCAATATAATTTTATGTGGAGGAAGTGGTACTAGACTTTGGCCACTCTCTCGTACGCTTATGCCTAAACAGTTTGTCAAGTTATTTGATAATAAATCACTCTTTGAACTAACTGTAGAACGAAATGCACAACTATGTGATAAAAGTTTTATTATCTCCAATGTAGAGCAGTATTTTTTAGCACTTGATCAGTTAACAAGAGAGGCAAAATTTTTACTTGAACCTATAGGAAGAAATACTGCACCTGCTATTGCTCTAGCATGTTTTGCACTAGATGCTGAGGAATTGCTGCTTGTTACTCCGTCTGATCACCTTATCAAAAATGAGATAGCGTATGCCAAAGTAGTAGAAGATGCTAAAAAATTTGCACAAGAAGATAAACTAGTTACGTTTGGCATTACCCCAACATTTGCAGAGACAGGATTTGGATATATAGAAGCAGATAATACGGATTCTACTCATGTAAAAGCATTTCATGAAAAACCTAATTTATCAACAGCTACAGCGTATGTGGCTTCAGGTAACTACTTTTGGAACTCTGGTATGTTCTGTTTTAAAGCAGGAGTATTCCTTGAAGAGCTTAAAAAATATGCCAAAGAGATATACAATAGTTCCTTATTGGCATATAGCAATGCCAATAAAGAAGAGATGATACGTATAGGGTATGATGATATGGTTGCTATTCCTGATGAGAGTATTGATTATGCGGTTATGGAAAAATCAACAAAAGTAAAAGTTATTGCTTCTGATATAGGTTGGTCTGATGTAGGGAGCTTTGATGCCCTATCTAAAGAGTTACCTAATGATGAAAATAATAATTTTATACTCTCAAACAAGAGAGTAGAGCTTATAGAGATAAAAGATAGTATTATTGTCGATACTGAAGATGCCCTTCTTATCGCAAAAAAAGGAAGTTCTCAAAGAGTAAAAGAGGTTGTTCAACGTTTAAAAAGAGAAAAATCAGAATTACCAAATGTACACTTAACTGGACATAGACCATGGGGAAGTTACACTATTCTTGAAGAAGATGATGGATATAAAATCAAACGTATTGTAGTACAACAAGGGAAAAGACTCTCTTTACAAAAACATTATCATAGAAATGAACATTGGATTGTACTAGGTGGAAGTGCTACAGTTACAGTCAATGAGAGAGTTTTTTTAGTGAATCCTAATGAATCCACTTACATAAAAGCAGGTGATGTGCATAGACTTGAGAATCATGGAAAGTTACCTTTAGTAATTATTGAGGTACAAGTAGGTGAGTACACAGGTGAAGATGATATTGTAAGGATTGAAGATGATTATGGGAGAGATAATGGTTAATTTAAAAAGAAAAATATTAATTGTTTTTGGTACAAGACCAGAAGCGATAAAAATGACACCACTTATTAAAGAGTTTGAAAAATGTAGTGATTTTTTTCAAATAAAAATATGTGTCACAGCTCAACATAGAGAGATGTTAGACCAAGTTCTTGAGTTTTTTGATATTAAGCCAGATTATGATTTAAATATTATGAGAGCAGGACAGGATTTATATGATGTAACAGCAAAAATTTTACTGGGGATGAGAGATGTTATTAATGATTGTCAACCAGATATAATTTTAGTACATGGTGATACAGCTACAACAGTTGCAACAGCACAAGCATCTTTATATAAAAAAATCCCAGTGGCTCATATAGAGGCTGGTTTGAGAACAGGAAATATCTACTCCCCTTGGCCAGAGGAGGCAAATCGTAGGTTAACCACACAAATTTCTAAATACCATTTTGCCCCTACACAGATAAATAGAGAAAACCTATTAAATGAAAATATAGCAGAAGAAAATATTATAGTAACAGGAAATACAGTAATTGATACACTTTTTTTAGTTTTAGAAAAGATAGATAATAATTTATCAGCTCAACTCTTTAAAAAGATTCAAAAATTAGGGTATGGCTTAAGTGATAATAAATTAGTTTTAATTACAGGTCATCGTAGAGAAAATTTTGGAGAAGGTTTTTTAAATATATGTAGTGCATTAAAAGATTTAGCTTATAGATACCCTTCTGTTGATTTTGTATATCCCGTACATTTAAACCCAAATGTTCAAAAACCAGTAAAAAAAATATTAACAGGGATTAATAATGTTTATCTTATTAATCCTTTGGATTATCTTCCATTTATATATTTATTAAATAAATCCTATCTAATATTAACAGATAGTGGAGGAGTACAAGAGGAAGCACCTTCCTTAGGTAAGCCTGTTATTGTAATGAGAGATACAACAGAGAGACCTGAAGCAGTCGAAGCTGGTACAGTTATACTTGTTGGTACAGATAAGCAAAAAATAGTCGAAAATGTAACAAAACTGCTAGAGAATGAGTTAGAATATAAAAAAATTTCTTATGCCCATAATCCTTATGGTAATGGAACAGCTAGTAAAAAAATTGTAGATTTTTTAAGAGAAAAATTAAAATAGGTGTATAAAAATTTGAAACAGATAGTTTATAAGATATATGGTTTTGTCTCTGCTCTTAAATATCCCAAAGCGTTGTATTTGAGTTTTAAATACAGTTTTAATCAAAAGATATTAACAAATAAAGAGCATATGGTGTTGGCTTCTAATTGGTTAGTGGATATTCAAAATGGTGATGGTGGATATGCTAGAAAGTTCTCACTTATATCAGGTAGAGATGATAGTTATATTGAAACAACTGGTTATATTATTCCTACACTTCTTAATATGGCTAAATATTTTAATGAGAATAGTTATAAAAAGAGTGCGATTAAAGCAGGAGAGTGGCTTTTAAATATTCAAAATAGTGATGGTAGTTTTTCTGAAATAGATGATAACCGACCCTTTGCTTTTGACACAGGACAGGTACTTATTGGACTAAATCAACTCTTTTTAGAAACCGAAGATGAGAGATATCAAGAGGCAGCAAAGAGGGCTTCATACTGGTTAGCTGACAATCAAGAATCTGATGGCTCTTGGGAGATGGTGGCTTATAATCGTCAAAAACATAGTTACTATACACGGGTCTCTTCTGCGATGTTGGCGTATGCTTTGGTGGAGAATGATACGTATATCGAAAAACAAGCACTGAAAAATATAGAGTGGGTTGTGTCACAACAGCAGGAGAATGGATATTTTAATCATGCCTCTTTTTTGGAGGAAGTTCCTGCATATCTGCATACTTTGATCTATATTTTGGAGGGGCTTTTGGATGTTTATGATATGACTAAAGATGAGAAGATTTTAGAGGTTATTTTGCGTAATGCCAATAGACTAAAAGAGATTAATCTTGGAGATGGGGTGCTTCTCTGCTCCCAATATAATAGTGATTTTAGATGTACTAATGGTGAGCGATGTATTACAGGTTTGGCACAGTGGGCAGGGGTCTGTTTGAGACTTTTTGAGATTACTGAGGATAAAAACTACAAAGAGATAGCTATCTCGACACTCTTTTACCTGAAATCAAAACAGATTCAAGAGGGAGGAGTGCTAAAAGGAGCGTTGAGTGCTTCTGTTCCTTTTTGGGGAAGATATGGGGCTTTCTCTTTTGTCAATTGGGGAAATAAGTTTTTTATTGATTCTCTTTTACTCCTTGATAAGTATAAACTTGATATAAAAGAGGAGCAAGAGTATTTTGTTTCTTTGGCGTTTTCTCTGAATGAGACGGTGGTTTATGATGCACTTACGGCTATGGACAGAGCCTATCTGAAAAAAATTGATGACTATTTTAAACCATTTAAAGAACAATCCCTTACCCTGCTTGATTTGGGGTGTGGTCGAGGGCGATTTTTGGACTATTTTACACAAAATTATCCAAAATGGAAAGTGATAGGTGTTGAGCCAACCTTTGAGAAAGAGGGTTCTATTTTAAAGGGAAGTGCGTATGATATTCCTGTGGAATCGAACTCTATAGATATACTTTTTAGCATCGAAGTGTTACAGCATACCTATATAGATGATTCGATGAGAGAGATAGAGCGTGTCTTAAAAAAAGAGGCACATTTGGTGATAGGAGAGCGAAACCCTTGGTCAGTTTTGGGGATATTAAAACCTCTCTTGGAGCTAAAAGGCAGATGGATGTATCCTTGGGACAGTCCATTTAGGGAAAAGTGGTATGGTAAAAGCCAATGGAGAGATATTTTTGGAAAATATAATATAGAGATGAAGCAGATAGAGACAATTAATAATCCAAGAGATAAAAAGGTTAAGTTTTTGAATAGATATTATTTTATGGTGGGAGAGATGAGATGACAAAAGGTACAGGACTATTTTTAGGGAAGTTTCAACCTCCTCACTTGGGGCATATACGCACGATTTTAAATATAAAAAATGAGTATAACAGGTTAATTATTGGTATTACAGAAGATGAGAAGATACTAAAAAATCATGAAATACAAGATATTTTGATGGATATATTTAAAGATTTTAAAAATATTGAAGTGATAGTGGTTAAGGGGATTGTGGAGCAAGGGACGGCTGAACTTCCTCGTGATATAGATGTGATTTTATCGGGAAATCATAAAGTATTAGATAGGTTGTCTTCTAAGTATGAAACTGAGTTTGTCGCCAGAACTGAGGGGATTGGATACTCTGCTACAGAGATACGAAACTCCATGCTTGGCTCTAAGATGATTTCATTGAAAAATGCTAATACCAATTTGAAGATGGAGTTGATCAAGATGACCTCTCTTAAGCCTTTAGAGCTTGTGCTTCCTTCTCACCTGAATAACATAAAAGAGATGATAGAGAGAGATGAGATTGTAAAAAAGCCCTTGATAGTTGATATAAAAGATATGATTATACTCGATGGTTCACATCGTTATGCCTATCTGTATGGAGAGGGATATGAATATGCACCTGTGGTTTTGGTCGATTATGATGATGAGGCTATTTTTGTAGGGAAACATCTCAAACACCGTTTTCTAAAAGATGAGAATTTTACGATCTCAAAGGTAGAGGTACGCCAAAGAGCGATTCATGAGAATCTCTATACTCCTCGTACCACTAGACATTTTTTCCCTTTTAGAAAAGAGAGTTACCCTATTGCGTTAGATGAATTAAAAAAGGGAAAAAATAGAGATATTTCACATCTTTTAGAAGAGATAACTTTGCTAGATGAAATAAATCTAGACAGAGGGTATATCAATGAGATAGATGAGGAGATTTTGGTAATCCAGGAGTATCTCAAAGAGCAACATGAGACCAAAAAATATCTCCAATCTCAAATAGCGATGATGGAGTCCCATGTCAACAAGTAGAGATGAGCGTATTAACTCTTTTTGGAAACAGGCATATAGTGATGTAGATGATGGGGGTTACATTAGCGATGATGCACTACTGAACCACTATCGGTTTTTGGTTGAAAAGAGTGAATTATTATCTTTTATAGAAAAACACGTTCCTAAAAACAGTAGAAAAAGAGCGTTAGATATCGGTTGTGGTAATGGAAAATTTACGGAGATAATGGCAGACTACTTTGACTATGTTGATGCGATTGATTTATCCCAAGAAATTATTACTAAAAATAGAGAAGAGAACAAAAAAGATAATTGCTCCTATCACTGTGAAAGTCTGGAAGCGTTTGCCAAAAGAGTGGATATTCACTATGATTTTATTTATGTTGGTGGAGTGCTGATGTATATTGATGAGTTGAAGATAGAAGAGAGCTATAAGGCGTTGGATAAGCTCTTGAATAGAGAGGCTATCTTGGTGATAAGAGAGAGTGTGATGAGTCGCAAAAGAGTAGATAAGATTAGTGAGAGTTACATTGCCTATTATCGAGAAGCTAACTATTATCAAAAGTTTTTAGATTCTAAACTATTAGAAAAAAAAGAGAATCTTGCTTATAGAACTTCTGAACTTAAAAATGTGCTAATACGTCTAAAACTGGGCTTTTTATTTCATAAAAAAGTTTATCAAAAACTTCTAATACTGCTTAAGTTAAAAGATAAACTATGGAAACCAAATTATAATAAATTGGTCAATTACTACTATATATTTAGGAGATAGTTTTTATGAAAAAAGAGATATTAGGAATTTTGGGTGGAATGGGACCCTATGCTTCATTGGAGTTTCATAAAAAGATACTTCAGTATGATAATGCCTCAAAAGATTGGGAACATACCCATGTGATACTTGATAACAATATTAGTATTCCAAGCCGAACACGTCATATTTTGTATAGGGAAGAAGACCCTACCTCTGCTATTATTGAGGCAATTAATCGTTTGGCAAAGTTAAATATAAAAGCCGTGGTTTTGCCTTGTAACTCCGTACACTATTTTTATGATGTGGTTAGCCCCTATATAGATGTGCCTTGGCTAAATATGCTAGAGATAGTGGGCGAACAGATTCGAGATAGAGGATTAAAAAAGACACTGATAGTCGGTGGATATGTAACGGTAAACAAGAGAACCTATGATGATTATTTAACCAAAAGCTGTTATTTTGATGATAAAGAGAACAGTGTGGTGTATGAGCTAATAGAAGCTGTTAAAAGTAATAAGTTAGAACTGGTGGATAGGTTGGCTATTGAATTGATTTCGTATTTTGATAAGTATATTGAAGAGCATAATATAGACTCTATTCTATTGGGCTGTACTGAGTTTTCTATATCTAAGAGACTTCAATCCTATAGTGGTGTGCAGATGTTTGATAGTAGTGAGATTTATGCTGAGTATGCCAGTAGATATATGAAAGGATAGTTAGTGCAAGAAGAGAAAATAAAAAATAAAAAATATACGATAGAGGAGATAAGAGCAACCCAAAAAGGCAAAGGCTTTTATCTAAAAATTAGCAATGAGATAGCCACCTATCTTATCTATTTTATTCAGTCCTTGGTGGTTCACCCCAACTACTTTACGCTGTTGTCTCTCTTTTTTGGTATTGGGTTTTCTTATTTTTTACTGAGTCATGAGCTGATATTGGCAGGGATTATGGTCAACTTATTCTATCTTTTTGATAACCTAGATGGACAGTGGGCGAGAATCAAAAAAATGACCTCCTCATTTGGGGCATTATTTGATAGTCTGGTTGATGGGTGGAACATCACCATTGTTATCGCTTCTGTGGGGATATATCTCTATTCTCAGAGTCAAAATATCTACTATCTCTATCTAACAATGCTTTTTTTTATCCTCTCTTTTTTGGATTTTGCATTGGAAAAAAACTCTATTATCGAAGAGCAACAAGATGGCACCAAACCCATTTCTCTTCAAGAGAGCAGTAGCCGAATAAAAAAGATTATCCTCTTGGTCTCTTCGGCTACCTCTTATGATAAGTGGATTTTGATGCTAACTCTGGGAAGCGTTTTTGATATGTTTGGGGTTGTTCTTGTCTATATTATCGCAACACGGCTTCTAAACTACGCCATTAAGCTTCTAAAAATATATTTAAAATATAGATAGTGTCTAAATTAAGATGAAAAGCATTATCTCTAAATCCATGATGTTGACAATGGCTGTGATTATTGTCAATTTTGGATTTAAAATATACCTCTCCTATCATATCTCAAAAGAGGATATTGGACTTTTTTATACCTCTATAGATATGGTGGCTGTAGTATCTCTTTTTTTTACAGGCTATAAAGATAGCATGATTAAAGTCTTTGCAGAGAATAACTTTTTGGCAATTAAAAACTATATTTTTAGACAATATTTGATAATGTCTCTTCTCTTTTTACCAATCTTATATCTTATGTTTGAAAACTATCAAGATGTGAATATTCTCTACCCTGTGACACTTTTTTTACTCTTTTTTACAGTTTCACAAGTTTCAAACTACTACTCCTACCTCAATGTGGCTCATCGAAACTATAACTCAATGCTCTATGAGAAGAGTATCAAAGCGATATCTCTAATTTTGTCATTTGTGATATTAATAAAATTCTACTCTCTTATCACTTCGTTAATCTTGGCATATATCGTTCAACTAACCATGCACATCTTATATATTAAAATCACCTCTCCACATATATACTTTATAGATGTCAAAAATAATGATAAACAGGTCTATAAAAAATTTCTAAAAAATTTTAAAATCTCAACGGTTACCTCTTTTTTTGGCTCTATTACCATCTATTTGAGTGCGATTATCCTCTTTTATCTTTATGCTGACAGTGATATCCTTGCCCAGTATCAAGTGGTTGTCAAAAGTATCTTTTTTGCACTGGTGGCTGTTTTTGTGCATCCTATTACAGCTTATACCTTTCCTGAACTCTCTAAACTTATCGCACAAAAGAGCTATAGTGAGGTGAAACAACTTGATATTAAGATACAGAAATATCTGGGACTCTTTTTTATTTTTACCTTTATCTTGACACTCTTTACCAAGCGGGGGATTGGGTTGATGTTCCCCTCGGATTACGCTCAGAGTTACAAGATGCTCAATATCCTACTTCCGATTTTACCCTTTATCGCCTACACCTCCTTTGCTATTAATATAATTAAAGGGTTCGACCATTTTGATTTGGCTCTTTATGTTAGAATCCTTGGAAGTGTGGTCTTTTTTGGCTCGACCTATCTCTTTTATCTATTTGATTTTGATGCAACCTCTATCGTTTATAGTTTAGATTTGAGCTTTTTTGCCATGTTCCTACATGCCTACTATTACAAACAAAGGTTACTAAAATGAATATATTATTTATCCCTCACGTCCCAAACCAAAAAATAATCAATAGAGTCTATGAGTTCTCCAAAAACTCAAACAGTTATTTTTTATCATGGCAGATAGAGAACAGTTCGCTACAAGCAAAGGTTTTATCACAGTTAGTGTCACTTTTTTCTTTTATTAAACTAGAGGATAATATCGTCACCATACCTCTGCTTTTTAAGCCTGAGACTTTAGCTACAAAGCTTAATACCAAGATGCTAAATTATGCTATTAAAAAATTTAAAATAGAGATAGTGGTCAATGCCAATGCCCTTCTTTTTGATATTAGGGATATTAATGTTCCTGTTTTTTATGATTTGGTTGATGACCATATTAGCCCCAATCCTGATATTGGGTTAACACCACTAAGGGTTCAAAAAATAGAGCAAGACATAAGAGATAGCCAAGGGGTTATCTGTGTGACTACGGTTTTAGAAGAGAAGGTTAAATATCTAAATAATAATACGATAACCGTAGAGAATGGTTTATATATTGAGAGGTTTAAAAAAGCAAAATCACGTAAAAAAGAGTTGGGATTAGGGGGTAAAAAAGTTTTTGGTTATATCGGTGGAGTTGATGAATGGACAGGGATAGATATGGCTTGTGAGAGCTATTTGGAGATAAAAGATAAGACCACAGAGATGATTGTGGTGGGAGATAGTAAAAGTGATTTTTTTAAAGTATTAAAGAAAAAATATAACGATGATATACTCTTTACAGGGCTTATTCCTCCTGATGAGGTAGGAGACTATTTTAAAACACTTGATGTGGGGCTTATTCCTTTTAAGCTCAATGACTTTACCAATAATGCTTACCCTATTAAAGCACTGGAGTATGGACTAGCAGGAGCAGAGGTTATCTCTACTCCTTTAACAGTTTTAAAAGAGAAAGCGTTTTCTTTTATTCACTTTTATGATATTGATGAGTTTGGTGTGGCGATGAAGCATATTGAAAAAAGAGATAGGGATTTTGATTTCTCGGAACTTAGTTGGAAAAAACAGAGTAGTAAACTTATTAATTTTATAAAAAGAGCAGAGCAGTAGATGAAAAAAAAGAGAATAGTACACCTTTTGACCTCCGATAAAAAATCAGGAGGAAATATCTATGAGCAGTATCTTCGAGATATAGATTTGGAGATAGCACATGAGTTTTTGATAGAGGTGAATGTCAAGAATAGAGTCAAAAAATTTTTTAATTTTTACTTCTCACTCTATAAGGTTTCTAAAAAAGAGTATAGTACAGTAATCCGTAAATCTGAATCCTCTTTTTTTATGAATAAACGTCAAAATAATATTGTTATCTTTCACCACTACTATCCTGCACCTACCAGTTTTTTGGTCAATATGTTTCAGAGATTTGCCCATCAAAATCTACTTAGAAACTTGGATAAGGTTGATACATTGGTGGTGGTAAGTCGCTATTGGCAAGAGTATTTTAATAACATAGGCTTTAGGCGAATAAAAGTTATTTATAACCCTTTTGAGATAAAGCAGTATTTGGATTATAACTCTAAAAAGATAGAACAGTTTAAAATAAAATATAAATTGGATAAAAAGCCCATTGTCTATATTGGAAATCCTCAAAAATCAAAAGGGACAGATAAGACTTATGAGGCTTTAAAAGATTTAGATGTTCATCTTGTCACCTCGGGTGGAGGAGAGCTAAATCTGCCAATTTCTAATCTAAATTTAAATTTTCAAGAGTATATTTTACTTCTCCAATCATCATCTTTGTCCGTGTTGATGTCACAGATAGATGAGGGGTGGAACAGGGTTGCTCATGAGTCTATATTGTGTAAGACACCTGTTATTGGCACAGGTAGAGGAGGGATGGGAGAGCTTTTAGAAGAGTCAAAACAAATAATTTGTATAGATTTTGATAATCTAAAAATAGTAGTAGAGAATGCTTTAAATAAAAATTTAGAAATTTCACAAGAGACTTTATCTTATGTAAAAAACTTCTTTTTAGAAAAATTTTATATGGAATGGAAAAATATATTATGATAATAACGGTAATAATCCCTTGTTTAAATGAAGAGAAATATATCTCCCATTGTTTGAATGATATACTGATATCTGATTATAATAAGTCTAAAATGGAGATACTTGTAGTTGATGGTATGAGTAGTGATGAAACAAGAGAGATAGTTGCATTATATGGTAAAAAATATGCGTATATTAAGTTGCTTGACAATCCTGACAAAATAGTGCCAAAGGCGATGAACTTGGCGATTAAACAGGCAACAGGGGAGTATATTATTAGACTTGATGCTCATGCGTCTTACCCAAAAGATTACTTTTCAAAACTTGTAAAGTATCATAAAGAGTTAGGTGCAGCCAATGTGGGAGGTACTATACTTACCGATATTCGAAATAAAAATATAAAATCTAATGCTATTAAACTAATATTATCTCACCCCTTTGGTGTAGGAAATTCTGATTTTAGAACAGGAGTTACTAAAATAAAAGAGGTTGATACTGTACCTTTTGGCTGTTTTCATAGAAGTGTTTTTAAACAATTTGGATTCTATGATGAAAGACTTGTCCGAAACCAAGATATAGAGTTAAATAAACGTATAATTAATGGTGGTGGAAAAATTTATCTTATTCCTGATGTTACCTGTACCTATTTTGCAAGAGAAAACTTTACAGATTTAGCTAAAAATAATTTTGCCAATGGGAAGTGGAATATTTTAACAGCTTATTTTACAAAAACTTTTCACTCTTTAAGTCTTAGACACTTTATACCACTTCTTTTTATTCTTTCTCTTCTTGTCCCCTCACTTTTAACTATTTGGATACCTATTGTTGGATGGATAGCTCCTATCTCATTGGGTAGTTATCTAGCTTTGGTTATAATAATATCTTTAAAGCTAAATAGTAAAGAGACTACACTTCTGTATCTAGTAATAGGGTTTTTGATACTCCATTTATCATATGGGTTAGGCTCTCTTATAGGACTATTTAGTGTAGTGAAAAAATACTTTAAAGGTATACAATGAATCAAACAAAACAGGTTACCACATCACAAATGATGGGGTTAATGCTTATAGCCTATCTCTTCTCTTTTGCAATACGACTTATATGGGTATATCAATTTCAAGATACACCAAGTTTCTTTTGGAATGACCAACTAATGATAAATACTAATGATGGATATTTCTTTGCAGCAGGGGCACAAGAAGCACTAAGTGGTTTACATGCTGATAATCCAAGAGTATTTGGTATTTGGGATTATGGTGTTATTTTTTTTACGACACTATTTACTAAAATTACGCCATTTTCATTAGAAACTATTATCCTCTATATGCCTGCGGTTATCTCTAGCATAGTTGTTGTTCCTATTATCTTAATTTCAAGACTGTATGGTCAAACACTATGGGGATTTTTTGCGGCACTTTTAGGTAGTATTACTTGGAGTTATTATAACAGAACAATGATAGGTTACTATGATACTGATATGTTCTCTGCAATGGCACCTATGTTTATCCTCTTTTTTCTTATGAAAAGTATAGCAGATTTTAATCTTCGTTCGGCTCTGTATGCCTCTATTGCTATTATGATATATCCATTTTTATACGATCAAGGACAAGCGATTATTTATGCCATTGGTATTATCTATGCTACCTATATGATACTGCACCATAGGTTTGATAGCGTGACCTATCAATCATTGATATTGATATTTGTGGCACTAACACCTATAGGTCTTTTTGGTATAGATAGACCTTATGAGTATTTTGTAAAGTTAAGTATGCTGCTTGTCTTATACTTTTTTCTTAAGAATGACCAACTAGAGCAAAAAAAACTTATGATTATTACTGGAGTGATATTCCTTCTCTTTATGGTATTTGGTGATGTACTGGCTCTTATTATTCGTAAAGTGATTAGCTATACAGTTATGGGAACAGAGGGGAGTGGACTACATTTTTATGCAGTAAATCAAACAGTAAGAGAAGCAGGAAAAATTCCTTTTGAGGTTTTTGCTAATCGTACATCAGGTTCTATTTTAGGTGTACTAGTAGCCCTTGTAGGATATGTAGTCCTAGTAGTCAAACATCGTGCTTTTATCTTGGCTCTTCCTCTTATTGGTATTGGTGTTTTTTCACTATGGGGTGGTTTAAGATTTACTGTATATGCTGTTCCAGTAGCTGCGATGAGTGCAGTTTATCTATTTTGGGTTCTTGCAGAGCAGTTAGCTAAAGAGAATAAAATCAAATATACTATAGTAGCCATATTTACCGCAGCGATGATTTATCCAAATATTACACATATTATAGGTTATAAAGTACCTACAGTATTAAATAAAACAGAAGTAACTGACTTAGATAAGCTTAAAAATATTTCCAATCCAAAAGATTATACTTTGAGCTGGTGGGATTATGGTTATCCTATCTGGTACTACTCTGATACTTCGACACTAATAGATGGTGGTAAACATAATAATGATAATTTTATTATCTCTAAAATTATGCAGACATCATCACAAGAGATGGCAGCTAACCTTAGCCGTTTAGCTGTTGAGACGTATGTAAGTTCTGAGTATAAGATTGTGGCAGATACTCTGTTTAAAAATAAACAAGATAATCAGATTAATCCAAATGACCTTTTAGCAGATATAGAGAGTGGTGAGTATAAACTTCCTGAGAAAACAAGAGATATTTACCTCTATCTACCGTATAGAATGTTACGTATCTTCCCTACTGTAGCTGTCTTTGGGAACTTAGATTTAACTACAGGGAAAAAGGAGAGAGAGTTCTTTTTTTCTCCTACAGATTTAAAAAGTAATGCAAAAGGTATTTTGACACTTAGAAATGGAATGATTTTTGATAGTACACGAGGAGAGATAACTTTAGGAAAACAGAAAGTAAAGGTAAAGAACTTTATCATTACACAAAATACTAAACAGAATAAAGTACTGTTACGTTCACAAAAGTATCATATAAATGGTTCATACTGTATTGTATATATGAAAAGTTATAATAAATTTATAGTAATGGATAGTGAAACATTTAACTCTACTTATGTACAAATGTTTATGTTAGAGAAGTACAATAAAGATCTTTTTGAATTGGTTATCTCTTCACCATATAGTAAAATCTATAAACTAAAGATTTAAATATTGAGCAAGTTAGAGAAAATTCAAAAAAGGGTTTTTGATATCGTTCTATCGCTTATAGGCATTACATTTACTTGGTGGATTGTTTTTTTTGCATGGGTTGTTGCAAGTATAGAGACAAAAAGTAATGGTCTGTTTATGCAAAAACGTGTAGGTAAAGGTGGAGAGTTATTTTGGGTTTTTAAGATTAAAACAATGAAATCCATAGTAGGGGTAGATACAACCGTGACAACAAGTACAGATAATCGTATCACTAAAAGTGGTATGTTTTTTCGTAAAACAAAAATAGATGAGTTGCCACAACTCTTTAATGTACTTTTTGGAACGATGAGCTTTGTAGGACCTAGACCTGATGTTGTAGGTTTTGCAGATCAGCTTCAAGGTGATGACCGTATTCTTTTGACACTGCTTCCTGGTATAACAGGACCCGCTTCCATAAAGTACAAAAATGAAGAGGAACTGTTAGCCAACCAAGAAAATCCTGAAGAGTATAATAAAGAGGTTATCTGGCCAGATAAGGTACAAATTAATAAAGTGTATTTAAAAGAGTGGTCTCTTAAAAATGATATAGACTACATTATAAAAACTATTTTAGGATAATTTATGAATAGAGTATTTCTCTCTCCCCCACATATGAGTGGAAAAGAACAACAATACATAGCAGAGGTATTTGAGAGTAACTATATTGCCCCTATTGGAGCATTTATAAACAAATTTGAAGAGTCTATAGAGAGCTATACACGTACACCTTATGCTTTAGCACTCTCCTCTGCTACTGCAGGATTGCATTTAGCATTAAGAGTATTAGGAGTAGGTAGAGATGATTATGTCTTGGCTTCAAGTTTTACTTTTATCGGTTCTGTATCTGCTATTTTATATCAAGATGCAAAACCCATCTTTGTAGATAGTGATGAAAGTTGGAATATCTCTCCCCAACTTTTAAAAAAAGCCATAAAAGAAGCACCTAAAAAACCTAAAGCTTTGATTATTACACATCTCTATGGACAGGTATGTAAATTAGATGAAATTATTGCTATTTGTAAGGAGGCAGGTATCTATCTTATAGAAGATGCCGCAGAGTCTTTAGGTAGTGCGTATCATGGAAAACAGAGTGGTACTTTTTCCGATATGGCAGTATATAGCTTTAATGGTAATAAAATATTAACCACTTCTGGTGGGGGTATGCTTATAAGTGAAAATAAAGAGTGGATAGATAAAGCAAAATTTCTCTCAACCCAAGCCAAAGAGGATTATCTACATTATGAGCATAAAGAGTTTGGATACAACTACCGTATGTCTAATGTCTTGGCAGCTATAGGTGTTGCACAGATGGAAGTTTTAGATGAGAGAGTAGAGAGACGAAGAGAGATATTTAACCTCTATCAACAATACCTTTGTGAAGTAGAAGAGATTACTTTTATGCCAGAGATACAAGATAGTAGAGGAAACCGTTGGTTAACTACATTAACCTTTAAACGCACCAATCCTATGAAGATTATTGAAATGTTAGAAAAAGAAAATATTGAGAGTAGACCTCTATGGAAGCCTATGCATCTACAACCTCTTTTTAAAGATGCATTAGTCATCGAAGATGGAACCTCACAAAGACTTTTTGAACAAGGTATCTGTCTACCAAGTGGTTCAAGTATGAGTGACGATGAGGTAAAAAGAGTTTCAGATTGTATTAAAAAGTATCTGCATGACTTTTCTTAGACCCACAGCTGTTAAGAGAGTCGCTTTTTTCGTACTTTTTGATATACTTTTATCCTTTGGAACACTGCTTCTAGCGTACAACTTACGTTTTAATTTTCATATTAAAACACAATATTTAGAAAACTTTCCTTTGGTGTTTACTACACTAGTAATACTCAAGATTGTAGCTATCACCTATTTGAAAATATATCGTGTATCTTGGAGATTTGTCTCTTTATATGAAGTGAAAAAGCTTTTTTATGCACATGTTTTAGCCTATGGTGTGTTTGTAGGTATCTTCTATATATCCCCTGAATTTTTTGCGCCATTTCCTCGGTCTGTTCTTATTATTGATCTTTTCTTGTCGATGATGTTTATAGGGACATTGAGAATTTCAAAAAGGCTTATGGTAGAGGGAGGACGCAATACAAATTTGACAAAAACGCTGCTTATAGGGGTTTCGCCTTTTGCTCAAACCATTCTAAAAGAGCAGAAAGACTTTTATATCTCAGCAGTAGTAGATGACCAAGAGATGGTAGTAGATAGTTACCTCTCAAATATACAAGTACAGCAATTTAAAGATATAGAATCCATAGTTAAAAGAGAGAAGATAAAATCTGTAATTTTTGCTAAAGAGTTTGAACCAACTATGCTAAAATCACTCTATACAAGGTTAAATGAACTTGAAGTTTACGATATACGTGTACTGGCTTTAGGTGAAAAAGAGACAAAACTTAAAAAGATTACAGTTGAAGATCTCCTTGCTCGTCATCCTAAAGATCTGGATTTAGATACGATTGCCTCCTTTATAGAAGGTAAATCTATACTCATTACAGGAGCAGGGGGAAGTATCGGTTCTGAGATTACAAAGCAGTGTCAAGAGTTTGGTGCTGCATATTTAACACTCATAGATCATAGTGAGTATAACCTTTATCAGATAGGTGAATCGGTAAAAGATGCTAGATTAAAGCTTATATCTGTAGTAGATAAAAAAGGTTTAGAGAATATATTTAGAGAAATAAAACCACAAATAGTCATACATGCAGCAGCCTACAAACATGTACCTATCTGTGAAAATAACCAAGATGTAGCCGTCTTAAACAACGTCTTAGGTACTAAAAATGTAATAGATGTAAGTATAGAAAATGAAGTGGAGAAAGTCGTAGTCATCTCTACAGATAAAGCAGTACGCCCCACAAATGTAATGGGTGCAACTAAACGTGTTACAGAACTCTATGCTAACAATGTAAAGGCAAAAGATACAGAGATAGTCGCTGTACGTTTTGGTAATGTTTTAGGTTCAAGTGGTTCAGTCATACCTAAGTTTAAACAGCAGATAGAGGAGGGTGGACCCATTACTGTTACACACCCTGATATTACGCGTTACTTTATGCTTATTCCTGAGGCGTGTCAACTTGTTCTGCAAACAGCAGCAATAGCCAAAGGAGGAGAGCTTTTTATCTTAGATATGGGTGAGCCTATTAAGATAGTAGATTTAGCAAAGCAGATGATAAAACTCTATGGTAAAGAAGGGAAGGTAGAGATAATTTTTTCTGGTTTACGTCCTGGTGAAAAACTCTATGAAGAGTTACTACTTGATGAGAGTGAAGAGAATACAAAGTACAGTTCTATTTTTATCTCAAAGAGAAGCAATTATGAGATAAAAAAGTTAGAAAAAGATATTGATTCATTACTTCACACTACTAACAAGGTAAAAGCTTTACAAAAAATTGTTCCAGAGTTTAAAAGAAATATTTGATATAATTATTCTAGTTATATTATGACATAACTAAAATAATAATAAAAAGGAAAAATATGTTTAAAAAAGTAATCGCAGGATTTTTAGTTCTTGCAAGTTCGTCACTGTTGGCTATGAGTGTTGCTCAACTTAATAAAGCTTCTAAAGTAGAGCTTATGGAAGTAAAGGGTGTAGGTGATAAAAAAGCGGATGCTATCATAAATCATAGAAAATCTGAAAAATTTAAAACAATTAAAGATGTCATCAATGTTAAAGGTGTTGGCCCATCTTTAGCTAAAAAAATAGAAGAACATAAGTACGCAACAAAGAAGTAAAATACAAAGTAAAAGAGAAATATTTCTCTTTTACTCAAAACTTCAACAATCCTCTTTAACCACATTTTCGATACAATCTCACTAATTTATTTCAAGGTATTATATTATGACAGTTACACGTTTTGCACCTTCTCCTACAGGGTATTTACACATTGGTGGACTTAGAACCGCACTTTTTTCATGGCTTGCCGCTCAGCATAGTAAGGGTGAATTTCTTCTGCGTATAGAAGATACAGATATGGCACGTAACTCAGAAGAAGCCAAAGATGCCATTTTAAAAGCATTTGAATGGGTAGGCATGAGTCATGATGGTGAGGTTGTGTATCAGTCAAAGCGTTTTGAGCTTTATAAAACGTACATTGACCAGCTACTAGCAGAGGGTAAAGCATACAAGTGTTATATGTCAAAAGAGGAGCTAACTGCTCTTCGTGAAGAGCAGATGGCTAAAAAAGAGCGTGCCCGTTATGATGGACGCTACCGTGACTTTACGGGAACTCCTCCAGATGGTGTTGAGCCAGTTATCCGTATAAAAGCACCACAAGATGGGCGTATCTCTTTTAAAGATGGTGTTAAAGGGGACTTCTCTGTAGAAGCTACTGAAGTAGATGACTTTGTCATCGCACGTGCAGATGGTGCACCTACATACAATTTTGTAGTGGCTATAGACGATGCACTTATGGGCTTAACCGATGTCATCCGTGGAGATGACCACCTTTACAATACGCCTAAGCAGATAGTAGTCTATAATGCACTAGGTTTTACCTTACCAAATTTCTACCATGTTGCGATGATAAACAATGAACAAGGCAAAAAACTCTCTAAGCGTGATGGTGCTACAGATGTAATGGACTACAAAACGATGGGTTATTTACCTGAGGCACTTTTAAATTTCCTTGTGCGTCTTGGTTGGAGTCATGGTGACCAAGAGATATTTAGCATAGAAGAGATGATAACGCTTTTTGACCCAAATAACATTAACAAAAGTTCATCAAACTACAACCTAGACAAGCTTCTTTGGCTCAATGCTCACTACATTAAAGAGGCATCAGACGAGAAGCTTATAGGATTACTAAAAGATTTTGATGTAGATTTAGAGGGTAATGACAAAGCTTCTATGATTTTGAATGCTACCAAAGAGAGAGGTAAAACCCTAGTAGAGTTAGCAGAACAAATCAAGCTTATCTTAATAGCACCAGTAGAGTACGATGCCAAATCTTCTAAAAAAGCCTTCAAAGGAGAAGCTAAAGCCATACTCAATGCCTTTGCAGATATGCTAGCCTTAGCTCAACCTACAACCAAAGAAGCCTTTCACTCAGTCATGGAAAAGATAGTAGAAGAGAAAGAGATAGGCTTCGGAAAAATAGGTATGCCACTACGTGTAAGCCTCATGGGTTCTATGACAGGTTCAGGAATGGATGAGATTATGGCTATCTTGGGAGTGAGTGAGACGATTAAGAGGATTGAGAAGGCGATAGCTACGATAGAGTAATATTTCTCGTAGGTCGGGGAGAGGACACCCCGACCTACTTACGTATATAACCCTATAAAAATACAATAAAATAGGAATACAATCCTACTTTTGGCTCTTCTGCCATAGAATTAGAACATGCCAAAGCAGACTTGAGTAGGCGAGCTGTACTCTACCGTGTTAATGGATTGAGCTATAGAGAATTTTTGGAGTTTAAAACAGGTATAAAATTAAGTACTTACACTTTAGAAGATATTTTAGAGAACCACACCGATATTGCCTTTTCAATAAAAGAACAAGTAAAGCCTTTAGAGTTTTGGAAAGAGTATCTCTCTTTTGGGTACTACCCTTTCTATTTTGAAAACCCCAAAAAATATAGTATTAAACTAAATGAAACGATTAATACGGTTATAGAGGTAGATATACCTACACTTTTTAAGATTAAATATGAATATGTGGTTAATTTAAAAAAGCTTGTACAGCTTATCTGTTACTCTGAGCCTTTTAAACTCAATATTAAAGAGCTTAGTCATAAAATAGGTATAGATAGAGATACACTTTATCTCTATCTTGAGTACTTGCATAGAGGAAAGGTACTCAACCTTATACGTGCTAAACATAAGGGTGATAATATCTTTACTAAGCCAGATAAAGTCTATTTGAATAATCCAAATCTAAATCATAGCTACTGTAGTAATGCTTCTATAGTAACTATTAGAGAGACGATATTTGTGGCTTTTTTAGAAAATGAGTATGCATTGAGTATTCCTAAAGAGGGAGATTTTTTAATAGAGAATAAACATCTGTTTGAAATAGGTGGGAAAAATAAAAGCTTTAAACAGATAAAAGATATACCTCACTCTTATGTAGTCGCAGATGATATAGAGATAGGCTTTGGTAATAAAATACCATTATGGCTTTTTGGTTTTTTGTATTAACTTGCTAAAAACGACTTCAAAGACCTTTTAGCCTTCCAATCCATCTTATAATAGATATGCTCCAAGTACCAAGTAAGCTCTTTTGGGGTAATGTCTCTTTTTTTTGCTTCACGTTTTAAAATGTATTGAGGTATTTTTACTTTAGTGTGGGCGAAGGTGTGTGCTAGTTTTTCTATGCTTTTTCCATGTTTGTTGTAGCATAGACGGGCAAAGACAAAGGGTAAGTTTGTTTTTTTGTACCACTCTTGGGCTAAGTCTAACCCTTTGCCTCCATCAAGGTGATACTTGAGGGCTGCGTCGCCTATGAGGACTTTACCTTTTAATCCCAATACCTTTGCAAGTTGGTTAGAGGTGGCAGATGCTGGGTCTGTTTGGTTCTCTCCTTCAAGTAAAAGTACAGAGTAAACCTTTTTATGAGCGATAATGCCTAAGTTAGTACATCTACACTTACGTGACTCTACAGAAGAGATAAAGGCAGCATGAATACTGCGACGTTTGAGTGCTTTATTTATAGCAGAAGGGACAGCACGTTTATGGCTAAAGGACATGCTTGCTGCATTGTTAGAGATGTAGCGTTTTAGAAAGAGTTGAAAAGGTAAGAGGTTGAGGTATGAAATAGAACCAAATAGCATTGTAGTGACTCCCTATAAATTAAGCAGTATTATACCAAACAAGAATTATAATCGCGTAAAGGATTACGCTATGATAAAAGTAGAATTTTTAGGTCCCATAGGTAAAGCACCTATAGAGATGGAAGCAACCACTTTAGCAGATGTCTCTGCTAAACTCAAACTTGACAGTAACCTAAGTGCATGGTTAGACAAATGTGCAGTTGCACTTAATGACATAATGGTCAATGACTTGAGTACAGCACTTAAAGATGGAGATAAAGTTTCTATTCTTCCTCCTGTGTGTGGAGGGTAGGGTATGGAGCTTTATAATGGAGCTTTAGATACCAAAGAGATTTTTGGTAGATGGCTAGATGAACAAGCAGAGTCAAACTATGGTGCTTATATTCCTTTTGTTGGAACTATTCGTGCAGAAGATAAGATAGAAGCACTTAGTTTTGACATTTATGAACCTGTGCTTAAAGCATGGTTTGATGAGTGGCAAGAGAAAGCAAAAGCATTAGGTGCAGTAGTGAAGATGGCACATGCCACAGGAGATGTGCCTGTGCATACCTCTTCGTATGTTTCAGCAGTATTTTCACCTAAGCGTAGGGTAGCCTTAGATCTTATAGATGCATTTGTAGAAGATTTTAAAGCCAATGCACCTATCTGGAAATATGATGTGAAGAATGGTAAGCGTATTTATGCTGCCGATAGAAGTACACCCATGAATGGAGCAGGATTATTAGCATGATACATTTTAACGAATCAATAGAGATACTACAAAACCTTGAAATTAAAAATTTTAAAACAAAAAAACTTTATTTAGTAGATGCTTTAGGGTATGTATTAGCAGAAGATATTATTGCAGATCATAACTCACCAGAGTATCCTACTTCTGCGATGGATGGCTATGCTATTATTCATGAGGATATGAATTTAGGAAGATTAAAAATAGCCAGTATCAACCCTGCTGGGTCTATTAGTAAAGAGGAAGTGATAGGTGGGACATGTATTAAAACATTTACAGGTTCACTTATGCCTAAAGGGGCAGATACGCTTATCCCTATTGAAAATGTACAGGTAGAGGGCGATGAGATAGTCATAAAAGAGGAAGTTCCTCAATGCTTCTCTGTACGTGAAGTAGGAGAGAACTACGCTAAAGGGCAACTTCTTATCGCTAAAGGTACAAAAATAGACTTCCCCCAAATAGGAGTAATGAGTTCTCTTAATATCGTGACACTTTTAGTGTATGAAAAACCTACAGTTGCTATACTCTCTACGGGTTCTGAACTTTTAGAGCTTGGAGAGACTCAAACCAATAATGCTCAAATACGCTCTTCAAATAACTATATACTAGAATCAATAGTAGAAAAGTATGATGGTTTGCCTATGCAGTTAGGGTGTATTAAAGATGATAAGGCAAATATTACTAAAGCAGTAGCTAGTGCATTAGAACAGAGTGATATTGTGGTTACTACGGGTGGAGTGAGTGTAGGAGATTTTGATTTTGTAAAAGATGTTATAGTAGAATTGGGTTGTGATGTACTTTTTAAAGGGGTACGTGTTAAACCTGGACAGCATATTATGGTGGCACGTAAAGGTGATAAATTTATCATAGGTTTACCAGGCTTTGCTTACTCATCTACTGTGACAGCACTACTTTATGTGGTGCCTCTTATAGAGAAGTTACAGCAAGGATGTAGCACACTTTTAGAAGTGAAAGCTACACTAAAAGAGCCATTTATTAAGCGTGCTAAAAAAGCAGAGTTTACTGCTTGTAATATCTCTTTACTTGGTGGAGAGTATTATGTAGATTTTAAAGATAAAAAAGTAGGCTCTTCTGCTATCTTAACCAATATGCTCGGTAGTGTAGCACTTCTTGTTACCTCTGAAGAAGAGAGTAGTAAAAAGGTAGGAGATGAGGTAACAGTTTTACTTTTTGGGTAAGCTTCATACGCTTACTCCCTTGCTCTTAGAAACATAGCAAGCTCTGATATAATAGTATATCCCCATTTTAATCGCATAATTTAATAACGCCTTTTATTTGTAGATATTCAGTATAAATATATCATACTGTACTATTAAAATAAAATTTATATAAGAAGTATGGCAAATTGTAATACTTTTTATCTCTATAGTGTATAATAGATAAAAGAAAAGGAATTAATAATGTTAATACTTGGTGAAATAATAGAAAAATTAAAAGATGTTCTTTCTGAACGTACAGTAGGGAAAAAAGTATTTGATAAAGATGTAGCTATGGCACTCAATATCCCTCAAGCTACATTTGCAACCATGAAACAGAGAGATTCTATTCCTTATAAAGAGATATTAGAGTTTTGTGCATTAAAAAAGATTTCAGTAAATTGGCTTTTTTTTGACCAAGCAGTAGATATGCTTAAAGAAGAGACAGATAAGTTCTTTCATGTACGTTATTTTTCTGATATTGCTGCGAGTGCGGGAGGGGGAGCGTATGCATTTGATGAAGCGTATGAGATGATTACCTTAGATAAAAGAATCGTACACAATATGGTAGGGTTAGGGAATACTGAATTAGAAGCTATTCATGTTAATGGTGAGTCTATGGAGCCAACACTACAAGATAATTCTATTGTTTTTATAGATAGAAAACAAACTAGTATAAAAAAAGATGGTATTTTTATCGCTTCAACAACATCAGGTCTATTTATTAAGCGTATTCGTCAACGTGCAGATGGTATGATAGAGTTGATTTCAGATAATAAAATCTACTCTCCTGAGATTATTGCTTCAGATGAAATAACAATAGTTGGAAGAGTAGTAGGTAATATAGAGAGTTTATAAAGCGTTTTTACTCATCGTAAGAGAATTTATAGCCTCTTCTTCTTACAGTGTGAATCACTTGAAAACCAAGTGTACTTTTGAGTTTTTTTCTAATTTGGTTAATGGCAACTTCTACAGTATTGTCACTGACATATTCAGGTTCATGCCAAAGTGCATTAATGATTTCATCTTTAGAAAAGACACGCTGTTTTCTCAGTGCTAAATAGGCCAATATATCAAAAGTCTTACCATTAAGTGAAACTATATTATCTTCATAAGCTATCTGTTTATTTGGTATATCTATAATAAGTTTATCTATAGTAATTTGTAAACCAAAAAGGTGTCTCATATTTGCTAATACTCTAGCAGCTATAAGGTCTGGATGCTCACAATGATGACAAATAACATCATCAGCTTTTAATGCATAAAAGTAAGGCTGTTTACTATAAACTTCTGTAAGTATCATTACTTTAGTTTCACTCTTTTTCTTTTTTACCTCATTAACATAACGCTCAAGTGATAAATTTACATTTTCATCTACGATGATAACGAGTTCATAGTGTCTAAAGTCAGTAAAGTTGGTTGCATCATATATATCAATAGCATTATCTACAATACAGATAAAGTATTGGCTTAACTCTTTGTCAAGTTCTTTAGCGTATTCATCACTAAAGCCTACAGTTAGTATTCTCATCTTTTTCCTATGGTATAAATGCGAATATTTAATTATGCATTTAAGTAACTTTTTTATTGTTTATACTTATATCTAAATAAGCTTGTTTAAATATAAAAGTAGGCTGTAATCGTTATTTAAAGACCACAGTTTTGGTTATTTTGTACAGAAAAGCTATTTGTGTATCCACACTCTAAACATTCAAAGGTAAGTAACTTAGGTCCAGAACAACCACCTGACCTCTGGTCTGTAAGCTCTATAGACTTCTGTTGGCATTTGGGGCAGAAACCTCTTTCTATAGCAGCAAGTTGCTCTTTTTTTTCTTTTAAATAATAGATATAGGTAAAAACCGAGCCTATTAGAATAATAAGCATAAATAGTATGAGATAAATTGTATCGATAGAGAACTCCTTAGGTTGTATAGGTATGCAGTTGCATAACTTCTTTTTTATATTGAGGTAGGTATTTTTCTACCTCGTTCCAAAAGCTTTTTTTATGATGCTTATGTCTAATATGTGAAAGCTCATGCACTATAATGTATTCTATCACATTCTTTGGAAGTTTCATCATCATTGTATTGAAAGATAAATGATTTTTAGAAGAACAACTTCCCCACTGTCTTTTTGTTTTACGAAAGTTTATTTTACTAGGGGTTACATTCATCTTTTGTGACCACTGCTCTACAATTATTGGGATAAGATCTTTTGCCTTCTGTTTATAAAAGTTATCTATGTGCTTATAAAAAAGTTTCTCATCATAGTTAGAAAAATAGAGGCTAAAATACTCATCATCAAAAAGTAGTTTAGTATGTTTTTTAGTATGTGCTATAAGTTGTAGAGGATAAGCTATTCCCTGATAATAGAGTATAGGATTTTGATTAAAATTTACAGGCTTACCTTTTTTTTGTAAAATCTTCTCCCTAGCACTATTTATCCATGAAGATTTTTTAAGAAGGAGTTGTTCTATATATTTCTGAGATACTTTAGGCGATTTAATAATCAAGTTGCCTAAAGCATCAAAACTTAAATAGGTATGTTTAAGTTTTTTATTTACAATATGTGTATATTGTGGAAGTAGATACATGTTTAGTTTATGATACGACCATCTTTAAATACGACTTTTTTAAATACTTTTCCATCTTTTTTGTAAGAGTAAGCTTTGCCTTGTCTTATATTGTGTCTATATTGAATCGTTGCCATAACTGTACCATTTGGATACATTTCTCTTACTGTACCATGTATCTTACCATTGTCATAAGGTACTTTTCTTATAATTCTACCCATACCGTCGTACCATATCTCTGTACCATTTTTAACACCATTTTTGATGCTAACTTCAGAAGTAAGATGACCCTCGTATCCATATTTTTTTAGTTTACCATTGAGTCCTGTTGTGTCAGTCATAGTAAACTCAGAGCTGACTTTACCCCCTTTAAAGTACTCTTTTTTTACATTTCCACCTACTCTAGGTCCTTCACATGCTGTAAAGGTAAGAAGTGAAAAAAGTAAAAAGAGTGTAGTAAGTAGTTTCATAAAAAACCTTCATATTGATATGGTCGCTAGTATACTATAAATTACTTTAGTGATTTGGTAAGAAGATAGGTATTATGTTTATCTTGTAGGGATAATTTATATCTTATCTTCAAAATATTATTTCATTCTATATCCTAACTCTTGTAGATATGGCTTTACAAGTGTTACGCTATCTCCTTGAAGCTCTAATGAAGTCTCTGTGACTGTACCTCCAGTGCCAAATCTTTTTTTCAATTTCTTTAAGAGCAGTTGTAACTCTTTTTTCTCAATATGGAAAGGTTTAACTATGGTTACTACCTTTCCTCTTCTTTTCTCTTTAGCAAAGTGAAGTTGATGTTTCTCAGGAGGTAAAATCTCTACAGTTTGAGTAACTTTATCAATTTTTTTATTATCAGATGACCAATCACTCTCAAAGTTTGCACCCATTTCAAATATATTTTTCTTCATTTTAATCCTTAATTATAATTTGTATCAAAAAGTAATCCTAGTATCACCATAAAAAAGAGTAAAAAAAGAAGTATTTTATGAAGGGTATTGTAGCTAGGGAGTTTCACAATTAACCTATGTTGTAAATAATTTCAGTTTTATATCTTTTCGTCTGTATTTCATGAATTGCTAACCCTTCTATGGGGAGTTTCATAAAGTCATCTATAGACGCTATCTTTGCTTTGGCTATCTCTCGTAAAACAATACCTCTATACGCTTTTGCCCAGTGGCTTACAACTTTTCCATCTTTAATAAATTTTAGCGTGGTATAGGGTTTGGTAGGTTTATAAAATTTATCATAAAATCCTGCACGAAGATCTAAAATCTCATCATTTTCTAAATAACTATCCATTAACACTGTACCATGAAGAGAATAAAATTTTTCTACATTAATATCTCCAACCAAAGACCCCTGTTTTAAACGATAAGCAGGGATAAAATCATCAGCACGTAAAAATCCAAAAAGGTTAGAACATAAGATTACATGTTTATCTATATATGCCTGTGTGGCATTATCTAATGTTGTATAAGATAAATAGTCAAAAGCTACACCAGTATAACGCTCAATAGCTTTCATTGTAGGTTCATGAATAATATCTTTTGCATGAGAGAGTATATCTGACTCTTTTTTAAGTCCAAACATTTT
>JAMOTA010000017.1 GCA_027068435.1 Sulfurovum sp.
AAGCTTCACCTAATGGGTGAAAGTGTTTAGTGTCGCTTTTGTCTTTCTTTTATCCTATTATACGCTACTTCCTCTTGTTTGGTGTTTTTCTATTTCGTTATTTGGGTAATTATAGAAATTTTAATAAATTATGATATATTATATCTTAGATTCATTATTGTGTAAAAACTTTATAATCAATATAAATAAGGATGGGAAATGAAATTACATACAAGAGTTCTTTGTGTAGCTGGTGTTGCACTTTTACTTAGTGGAACAAGCCTCATAGGTGCAGAAAAATCTGCTAGAAGTATTATTAACAATGCATACCAATATTTAGGATCAATGGATAAATATATGTTTAATGCTGTAGTGTCAGAAAATGGAGATCCATTAAACAGCTATAAGCAAAATGTAACAGCAAAAGTATCTAGACCAGACAAATTGCGTGTAGATACTAAAGGAAATATTAAAAATAGAAGTAATTATATCAATAATGGTACTTATACTATGTTAGATCATAATTTTGGTTTTTATGGTCAACTTAAAACACCAAAGACTATTGAAGGGGCTTTAGATTTTATTTTTGATAAATATGGAATCAAATCACCTATGGCATCACTTTTCTATAAAGACATGGATAAACGCATGAAGCTTAAAAAAAGTAAATACTTTGGTGTAGTAAATGTTGATGGTGTATTATGTGACTATATTGCATTTAGAAATAATTCACGAGAAATACATGTATGGATTGCTACAGGTGATACCCCATTGGTAAAAGCTTATAGTATTATTGATAGTAATGATAACTCAAGAGTCAATACTTCAATCGTATGGAACAAAGGTTCAGTAAGAGAAAAAGATTTTATTTTTGTGGCACCTCGTGGTACATCTAAAATAGTTATTAACAGTGCAAAGTAGAAAGGATAAATAATGAAAAACAGTAAAATATCTTTAATGAAGTTTACCGTAGTTACAGTGATGATTGGACTTTTCTCTCCATCTGTAACTATAAATACAAATCTAGAATCTAAAAAAGGGTATGCAGTAGCACCTTTTGAAATGAGTGTTTCACTTTTTAATGTAGCAGAGGCTAAAAGAGGTAGAGGTAATTCTCGTGGTAATCGCTCAACTAAAAAACGAAGTTCAAATCGTAATAAAAATACCAATAAAAATGTTAATATTAACAAGAATGTAAATAAAAATGTGAATGTAAACGTAAATAATAACCATCATCACCATGGACATGGACATAATCGTTATTATGGAAGACCTGGCTATTACGGGGGAAGACCTCTTGCTGTGTTTACAACAAGTTTAGTTATAGGTAGTATGATTGCTGCTTCTACTATGCCTAGTTCATGTGTTACGGTAGTTACCAATGGTATCAGTTATAGAAAATGTGGTAGTTCATATTATCAGCCTTTTTATGAGGGTGATAACTTAGTATACAAAGTAGTGGTTTCTCCTTATTAAGAAAGTAATTAGAAGTATAATTTAAAGCGTTTAATATATAATGCATAGTTAAAAACATTATAAAAAAGGAAAAAGATGAAAAAAATAGTATTAATTTCAGCAATAGTAGCAACGGGGCTTTTTGCAGATATGATGACAGATATGGCAACAGATGCAGTAACATCTCAAGTTAAAACAGAAGTAAGAGCAACAGCAGTAAAACATATTGCAGGTGAAGATGAAGTAAAAAAAGACCTTGTAAATAAAGGTGCAGATGTAGTTCTTGGTAAAGAAGATCCAGTAGAAAAATTAAAAACAGATGCAGTTGGATCTGTTTTAGGTTCTAAAACAGTTACACCAGATGTTACTTCAACTGTGACAGATGCAGCAAAAAAAGAAGCACTTAAAGTATTTTAATCTTCTTTAATACTTTCAAACTTTATGTTTGGGAGTGAACTTTTTTCATTATCTCAAACCACTCTCTTGAAAAGTATTTTTTAATGTAACTCTCTTGATGAGGGATTAAACATCCTGAACAGTTTTGGTGTATCGCCTCTTTGGTTTCAAAGGTACTACCATCTTTAGACTCTATATTACAGATGCTATAGAGTGTTTTTTCCTCTTTTTTTGCTATACCTTTATCGTTAAATCTAAAGTTAGGACAAGCACAGAGGTAACAGTTGAGTAGTTCTATCTCATGACACTTTTTATTATCTTTATAGAGTGGACAAAAATCTGGCTCTTTTTCAACCATATTTTCAAACCTAAAATAAGCAATAACTTCATCGTCACTCAGTAGGGTGAGCTTTTTCATAATCTCTTGATGTTTCTTGCCGTGGGTGGTAAACCATGTACTATAACTCATATCTTCTATACTCCAAATAATTTAATTGTTCTTCTTTCTGACCTAAAATACCCATCATCACTTTAATACTTCCTGCATGAGAACATAAAAGTATCTCTTTGTCTTTAGGTAGTGTGTTTAAAAATGTTTTTAAACGTGTAGTAAAGTCTATTTGAGACTCTTTACAGATGTAGTTGTGCCAGCTACTTTCTGACTCTAAATAACGCTTATCATAACTTTCAAGTTTCTCTATCTCTGTAAATCTTTTCCCCTCTATCTCTGAATTAAATTTTACTTCACGTAAAGAGGGGTTTAGAGTAAAAGATTTACCTATTTTTTTAAGGGTTTGTTGACAACGCAGTAAGTCTGAAGAGATAACAATATCAAACGCTTTTTCCTTTAGCTTAGCTACTTTAAATGCCTCAAAGAGTGCTACTTCTATGCTTACATCATTCCACCCTAAGCAGGTACCTTGTAACTGCTTTGCAACAGCAGCGTGTCTTAGTAGAGTTAAACCCAAAGTAGTGATACCAGCATAAACAGTACTATTTCTACACTTTCGAGTGTACACCCTAAGACATCACCATTGACAAAACCTAATTTATTTTTGATAAATTTTGTAATCATAAGGGCTAAGAGAAAAGCAAAAATTAAAAGTACGATGAACTTAAATGAGGTTAAAAGTATGCCTACCGTTCCAAAAAATACTAAAGCACTCCAAAAAGTCTTAGGTGTTAGAGCATCTTTAAGCTTTGAAGCAAAAGAAGATTTAAATGTTTGTGTATAAAAAAGTACTAAAAGTGCTAATCGACTGACTATCAGTGTAGCGATAAAAGGGGTAAAGAGTTGATGTATAAGTAAAAAGAGAATCCCTGCTACTTTAAGCAGTACAAAACTCCCCGCCCAAAGTACACCCATAGCCCCAACAGTAGGGTCTTTAATAACCGCGTAAGCATCTTTACCTGAGTGTGAAGCGTAGATGGCATCTGCTACGTCTATGACAGCTTCTGTGTGTAAGAAACCATAAAGCATCATGTAAACTAGAGCAGAAATAACCGCACCATACCATGCTAAAGGCTCTAGTAGGCTGTAAACTACTACAGTTAACAGACCCAATACTAAACCTACAAAAGGAAAAAAGAAGAGCATAGAACCCAACACCTCTTTAGTGCTTAAATCAACATCGTTTTTAAATGAGATGGGCAAAATACTAAAGTATGAAAAAGCAAATTTTAAACCTAAATACCACGCTTTCATAGTAAAACTCCCATGCTTAAAAATATAAGGATAAATATATCTAACCTAAGCTGTAAAGAGAGAGCTTTTGTTATATCTTCTTTGTCAATGAGAAGTTTGCCTTCTCCAAAGTAGGGTTTAGACTTTACTTTACCAAAGTAAGAGGTATCACCACCAAGTTTTACACCTATAGACCATGCCATAGATGCTATGGGATGACCAGCATTTGGGCTTTCATGAGCTTTACCATACGTATAAAAGTTTAGCAAAGCTTTTTGACTTCCCATAAGTATAGCTATGAGAATGGCGGTTATCCTTGCAGGAATGTAGTTGACTATATCATCTAACTTTGCTGAAAATTTACCGAACTTTTCGTACCTTTTGTTTCTGTACCCTACCATAGAGTCTAAGGTGTTAATTGCTTTATAGATAAATGCACCCCAAAGACCAAAAAGAAGCAGGTAAAAAAGTGGCGCTATGACACCATCACTTAGGTTTTCTGCGTAAGTCTCTATGGCAGCTTTGTTGATGTCTGAAGATGAGAGTTCTGTAGTGTCTCTACTTACAAGGTATTTAATGTTTTGAGGGTGAAATAGTATCTCTCTTACACTCTCATAAAGCATCTTAGAAGCAATAGTTGTCGAAGCAACTATACCCAATAGAAATGTGTTTAAATAGACATAAAATGGAGATATTAGTATAACAGTAATAATAATGAGTGTTAAAGTTAAGAGCATACCTCTTGCTACACTCTCTTTATAAAACTTCTTCTCAAACCATTTAATATACTCCCCCATAAGTACTACAGGGTGTTTTATAAAATTAAATTCGCCAAATACTAGGTCTATACTAAAAGCGATAAGTGCTAGTTCAAAGTACACTGCTAAGTATCCTCTCTACGTCTAGTCGCTCTTTCATGGTAGAGACAAAAGTATCAATAGTTTTAGTGGTGTATGATTTAAACCATGCATCTGCAAAGAGTCCATGTGAAAACGTACCATAAACTTTTTCACTTTTATACTCTAAAGGGTACTTTTTACTTGTTCCATGATGTATCTCAAATTTTCTGCCATCTTGTTTTAATATTTTCTCTTTTTGAAACACAATAGTATCATCTATAAAACCAAGGGCTTCCATGCATGTAGAGTTAGTGGACTCTATAGCTGCCTCATCTTCAATGTACTCAAACATCATCTCATACCCTCCACAGATACCTACTATGTGGACAGACGCTTCTTTGTGAAGTGCTTTTAGGCTATCAAAAAGTCCTGTCTCTTTAAGCCAAGTTAAGTCTTGCATAACAAGTTTAGACCCTGGGAGTATGACACAGTCAAAGTGTTTTAAACTTACATTTGAAGAGACAAACTCTACACAAGTGTTAGCATCAGCTATGAGTGGTTCAAAGTCGTTGTAGTTACTCATAGTAGGATACTGAATCACACAGACGGTTCTTGTAGCTTTAGAGCAGTCTTGAGTAAGATTTTTCAAGCTTTCACTATCTTCAAATCCAAGGTTTAAGCTTAAGTAGGGGAGTACACCTAAAACTGGTATGCCAAACTCTTTCTCTATGATATGTATGCCCTCATCAAAGAGTGTAAGGTCACCTCTAAACTTGTTTACTATCACGCCTATGACATTTTCTCTTAGTGCTTTAGGTAGTAAGTTATACACCCCCCAAATAGAAGCAAACACCCCACCTTTTTCTATGTCTGCAACAAGGATAATCTTAGTTTTAAACTCTGTAGCGATGTAAATATTGGAGAGGTCTTTGTCCATAAGGTTAAGCTCAACGGGGCTACCTGCTCCCTCAGCTACTACACAGTCATAACGAGCATCTAAGTACTCAAATGCCTCTTTTACTGTAGGCTTTAGTGTGTCAAGGTCACGGTAGTACTCTCGTACTTCTTTCTCTGCTACAACCTTACCTGCAACTACCAGTGAAGCACTACTTCCACGCCCAGACTTTAGAAGTACAGGATTGTTCTGCCAAGAGGTTTCTACTTTAAGTACAGAGGCTTGAAAGTATTGGGCTACGGCTATCTCTGAGTTATCGGTAGCTACTTGGGCATTGTTAGAGACATTTTGTGCTTTAAAGGGTGCAACGGTGTAACCTAAGTCTTGAAGTATTTTGCCTATCACAAAAGTAATAGTACTCTTTCCCGCGTCTGAGCTGGTTCCAAATATACTGATATTATGCATCTAATGCCTTTTTTAAGTGTCGTAAATCATCTATAGATTTTACTGCTATACGTACATGATATGCACTAAGTCTATCAAAGTTTTCACAAGAGCGTACCATCACTTTGTAAGGGAGGAGCTTCTCTTGTAGTTCTTTGGCTGTGATATCTTTTAGCTCTACTAAAATATAGTTTGCATGTGATGGATAGTGTTTTTTTACCATAGGAGAGTTGTCCAATATATCTATAAGATAACGTTTACTCTCTAAGTTCTTTTGACGAGAGTTTACTTTAAAGTTTTTATCTTTTAGTACGGCTTGGATATAGCTACTATCAAAAGTAGAGAGTTTCCAAAGAGGTTCTTTTTCTTGAAGTAGTTTTATATTTTGAGCTTGTGATATAAGTGTTCCTATACGTATACCAGCAGCCCCAAAAAACTTAGTCATAGATTTTAATATATAGAGATTATGGAAACGGTGTAGCAAAGTAGTTGCAGAACGAAAAGGAGTAAACTCAATAAATGATTCATCTATAAGTACAGTACAGTTTTTCTTTTTCCATTGTTCTAAAAGTTTGTTTATACTATAAAACATTCCATCAGGGGTAGAGGGGTTTACAAAGATAACAAAGCTATTCTCTTTTACCTCTTCGTGTCTATTTTCAAATCTATCTATAATATGCAGTTGATACCCAAAAAGAGTTGCCGCTTTTTTGTATTCTAAGTAGGCAGGAGAGTAGATAGTACACTGTTTTAAACTTAAGTGTTTAAAGAGTGTAAAGATAGCCGAACTCCCACCGTTAAAAAGCTCCATATCCTCTACTTTAACACCATAGTGAGAAGATATAGCCTCATAGAGAGTACCATAGTTTGGGTAGGGTGCTATCTCTAAAGTATTAAAATTTACTTCGATACTAGGCTTTATAAAGTTAATGTTAGATGAGAGGTCTATAACTTCGGCTACTTCACAGTCACAAGCCTTGGCAAATGCTGTTACATCTCCTCCATGTTCAAAGGTTGTCATTTGAGCTTTATCTCCAGTCCTAACTTTACCTCATAAACTTCATTACAAAGAGCAGCCAATTTTTGACCTACAACACCAGAACGGTCAACATACTGACGGCTAAGTTTCTCCAAAGGTATCACCCCTGAACTCACATCGTTGAGTACAAAGACTATGTTTGCATCTATGTTACTCCAAGTCTCTACTTGAGCTAAAACAGCTTCTAAAGGTTCATCTATGGTATTGAGTAACCACATAGAGATACAGTCAACAAGGTACGTCTCACCACATTTTAAAACTTCATTTAAATCTCTAGTCTCCTCTATAGTAATAAAACAACTCTTACGCTGACTCAAATGCCTCTCTATACGCTCTTGCATCTCACTATCATTATAACTGTTATCATAAGTAGCAACATAATAAGGCTTTTTACCCACAGACAAAGCTAACGCTTTTTGTTCCGCTAAGAGGCTCTTACCTGACTTTTGTCCACCGTAGTATAGAGTTTTCATGATGAAATAAATCCTTTCATTACTGTAGGTCGGGGTGTCCTTTCCCGACATATATTGTATATGTTTTATAATTATAAATATTTTATCTAAATTTTATGATTAAGGCTCTAATTAATTACTATTCAAATTCATGTCGGGGAGAGGACACCCCGACCTACGAAAATCATCTCTTTACATTCAAAAACTATTATGTTAAAATGATGTTTGAAGAGAGAGCGTAAGCTCCCTCTGAGTGCTTTTAACTATTGTAGTATCGTAAGATAGCAACAATAATTGTAAGTATTAGGATTAATAACTCCATAGCACTCACACCCTTTCGCAGTTAAGATTTAACTAGCGAATATCAAACAACAGTTGTAGCTGTTGTTTTGAGAAACAACAAGTTAAACTGCATCTGAACTATAACCCAATTTTTAAAATCTTTATAAAAATATGTCAAATTATCATATTTCTATGTTTACTCTAATCTATATCAAATTCAGACGCAAGTTTTTGCATTTTTTCTTTTAAAATAGGAAAGTGAACTCGTATGACAGTTTCAATTAGAGCTAAATCTACTCCATCATAATCGTGAGCTATAAAATTTCTAACATTGTATGAACCTATAGTATCTTCTATTAAATTAAATTTCTTTAAAATAGTAGGGTCTATTTTATTAAGAGATTCGCCTATTTGCATAAGAGCCATCATCATAGCAGGTCTTGCTTCTATTTCATCTTCAAGGACTTTTGTTATTTTCCCATGTCTTAATACAATACTATCTATATGTGATATCATTTTCATGATAAAAGCTACTCTAGCTTCTGTAGATTTACTAGACATTAACTAAATCTCCCAAGATAAATTTTTTACCTATATCATTAAGTGAGCCTTTAGAAGTAAAATCAACAGGCATACCTAATATAGAAGAGATGTTGTCTTTTATCTCTTTTAATTTAGTAAATGCACCAAAACCACCATTTCTATTGGCAAACTCTTCAGCATTATCTATCTCATATAGTATATCAATATCACTACTACTGGTGTAGTCTCCTCTAGCATAAGAACCAAAAACACCTAAAAGAGTTATGCCCTCTTTTTTTAGTTTTGGTTTTAATGTAGTTAAAGTATTAAATATTTCATTTTTTGTCATCTTTTAACTCCTCTAAATTATATACTATCTATACATAAAAGCTTAGTTAATCCACTATCCTTTTTGCTGTGCTTGTAAAATATATTTAATAAGATATTTCCCAGATATTGTTGTCTCTATAGCAAATAAATTATTTTCACTAAGGCACTTATGAAGCTCCTTTCTTAACTCTTTGACTGTAGGAAGCTTTGAACCTTCTACTAGTACTAACATTAAATCTGACATATTTTTTCTTTAATTGTGTAAGCTATTGGCTCGTATGTTCTTTTTTTTAGAATATTTTACCCTATACTTATTTTGAGTTTTCGTTAGAAGTAATATATCGGTTATTGGCTTAAGCGGCATAGTCTAGCTTGTAGAGTAGTCAGATAATTA
>JAMOTA010000018.1 GCA_027068435.1 Sulfurovum sp.
TTTACCCTTTAAGCTTTGTTGTGATTGCTTAAGTGTATCTAACTCTTCTTGTCAACTACACTCTCAATCTTCTTAAGGGTATTCGCTTATGATGTGAATCCAAGATGTTTAGTATTGCATTGTTACATGTAAAGTAGTGCTTATAATATTTCTCCCCTCTTATAAGACAATGATGTAACCCAGCTATCTCCCAAAGTGAGAGACCTGAAGTTTTCCGTCCTAGCTTTGCAACCAGTTTGGCTTTAGTAAATCTAAGTAGTATTATTCTTCCAATCGTAATAACATAAAATAAATTAAAATGATGTAAAAATAAAGTGATAAATGAGTTAGTTTTAAATTATACTTATAATCTAAACACTCTTTAACGCATCTTTATCTTATTTCTTAAAAAACAATAGTGTTATAACGATTAAATAATATAGCTTAAAACTTTACACTAAGTTCTTATTTACATATTATTCGTATAATATTTATATTCAAATATTAAAGGATTCTCATGCTAAAAAGTTTATGGATTGGTTCACTGTTTTTACTTATAGGTTGTGGTGGAGGTGGTAGCTCTCCATCTGATGATACAAATAATGAAGAGACTCCCGATGACAACAGAAGTTCTAGAACTATCACATTTAGAGAAAATAGCACTATCAACACTTTAAACCCAGATAGGGGTTTTTATGATGCAGATTATGAGTTAAATAAAGAGAAAGATTATAATAGATTTTACTACGCAAAAGAAGATGGCTATACGATGGTATATGCTCCTATAAATTTAAATGAATATATAGATACAGAGAGATTGTCTAGTGAATTTATCGATATTATTGACAAAAACTTAAAAGATGCAACAGAGCAAGGTGTTAAGTTGATTTTGAGAATAAAATACCATGATGATGATAATGGTAATGACCCCTCTAAAGAGATAATTATGGGACATTTAGCACAATTAAAACCTCTTCTTCAAACACATAAAAACATCATCTCTATAGTTCAAGCAGGAACCATAGGAGACTGGGGTGAATGGCACAGTTTTACAGGTGATTATGCAGATACAGATGATGAGTATAAAAAGAATAGAAGAGATATTATTGTAAAACTATCAGAAATCTTCCCCGATAAATATATACAGATAAGAACACCTATGCATAAAGAGTTGCTTTTTGGCTCTTCAGAAACATACAGAGATGAAGGAAGTGATGGGAAAATAACCCCTGATATTGCATTTACAGATGATATTAGGGCTAAGATAGGTCATCATAATGACTGTTTTTTAGCAAGTGAAACAGATATGGGTACGTACCCTTCCGACAATATTGATTTTTGGAAAAATTATGTGGTAAATGATACAAAATATGCACCAGTAGGAGGAGAAACCTGTAAAGATGAAGAGGAGTTTACTACTTGTGATAATGCCCTAAGTGAGTTAAAAAAATTCCAATACTCATATATCAATGAATCTTACCAACCAGACGTTATAGAGAGATGGAAAGAGGAGGGGTGTTATGATGAGATTCAGAAAAACTTAGGGTACAGACTTGTAGCTAAAGAGTTAGATATAGAACAGAGTAGCACAGCACTAAATCTTACACTTAGTATCGCAAATAGAGGATATGCATCACCATATATACAATCTGAAGTAAATTATGTACTTAAAAACAGTTCAAATACTTTTACCTTTGCACAAAATATAGATACAAGAACATTTTATGCACAGTTAGATAAAGAACTAAAAACCACACTCTCATTAACAGAAGTAGAAAGTGGCGAATACTGCCTCTACCTACAAATAGGTAAAGCCTACTCAGCCATAAGACTCTCTAACAGTGACTTATGGGAAGAGCGCAGTAAAAGCAATAAATTAGCTTGTGGGATTGTTGTCGAGTAGTTTATTTCTATAATATAATTGAACTAATTCCCAAATCACGAAATAGAGATTCCAACATTTTCATAATTCACTAAAAATACATTAAATTGACGACAGACAGATATATTTTAAAGAAACCGTATTACCAAGCCCAAGAAATATCACAT
>JAMOTA010000019.1 GCA_027068435.1 Sulfurovum sp.
CGTGGTATAGGGTTTGGTAGGTTTATAAAATTTATCATAAAATCCTGCACGAAGATCTAAAATCTCATCATTTTCTAAATAACTATCCATTAATGCTGTACCATGAAGAGAATAAAATTTTTCTACATTAATATCTCCAACTAAAGACCCCTGTTTTAAACGATAAGCAGGGATGAAATCATCAGCACGTAAAAATCCAAAAAGGTTAGAACATAAAATGACATGTTCATCTATATATGCCTGTGTGGCATTATCTAATGTAGTATAAGATAAATAATCAAAAGCTACACCAGTATAACGCTCAATAGCTTTCATTGTAGGTTCATGAATAATATCTTTTGCATGAGAGAGTATATCTGACTCTTTTTTAAGTCCAAACATTTTAGAAAGAACAACTAAATCTTTTTTTTGAATAATATTAATATAGCTGTGTAGCAGTTTTGTACGAGATGATAATAGAGACTTAAATAAAAGTGCATCTAAATGAAAAGCTTCTGCACCTCCACTTTTCTTAGTTTCACTAGGTGCCAATAAAATTTTCATGATTTTTCCTTATATAATGTTTGTATTTTAGTAGGATAAGATTAAAAAGAGAAGAATTTTAAAGAAATTTACATAAACCCTTGACATTTATTTTTTATTTGTCTATAATTCTCGTCCATTTAAAGTATAACAACTTTTTATGATGGTGCTGGTGTAGCTCAGTTGGCTAGAGCAGCTGATTTGTAATCAGCAGGTCGGGGGTTCGAGTCCCTTCACCAGCTCCATAGAAATATAATTATCAGTGTTTGTACCAGTTATAATAACAAACAATTTAAGTGGTGGGTTACTCAAGTGGCCAACGAGGGCGGATTGTAAATCCGCTGACTACGTCTTCGAAGGTTCGAATCCTTCACCCACCACCATAAAATGTTAAGTTACATAAAATACGCGGGCGTAGCTCAGTGGCTAGAGTTCCTGCCTTCCAAGCAGGCTGTCGAGGGTTCGAATCCCTTCGCCCGCTCCATAAACTGGGAGCTGTGTGAATTATGTACTTAATAAATTACTTCACATACTAAAGCTTTCTCAATTTATTCATTTATGACTTAACAAATATATTATTTATATATGACTGTGACTATGCCCATATGGCTCAGGGGTAGAGCACTTCCTTGGTAAGGAAGAGGTCGTGAGTTCAAGTCTCACTATGGGCTCCAGAATTAGATATGGACAAAAGTATTACAGTTGTGTGATAGTTTTGTCCATATAGGTTTAAGATACTTTAGGTATAATATTGCCTTTAAAACATTTACGCTAGGAGAAAAGCATGGCTAAAGAAAAATTTGAACGAACAAAACCGCATGTTAACATCGGTACTATTGGTCACGTTGACCACGGAAAAACTACACTAACAGCTGCAATTACAGCTGTACTTGCTGTTGCAGGTGATACTGAGCTTATGGATTACGATGCAATCGATAATGCACCAGAAGAGAGAGAAAGAGGAATTACAATTGCTACTTCTCACGTAGAGTATGAAACTGAAAACAGACACTACGCTCACGTAGATTGTCCAGGTCACGCGGATTACGTTAAAAACATGATTACTGGTGCTGCTCAAATGGATGGTGCTATTCTTGTAATTGCTGCAACTGATGGTCCAATGGCACAAACTAGAGAGCATATCCTTCTTTCTAAGCAAGTAGGTGTACCATATATTGTTGTTTTCTTAAATAAAGAAGATCAACTTGATGATGAAGATAAAGAAGAGATGTTAGAGCTTGTAGAGATGGAAGTTCGTGAACTACTTGAAGAGTATGATTTCCCAGGTGACGATACTCCAATCGTAGCTGGATCTGCATTCCAAGCACTTGAAGAAGCTAAATCTGGTACACTTGGTGACTGGTCAGCAAAAATTACTGAGCTTATGGCTCAAGTTGATGCTTATATCCCTGAACCAGTAAGAGAGACTGAAAAAGATATGCTAATGGCTATCGAAGATATCTTTACTATTCAAGGTCGTGGTACAGTTGTAACTGGTAAAGTTGATCAAGGTAAAGTATGTGTAGGTGACGAAGTTGAAATCGTTGGTCTTAAAGATACTCAAAAAACAACAGTAACTGGTGTTGAAATGTTCCGTAAAGAGATGGATTGTGGTCTTGCTGGAGATAACTGTGGTGTTCTTATACGTGGTATCGACAAAGATGCAGTTCAAAGAGGTATGGTTCTTTGTAAGCCAGGTTCAATCAATCCTCATACAGAATTTGAAGCTGAAATTTATGTACTTACTAAAGAAGAAGGTGGAAGACATACTCCATTCTTTAATAACTATAGACCACAGTTTTACGTTCGTACGACAGATGTAACTGGTTCAGTTCAACTTCAAGAAGGTACTGAAATGGTTATGCCAGGTGATAATGTTAAAGTAAATGTTGCACTTATTGCTCCAGTTGCTCTTGACTTAGGTACTAAGTTTGCTATCCGTGAAGGTGGTAGAACAGTTGGTGCTGGTGTTGTTTCTAAAGTAATTGCTTAGAACATACCATTACAAGAGCTTTTGCCTCTTGTAAACTTATCATAGGAGATAACAATGAGAGAAACAGTTCACTTAGGTTGTGAGAAATGTACTAGACGTAATTATCATACAACTAAGAATAAAAAAACAACAACAGGGAAACTTGCACTTAAGAAATATTGTAAATGGTGTAAAGAACATACTGTTCATAAAGAGACAAAACTGTAATTACAGTTTTGTCCTTTAATCGAGACTACTTTTAGTCTCATTTTAGGCCAATAGCTCAGTTGGTAGAGCACTGGTCTCCAAAACCAGGTGCCGTGGGTTCGAGTCCCTCTTGGCCTGCCATAACAAAAGGTAAAAAAATGGGAAAAATTTCAACATTTATAGCAAACGCGAAAGCAGAAATCCATAAAGTAATATTTCCAACTAAAGTACAAGTAAGACAAGCATTTTTAGCAGTTATACTAGTTGTAACTGTAATATCAATATTTTTAGCATTGGTTGACCTCTTAATGTCATCAATAGTTTCAACAGTTTTATAGGATAATAGATGGCTTTTCAGTGGTATGCAATTCAAACATATTCAGGATCAGAACTCTCTGTAAAAAGAGCAATAGAACAACTTGTAATCGATTATGGTATCGAGGAAAAAGTTGAAAATATTGTTGTTCCTACAGAAGAGGTAATAGAAGTAAAAAATGGTGAAAAAAAGATAACAGAGAGAACACTCTACTCTGGTTACGCTTTTGCACATATAGACCTGGATACTGATCTTTGGCATAAGATTCAATCTTTGCCTAGAGTATCTAGATTTATCGGTGAACAGAAGACACCTACAGCACTTGCAGCAGCAGATGTTAAAAATATTTTAGACAAAATGGAGCAAAAATCTGCCCCACGTCCTAAAGTAGACTTTGAAACAGGAGAGATGGTACGTATCGTTGATGGTCCATTCTCTAACTTTACAGGTATGGTGGAAGAGTATGATCTTAATCATGGTACATTAAAGTTAAATGTTTCAATTTTTGGTAGAAATACACCAGTAGAAATACTCTACACGCAAGTAGAAAAAATTATATAACCTTCAGGGTTAAATCAAACAAAGGAAGAACAGATGGCAAAAAAAATAACTGAAAAGTTTAAAATGATGATCCCAGCTGGATCAGCAAACCCATCACCACCAGTAGGTCCTGCACTTGGACAACGTGGTGTTAACATTATGGAGTTTTGTAAAGCATTTAATGAAAAAACAAAAGATAAAATGGGTTATAAAATACCTGTTGTTGTAACTGTATATTCAGATAGAAGTTTTACTTTTATTACAAAACAACCACCTGCAAGTGATCTTATTAAGAAAGCTGCAAATATTAAAAAAGGTACAGATAATCCAATTCTTAATAAAGTTGGTTCTATCACTAAAGCAAAACTTGATGAAATTATTGATCAAAAAATTGTAGACCTTAATACAAATGACAGAGAGATGGCAGCAAATATTATTTCTGGTTCTTGTAGAAGTATGGGTGTTGAAATCGTAGATTAGTTTTAACTAACTATTCAATGTAAATGAATCTTAACCACATGATTTTAAAATGTGGGAGCAACAGTAAGCGGAGAAAGAAATGGCAAAAAAACCAAGTAAAAAAAGAGAAGCTCTACTTAAAAAAGTAGATGCGACTAAAGAGTATAGTGTTGACGAAGCGATGGTTACACTAAAAGAACTTAAATCAGCAAACTTTGATGAAACTGTAGAGATTGCACTTAACTTAAATGTTGACCCTAGACATGCAGACCAAATGATTAGAGGTTCTGTAGTTCTTCCTCATGGAACAGGTAAAACAGTAAGAGTAGCAGTTTTTGCTAAAGATGCTAAAGCTGATGAAGCTAAAGTAGCAGGTGCAGACCTTGTTGGCGCTGCAGATCTTATAGAAGATATTCAAGCAGGTAAAATTGATTTTGATATCGTTATCTCTACACCAGATATGATGGGTGTTCTTGGTAAAGTAGCAAGAATTCTTGGACCAAAAGGTCTTATGCCAAACCCTAAAACTGGAACAGTAACTATGGATGTTACTAAAGCAGTAACAAATGCTAAGGGTGGACAAGTTAACTTTAGAGTTGATAAAAAAGGTAACATTCATGCAGGAATTGGAAAAATCTCTTTCTCTGCTGAAGCGATAAAAGAAAACTTTATCACTATAGTTGAAATGGTAAATAGAGCTAAACCAGCATCTGCAAAAGGTAGATTTATTACTAATGCAGCTATTTCATTAACTATGAGTCCATCAATTACACTTAATACATCTGAAGTAATGGATATTAAATAAATTGTAAAGTATAAAGATAGATTGATTTCTATCTTTATTACTATTTTCAATAAAGAGTTAATTATAATTTTTTCTTGAGAGTAAATTTGCTACTCATAATCTTAGATTTAAGATAAAAGGGGCGTAAGCTTAATTAATCTATGCGAAAGTATAGATGTGTTGGATTTGTTAAAAATCAACACCCTTTTAGAGATCGGAAGGAGAATATATATGACTAGAACTAGAAAAGAAGAGTTAGTTGCAGAGATGACAGCAGAGTTTAAAGACGCTGGTGCCATTATCGTTTGTGATTACAAGGGTATGACAGTTGAAAATCTTGAGATTGTAAGAAATCTTGCTAAAGATGAAGATACAAAAGTACAAGTAGTGAAAAATAAACTAGCAATGATTGCATTGAAAAATGCAGGTTGTGAAGTAGTGAATTTTTCAGATACAAATCTTGTAATCTGGGGTGACGCACAAGTTACACCATGTAAAATAGCTGATAAAGCTGCTACTGAATTTAAAGATAGTTTTTCAATCAAAGCTGGTTTAATCCAGGGTGAAGTTGCAAGCATGGAGACTATCAATGCTATGGCTAAACTTCCTACAAGAGATGTACTTATTGGTATGCTTCTTAATGTATGGAATGCACCAGTGCAAAACTTTACAATTGGCATGGATGCACTATCTAAAAAATTAGAAGAAGAAGCATAGAGTGGTGAGAGCCTCTAGGCTCTTTTAATTTTAAAATGCAAAAGCATTTAAAACATATATTTTAAGGAATTAAAAATGGCAACAACTAAAGAAGATGTTCTTGAGTTTATCTCAAACATGTCAGTACTTGAGCTTTCTGAGCTTGTAAAAGAATTTGAAGAGAAATTTGGTGTATCTGCACAAGCTACTGTAGTAGCTGGAGCTGGAGCAGCAGTAGAAGCTGAAGAAGAGCAAACAGAATTTGACGTAGTACTTACAGGTGCTGGTGAAAAGAAAATCAATGCTATTAAAGTAGTAAGAGCTATTACAGGTCTTGGACTTAAAGAAGCAAAAGCTGCTGTTGAAGATGTTCCAACAGTACTTAAAGAAGCTGCATCTAAAGATGAAGCTGAAGAGATCAAAAAACAAATCGAAGAAGCTGGTGCTTCTTGTGAGCTTAAATAATTCATTTTATTTAAGAGAGTTTAGGCATTTTGCCTAGACTCAATTTAACTTCTAAGATATAGTTAAAAGCTATTCGGAGACATTTCATACCCTCCTCTAATAGTTTCTTTGTGTATCTAAATCAAGTCTACTATCATGACTAAAACGATATTAATCAATTAACTAATACAAACCATAATAAACCCAACCAACCTAAGGATAAATATGTTAAATTCTTTACATTCTGGTAACAGACTTCGTGTAGATTTCTCAAAAACACCAAGAGAAATAGAAATCCCAAATTTGCTTCAACTTCAACAAAAGAGTTATGAAGATTTTTTAATGCTTGGAGAAAAAGATAGAAAAAACTCTACACTTGAGAGAGTATTTAGATCTGCATTCCCCATTCATGACCAACAAAATAGAGTAACACTAACATACAGAAACTCTGAAGTAGTTAAGCCTAAATATACTGTTAGAGAGTGTATGGAGAGAGGATTAACTTATTCTGTATCGCTAAAAATGAATATTTCATTAACTATTTGGAATAGAGATGAAAAGACAGGTGAAAAACTTGACCCTAAAGAGATAAAAGAACAAGCAGTATTTGTTCGTGATATTCCTTTAATGACAGATAGAACTTCATTTGTTGTAAATGGTGTTGAGAGAGTTATTGTAAATCAGCTTCACCGTTCACCAGGTGTTATTTTTAAAGAAGAAGAGGGGACTACTGTTGCTAGTAAACTACTCTACTCTGCACAGATTATTCCTGATCGTGGTTCATGGTTATATTTTGAATATGACTCTAAAGATATTCTTTATGCACGTATTAATAAGAGAAGAAAAATACCTGTAACTATTCTTTTTAGAGCATTAGACTACTCTAAAGACGATATTATAAAACTTTTCTATACTACAAAAGAGATTACAATTAAAGAGAATAGATTTTTAGTGAAATTTGATGCTGAAGACTTTGTAGGTAGAGCAGATTATGATGTAAAAGATATTGATGGTAAAACAATAGTAAATGCTGGAAAAAGATTAACTAAGAAAAAAGCACAAAAGCTTATTGAAGAGGGGCTTGAGTGGATTGAATACCCTGTTGATGTACTTATGGAAAGACACCTTTCTGAACCAGTCATAGACCAAGAGAGTGGTGAAATACTTTATGATGTAGTAACACCTCTTGATGAGAGTAAACTTAAGAAGATGATTGAACAAGGTATTGATAGTATTAAAATCATTAATGACCTTGCTGAGGGTGCTGATATGTCTATCATTAATGCATTTATTGCAGATACTGAAAGTTTAAGACTTCTAAAGCAAACTGAAGAGATAGATGATGAAAATGTACTCTCTGCTATTCGTATCTACAAAGTAATGAGACCAGGTGAACCAGTAACACCAGAAGCTGCTAAAGCATTTTTAAGACAACTTTTCTTTGATCCTGAAAGATACTGTTTAACAAAAGTTGGACGTATGAAGATGAATCATAAACTTGGACTAGATATTCCTGAATATGCTACAGTTTTAACATCTGAAGATCTTATCAATACAGTAAAATACCTTATTAAAGTGAAAAATGGTCGTGGTCATATTGATGATAGAGATCACTTAGGTAACAGAAGAATTAGAGCAATTGGTGAACTTTTAGGTAACGAGTTACACAAAGGTCTTATCAAGATGCAAAAAGCTATCCGTGATAAGATGACAACTGTATCTGGTGCATTAGATGAGTTGATGCCTCATGACTTGGTAAACTCTAAAATGATTACTAATACTATCTTAGAGTTCTTCTCTTCAGGACAACTTTCACAGTTTATGGATCAAACAAACCCACTCTCAGAAGTCACACATAAAAGAAGACTCTCTGCGCTAGGTGAGGGTGGACTTGTTAAGGAGAGAGCTGGATTTGAAGTAAGGGATGTTCACCCAACTCACTATGGTCGTATCTGTCCTATTGAGACTCCAGAGGGTCAGAATATTGGTCTTATTAATACACTTGCGACTTACTCTAAAGTAAATGAGCATGGGTTTATTGAAGCCCCATATAAAGTGGTAAAAGATTGTCAAATTATGGATGAAATCGTCTATATTACTGCAACACAAGAAGAGGATAAATGTATTGCTCCTGCTTCAACTGTTGTTAGTGAAGATGGTCGTATTGTTGAAGAGCTTATAGAGACGAGATTAAATGGTAATATCGAACTTAATGATGCAAAGAGAGTTGATCTTATTGATATCTCTCCATTGATGATTTCAGGAAGTGCAGCTGCATTGATTCCATTCTTAGAGCATGATGATGCCAACCGTGCCTTAATGGGTTCAAACATGCAACGTCAAGCAGTACCTCTACTTAAAACAGATGCACCAGTGGTTGGTACAGGTATGGAAGCTATTGTTTCTCGTGATGCGTGGGAGTGTGTAAAAGCAAATAGAGCAGGAACAGTTGAGAAGATAGATGGTAAAAATATTTATATTATGGGTGAAGATGAGAGTGGTGTATTTATAGACCACTATGCCTTAGAGAAAAATATGAGAACCAACCAAAATACTACCTTCACACAAACACCTATTGTAAAACTAGGTGACAAAATTGATAGTAAACAAGTCATTGCTGATGGTGCAAATATGGATCAAGGTGAGTTAGCTATTGGTAAAAATATTATGGTTGCATTTATGCCTTGGTATGGATATAACTACGAAGATGCGATTATTATCTCTGAAAAAATTCTTAGAGAAGATACGTTTACCTCTGTACATACCTATGAAAAAGAGGTAGAGGCAAGAGAGTTAAAACATGGTACAGAAGAGATTACTCGTGATATTCCAAATATCCGTGAAGATGAGCTTCTTCACTTAGATGAGAGTGGTATTGTTCAAATGGGTACCTATGTAAAACCTGGTATGATTCTTGTAGGTAAAGTTAGCCCTAAAGGTGAGATTAAACCTACTCCAGAAGAGAGACTACTTCGTGCTATCTTTGGAGAAAAAGCAGGACATGTTGTAAACAAATCACTCTACTGTCCAGCTTCAATGGAAGGTGTAGTTGTAGATATTAAAGTCTTTACTAAAAAAGGCTATGAGAAAGATGCAAGAGCAATTCAAGCGTATGAAGAGGAAAAAGCAGTTTTAGATAGTGACCATCATGACCAACTACTTATGATAGATAGAGAAGAGATTTTACGTATTTCTCACTACCTTTCTGCTCATGAGTTAGTACAAGATGTAACTATAAATGAGACTGAATACCATATAGGAACAAAAGTACCTGAAGATGTTATAAAAGAGGTAAACAGATTCGCACTAAGAGGTGTAGTTCGTTCTTATGATGATAGCATACAAAAAGAGTATGAATCACTTAAAAACTACTTTTTAAAACAGAAGAAAAAACTTAAGATTGCTCATGAAGAGAAGCTTACTGTTCTTGAAAAAGATGATATTCTCCCTTCAGGTGTGACAAAGTTAGTTAAAATTTATATTGCAACTAAGAGAAAACTCAAAGTTGGTGATAAAATGGCTGGACGTCATGGAAACAAAGGTATTGTTTCTAATATCGTACCAGAGATTGATATGCCATACATGGAAGATGGAAGACCTGTTGAGATTATCTTGAACCCACTAGGGGTTCCCTCTCGTATGAATATTGGGCAAATTCTTGAAGTACACCTTGGTCTTGTAGGTAAAAGACTTGGTGAGCAGATTCAAGTGATGTTTGAAGAGAAACAAGAGAACTTTATCCAAGATCTTAGAGCAAAAATGATAGAGATTTCAGATGTAGCAAAATTGATGAATGCTAAAGATGTACTTACAAAAATGTCTGATGAAGATTTACTAAAATATGGTAGAGATTGGTCAACAGGGGTGAAGTTTGCAGCACCTGTATTTGAAGGTACAACTCAAGTAGAGTTTGATAAATTATTTGAATTGGCTAAGATTGATTCAGATGGTAAAATGAAACTCTTTGATGGTAAGACAGGTGAACAGATGATAGAGCGTGTAAATGTTGGTTATATGTATATGCTTAAACTTCATCACTTGGTTGATGAGAAAGTACATGCTCGTTCAACTGGACCATACTCTCTTGTTACACAACAACCAGTTGGTGGTAAAGCACTCTTTGGAGGACAGAGATTTGGAGAGATGGAAGTATGGGCATTAGAAGCCTATGGAGCAGCACATATACTTAAAGAGATGTTAACGATTAAGTCTGATGATGTTGAGGGTAGAGCTAAAGCATATAGAGCTATTACTAAAGGTGAGTCTGTAACAGAATCAGGTGTACCTGAAACAATGTTCGTATTGACCAAAGAGCTTCAAGCCCTTGGGTTAGATGTAGATTTATATGAGAGTAAAAAAGAAGTGGAGGGTGAAAATGAGTAAGTTTTTAGAGAATTTATCACTAATAGATTTAAACAGCGAAGAGAGACCAAAAGATATAGCAGCTTTAAAGTTAGGAGTTGCAAGTCCAGAAAAAATTCTTTCATGGAGTTTTGGTGAAGTAAAGAAACCAGAAACAATTAACTATAGAACTCTTAAACCTGAGCGTGATGGACTATTTTGTGCAAAAATATTTGGACCAATCAGAGATTATGAGTGTCTTTGTGGTAAATACAAAAAGATGCGTTATAAAGGTGTAGTGTGTGAAAAATGTGGAGTTGAAGTTACTTCATCTAAAGTAAGAAGAAATAGAATGGGGCATATTGACCTTATTGCACCTGTTGCACATATTTGGTATGTCTCTTCGTTACCATCTCGTATTGGTACACTTTTAGGTGTAAAGATGAAAGATTTAGAGAGAGTACTTTATTATGAAGCATATATTGTTAAAACACCTGGAGATGCTTCTTATGACTCAGCAGGTACAAATCCATTAACAAAATATGATGTATTGAATGAAGAGCAGTATCAGCAGATAATGCAGCGTTTTGGTGATTCAGACTTAGATGCAAGAATGGGTGGAGAAGTTATTCAAGAACTTTTAGCTGATCTTGATCTTGTAGATATGTTTGCACAACTTAAAGAAGATATCCAAGCAACAAAATCTGAAGCAAAAAGAAAAACAATTGTTAAACGTCTTAAAGTTATAGAAGCATTTTTACACTCTGGTAATAGACCTGAGTGGATGATGTTAACACAACTACCAGTTCTTCCACCTGATCTTAGACCTCTAGTAAGTCTTGATGGTGGTAAGTTTGCTGTATCTGATGTAAATGACCTTTATAGAAGAGTTATTAACCGTAATCAACGCCTTAAAAGACTTGTAGAACTTGATGCTCCAGAAATTATTGTTAGAAATGAGAAGCGTATGCTTCAAGAAGCTGTAGATGCACTTTTTGATAATGGTAGAAGAGGAAATGCAGTTAAAGGTGCAAACAAAAGACCACTTAAGTCACTCTCTGAAGTAATTAAAGGTAAACAGGGTCGTTTCCGTCAAAACCTTCTTGGTAAGCGTGTTGACTTCTCTGGACGTTCTGTTATTGTTGTTGGTCCAGATTTGCGTATGGATCAGTGTGGTTTACCAAAAATTATGGCAATCGAACTTTTCAAGCCACACCTTATGGCAAAACTTGAAGAGAAAGGGTATGCAACAACGCTTAAACAAGCTAAAAAGATGATAGAACAGAAAGTAAATGAAGTTTGGGAGTGTTTAGAAGAGGTAGTTGAAAATTACCCTATCTTACTAAACCGTGCACCAACGCTTCACAAGCTTTCTATTCAAGCGTTCCACCCAAGACTTATTGAGGGTAAAGCGATTCAACTGCACCCACTAGTCTGTTCTGCATTTAATGCCGATTTCGATGGTGACCAGATGGCTGTACATATACCATTATCAGATGAAGCTATTGCAGAAGCAAAAGTATTGATGCTCGCATCAATGAATATTTTGCTTCCAGCATCAGGTAAAGCGATTGCTGTACCTTCACAAGATATGATTTTAGGTCTTTACTACCTTACACTGGAGAAAAAAGATGTAAAAGGTGAACATAAACTTTTTGCAAATGTAGAAGAAGTAGAGATAGCCTTTGATCAAAATGCACTTGACCTTAATGCACGTATTAGAACAGTTATTAATGGTAAAATAGCTACTTCTACAGCAGGTAGATTAATCTTGAAATCAATTATTCCTGATTATGTACCAGAAAAATTATGGAACAAAATTTTAAAGAAAAAAGATATTGCTACATTGGTTGATTACATCTATAAAATAGGTGGTGTTTCTGAAACTGCTGGGTTCCTTGATAATCTTAAAGATATGGGTTTCAAATATGCAACAAAAGTTGGTGTTTCTATCTCAATTGATGATATTATCATTCCTGAGATAAAAGAGAAAAGCGTACTTGCTGCAAAAGAAGAAGTGAAAGAGATTCAAAGACAGTATGGTTCAGGTCTTTTAACTGATCAAGAGCGTTATAATAAGATTATTGATATCTGGACAGACTCAAACAATACTATTGCTGAAGGTCTTATGGCATTAATTAAGTCTGACAAAGATGGATTTAATTCTGTTCACATGATGGCAGATTCTGGGGCGAGAGGTTCTGCAGCACAGATACGTCAACTTTCAGGTATGAGGGGTCTGATGGCAAAATCTGATGGGTCTATTATTGAGACACCTATTACCTCTAATTTCCGTGAAGGTCTAAATGTACTTGAGTACTTTATTTCAACTCATGGTGCTAGAAAAGGTCTTGCCGATACAGCACTTAAAACAGCCAATGCGGGTTACTTAACAAGAAAGCTTATTGATGTTGCACAAAATGTAAAAATTGCAGTTTTAGATTGTGGTACGCATGAGGGTGTAGAAGTTTCAGATATTGTTGTTGGTAATGAGATGATTGAGCCATTAGCAGATCGTATCTATGGTAGAGTTCTTGCTGCAGATATTATTGATCCTATTACTTCTGAAGTACTAGTATCTGAAGGTACAATGATTGATGAAGAGATGGCATTAAGAGTTCAAGATGCAGGTGTAAGATCTGTAACAATGAGAGCACCATCATCATGTAAAGCACCTAAAGGTATTTGTGCTAAATGTTATGGGCTTAATATGGCAGATAATAAAATGGTTAAACGTGGAGAGGCTGTTGGAGTTATTGCGGCACAATCTATTGGAGAGCCTGGTACGCAACTTACACTTCGTACCTTCCATACAGGTGGTACTGCTACTGCTGGTAAAGAGGAACGTTCAGTTGTTGCAACTAAAGAAGGGTTTGTAAGATACTATAACCTTAATGTATATAAAAATACAGAAGGTAACCTTATCGTTGCAAACAGAAGAAATGCTGGTGTCCTTTTGGTTGAACCAAAAATTAAAGCAGTAACTTCTGGAATAGTATCTACAGTTATTACTCATGATGAGATTGTTATTTCTGTAAAGGGTAAAGGTAAGGATGAAGTAAAATATAACCTTAGAAAGTCTGATGTTGCTAAATCTAATGAACTTGCAGGTGTTGCAGGGAAGGTTGAGGGAAAACTTTTCTTACCACTTAAAAATGGTGATAGTGTAGAAGAGGGTGATTCTATTGTTGAAGTGATTAATGAGGGTTGGTCTGTTCCAAGTCGTATCCCTTTTGCTTCAGAACTTAAAGTAGAAAATGGTGCACCAGTTACACAAGAAGTGTTAGCAGAGTCTAAAGGTAAAGTTAAATTCTTCTTACTTAAAGGAGACTATCTTGAACCAACAGATAAGTTTAATGCAGATACTAAAGTGGATGAAAAAGGTCTTTTTGCTGTTATTGTTGATGATAATAATAGAGAGGCAGCAAGACACTATATCTCAAGAGGTTCAGTAGTTAAAGTAGATAATGATGCACCTGTTTCTCGTGGAGATACTCTTTCAGCTCCAGAAGTTACAACACAAGTTGTAATTGCAGAGTGGGATCCATACTCAGAGCCTATTATCGCTGAGCAAAAAGGAACATTAAAATTTGAAGATATTATTCCTGGTGTGACGGCTGTTGAACAGTTTGATGAAATTACAGGTGATACGAAATTAGAATTAAATGAATATATCCCTGCTGCATATAAACCAGCGATTATACTTGCTACTGAGAGTGGAGAGTTAATCCGTTATCAATTAGATGCAAAAACAATTCTTTTTATTAAAGATGGTCAAGAGGTAAGTATTGCAGATATCTTAGCTAAAACACCAAAAGCAGCGATTAAATCTAAAGATATTACGGGTGGTCTTCCAAGAGTTTCTGAACTCTTTGAAGCTAGACGTCCTAAAGATATTGCACTTATCGCACAGATTGATGGTGTTGTAAGTTTTGGTAAACCATTACGTGGAAAAGAGAGACTTATTGTTTCTGGTGAGAATGATCAGATTACTGAACAGTTTGTTGATAAAAATAAACTTCCGTTAGTTCATACAGGAGATTATGTTCATGCTGGTGAAAAATTGACTGATGGTATTGTATCAAGTCATGATATCTTAGCGGCACTTGGCGAAAAGGCACTTTATGAATATATTGTATCTGAAGTTCAAATGGTTTACCGTCGTCAAGGGGTTAATATTTCAGATAAACACATCGAAATTGTTACTTCTCAAATGATGAGACAAGTGAAAATTGTAGATAGTGGTGACTCTAAATTTATCGCAGGAGATATCGTTTCTCGTCGTAAGTTCCAAGAAGAGAATGGAAGTGTACTTAAGCTTGGAGGAGAACCAGCTATTGCTGAACCGATGCTAGTAGGTATCACACGTTCAGCTGTTGGTGCAGATAGTATTATCTCTGCTGCTTCATTCCAAGATACAACAAAAGTACTTACTTCTGCTTCTATAGCAGGTACGGTAGATATGCTTGAAGATCTTAAAGAGAATGTTGTTATTGGACGTCTTATTCCAGTAGGTACTGGTATGATAGACAATGATAATATAGAATTTACTATTCCTGAATAGGCTTGAATTAAACAAATTTATAATAATAATTTATATATTTAGGAATCGATTTTATCGATTCCTAAGGTATGAGAACTAAAATAAGAAACTTCACGTAAGAAAATCCAAAGATTATTTCGATATAATATGCCTCCAAAAATCTGCATGATTTAGGCTAGATAAAAGCGTTTAATTAAACGTTGTTATGTGGTGTAAGAACCCAGATTCAAGAGACATAGATCTCAATTCAAACTAACCAGAAAAGGAAACAATTTGCCTACAATTAACCAATTGATTCGTAAAGAACGTAAGAAGCAAGTGAAAAAATCAAAATCACCTGCACTTGTAAAATGTCCTCAAAGAAGAGGTGTATGTACTAGAGTTTATACAACAACTCCAAAAAAACCTAACTCGGCACTTAGAAAAGTAGCTAAAGTAAGATTAACATCAGGATTTGAAGTAATCTCATACATTGGTGGTGAGGGTCACAACCTTCAAGAACACTCAATCGTACTTGTACGTGGAGGTAGAATTAAAGATTTACCTGGTGTAAAATATCATATCGTTCGTGGTGCATTAGATGCTTCAGGAGTAAACGGTAGAACAGTTGCTCGTTCTAAATATGGTACTAAAAAACCAAAAAAATAAATCTTTAAATTCTAGTTTATTAGAGAAGTAAGAAAAAATGTTAGCTTAGTAAAGAGCTTAAAACAGGTATTGTCATTTAGTCTATTAGAGACTTACCTTAGGGGACAAGACTTGAGTAAATTATAAATAATTGAAGGAATCTCTATGAGAAGAAGAAAAGCTCCCGTAAGACCAGTATTACCAGATCCAGTATATGGTTCTAAAGTGTTAACAAAATTTATCAATGCTATTATGCTTGGTGGTAAAAAAAGTACAGCACAAAGAGTAATGTACTCAGCGTTAGAAAGAATTGAATCAAAATCTGGAGAAAAAGGTATTGAAGTTTTCAACAAAGCAATGGAAAACGTTAAACCTGTAATGGAAGTAAAATCTAGAAGAGTAGGTGGTGCAACCTACCAAGTGCCAATAGAAGTTAGACCTGTAAGACAGCAGTCTTTAGGTATCAGATGGATTGTCGATGCTGCTAGAAAGAGAAATGAGAGAACAATGATGGAGCGTTTGTCAAATGAATTAATGGAAGCTGCAACAGATAAAGGTTCTGCTTTCAAAAAGAAAGAAGATACATATAAAATGGCTGAAGCGAATAAAGCATTTGCTCACTATAGATGGTAAGGAACTAAGTTATGGCAAGAACGCACAAACTTGAAGACGTTAGAAACATTGGTATTGCAGCTCACATTGATGCAGGTAAAACAACAACAACTGAAAGAATCTTATTCTATACAGGTGTTGAACACAAAATAGGTGAAGTACATGATGGTGCTGCAACTATGGACTGGATGGAACAAGAGCAAGAGAGAGGTATTACAATTACCTCTGCGGCTACTACTTGTGAGTGGGATAAAAAGCAAATTAACATTATAGATACTCCAGGTCACGTTGACTTCACCATTGAAGTTGAACGTTCTATGAGAGTACTTGATGGTGCAGTTTCTGTTTTCTGTGCAGTTGGTGGGGTTCAACCACAATCTGAGACAGTATGGAGACAAAGAAACCGTTATGGTGTACCTTCTATTGTTTTTGTAAATAAATATGATAGAACAGGTTCTGATTTTTATGAAGTTGAAAGACAAATAAAAGAGAAACTGAAAGGTAATCCAGTTCCAATTCAACTACCAATCGGTGCTGAAGAAGATTTTGCAGGTGTTGTTGACCTTGTCAAAATGAAAGCAATTGTTTGGGATAAAGATGCTGAAATGGGTTCTAACTACCATGTAGAAGAGATTTCAGAAGACATGATGGAACTTGCAGAAGAGTATCGTGAAAAGTTAATTGAGAGCATTGCTGAAGTAGATGGTCAAGAAGAACTTATGGAAAAATTCCTAGAAGGTGAAGAGATTTCTGAAGAAGAGATTAAAGCTGGAATTAAAGCTGCAACTATTGGTATGCATATCGTCCCAATGACTGTTGGTACAGCATTTAAAAACAAAGGTGTTCAAACACTTCTTGATGCTGTTGTTGCTTACCTTCCATCTCCTATTGAATCAGCTGCCATTAAAGGTACAATGATGGATGATGAGACTGTAGAAGTAGAAGTAGAATCTACTGATAATGGACCATTTGCATCATTGGCATTTAAAATTATGACAGATCCATTTGTTGGACAGTTAACGTTTATTCGTGTTTATCGTGGTTCTTTAGAATCAGGTTCATATATTCACAACTCAACAAAAGATAAAAAAGAGCGTATTGGTCGTATCATGAAAATGCATGCTATTAAGCGTGAAGAAGTTTCTGAAATATATGCGGGAGAAATCGGTGCTGTTGTTGGTCTTAAAAATACAACTACAGGTGATACTCTTTGTGATCCTTCTGATAAAGTTGTTCTTGAAAGAATGGATTTCCCAGATCCAGTTATCTCTGTTGCAGTTGAGCCTAAAACAAAAGCTGACCAAGAAAAAATGGGTGTTGCTCTTTCTAAACTAGCAGCTGAAGATCCATCTTTCCGTGTATCTTCTGATGAAGAGACAGGCCAAACTATTATTTCGGGAATGGGTGAACTTCACTTAGAAATCCTTGTTGATAGAATGAAAAGAGAATTTAAAGTTGAAGCAGAAGTAGGAGCACCACAAGTTTCTTACCGTGAGACAATTAAAGATGCTGTTGACCAAGAGTACAAATATGCTAAACAATCAGGTGGACGTGGACAATTTGGTCATGTTTATCTTAGAATTGAACCACAAGAGCCAGGATTTGGTTATGAATTTGTGGACGCAGTTAAAGGTGGGGTAATTCCAAAAGAGTTTATCAAACCAATTGATAAAGGTATTCAAGAAGCTATGGCTAGAGGTATTCAAGCAGGTTACCCTGTTGAAGATTTAAAAGTTACTGTATATGATGGTTCTTACCATGATGTAGATTCATCTGAAATGGCATTTAAACTTGCTGCTTCTATGGGACTAAGAGAGGGTTGTAGAAAAGCAAATCCAATCATCCTTGAGCCTATGATGAAAGTTGAAGTTGAAACTCCTGAAGATTACATGGGTGACGTTATTGGCGATATCGCTAAAAGACGTGGTCAAGTAACAGGTATGGATGACAGAGCTGGATCTAAAATCGTTAACGCGTTTGTTCCTCTTTCAGAAATGTTTGGATACTCAACAGACTTACGTTCAATGACTCAAGGTCGTGCAACGTACGCTATGGAATTTGATCACTATGAAGAAGTTCCACAAAATGTAGCAAAAGAAATTATTGAAAAGAGAAATAGCTAGTCTTCTCCTTTCTTAGACCAAATGAATTTTTCATTTGGTCTATCTCCTCTTTACTTATCTTCCATACCATGTATTTTTTAATTCATACTTTATTTTCAATATTAATAAGCTATAATATATTTATAAATATTAAGGAATAAAAATGAAAAAATATAGACTCTTTTTACCGTTACTATCAATATTGATGATAGGTTGTGGAAGTAGTGATTCATCAAAAAAACCAGCTGATACTACACCTGAACCATTGGCAGTGTATGATTTTAGTGAATTTATAGTACCTCCTGGTGAGATATACTATACATATAATACGATTAGCTATGAAAAGGATGAGGGTGATTATGTAGAGAGCGATAATTCATCTTTTTATAGAAAGTATCATTATAATGATAATGGTTCAATCACTATTTTAGATGATGATATTGAACAAAAAAAGATTATTATTAGTGCTAATGATATTATTATAGAAAACCTTCTTGATGTAAATGAATCAAGCATTGAGCTAGAGAGAAATGTAAGTATAGGTGATGTTATCTTTAGTAATGAATTTAATGAAACACGCGATAACTTTGGTGGAAAAACAGTTACAGATTGTACTATTACTAAATATTTAGATGAAAAAGTTATTGAAGATAAAAATATTTCAAATGTTTTAGAAAAAACTTGTATTAGTCAGTTTAAAGGAACAGGTAGTGGTACGAATACAAGAGAAGATACACTTACTGTGGTTACTTATTTTGCAAAAAATAGTGGAGAAGTTTCCTCTGTGAATGAGTCATGTATTGTAATTAAATGGGGAGATGATATACTAGAAAATAATTGTACTAAAGTTGAAACAACATTGAACTTAGTAATTGAACCTTAAAATGAAATATATTATTGACCTTATCGAAGATGTACGTGAAAGTATTGGTAATAGTGGAGAATTTCTTCTCTCTGCTATGCTTCTTAAAGAAAATGCAGATGATGTTAAACAACTTATTTATGCAGGTGAAGCATCTTTAAATGCTTTTACTATAGATAAAGAGCAGAAGAGACTATTGTTTAGTATCAATAGTAGTGCTACTAGAGTAAGTATAGAGAGCCTTATTCCCTCTTTGCTTATACTTGATATGGATGCAATGATGTATGAGCTTAGAATGGATGTGAACAGTCAGTATCAAAATATTGAAATTATAGGTTTTGGTAAAAATGAGGAAGAGAAAAAATATATCTTGTTTATCAAGATATAATAGCTAAAGATATGGGTTCTTCTTTTAATAGAATCCAGTTCATATTGACTTTATGTTTTTTACAAAATAGTGATATAGCAAGATAGGGTATCTTTTTGCGTCTTTTGATGACGGCATAGTATTGAGGGTCAAGATCAAGTGCCTCTGCGATGTCTTTATCTTTTATTTTACTTTTTTTAGTACCCCATAAAATAACTTCCCTAATACGTTGCATTATCTCTTGAAAATTCATAGCTTTTATCCTTCTATATGTTTAATACCTAGAAGTATAATGAGTTTTTTGTTTATAGGTTAAAAGTATGTCAATTTGACATACTTTTAGTTGTCTTGACTATCTATTTTTATAATAGTATGAACATTCCCTCTTGGGTTAAAGTCTGCTATAAGCTTCATAAACTTTGGTTCTAGTTTTTGAAAAAGTGTATCATATATCTCATTAGCTGAGTTTTCATGTGAGACATGTCTGTACATAAATGAGTTAATATATAGTTTAAGGGCTTTAAGCTCTATTACTTTTTTATTTGGGCTATAAGATAGTTTAATGGTTGCAAAATCAGGGTACCCAGAACGAGGGCATAGGCACATGAATTCAGGTAAATCAATATTGATTGTATAATTTTTCTCATGTGCATTTGGCCAGAAATTCTCTTTGGCATTAATATTAAATTCTTGTATCTCTTTTTCACCATATTTCATTGTTTGCCTTTAATTGTATTTGTTTATAAGTTCAGTTTCTGTAATGGGTTTGCTAATACCAAAACCTTGAAGGTAATCAATACCCAAAGCTTCTAGCTTTTGTTGTTGAGACTCTTTATCTACCCACTTTGCTACGGTGGTAATTTGAAGCTCTTTTGACATTCTTGTTAGAGATTCAAGCATGGCATAATTTATTTTATCATCAAGGTTAGTCACATAGTCTCTATCAAACTGTATCATATCAAATTTAAAATGTTTTATATACTCCATAGAGGCATTAGAGGAACCAAAGTTGTCTATACAAATACGTAATCCTTTAGCTCTAAATTTATGAAGTGTTTTGAGGTAACTACCTATGTTATGATGAGTTTTGCGTTCATAAAGTTGTATAATTAGACGAGAAGGCTCAATCTTTTTCTCATCAAGATAATCAAAAACCTTCTTTTGAAAGTTTGGATCTCTTAATGAAAAGGGAGAAAGATTAAATGTTAAAGAGATGTTATTATGAACCAGTGGTAAAAGGTCAATAATATGCTTAACTAGAGTAAAGTCATACTCTCTTCCTAATCCTAAACGATTAATCACTGGAAGATAGACTCTAGGTAAAATTTTACCTACATTTGAAGCATTTAGCTGAATAGCAATTTCATAAATATCTATATTATGACTTTTTGTATTAAGTAAGGGTCTAAAACTAAGAAGTAAATTGTTCTCCTTGATAGAAGAGATAATAGCTTTTTCCATATCTGTAATCTCTTTGGCATCTTTACTTACATGTACTCCTTGTATCTTTTTACTTTTTTCACATTGTGTAGCTATAATGTCTTTTAATTGATGCATAATAAGTTTAAAATCTTTACCTGTATTGGTCATAATAGAAAATAGATATGCCATTTCTATGTTATTGATACTAAGATTTTCTTCTGTAAACTCTTCTAAAATTTTTTCTAAATCTTCATGATTCTCATCTAATGCAATAAGAAACTCAGCTCCATATCGTCTTCCAATAAGGGCTTTGGGTAAACCTTTTTGCTGAAACTTAAGGTTGAGTTTTTGCATAAGGGTGTAGAGTACGGCATCTACTTCTTCCTCACTATAGTTTTGGTTAAGTATAAAGAGGTTATCTATGATGATAAGGGCTAGGGTTTTAGGTTTTGTATCTTCAAGCCTTTGAATAAACGCTTTTTGATTAAACCCATGGGTTGTCTGGTCTATAAGTGTCTCTTTTACACTCAGATGCATCAGAAAATAGATAAAGTAAATAGTAATAAAGGTAATAGCAGTTATAAGAAAAAGATTTTGTATGCTTAGTTCAAAGGTTTCATTGGTTGTAAATGTTGTAAATACCACTAAAAAGATAAGGATAAGAACAGGGATACCTGCCCTAAGGGCAAGTTTAAAGTGACGTCCACGCTCTTCTAGTTCGGAAAGTAGCATGGCGTTTACACATCTAAGTGTTTTACATCTTTAGCATGGCTTTCAATGTAATTTCTTCTTGGTTCAACTTCATCACCCATAAAGAGGGTAAAGGTATCACTTGCAGTTTCTACATCATCTATTTTGACTTGTAGTAGTCTTCTGTTCTCTGGAGTCATGGTTGTCTCCCAAAGTTGTTCTGGGTTCATCTCACCTAGACCTTTGTATCGTTGGATGTAAGCACCTTTCTTAGCACTTGCTTCTACTTGTGCAAAGAGTGCTAAGAGGTCTTGATCTTTAAACTCATCAGTAATATGTTCTTGAATCTTTTGATGAATAAGAATAGCTTCATTGTAGTGAGGATTGCTAAAGAGTATTTCATCAATAATAAGCTCTTCAAGACCATCATTCGTCTGAACAAAATAGTGAAGTCTATCTTCAGTCAGTGTTTTATTCAGAATGTTATATCCCAGATCACCAATAAACTTTTCAATAGTTATAGCTAACTCTTTATTGGATGAACCAATAATATCTGGATTTTCTATCATGTATCGTAGTGCTTCAGGAAGTGCAAAACGTTTCTCTATCTCTTTTAGTGTCATTTGGTAATATGCGATGAGTTTAAAGAGTTCTACAAGGTCTTTTTCTCCCATAGTGGTACTCTCTATAGCAGAGATACCATTTTCTATAAGGAAATCATTGAGTGATTTATCATCTTTTAAATAGGTCTCATTTTTACCTTTTTTATAACGGTAAAGTGGTGGTTGAGCTAAGTATAAGTAACCTTTTTCTATAATAGGTTGCAAAAATCTAAAGAAAAATGTCATAAGCAGTGTCTGAATATGAGAACCATCTACATCGGCATCGGTCATGATGATAACTTTGTGGTATCTAAGTTTTTCTTCATTAAACTCTTCACCAATACCACAACCAAGAGCAGTAATCATATTTTTAATCTCATCAGATTTTAAAATCTTCTCTAGACGTGCTTTTTCAACATTGAGAATCTTACCTTTAAGTGGTAAAATGGCTTGAAACACTCTGTCCCGTCCTTGTTTTGCAGAACCACCAGCAGAGTCCCCTTCCACCAGATAAATTTCTGAAATTTCAGGGTCTTTACTTTGACAGTCTGCAAGTTTTCCAGGAAGTGTACCTATGCTCATAGAGTCTTTACGTTTGACTAAATCTTTTGCACGTTTAGCTGCATCTCTACCCCGAGCGGCAAGTAATACTTGCCCCATAATAGCTTTGGCTTCAATAGGATTCTCTTCTAAGTATTTATTAAAGTTTTCAGAGAAGAATTTTTGAACAAGAGGACGTACATAAGAAGAACCTAGTTTCCCTTTTGTTTGCCCCTCAAATTGTGGTTCAGGTACACGTACAGAGATAATGGCGATAAGCCCCTCTTTACAGTCTTCACCTGTTATCTTCGTACCTTTCTCTTTAGTATTAGCATTTTTAGAGATGTACGATGCCATAGAACGGGTAAGTCCTGCTCTAAAACCAGCTTCGTGTGTTCCTCCATCAGCAGTTTTAATGTTGTTTACAAAAGAGAGAGATTTTTCAGAATCAGCGTCACAATACATAAGTGCGATGTCTATCTCTATATCGTCTGCTTTACCTTGAAAAAACTGTGCTTGGGTAAGAGGCTCTTTACTGTTCATATCTTCAACAAACTGTTTGATACCACCTTCAAAATGAAAAATCTCTTTAGTTCCATCTCTATCATCTCTGAAATCAATAGTGATTTTAGGGTTAAGATATGCAAGCTCTTTAAATCTTTTCATCAAAATCTCTTTTTGGAAAGTAGTACCTTCCGTAAAGATAGTCTCATCTGCCCAAAACTCTATTTTGGTACCTTTTTTGCGAGAAGTTCCTGTCTCAACTAAAGGCTCCTGGGGGATACCCTCTTTAAAGTCTTGCTCATAAGTATGCCCATCACGATTGATGGTTAAATGAAGGTCTTTAGAAAGAGCATTTACAACAGAGACACCAACACCATGGAGTCCACCCGAAACTTTGTATGTATCTTTGTCAAATTTACCACCAGCATGAAGTACAGTAAGTACTACAGTAGCAGCAGATATCTTCTCCGTAGGGTGTTCTGTAACTGGAATACCACGACCGTTATCTTCAATAATAGCAGAACCAGTTTTAGTAAGTCTTACTTTTATCGTGTCACAAAAACCTGCCATTGCTTCATCGATAGAGTTATCAACAACTTCATATACAAGGTGGTGAAGACCTTTTGTAGAGGTGTCACCGATGTACATACCAGGTCTTTTTCTTACCGCTTCTAGTCCTTTAAGAACTTTAATATTACTAGCACCATATTCTGCCATATTAGACTCCATTTTTTTGGGGGTATGAGTATAGTTATTTTAGCTAAATTTTGCTTAGAAAATAGGGTAAAAAATGGTATAGGGTGTTATCTGTTTATAACACCTATAAAAGCATACCTGATTGTTGTTTTTTAGTACTTATAATGTCTATATCATTGGGGTCTATAAATTGTTTTTTACTGTAGGCATCAAGAGCATATCTACCTATCATAGCAGCATTATCAGAACAGTATTTAAGTGGTGCAACATGAAGGGTTTTCCCAAACTCACTACAGAGTTTTTCATACGCATTTCTAATATAACCATTTGCAGAAGCCCCACCCACTATAGCAAAATCCTTAATAGGCTCTTTTGCAAATATTTTTTTACTTTTTTGTAGTAAATGTAGTTTGATTGCTTTTTGAAAAGAGGCAGAGAGGTCTGCTCTGTCTTGTTCACTCATCTTCTCTTTTCCTCCACACGCTTCTATTTTAAGGCGTACAGCATTTTTAAGTCCAGAGAGAGAAAATGCTATAAGTGGGGAGTGACGTAAAGGTATAGGTAAATCAAAACGGTTTTCATCTCCTTTGCGTGCAAGTGCTTCCACAAGTGGCCCTCCAGGGTACCCTAAGCCCATCATCTTTGCACACTTATCAAAGCTCTCTCCTACAGAGTCATCTATACTAGTTGCTAGTATCTCCATACGTTCAAAACTCTCTACACGTATAATCTGTGTATGCCCTCCAGAGATGAGAAGTACAAGAAGAGGTAAGATAGATGGCTTTTCTATAAAAAGTGAGTAGATATGTCCTTTGAGATGATGTACGGCTATAAGAGGAATATTTTGTAGCGTAGCCAATGTTTTTGCCATCGCTATGCCCTCAAGCAGTGTAACCCCTAACCCAGGCTGATTTGTTACTGCTACAGCTTTAAGTTTGTCAAAGTAGGGCTTTGTCTCTGCTAGTATTTCAGGAAGTACTACAGCATGAAGCCTAGAAGCCAACTCAGGCACCACTCCCCCATACATCGAGTGTTGCTCCTCTTGTGAAATCTTTTTATGGTAAAGTATATTCTTAGTCGCTATCTCAGTAATGGCAATAGAGCTATCATCACAACTTGATTCGATGCTTAGTATCATGGATTCTCACTTTCTATTTTTGTATATATATTTAACCTTTTAATGTCAAGTCTTCTATTAGTTCCCATTTTCCGTATCCACTATCTGCATTGATATGTCCAGCATTTTTAAGTGTTGTAAATTGCATATTGAAATGAGAAGCTATGTTTTGAGCCTCTTCTATCTCTACCCATGGGTCATCGTCTGAGACTATCATGTGTGCCTCTTTTGCAAAGATATTTTTAGGTAGAGGGCAAGGGAAGAAGCTTCTAATGGTTTTTTCTTTGGTATTAAGGCTGGGTAGAGAGACCATAAGGAGCCTCTCTACTTCTATCATGTCACTCTCTTCGCAGAGCCAAAACCACAGGTTATTGGCAAGAGAGTGACACACTACGGTATGGGGTTTAAACTCTAAAAGTAGTGCTTTTACCTGTTTTATCCATCTATTTTTAGAAGGGAAGTGACAGTTGTCAAGAAGAGGAAAAGAGACAGTTCCATAGTCTTTGGCTATTTTGGAGGCTAGCTCTGCTTGCCAATGAGGAGTGTCAGAACCTCCCCAACCGTGCAAGATAAGGGTTTTATTGGACATAAGCTCTTACTTCTTTATCTATCTGGATAATATCTGCTATGTTAGAGGCTTTAACTTTATTAAATTTTTTGTAAGCATTGAGTATCATGTCGCTCATTCCAAAAAATGAACATTGCTCTTTTTGAAAAGCCTCTATGGCTACTTCATTTGCAGCATTAATCACAACACCTAAATGGGGGTTAAGTAAAATATCTTCTTTAATACTCCAAATAGGGTAACGTTCTGCTTCTATGGGTAAAAACTCTAGGCTACCCATAGCTAACAAATCTGTAGAAGGTAAGATGTTTTCTTGCACTTCACCTCTAAGAGCAAAAGCAATAGGGAGTTTCATATCAACTCCTGCAAAATGTGCAGTGGTTGAACCATCGTTGAACTCACACAAGGCGTGAATAATAGACTTTTTTTCTATAATCGCATCGATGTTAGAAGTGTTAAAAAGCCATTTCGCTTCTAAAAGTTCAAAGAGTTTGTTTATCATCGTAGCAGAGTCTATGGTGATTTTATTACCCATAGACCAATTGGGATGTTTCAGTGCATCAGAAAAAGTAGCATCTTTCATTTTGGAGAGTTCCCAGTCTCTAAAAGCCCCACCACTTGCTGTAATGTAAAGCTTAGAGAAAGGACGCTCATTCATAAGATACCAAAGCCCAAAATGTTCAGAGTCTATGGGTGTGATAAGAGACATATCTATGAACTCTCCTGCGACAACTAAAGACTCCTTATTTGCTAGTGCTACACGTTTGCCCATGCTTGTGGCTTTGAGGGTAGGGGCAAGTCCTGCGTAGCCTACTAGGGCATTGACTATCGTTGTACTTTTAGCATTTTCTATGAGTGTTAAGATACCTTCATCTCCACAAAGTACATGAGAGTGGTTTACTTTGTGTCTGTCTGAAGCATGGGCTATAGCTACAACTTTGGGTTTATGTATGGCTATTTGTCTGTTTAGCAGTTCTATGTTAGCACCTGCTACAAGTGCCTCAATACTAATGTTATAGCGTTGGGCGATGATGAGTGTGTTTACACCTATGGAACCAGTAGAACCTAATAATACTATGCTTGACATGGCTTAAATGAGTGATCTAAGAGCAATGACCATGATAATAGCACCAAAGAGATACCCATCTATTCTGTCTAATATACCACCATGCCCTGGTAGAAGGTCGCCAGAGTCTTTGACTCCCGCTTCACGTTTGAGGTAACTCTCAAACAAGTCACCAAAGATAGACGCTACAGCAGTTAAAAAGGTTACAACTAAAGCGATCCAAAATTCAACTACGTAGAGTCCTACAAAAGCTCCTGCTACAGTAGCAAGAAGTACACCACCAAAAACACCCTCTAGGGTTTTGTTAGGTGAAGTGTCTGAAAATTTGGTTTTACCTATGGCTTTACCTGTAAAGAATGCACCTATATCTGTAAGTGCAACGGTAACAAGAAGCCATAGCATTGAAGCAATACCAAAATCTTTATAGAGAATAAGAAAGAAAAGTATACCACTTACAGGGTAGAGAAAAGGGAGTAAAAGTCTCTTGTCAAAGTTATGTAGGTAGGCAAGTGATGAAGCAAAAATAATAGCGATAAAGAAGAAAAGATCATCAGGGTTAGGATAGAAGTATGCCACAACCCATAATAGTGCCGCCCAAAAATAAGTGGGAGGAGATATGAGGTTAAAAAGCTTCATCGCTTCATAAAATGCGAACATATAGATAACACCTAAAAACAACCACATAACAGTGAAGTTGTCAACCCAGCCGATAAAGCCTACAAGTACTAAAAGAGCAATACCTGTGATAATACGTTGATGTAATGAGCTTAAGTTTTTCATGATAATAATTTCCTGATAGTTAGTATAGAGGGTGATTATACCATGCTTTGCGTTAAATCCTAATCTCTACACCCTCTTTGGTAACACGAATAGTTTCATACTTGTTATAAAATACATTAGAACCCTCTTGAACTTTAATAAATTTACGTTTGGTATAATCTACCTCATAATCTCCAGGATTTTTTACTGAAAAGTCAACACAAAGTTTGGCAGCTGCTTGTATCACAGAGTCAGGTAAGTTCTGTTTATCTGTTCTAATAATAACATGAGAAGAGGGGACATCACGTATATGCATCCAGAGATCATTTGCTTTGGCAATCTGGAGAAGTTTTTGGTTTTCGTTGCTGTTTCGACCTACAAGTACTTTGTATCCCTCTATCCAAAAGAGTTCTCCCTCTCTTAGTTTCTCTTTTTTACGTAATGATTTTGCACGTTTAGGGACAAGAAGCTCTAGCTCATAAGGGGTAGTTGCTTGTTCTAATGCATAGTAGATGTTTTCATAAAAAGATTGTTTAGAGCTAAGGTTCTCTTGCTCTATGTGTACATTTTTTCCTTTACTCTTGGCACGTTTAGAGAGGTTAAAGTAGTAGTCAGGCATACGGTTAACTTTAACATCTTTAGGAAGAGATATCGTTACCTCTTCTCCCTCAAAATCAAAAGTTTTGAGTGTAGAGTCATAGGGTTTTATCTGATAAAGGTTGGCTAAGATGAGGTTACCATAGTTATTGTGTTTACGTGAAGTTTGTAGTAAAGAAGCTTCATTAGGTAGTTTCTTTAAGAGTTGAGCAAACTTTTTTATTTTCTTTGCAACAGTAGAGAGTTTCTGTTTTTTTAGCTCTTGAAGACGCTGTTTTTGAATAGCAAGATACTTCTCATGAAGGAGTTGGTCGATGTCACTGGTCTCATCTTCTTTTTGTGTAGTGTTGTTATGAGATGACTCTCTAGGAGGAATGGCTAGTAACTCCATACCTGGGCGAATAACACGAAAAGAGCTGTCTGCATCTATGTGACGCAAGGCTTCTATGATAACTTCATTATCATCAATAAGAATCGCATTGGTATTTTTACCTGTAAATTCAAGCTGTAAGTAGATAATCTTATCTTTATAAGAGCTTTTTGGTGCAAGGGTAAAACGTAAAATACGGTCATTATCGGGTACCTCTACGCTAAGGAGCTTACCCCCACTCATAAGAGAGTGTAGTAGGGTGTCAAAAGGAGCATTGTAGCCTTGTAAAGGTCTTTGAGAAGGTGCTTTATATACAAAGCTATGTCCCCTAGTAAGGTTGAAAAAATAGCTTTCAGATTTGTCAAACATTATCTCTAATGTGTTGTCCTCTATGCGTCTTGCACGACTGATGAAGGTAAAGGTATTTAACCGTTTTGCGATGGCTTTTAGTTCATGTAGTTTCATGTTTCCTCGTAGGGTGAAGGTATTCACCATTATCTGATTTTTGTTTTAACGGTAGATAAATCTACCCTACGCGTTGTGATTATTCATTTCATGAAATTTTACCATAAACAACTTTCGCTATAATTCGCATAATATTATATACATTATACATCAGCAAGGACACCCTATGGCACAGACTATGACAGAGAAGATTTTTTCAGAACATGCAGGACATGAAGTTACCGCAGGAGAGATAGTAAGAGTAGATATCGATATGATTATTGGTAATGACATCACAACACCTATCTCTATACGCGCATTTGAAGAGAGTGGAGCAGAGAAGTTGGCTAGACCAGATAACTTCTGTATTGTTATGGATCATTATATCCCTGCAAAAGATATCGCTTCGGCAAATCAAGCAAAGATTTCAAGAGAGTTTGCCTATAAACATGATTTAAAAAACTTCTTTGATGAGAAAGATATGGGTATAGAACATGCATTACTTCCAGAAAAAGGGCTTGTAATCCCAGGTGATGTTATCATCGGAGCAGACTCACACACTTGTACACATGGTGCATTGGGAGCATTTTCAACAGGTATGGGAAGTACAGACCTCTCATTTGGTATGATAACGGGTGGCAATTGGTTTAAAGTTCCTGAGACTATTAAAGTAGAGTTAACAGGTAAACCAGGAGAGCATATCTATGGTAAAGATATTATCTTAGAACTTATCCGTGAGATAGGTGTTGATGGTGCATTATATAAATCGATTGAATTTACAGGTGAAGCTATCCAGTACCTTGAGATGGCAGATAGATTCTCTATCTCTAACATGGTTATAGAAGCAGGTGCTAAAAATGGTATTTTTGCAGTAGATGACATTACAGTAACTTACCTAGAAGAGAGAAAAGAGGTAAATGGTGGTTTAAGAGCAGAACCTAAAATCCACACTTCAGACGCAGATGCAATATACTGTCAAACGATAGTTATAGACACAGCAGCACTTAGCCCAGTTATCGCGTACCCATTCTTACCTTCAAATGGTAAACCTGTAGAACAAGCTGTAGCAGATGACTTGAAGATAGACCAAGTAATGATAGGTTCTTGTACAAACGGACGTATAGAAGATTTACGTATTGCAGCTAAAATCATGAAAGGTAAACGTGTAGCTAAGCATACAAGAATGATAGTTACTCCTGCCACACAAAAAATACTACTCCAAGCTCAAGATGAAGGATTAATGAGAATCCTCATCGAAGCAGGAGCAGTTGTCTCTAACCCTACATGTGGGGCTTGTTTAGGAGGCTATATGGGTATCTTAGGTGATGGTGAAAGATGTGTCGCTACAACAAACCGTAACTTCGTAGGACGTATGGGTGCAAGAACCTCAGAAATCTACCTAGCAAACTCAGCAGTAGCAGCAGCAAGTGCTATAGCAGGGAAGATAGTAGACCCTAGAGATATATAAATATCTTTATTTAACAGTAAAGCTTTAAGTTATTCTTTTAAGGCTTTACTATCTTTTGTTTCATTTTACCTCTATCTTTAAAACCCACCATTTGGATCAAATCCAAATCCTCCACCAAAATCTGGTGTTCCAAAACTTTGTGTTGCAAAAGAGGGGTCTGTGTGTCCGTGTTGTAGGGAGATTCCTCTAAGCATCGTGATGTCCATTTTTGGGTCTATGCCTTTAGGGCAGACAGCTGTACACTCTCCACATAAGGTACAATCCCACACACCATTGGTTTGAATGTTATCTACGATAGCTTTTGCGTTACTCTCTTGTTTATCTATACTATATCTGTAGGCACGAGTGAGAGTAAAAGGACCAAGAAAGTCAGGGTTAACTGCTAAGACAGGGCAGGCTGAGTAGCATGAGTCACAGAGTATGCAGTCTGTCTGTTTTTCAGTTTGCATTTCATCTTTATGGTTGAGTGAAGTTTCTTGATAGCTTTGTAACCATGCCGTACTTTTGGTTAGTGTCTCTTTTGCTTTGTGTTTATCTACTTTTAAGTCACGTAGTACGGGGTGGTACTGTAGTGGCTCTATGGTGTCACCCTCTTGTACCTTATACGCACAAGAGAGTACCTCTTTCCCATTTACTCGAACAGCACACGTACCACAAACAGAAGCACGACAGCCTGCTGAGAATGTAAGTGAAGCATCTTGAGCTTCTTTTATCTCATAAAGAGCAGTAAGGAGGGTAATACCATGGGAGACTTCAAAAGATTCTACACTTTTTTCACGTTGTATTTTTATCTCCATTACTGCTCCTTTTTCCATTGTAAAACAATATGTTTTTGTAAATCTTTATTTTCCTCTTCAAAACCTACTTTAAAGTGTGCCCCTCTACTCTCATCTCTAGCTATAGCAGAGGAGATAATAGTAGGTGCAAGAAGTAGGGCATTGGAGAACTCTAAAAAGTCGATGAGGTTACTGTTATTGGCTTGATGTTTATCTTCTATACCCATCTGGGTTAACGCAACTTGTACCGATATTACCTCTTCTAATGCTAAATGTAACGCTTTGTTCTCTCTTACGATACCAACTTTTTGGTAAAAGAGTTTACCTAAAGAGACTCTCTTTTCATAAAAGTTTATACGATTTTCTTTTTTATAAATAGTTTCTATATAAGCTTTGTCTTCTTGAAGTTGTTTATCATCAGCTGATTTACTACTTGCATAGATGGAGTGCTTATACGCATTCTCTCCTGCAAATTTACCAAATGCAGAAATCTCAAGTAGAGAGTTCCCACCAAGTCTATTTGCTCCATGAACTTTAGCATTAGAACATTCACCTACGGCAAAACAGCCTTTTATACCATTGACTTCTAGTGCATAGTCAACATCTATGCCACCCATGGAGTAGTGAGCTACAGGTTTAATAGGGATAAGCTCCAAAGAGGGATTTACTTGTTCATGAAGTTTACAAAGTGCTACCTCTTGAGGGAGTGTCTCCATAAGTTTTTTCTCTCCTAAATGTCTCAAATCTAAAAAGACCTCTTTATTATTTTGCAATTGAGAAAAAATGGCACGTGCAACTTCATCTCTAGGTTTTAGTTCATCTACAAATCGTTCATTGTCAGAGTTAAGTAGGTAACCCCCTTCACCTCTTGCACTCTCACTGATGAGTATGGCAGAGTGTTTAAATGCGGTAGGGTGAAACTGTATAAACTCCATGTCAGAGACTGCACCACCTGCACGAAGTACAGCTGCTACACCATCACCAGTAGAGCCGTAAGCATTGGTAGTAAACCCATGATAAAGAGAAGCATATCCACCTGTTGCTATCACTACAGATTTTGCATCTATCTGTTTAAGTTCTCCTGTACGGATGTTTAAAAAAGTAGCTCCTTTAGATACCCCATCTTTGATGATAAGATTAAGTAAATAATGTTCATCTAAAAAGTCTATTTTCTCTTTTAAACACGTGTCATAAAGTGTATGAAGTATTTTAAGTCCTGTATAGTCTTGAGCATAACAAGCACGTTTAGCAGAAGCACCACCCATCTGATGTTGTGCTACTGTCTCTTTTCCACTTTTGCCGTTGTCTAAACGAGAAAAGGGTACCCCTAACTGTTCTAGCCACTCTATGGTTTGTGGTGCATCTGCACACATTTTACGTACCATATCGTCATCACATAAACCATGAGCAGATTTAATGGTATCTGCTATATGTGAACTTACATGGTCTTCATTTATATTACCAAGTGCAGCATTGATTCCACCTTGTGCCATGGAAGTTTGAGAGTTAGTGGGATATGTTTTACCCACTACAAGAACAGAAGCCCCTGCTGTTTGAGCAGAAAGTGCAGCAGTAAGTCCTGCTCCTCCTGAACCTATAATAAGAACATCTATCATTTTACTTCTCCAAAAATGTATGAATATTTTTTACGATACCCGCAAGAAGCTTTTTTCTAGCTTCTATACTTGACCATGCTATATGTGGGGTAATGAGTAGTCTCTCTTTGTGTTTTATCTCTCTTAGTCTGTTGTTTTCACAAAGAGGTTCAGTCTCAAGTACATCTAGCCCCGCGTAAAACCTCTTTCTATCAAGCTCATAAGAGAGATCAGTCTCATCTATAATACCACCTCTTCCAAGGTTAAGTAAAATAGCATCTTCTTTAATAAATGGTAAGTTTATTTCATTAATAAGCTCATAAGTGTCATCATTAAGTGGTGCATGAATAGAGATGATGTCAGAATCCTTAAGAAGAAACTCCAAATTTTGATGAGGGTAACCATGTTTAAGGTTTTTTCCAGAAGTAGAGTAGTAGCTTACCTCTGCTCCAAAAGCAGTAGCAATGTCTGCAACCCCTTGTCCTATAGCTCCAAAGCCAATAATCCCCCATTTTTTCCCAGCAATCTCATAAAAAGGACGTGAAACATCAGTAAATAGATTAGACTTTGTCCATGTGTCATTTTGTACTACTTCATTGTAGTAGGCTATCTTCTCTAAAAGATACAACGCCATAGAGAATGTATGTTGAATGACAGACTGTGTAGAGTACCCTGCAACATTCTTAACTGCTATCTCTTTAATCTTTGCTGCTTTAAGGTCTACATTATTCATCCCTGTAGCTGCGATGCAGATGAGTTTTAAATTGTGACACATATCCATGATTTTAGCACCTATAACTACTTTATTAGTAATGACAATATCTGCATATTCAATACGAGAGAGGGTCTTTGATGCATCAGTCGTCTGATACTTCGTTACTGTACCAAAAGTATCTAATATACTAAGATCTAAATCATCACCTAGCGTTTGTGCATCTAGTAGTACGATATTCATATCTATCCTTATACTATTAACTGTCACTTATACTTGAAGCGATAGCTAATGCACGCTCTTTAGCGTTCTCTACTTCATCTAACACAAGACTTACTGCCATACGACGGCCTACATGAGACTCAGGTTTTCCAAAGACTCTTACGAAACTGTCTTTTGTAAAGGCAGAGTCTGGCACTTCAAGCGTAGGGTTGAGTTTTTCATTTTTAGCTTTGTATGCACCACATGCACCAGAACCATAAGTGATATACTCAAGAGGCAGACCAAGAACAGCTCTTATGTGTAATGCAAATTGACTTTGGCTTTGGGTAATAAGTGTTACCATCCCTGTGTCATGTGGACGAGGGCTAAGTTCAGAGAAGTAAACCTCACCATCTTTTACAAAGAACTCTACACCAAAGATACCACGACCACCAAGACCACCTGTTACTGCTTTAGCAATGTCTTTTGCCTTTTGAAGTGTCTCTTCACTCATCTGTGCAGGTTGCCATGAAAGTATAAAGTCACCATCTTTTTGTACATGCCCAATAGCATCACAAAATACCGTACCTGTTTCATTACGTACAGTAAGTAGGGTGATTTCATAGTCAAAAGGAACAAACTCTTCAACGATGAGTTCAGAGGCATCACCACGAGCCTCTTTTGCTATCTCCCAAGACTTCTCTATGTCATCAGCACTTTTTGCAATACTCTGTCCATGTCCTGAAGAACTCATAACAGGTTTAATAACACAAGGGAAGCCTATACGTTGAGCAGCTTCTTTAAGTCCCTCAAAAGTCGTGATAAACTCATACCCACTTGTTTTAAGTCCCAATGTTTCAGCTGCAAATACACGAATGTTTTTACGGTTCATCGTTTTATTTACTGCCTCAGCATTTGGGATAACATGAAAGCCACGTTTCTCTGCTTCAAAAAGTGCAGAGATGCTTATCGCTTCTACTTCTGGCAATATATAGGTAGGTTGTTCCTTTTCTATAAGCTCAAGAACAGCCTTTTCATCTTGCATATCTATAGCATAAGCACGGTTAGCTACTAAATGAGCAGGTGCATTTTTATACTTGTCAACAGCTATGACTTCAATGCCAAGCCTTTGTGCTTCTATAGCAACTTCTTTACCTAGCTCACCAGAGCCAAGTAGCATGATTTTAATCGCATCTTTTTGTAGAGTAGTAGTAAATGTCATTAGGATAACCTTTGAAAAAATATAGAGATTATTTTAGCGAAATTATTACTTGTTTTACTTTTAATTAAAGATATTTAACTTTAAACCTTAAGTTAATCTTAATTTAAATAAACCTTAAGATTAAGTGGATACAATCCGTCCACAAAAGAGCAATGACTCTGATTTATATAAGGAAAATTCATGAAATTAACATCAGTTCTTAAACCTGCTGACGTACAACGTGACTGGGTTTTGATAGACGCAGATGGTAAAACATTTGGTCGTATCTTAACTGAGGTAGCTACACTTCTTAGAGGTAAACATAAACCATCATTTACACCAAACGTAGATTGTGGGGATTATGTAGTAATCATCAACGCTGAAAAAGCAAAATTCTCAGGTGCAAAACTAGAGCAAAAAGAGTACTTTACTCACTCAGGTTACTTTGGTTCAACTAAAAGTAAAAAACTTAGTGATATGCTAGAAAACCATACTGAAAAACTTTTCAGATTGGCTGTAAGAGGTATGCTTCCAAAGACTACTCTGGGTCGTGCGATGCTTAAAAAACTTAAAGTGTATGCAGGTTCTGAACACCCACATACAGCACAAATCAATAAGGAAGCGTAATCATGGCAACTATTTATGCAACAGGAAAAAGAAAAGCGGCTATCGCTAAAGTTTGGATGACTCCAGGTAACGGCGAAATGCTTATCAATGGTAAAACTCTTGACCAATGGTTAGGTGGACATGAAACATTGAAAATGAAAGTTAGACTTCCACTTGAAGCTACTAAACAACTTGATAACATGAATATCAAGGCTACTACACTTGGTGGTGGTTACTCTGCTCAAGCAGATGCACTTAAACATGGTATTACTAAAGCTCTTGTAGAGTTTGAACCATCTTACAGAGCAATTCTTAAGCCAATGGGACTTCTTACTAGAGATAGTAGAGTTGTAGAGCGTAAGAAACCAGGTAAGAAAAAAGCGAGAAGATCTCCACAATTCTCAAAAAGATAGTCAGTATTTATACAGACTTTCTTTTTCAAGCTTTTTGCTTGGAATGTTTTGCAAGAAATTTTTCTTGCAAATATATTTAATTTGGGTTTACAATAAAATAAGCACTAACAATACACACTAAAGCAAATATTACTCTTTTAAGAACAACTCCAATATTATTTCCTACTTGACATGAAGTACACTGTTTAAATTTCTTAGCTTCATAATTTGCAAAGATAAAAAATCCAACCATTAATGCTATAACCATAGGAAAAGCAACTTTATCATAAGTAAACCAACTTGATAGAGTCTCTTTAGAGATATTAAAAAGTGGTAGAAAAAGTGAAACAAGCATAAAAAAGAGTAGTTTGTCTGCAACACTTACAAAGTAAACTTTTTTACTTTCTGGTGGACAAAATGCATTTTCCTCTAGGATAGGCATATCACCTTTACCTGCCATGGCACGTGCCGCTTGTTCTTTTTGATGTAGAGGTAGCCTATCAATAAGTGTAGTATTAAAAAGATAATCAATCATTCTTTGAAATGTTGATGCCTCCTCTTTATTGTCTACTTTTTTAGTTTGCATGTTACCATGCTCATCTTCATAAATAATACTGAGTGTTTGATAACGTTTTACTGTAATAGGGTGATTATGAAAGTAACTACATATTTCAGTTGAGTCAAAAATATTTTTTTGCGTAATAATTCGAGGATTTGCATAAGCAACATACTCTTTATCTTCTTTTATAACCATGAGCTGATAAAGATGACCAATCTGAATGGCACTTAAAGCTGTGAGTTCTTTTTCTTTCATCGTATCTACTATATCTTCATAAATAAGTAGATAACTCTCCTTAAAATCTCTTACAGGACCAGCATTTACGTTAATAGAGGTATCGGGATAGTATTTAAGTGTTTGAATCATGGGATTTTCCTAGGGATTAATATGAGAGGGGGGAGTAAAATATTTATGAAGATTAAATATTTTGGATTAAACTTCATAAATATTTGAAAGAGAAGAAGAGCATAAAGCTCTTCTTCTAAATATTAGTGACTTTTACTTACTACTACTAACATTTTAATATTAATAACCGCAAATCTAAATGCTTGAAAGAGAAGACAAGTTCTCATTTTTTTAGCAAATCCACCAGGGATCATAGTGAGTGTAAATTGGTTATGTTTTTCAAAGTTTTTTTCTTCTTGTTTCATTGTGTCTCCTTTAATTTTATAGTGGCTTATTCAGGGATAAGCGTCCAACCTGGCTTAAGTTTTGCTTTGTAGATAAACATATGGTGTAAGATATGTTTAATCCAGTGTCCTGCAAGACCGATTTCACCGAAAGTATAGTCTGTATCACGTCCCGTTCCTGGGTATTTTTCAAAGTCTGGAACAACAGGGTAAACAGTCATCGCAGCAGCAGTTCCTGAAGTAAGACCTTTTCCAGCAGATGCAACACATGCTGCACCCATTTCAGCCATTGATGCTTCATGTAAATGAGCCTCTTTGCCTTTATTGATAAGATCACATACTGAATGAGCAACAGCTTTACCAATAATACCTGCAGGCATACCAGTTCTTGGTGGTGTAGGGTTAATTGGAGTTCCATTTACAGAACTTGCTGGTTTAGAGATAAGGTGTGGTGGTGCAAATGCAATACCACATGCAAACATATTGCTGTGATCAGGGTTTTGGTAAGTACGAGGCCAGTCAGATGCTTTCCAATTTTCGTAAGCACCTGCATCGTATTTTGCATCTACTTTCATAAAGCCATTTGGAGCAAAGATATTACTTGTTATATCTGCACCCTCTTTATCGTATGCTTTAAGACCAACACCTGCAAATGGTGGGATAAGCATTGCAAAGTCAAACTCTTCTTCACCCATAGTTCCATCAAGAAGTTCATAGCTTACTTTTCCTGCTTCTACTTTGTTAACATGTGCTCCGATAATCCAAGGAACATCTCTCTCAGCAAAAAGTGATTCAGCAAAAAGTTTAGAACTTACAACGTAACCTCCAACTTTCATATGAAGACCACCCATACCAAAGTCACCCATAAATGATTCATTAGAAATCCATTTAATATCTAGCATATCTCTTACACCAGCTTTATTTGCTTCATGTTCGATGTTAAAGATATATTCAAATGCAGCACCTTGACATGTACACATACCATGACCAGTTCCTACAAGAATTTTTTGTCTTTCACCTTTTTTTGCTTTTTCAAAAATTTGGTTAAGTTCTAAACTTGCATGAACAGCGTGATCTGCAGTACATACAGAAACAGTATGCTCTCCAAGGTGACCCTTTCCATTTCCTAAACCAGGTGTAGCATCAAAATTTAGTTTAGGACCAGTAGCATTAATAAGATAATCATATTCTATTACTTCTGTTTGACCCTCTTTATCTTGCCCTGTATATTCAATAGTAATATACTCTTTATCACTCTCTTTATTTCCATGAGGATGAATTGAAACAGCTTTTGCTTGCTTAAAATCAATTCCAGCTTTTTCATAAACAGGAGCTAATGAGAAGACTACGTCCTCTTTTGCCAGTTGACCAACTCCAACCCAGATGTTAGATGGAATCCAATTCCATTGTGAATTTGGAGTAACCACTACTACTTCATGCTCATCTCCGAGCCATTTTCTTGCAAATGTTGCAGCAGTATGTCCAGAGACTCCACCACCCATAACTATTAAACGTGCCATAGCTTTCCTTCATATTAAAATATTTTCATATAAAATAATAGAGTAACATTATTTAAATCTAAGTTAATTTCTATAAATTAAGTTAGATAATAATAAATACTTATTTAAATGGTTAAATATGTTACTTATAATTGAAAAGTAAATGAGTAATCTAAATCATTATAATAAATAATATTGATAATATATTATAGATAGATAATTATTATGTTAAAATCTACTCTTTGATAAATATCTATAAAAAGGTGTATTTTAGTTCAATGAATAGTTTAATATCTAGTAATTTCTTAAGATATCTCTTTTTAATGATATTTTTTACATCAAATATCTTTTCTACGATATGGAATAGCCCACATACTATAAAAAAAGATGTATCTAAAACACTATATAGGGCTTTTTCTATCTCACCTAAAAGGCTTGACCCTGTAGTTTCATATAGCGCAAATGAGTGGGCTATTATTGGGCAGATATATGAACCACCTTTACAATATAATTATTTGAAACGTCCTTATGTGTTAGAACCATTAACTCTTACCAAAATGCCAACTATTACCTATTTAGATAAAGAGGGTAATGAAGTAGAAGAGAACTCTTCTAAAGTAATGTTTTCACAATATCGTTTAGAGCTAAGAGAAGATATTTTGTATCAAAATCATCCTTGTTTTGTAAAAGATAATAATGGAGGTTTACTTTATGGATCGCTCTCTAACAATGATTTAATGCAGATAACTAAGTTAAGTGATTTTAAACAATCAACTACTCGCTACTTGGTTGCAAATGACTATGCATATGCTATTAAACGTATGGCAGTAAGACAAAATCATTCGCCTATTTTAGACAATATGAAAGCATATATTGTAGGACTAGAATCATTTTCTAAGTCTATTAATTCTATTGTTAAAGAAAAAAAGAAAAAAAATCAATTAGTTGATTTACGTTCATATTCGATTGATGGAGTAAAAGTTCTTAATGATACTATCTTAACTATAAAGATTAAAGGAGAGTATCCACAGTTTCTATATTGGTTGAGTATGAATTTTTTTGCGCCTATTCCTTGGGAAGCAGATCTGTTTTATCAACAGTCTGGACTTATTGCTAAAAATTTAACCCTCAATTGGTTTCCTGTAGGTACAGGGGCATATTATTTAGCTGAAAATAATCCAAATCGACAGATGAAATTACTTGTAAATCCTAACTATCATAGTGAGAATTATCCACGATTAACTCAAGAAGAGAGTAAAAAATCTCATATACCAAAAGAACTATTAGAAGACTCTGGAAAAAAGCTTCCTTTTATTAAAGAAGTTATTTATTCTCTTGAAAAAGAGAGTATTCCATTATGGAATAAATTTTTACAAGGATACTATGATGCTTCAGGTATAAGTTCTGAAGCGTTTGATCAAGCAGTACAAATTTCTACTTCAGGCAGTATGGGCTTAAGTAATGAAATGAGAGATAAGGGTATTGTATTAAAAAGTTCAGTAGAACCCTCTATTTTTTATTTAGCATTCAATATGTTAGATCCCATCGTAGGTGGATATTCTTCGTCAGCTAAGAAGTTACGCCAAGCTATTAGCATAGCACAGAATCAAGAGGAGTATATCTCTATCTTTACTAATGAAAGAGGTATTCCAGCACAAGGTCCTATCCCCCCAGGTATTTTTGGATATGAAGAAGGTAAAGAAGGAACAAATAGTATTATTTATAATTGGATAGATGGAAAATATGAAAGAAAATCTTTAGATGAGGCAAAAAAACTATTATCTGAAGCGGGTTATCCTAATGGAATTTCTAAAAAAACAGGTAAACGATTAAGACTCTATTATGATACAACTGCAACAGGACCTGATGATAGAGCCTTAATGGACTGGAGACGAAAACAGTTTGATAAGCTAGGGATACAACTGGTTATAAGAGCAACTGATTATAACCGTTTTCAAGATAAAATACGAAAAGGAAAAGCTCAACTTTTTTCATGGGGATGGAACGCAGATTATCCAGATCCCGAAAATTTTCTTTTTTTACTTTATGGTGGTAATGCAGTAGTTAACACAAATGGTGCAGGAATAAACTCTTCAAATTATCAAAATCCTAAGTTTGATAAACTTTTTAATGAGATGAAAACAATGAAAAACTCTCCTCTTAGAATGCAAAAAATTAAAGAGATGGTAAAGATATTAAGAGAAGATACTCCTTGGATTTGGGGAATGCATCCAAAGTCATTATCTCTTTCTCATAAGTGGTATCGTAATGTTCAACCTCATGCTATGGCAAATAATACACTTAAATATAAACGTATTGATACAGAATTAAGAGCAAAAAAACAAGAAGAGTGGAATCAACCTATCTTATGGCCGTTGGGAGTACTTCTATTTTTAATCATTATTTTAAGTTATTCTCTATATTATGCTTATATCTTACGGCAAAGTAGTGTAATAAAAGGAAAATCCTAAATGTTTACATATATAATTAAACGCATTTTGTATGCAATACCTATTTTGATAGGGGTAAATCTTATTACTTTTATACTCTTTTTTATGGTAAATAGCCCAGATGACATGGCAAGAGCTCAACTAGGAGCTAAACAAGTAACGCCTCAACTTATCTTGTCATGGAAAGAGGAAAAAGGGTATGATAAACCACTTTTTTTTAATAGTAATGTTGAGGGTATGAAAACTGTAACAGATACGCTTTTTGTACAAGAGTCTATTAAGCTTTTTACCTTTAACTTTGGGTACTCCGATAGCAACCGTGATATAGGTTCAGATATACAAGAGAGAATGATTCCTAGCTTATCTATCGCACTACCCACATTTATAATATCATTAATTACAAATATCTCTTTATCACTCTTATTGGTGCTATTTCGTGGCTCTACACTAGATACTAGTATGATGATTATTGCGGTTATGATTATGTCAATCTCTGGACTTTTTTATATTATAGCAGGGCAAGTACTTTTTTCTAAAATGTGGCATTGGGTTCCTATCTCTGGTTATGAGAGTGGATGGGGTGCTATAAAGTTTATACTTTTACCTGTACTTATAGGTGTTTTCTCTGGGATAGGTTCAGGGGTAAGATGGTATAGAAGTATCTTTTTAGAACAGGTAAACCAAGATTATGTTAGAACAGCTAGAGCTAAAGGACTATCTGAAGTAGATGTACTTTTTGGGCATGTTTTGAGAAATGGAATGTTACCTATTTTAACAGGGGTTGTGGTAGTTATTCCTATCCTTTTTATGGGTAGTCTTATTATGGAATCATTCTTTGGTATCCCTGGCTTGGGTTCTTATACTATAGATGCTATAAATGCACAAGATTTTGCTATTGTTAAAGCAATGGTATTTTTAGGTTCAGTACTTTATATTTTAGGATTAATTTTAACTGATATCTCTTATACCTTATTTGATCCAAGGATAAAACTATCATGAAGTTAGTATTTCTTTGGACAGATATAATGGTTTGGTTTTTAGTTATCTCATTGCTTACTTGGAGTTGGTTTATTGCTAAATCCCCACAAGTGAGAAAGCAGTGGCATACTATCTTCAAATCAAGCATCGCAATGGCATCTTCAATTGTTTTACTTTTTTATTTACTTTTTACTCTTCTTGATTCTGTACATTTACGTTTTTCAATGGAGTTAAAAGAGAGTAAAAAGTCAGAACTACAGTATTCAGATACAGTAAGTCTTTTAGATTTAATTCTAAAGCATAACATTGAGTATACAGAGCGTACCTATTCTGCTCCCTTTGCTACTTCTGAATATACATCATCTATTATTGTAGATGAAAAAGGAGTTATACAAAAAGAGTATCTACCTCTTAAATATGTAGGTAAAAGTGATGATATAGTCTCAAAATCATTTACTGCTATTACTCTAGGAATATGTATAAGTTTAACTTTGATAATTATACATTTGTTATGGCGTAAAAAAAGAGGCTTTGAGAGTGAACTACCTTGGCGTACTGCGTATATAATTTCACTTCTGTTGATTACTATCTTTACATGGTTTTATATACTTAGTTTCGACTATCATGTTTTAGGTACAGATAAAGTAGGGGGAGATGTCCTCTATCAAAGCTTAAAAAGTATTCGTACAGGTGTACTTATAGGAGTTTTAACTACTTTTATTATGCTACCTGTAGCTATATTATTAGGTGTTAGTGCAGGATTCTTTGGAGGATGGATTGATGATATAATTCAATACCTTTATACAACATTAAGTTCAATTCCAGGTGTATTACTTATCGCTGCAGGAGTACTTTCAATGCAAGTAATAATGGATAATAACCCTACATGGTTTGAGACTACTTTAGAACGTTCAGATTTACGATTATTATTTCTTATTTTTATACTTGGTATTACTTCATGGACAGGACTTTGTCGATTACTTCGTGCAGAGACTCTTAAAATATCCCAAATAGAGTTTGTAACAGCAGCTAAGGCATTTGGTGTGAGTAAATTTACCATTATTCGTCGTCATATTATTCCTAACTTAATGCATATTATTCTCATATCTGTAGTTTTAGATTTTTCTGGGTTAGTACTAGCAGAGGCTGTACTCTCTTATGTTGGTGTAGGTGTTGACCCTACAATGCATTCATGGGGAAATATGATAAATCAAGCAAGACTTGAAATGGCAAGAGAACCTATGGTCTGGTGGTCACTTTTTTCTGCATTTATTTTTATGTTTATACTAGTTCTTGCTGCAAATCTTTTGTCAGATAGAATTCAAACAGTGTTAGATCCAAGAAATAAAAAGTAAAATTTATTCTTATAATGTAAGTACAAAAAGAATTTTAACAAATTAGTGAAACCACTTGACAATAGGAGAGTAAGGTGCTATAATACGCGTCCAACAACACATGGACGTTTAGTGAGTAGCTAAAAAGAGTGTTATTGAGTGATCTTTGACAACCAAATATAAGTAAACAAATCAA